>CAZUON010000047.1:0-30821 GCA_964621345.1 uncultured Glaciecola sp. | reverse complement strand
GTGATTCTAAATCATATGCCCATTCGCGCTGGGCATCGGTGTGATGGATGTAAACGTTGAGGGTGGGTTTAGTGTTGGTAGCGGTCCACTCGAGCATTTGTAAGTCGCCGTCTGAGTTGCCAAAAGCCATAATTGGGCGTTTTCCAATAAACTCATAGATAGCAACGGGTTTACCTGCTTTGTCGTCATTAAAAGCCAACTCAGGGTTTTTCTTTATAACAGGGACTCCGTCAATATATTCGTATGTTGAAGTAAGACGGCTACCAATCACATTTTCTTTTGGAATGCCGTATACATCTTCGGCCCAAGGACGAATAAAGTCCATGCCACCACCTGATACGATGTAGACTCTAAAGCCATTAGCTCGCAAATAATCGAGCACTTCCAACATAGGTTGAAACACCATTTCAGTAAATAGGCGACCCGTCTCTGGGTGTTTTGCTTTACTGACCCATTCTTTTACTGATGCTTCAAATTCATCGCTTGTCATTCCGCTGTGAGAACTGCCGATTATTTTCAGCAAGCCCTCTTCACCATGCGACATTATGCCTTTGAAGTCATTTTCTAACACCGCACTGTATACTGGGTCTGATTTCCACTTTAGCGCCAAAGCTGGGTCAGCCGCTGCCATATTTTGTATCTGGTCAATCGCGAAATATAGTTGAAAGTAAGCCGGTTGCTCTGACCAAAGGGTACCGTCATTGTCGAATACGGCAATACGATCCGCTGGCGCAACAAATGTGTCTGCAGAATCATTCGTAACTAATTCAACAAAGGCAATAATGCGTTGAGAATGTACATTATCTTTCCATGATGGTAACTGCTTCACTTGCGCAAAAGCACTATGCATTTGTAATAGTATGATTAAGATAGACAGGGCGAACATAAAACGATGTAAATTCATTCTGGCGGTCTCAGCAGATAAGTTGAAAAATTCTCAAACACCAGCATGGAAGCTATGAATACTTTCGACACACTTAAGTTGGGAACAGAAATTGAGCGAAGAATGAGAAAATAAGCGTATATTTACAGATACCACACCAGACTAACGTTATTCTTCATTGCATAACCGTCCATGACGTACATCTATGAATCTAATTTTGAATAAAAGCATACCTTCGTTTGATTTTATAATCAAACGAAAAACAAGACCTTAAATTAAGTTATGCCAACAAAATGACACCTGTCTTATTGGCTGTTCATAAAGATAGACGCAGAATTATCACCAAGGATGGTAGAATTCAAAATTCATGGTATTTTACTGGTAGTATTATTCATAGCTCGGCAAAGAGCGCTTTTGTTATGAAACGTTCACATATCGCATTAATTTTATTGGAATCTACTATCAAATATTTTATTTTATTATTCTGCCTTATTGTTTTATCAGGTTATGTTAACGCTACCGATTACGTCGGTGCGCAAAGTTGCAAAACTTGTCATGAAAGCGAGTACCAGCAATGGCAAGGTTCTCATCATGATATGTCGATGAAGCACGCTGACACCTCTTCTGTTTTAGGCAACTTTAACAACCAGTCATTGGGTAGAAATCGCTTTTTTAAAAAACAAGATGAATATTGGGTCAACATTAAGGGGCCTGATGGTAAGTTTCAGGATTACCAAATTGAATACACCTTTGGTTACGATCCCCTGCAGCAATACATGGTGGAATTTGACGATGGTAGAGTGCAGCTCATTCCTTTTGCTTGGGATGCCCGTACCGAGGCTGAAGGCGGTCAACGTTGGTTTGACTTATATCCAGAAATGACTTCCACGCATCAGGAGTTTTATTGGACGAACGTTGGCCAAAATTGGAATTTTATGTGCGCCGATTGTCACTCCACCAACGTTGTTAAAAACTATGATTTACAAAGCAATTCCTATAACACCATGTTTAGCGAGATTAACGTTGCATGTGAGAGTTGCCACGGCCCAGCAAGTGATCATATCGCATGGGCAGATGACCCTGCGCCAGGGTCAGACGATATGGGTTTTGACCGAGACTTATCTACTTCTGTTGCCCGCTGGCTTGATAAAAAAGATGGCTCAGGCATTTTAAAACCTGAAAAAATCGAACACAGCCAACAAGTGCTTATGTGCGCGCAATGCCATAGTAGGCGCACTCAAATAAGTTATAAAGACCATGTAAAAAGTAATTCGTTTGCCGACCGATACATGCTCGATTTAATGTCGGGTGTGAATTACTTTGCAGACGGTCAGGTGTATAACGAAAACTTTGTTTATGGCTCGTTTTTGCAGTCTAAGATGGCACAAAGCGGTGTTACCTGTACAAACTGTCATAACCCACATACTGCTGAACTAAGAATGCCGGTGGAAACGGTTTGTTTGCAATGCCATCAAGCCGATACCTATAACGTTGTTGAACATCATAAACATCCAATTGGCACAGAGGCTGCGCAATGCGTGAGTTGTCATATGCCAGAAACCACTTACATGGAAATTGATGCACGTCGCGACCATGGCTTTCATATTCCACGACCCGATTTAGCTAAACAATTTGGCACTCCCGACACTTGCTTAAGTTGCCACCAAGATAAAGACAGCGATTGGAGTAGCAAGCATGTCGACATTTGGTATAAAGACTCTAAAACCAAAGAAGAGAAAGACTTTGTACCTGCTTTTGCCGCCACCGTAAGGCCTTTAACACCTAATAATATACAGTTTGTATCGAGCGAATTGTCGCGCATTTCGCAAACTCTTTCGTTTGCACCAATCATTCGAGCATCTGCACTTACTAGAATGGCACAGCTCTCTGATACTAATAGTATTATTGCCGTTGCTCGGGGTGTTAAAAGTCCTGATGAACATGTTCGCTTAGGCGCAATTGAGGGCAGCCAGAATATAGCAGGACCTGAAAAATGGCGAGTGCTTACGCCCTTGCTAAAAGACGATGTGCTTGCGGTAAGAGGTAACGCGGCATTTGCGCTGGCGAGCCTATGGGGCAATCTCTCGCGCGAGCAACAAAATATGCTCACACCAGCTCTTAACGACTATATTGCCATGCAAAAATTCAACGAAGAGCGCAGCTTTGCGCATGCCAATATTGGTGTAGTTCATGCCTATCAGGGCAATTTTGACAAGGCGATTACCTCATTTAATACTGGTATCCGTATTGAGCCCTACTTTGCACCCACTTACTTAAATTTAAGTAAAGCCTATCGCCAGTTAGGTAACGAAAAAGAGGCAATAGCTAGTTTGCACAAGGGTATTCGTGAAAATCCAGACAATGCTCAATTACACTATGAGTTGGGCTTAGGCTATGTTCGCACCAAAGATATGCGAAAAGCCTCTGAGTTTTTAGAAAAGGCAACACAGTTAGCCCCTTACAATAGCCAGTATTTTTACGTGTATGGTTTAAGTTTAGAATCAATCAATCAGCAAAAGGCGAGCGATACTTTGTATGACGCATTTGCATTGAGTAACAATCCTCAGCATTTATACGCTGCATGCGATTTACTGCTAAAGCATGGCTTGCCCAAAAGCAATGAGTGCTTAATTGATTTGGCAAAGTTTGCCCCCCAAGAAGTGATTAATCGCTTAAGGACGCAATATCAGGTAAACTAGTCAATAGTTTGAACATCAACAGCTCGTTTAACACGTAATTAAACTGTCAGAATTTTTTACAGGGGCGCTGATTTCAAGATGTAACCCTATGATTTTATTATTAAGTTTTTGCGGCATAAATCTTGCTATTCAGACAACGAAGAAAACGGATGTCACTATTAGGACCAATAAACGATGAGTATTATGAAACTAAAAAATATAGCGAAACTTGCTTTGGTGGCAACACTAGCGAGTCCACTATTGGCTCACGCGGGCGTATCAATTATTGATTTTGACTATGGGGCAGACGGTAAAAAAATAGAAAATGGCGACAAAATAAGAAATCAATATGAAGAATGGGGCGTGACAATCAACAGTTGCCGCCTTAATGGCGTTGTTGGAAAAAATACAGATCAAGCATTGGGGATTTGCAAAGGCGGTCAAGCAAACAAAAAAAATCAACAAGTCGCTTTTAACACCGAACGCACAAACACCATCGACCCTGACTTAGAATTCAAACAACAAGGGTTAGAATATGTTAGTGAAAGTGGGGCTAAATATCAGCCACTCACCGATTACAGCGATTACTATAACGCAATGTTCGGGTCAACTTCACTTGCAAACGATCTGACGAACAGCCCTGGCAACGTCTTGATTATCCAAGAGTCAAACCAAAATGCCTGTGGCCAAAACTGTAATCGAGACGACTCGACAAACGACGAAGGCGCTCAGCCGGCAGGTTTTTTTGTGTTTGAATTTGAACGTCCAGTGAACATCTTAAGTTTGGATTTCTTTGACATAGAATCTGCTGAGGCAAACCTGAGCAACCCTGCCAACGTCTTATATTTTCACTCCGCCACCGGTGACGTATCAACCTCACTTGTTGCGAACACAGGTAATGCTGGTTACGAGCGAGTTGCATATAACAACATGTATAACATCTCTCGACTTGTTGTGAACATGCCAGGCTCTGGGTCCATCAACAACCTTGTGTTCTCACATGTATCTGCCCCAGCAACTATATTGTTTATGTTACTAGGCGCAGGATTTATCTTCGGTCGCCGTAAAAGTTAGACCCTTTATTTATTAAGCTAAAGCCGCTCTCTAGAGCGGCTTTTTAATATCATCAAAATCTACTTCCTGTTATATTTTTCAGCGCTCACGTATAATGAGCGTCGAACTAGCCAAGCCATTTTATTCGAGAGTAGTCTATGAAAAGCTTGAAAGTTTTCATCATAATAATCGCACTTACGTTGAGTAGCTTATCTGTAGCGAATGTATCTGAGCTATACGAAGATGCGATTCAAAGCTACAACAACGACGATATCGACACCGCCTACATTCATTTAAAGAATGCACTTAATGAAAGTCCCAGCCACTTACCATCTAAAATACTTATGGGTAAAGTACTTGTATACAAGGGATTTTTACTCGACGCCTTAATTGAATTTGAAGAAGCTCAACAAGCGAATGGCGATCCAAACCTAATCATACTTCCGTTAGCAAACACTCACTTACTTCTCGAGCAATTTGACGAAGTCGTAGCACTTTCAAATGATGGGCTGTCACCATCAAATACCGCAGACTTATATCTTGTTCAAGGAAATGCCTTTTTAAATTTAGGCCAAAACGATCAGGCCATTAAACAATACAAATCAGCGCTAGCTATATCGCCAAAAGATATTGGCGTACTTACGAACATCGCTTATTTTTACTTAATTACACAGAACCAAGAAGCGTTAGAAAATACCGTAACGCAAATGCGCACCATTTCAGCTAATGACTTTAGAGTGCTTCATCTAGAAGGTCAGGTGTTAAAATCTAAAAAGTTGTTCAACGAAGCGCATGATTATTTTGAACGAGCTTACCAAGCGAACTCTAGCGATCCTCTAGTAAAGCGTTCGTTAGTAAGTAGCCTTATACAGCAACAAGACTATGCGCAAGCAAAAGCCATAATCGAAGAAATTCTCGAACAAACCCCTGACGATCCCTTCGCTATGCTTTATAAAGGACGCTTATTGCGCGAGACTCAAGAAGGTGATGCCTACAAAGCTATAATAAAAGAGTTGAACCTGTCGTTAGCGGCCATTCCAAAACAAATACAAGTGCAACGAGACGAGCTTCTTATTATTCGTGCTACCGCAAGTTACCTAAATGGGGACTATGGCAAGTCGGTAAGAGAGTTTGAAGCATTTTTAGCGAAAAG
The DNA here is from genome assembly GCA_964621345.1 of uncultured Glaciecola sp. Lineage (GTDB taxonomy): Bacteria > Pseudomonadota > Gammaproteobacteria > Enterobacterales > Alteromonadaceae > Glaciecola. The sequence goes on along the minus strand of CAZUON010000047.1, from coordinate 25,054 downwards.
CCCGAATAATACTATGGCGATGGGGCTTTTGGCTGACGCGTATATTCGCACTGGCCAAGAACGTAAGGCGCTTTCCTTGCTAGAGAATCGCGAACCTACGCTTATTCCTAACCAAAACGTAAGCCTAATGCTGTGCGGACTCTATTTAAATGCCAATAAAGCCTTTAAATGCGAACAACTCATTACAGGATTAGAGAAATATCATGGCCCTAATCCAAGCTTTGATTTCATGCGCGTCAGAGCATTATTAGGTTTAGAGCGTTACACCGATGCAATTAAGTTATTAGAAACACAGTTCTCAAGCGCAGAGCATGAGCAAGTTCTGTTAACTTCTGTGAGCCTATATGCTGCCAATAATCAGTTTGACCAAGCACTGGCACAGGTCGATAAGCTTATTGCGGCCTCCGACGGCAACATCAGCGCTAAACTCCTCAAAGCTAATCTACTTATTAGCACCGGCGATTATCAAGCCGCAAAAGAAAGTATCGAATCTGCGCTAACAACTGACAGCACATCGGTGCAAGGTCGCTTAAGTCTGGCTCGAATTTACCTAAATACTGGACAATATGAGCAAGGCCTCGGCATTGCCCAACAGTTACATGATGAAAATAAACTTGACCTTGCTGTCTCGGTTTTATACGGCCAGCTTTTAGTGGCCACAAACAACGATAAACAAGCACTAAGCCAACTCTTAGCAGCACGAGCATTATCTGACGACAATCCCATCGCATCAGAGCTCTTAGTAAAGCTTTACTTACGAAATGGTGAACTAGAGGATGCTCTACGCGAAATTAATCACTTACTAAGAGCTTATTATTTGCAACCTGATTATTTGCTAACAAAAGCAGATATTTTATATCAGATGAATAACATTAAAGATGCACAAAAACAGTTAAATATTGTATATGGCTTATGGTTAGAAGAGCCTAATAGACTCAGTTTCTTAGCTGAAGAACAAATGGATATCCTCGACTATGAAGGTGCAAGTAAGTCCCTAAACACCGCGATTTCTTTGGAACCGGATGATTTAAACTACCGAGTACAAATGATGCGTTTGCATTTAATTCAAGGTCAGTTGGAACAAGCGCAAAAACAAATTGATGCGATTGAGAAATCTTACCCTAATAGCCCTGTATTAAGCTTGATGCGCGGAGAAGTTGCTTCTGAAAAAGGTCTGTTAGAACAAGCGTATAAAGAATATTTACAAGCCTATCAAATTGATAAAAACTATAGTATGGCGCTTATTAAACTATATCAATTGGCCCTACGTGGAATAGAAAAAACAAGCACAATTGCGCTTATGCATTCACACTTAGACGCGCAAGAAGACGATTACCTTGTAAGGAACCTACTTGCCGACCTGTTAATGACACAAGGCGAATATAAACAAGCTTTAGGTCACTATGAGCGCTTGGTGAGCCTCAAAGGTCTGCCCAGTATGGACAGTGTGTTGAACAACATCGCCAATATAAAATTATTAACACCCAACACCTTAGATGAAGCGCTCAGTTATGCCACTCAGGCATTGGATTTAAACCCACAATCACCTGATATTATGGATACAAAAGCATGGATATTAGCTAAACAAAGCAAGTACTCTGAAGCACTCAATCTAATGCGCCAAGCGTTAGCGTTAAGAGCGGATGCCCCCTCCATGCAATACCATCTTGCTTACATATTAGCCAAATTGAACCGCAATGCCGAAGCCATAAGTGAGTTAGAAAAGTTACTCAATGATGGCGCTAGCTTTAGTGATAGAGATGAAGCGGAAGCTTTATTGAAAACGCTGCTAAATACTTAGCAGCACTAGATGGCTGACCAATAAGCGCGGTTAGCTTAGTGTAAGCTCAACGCTCACCGGGCAATGATCTGAGCCATGAATATCGTTATGAATGTCAGACGCGGTAATATTCGACTGCAAGGCTGGCGACACTAAGAAGTAATCGATTCTCCAGCCTACATTTCTCTCCCTTGCCCCAGCTCTATAACTCCACCAACTATATTTGACTGTGTCAGGGTGAACATAGCGAAAGGCATCAACATAACCTGCGGCGGTAAAATGATCGAGTCCGTCTATTTCGGTTTGGGTAAAGCCTGCGCTTTTATTGTAATTCTCTTTGGGGCGCGCCAAGTCAATATCACGATGCGCTACATTTAAATCACCACACACAACTACCGGCTTGAATTTCTCAAGCTCACTCACATAATCAAGAAAGGCCGCGTCCCAGCGCTTACGATATGGCAGACGCGACAAATCGTTTTTTGAATTAGGCGTATAAACGGTCACTAAATAAAACGCCGTAAATTCAGCACACAATACTCGCCCCTCTTGGTCGTGCTCGTCAATATCAATGTTTTTACTGACCTTGATGGGTTTTTCACGAGTAATAATACTGGTACCCGAATAGCCTTTTTTTACCGCTGAGTTGGTAAAAATATGATAGCCCTCAACTTGCTCCAGAGCTTCTAAGACTTGCTCATCTTGCGCCTTGGTCTCTTGTAAACACAGCACATCGCAATCCAATGTTGCTAAGGACTGCATAAAGTCCTTTTTCATCGCGGCGCGAATACCGTTTACGTTCCAAGATACTAATTTCATTCATTTCTCCGTTGATCTACGCGTTTAGTAAAATCGTCTTGTTTACAGGTTAAATGTTTCTCACCCAGATGTTCCTAAAACTATTTGGGCTACCATGGTCTTGTAGTTTAATTGGCAAACAGCCATGAGGATAATACTTTGGTTCGCCAATCCACTCTGTTTGACCTTTTAAGGCAATATTATTGTGCACCAATACGCCATTGTGTAAGAGGGTTAAATAGGCAGGTGATTGTAATTGCTCTCCCTCAAATCGTGGAGCAGTATATATAATATCGTAAGTTTGCCACTCTTCAGATGGCCGAGTCGCATCAACCAGAGGAATGTGCTGCTTGTACACAGATGCCGCTTGGCCATTTGGGTAGGTCCCATTTTCATAATTATCGAGTATTTGGATTTCGTAACGAGATTGCAAAAACACCCCGCTATTCGCTTTATTCTGCCCTTGTTTTTCGGGCTCATGGGCCGTACGCCATTCAATGTGCATTTGCACATCACAAAATGACTGTTTTGTGTAGATATAGCTTGTACCCGGTTTTACCCGCATGCTATGCGGGGAACTCTCCCATTTAGCCGCCTGGCCATCTTTATCTTCCCAAGCATCTAAACCATTGCCATCAAACAAAATAATCGCATCTGAAGGCGCTTGGTTTGGTAGTGCCTCTACCTTAACCGGAATCGGCTCCCACACTTCTGTGAGCTTAGATTGCTCAATTTGTGCTTGGGTGACATCCGCATTTGCCTGAAATGCAAAGCTGGTCGCTGCCAACAATACCGAGATAGTAAAAAAAACAGTGGTTTTTCGTTCCATCAAACTCTTTAATTTTAAACTCATTTAATACTCCTTTTTAGCCTTGCATGACTGATAAATATAATACGACTATAACTAAAGAGCCGGGGTTATTAACCAGTTTAAAGCGCGCTCAGCATCATCAAAATGCTTGATTTCACCTTGAGTAAACCAATTGCCAATTTTTGCTGCATACTCTTGCCACTTCCTATTGCCAACAATCGCAATTTTATTGAAATCACTACCGTTTTTCAGACCAATTTTAAGGTCATCCCACGCCGCTCGCAGCTCCCAGCCTTCGAGCTCATAAGCATCAAAGAATAAATTGAGCTTAGGCTCATTAACCCCCTCTATGGCTGACTCAATCAGGGGCGTTATTTTTTGATAATCTTGATGGTTTAATGTACCAATCACCTTAATGTACAAATAAGACTCGGCATTGACTCGTTCCATGCCAATCGTTAACCCGTGACGTTTTGTTATTGTCATATCTATCTACCTGTTTAAGTCAGTACTGAATAGGAGCTATCCTACACCAAAATACCCTTTTGAGATTAGCTAAATTAACCCGACGTTTACCGCCCACAGTCGATCGTTTTTGTAACAATAACGCTATAAACATATAGTCGCAAATTCGTTAATTTGATAGGAACAACAAAAGAAATGCACGATACCCAAGAGAAAAATCGCCAAAGACAAGATTTATCTAAATACGACGAAATATGGGTATTCGGTTATGGTTCGCTCATTTATAAAGTTGATTTTCCGTATATTGAACGCCGGTATGCAAATGTATATGGATGGGAACGGCGTTTTTGGATGTTAAGCCATGACCATAGAGGCACCCCCGAAAACCCCGGTATAGTGCTTACGCTTACCCCCTCTAATAATACTGAGTGTTTTGGTATCGCATACAAAATCACCGAAGCGGAGTTTGAGCATTTAGACCATCGTGAAAAAAATGGTTACCTGCGAGAAGAAATCGACATCCACCTTGTTGATGGGGATACTGTGCGAGGGCTTGTATACATTGGCGATACCAACAGTAGCGTTTATCTAGGTCCAACACCAGTTGAACAGCTTGCCGTCCATATATTCAATAGTCGTGGCCCCAGTGGCGAAAACCGCGAATATGTATTTAATATGGGAACTGCACTAAGAAAGTACGCTATTATAGATGAGCATGTGTTTGCGATTGAACAATTCTTGCAAAACTTGTCAAATGCATAAGGGCTAAGCTGGCCCTTTGTTTAGCTTTCACATCTATCAACGAGGACCTTAGAATGAACATAAGTAAGTTCTTAATGCTGACATGGGTGGCATTATTATTAAACAGTTACAGCGCATTAGCCGCGCTTAACGCCGACCCAGAGCAACAAAGAGTGCACAACCAGCATGGAAAACTTGTATGGGCAGACCTCTACTCAGGCGACGTGGAAGCCTCAATTTCGTTTTACAGCAATACCTTTGGTTGGACAACTAAGGCATTTGCGGAAAACAGCCCTCGATATCACATCTTCTATGATGAAGGCCGTCCAATTGCAGGCTTACTCGAGCGCGAATCTAAACGAAGTCAAACTGATCAAGCACTTTGGGTAGGCAGCATCGACACCGACAGTGTCGCCGACAGAGTCGACTTAGCCAGTAAAGATGATGCGACCATTATTTTGCCTCCCCACGACTTCAAGTTTTATGGCAAGCGCGCTGTTATTGCCGACCCACAAGGGGCAATCATTGCATTACTAGAGCTCGACCTTAGCAACGATAAATATCAGGGCATAAGTACACAATGGGACTGGGCACAATTGTTCAGCGTTGATACGCAAACAGCTGCCGCCTTTTATCAAGATATTCTTGGTTATGGTATTGAGTCGATAAACGTACAAAATAACAGTTTCTATTTAGTGCAAGGTGACATGGTGCAGGCCAGTGTGATCAAAATGCCAGAGAGCTTTGAGCAACGCGACCGTTGGGTTAACTTTGTGAGAGTCAACGATGTTAAAACACTCGCCGCCAACGCCACCAAAAATGGCGCAACAATAATATATCAACCTGAAAACCAAGGGATCGCAATTATCAGAGATCCCAATGGTGCACTAATCGGTGTTGTACAAAAGGAGGCTAAATAATGAAAAACGTGAAAACAATTGTATTAGCAGCCCTTATTATTGCCAGCGGCACACTACTGTCAGCTTGTGAAAATACCCATGTTAGCGGTTCAGTGAGTTATGGGGTGGGATATGGTTATGGATACGGTGGCTACCCTATGTATTATGGAAGCGGCTACCGCAATCACACAAACATAATTGTTAACAGGCCGCCCGCGCATACACGTCCAAGACCCTCTACCCGCCCTGCAACGAGACCCCGGGTTCGATAATTGGCGATAGCTATACATAGGCAACGGCGATGCATCTACGAAAAGATGTATCGCTTTTATTTATTCTATTTCAATTAGTACTTCGTTATGCCGAAACATTGGCAAAGTGAGCGGGCCATTATAACCTGCTGTTATTGCTTCACTTTTTTGCTGGTAATTATGTTTCTCCATCCACGTGGTTAGCTTCTCAGTATTCTCTTTCACATTGGTTTTGCTCAAGGTACCGCTAAAACGCACGGCTGCTACTTTATAATCCTTCACCTCAGTGACGACCACATCAGGATCGGTCGGTTTTGGTGTGCTTTGCAAGGTAAAATCTTTTGGCATAACAAAAGACATCATTTGCTCGTTACCACGGTTGTCCATAAATACCGGAGCAGTCATCGCAATCTCTTGCCCACCTTGATTCTGGTCATCCATAAATACTGGGGCGGTCATCGCAATTTCAGTGCTGCGGGAATTAGCGCCAGTAATGTATTTAAATAACTTACGAAAGGCACTGTTACGACCCTCACCTTTCATACTCGCAGACACCAGAATCATTGAATCGTAGTTTCTAATTTCAATATCATTTTCAATATCGGATTCAATTAAAGTATATGGAGCTGACTCAACACCATTGTCGCCGACCACTGAGCACGCCGAGAGCAAAAGTATGCTAGTAAGTAATAAGTATTTCATTGATTAATCCGTTGTATTCATTGTTAGGTGATACGCTCGCAGTTAACAATCGCCCAATAATTACAAAAAAGTAACATTTGAATGAAAAGAATCAGATTGTCTTCGGTATTAGTAGCTCTAAATTGTGATTTTGAAAATTCGAAAAATTTATACTCAGTAAGCTTTATCTCTATTCAAAATACCCAAACATGGGTATTATTGTAAGGTTATCGGATTTTGATAACGTATTAAAATTTAGGGATAAAAAATGAAAAAATCAATAATGAGTGGTTTGTTAGTGTCGGTACTTTTTAGCTCAGGCTGCGCGACTATCCTCACTGAAGAAACTCAGGCTGTTAATATCTCAACTTCCAATGGAAAGGAAGCAACTGTAGTTATTGACGGGCAACAAGCAACAATACCTGGAATCGTTCAAATTAAGAAAGAAAATAAAAATAAGGTTATTGTCGCTGAAACAGATAGCTGTACATCTCAAACTGCACTAAATAAAGAAGTTGAAACCGCTTTCTTCGTTAACATCTTATCAGGTGGTATATTTGGTTCATCAACCGACTATGGCACAGAGAAAATGTGGAAGTACCAAGATACCGTCACAATCAATTGCCAATAGTGACAAAATATTTAAAGAAAAGGAAAGCGCTTGTCGCTTTCCTTTTTATTTCTTGGAGTGTCACAAATTGCGCATGGGCCATAGAAAGTCACCAATTTAATGGCTTAGTCCAGCTGTCAAAAACCGAACAGTGGAGAAGTCTTTTACAACTAACCCCCTCCGGTCCCTTAAACCCTAACACGACGCTTTATTTAAACTCGGACCATGATCCCCTTCAGCAAGCAATATTAACATTTAAATTGTTGCAATCAGAACAACCCAAAGCGTGTGATTACCCCGCCAGGGCCCGTATTATAGCCAAGGTACTAAATAAGAATTTTTATGATATTTATCCAAATTTTTGTGACGATTACCAAAGATTTCTGAACAATTTCCCAGTAGACGAGTTATTTCTAATTTATACGTCGGAAAATGTTACTCGAGCAAGCTCCATGATGGGTCATATCATGCTTCGAGCTGATGGCAAAAACAATAAAGATATGCAAGTCCAACACGGTGTAACATTTTTTACCGAATTAGAAGGTGTAAATGTTGCTAAAATCATGTGGGAAAGCCTCGTAACTGGAAAAGAAGGCATTTTTCAAATTGCGCCATACGCCCCCTTTGTCGACTATTACGTAAATACTGAGCAACGAAATGTATACGAATATCCGCTAAAAATAAGTGAAGATGATAAACTACTGATACGCGACGCTATTTGGGAATATGGACAAAGTCAAACAGCATATTATTTTCATACGTATAATTGCGCCACGGTAACACAGGCGATATTAGGGCTCGCATCTTTTGAGCTTATGCCACAAAAAGGTCAATGGATAACACCGCTTGATGTTGTAAAGGCTGCTCATAATGCTGAACTATTACATGATGCAAATCTGAGGAACTCAATAGAGTGGAGGATGCAACTTCTTAGTCGACTGGTAGGCACAGAAGAAGCAAGGCTTTTAAGGCGCGCTGTAGAAACAGGAGAGGCTCCACAGCTGGTGCATGACGACATCCGTCAAGATGTATTTCAATATCAATATGTTCGTACGTATTATGATTTTCTTGCATCCGTAAATACACATCAGTCAGGAACACTCATGGCTGAAAGGCATCGCTTTGAGGATGCAAATAGCAGGCTTAAAAATAGTGCGATTGATATTGGTGAGTTCAAAAATCCAATCAGAAGTCCAAAAGACGGACAAGTTCGCGTAGGCATAAACCATCAATCCAATGACAATAGCTCGTCCTTAGTACTTCGGTTGTTTCCAGTTAATAATAGTTTAGAAGATGATAACCGGGAATTTTACGGTGAAAATGTACTTCTACTAAACGATTTACAGATACGCATCAACCATCATGGTTCTGTCTATTTAGATCATTATCGGCTTTACAGTATGCAGACCATTACTGACTACGAAGAAAATTTTAATCGCTTATCATCGTCGTTCTCGGTGGGAACCGAACGCCGATATAACTCTCGTGGCGATAAGAAGCTTGTAACGTATGTATCGGGCGGGTTAGGCGTCTCCCATGTTTTTAGTTCAAAAGCCGGTCTTTATGGTCTTGTTAAGGCATCTGCAGCAGCTCGCAGTGGTATATATTTAAATGCGGAGCCGGAACTGGGAATGTATGCATATCTTGGAGAAACTAAACTTGTCGGTAAGGCCATTGCGCGCTACAACACTTTTAATAATTCAGAATGGCAATACGAAACACAACTTTCCCTTACTTATTTCGTCAATGCCGATATTTCAATTATCGCAGAGGCCGCTAAAGTATTCGAAGTATCAGGAAATCCTATCGAGGTCGGAATAAACGCTGTTTTTTCTTTTTAGTTACACTTGATAAGTTAGGCCATATCCCATCAAAGATGCCCAACGTATTGAGCGCAACATATAAGCATTTGACGTACTTTATTTCGCTTGCTAGATTATAAATTGACTAAATTTTATACGGCAAAAAGGATTTAAGATGAATACGTCAATAGTAACGCGTCACACGTCTAAGTGCGTAAAGTCGATTGTATCGGGCTTATTGTTAGCAGGATTAACCTTAAGTGCAAGCAATACATATGCAACACAGGTTAATGATGCTCCATCAGCTAGCAAAACGACGGAGATAATTGGTATCGTAGGGACGCAACACCTATCTCAATTTAGAAGAGATTTACAAAATGCAGAAAACAATTTTTTCTCATTGATGAATACGGTTGTCAGCGACGACGACTTTAAAGTGGAGTGTAAAACTCAGCACTTACAAGCATTTAGCCGCCTTAAAGGTCGCAAGTGCGAGGCCAACTTCGTTTCTCGTTTAATTGGCGAACAAACCCAACGCGATTTCGATTTACAAGGTCCGGGTGCAAAGCTAGCCAACTCCTTTGAGATGACATCTTCTGTGTCAGTGCAACTTAAATTGAAACAGCGTCAACAAGACTACTTAGAAGAGTTGGTTACTCAAATCAACAGCAACCCACACTTGCTTGAAGCTTACAATAAACTAAGAATAGCTAAAGCAAGTTACGCAGAAGCAAAAGCTAGCTTATAGAAAGCCCTCGTACACTTACTTTTCTTCACTAAAAAGGGGCAATAACCGCCCCTTTTTCAATCTTAATGTTAAAAACTCTTACCTTTATCCGTTACTTGAACTGCTCGCTTTACGGGTAATAAGCGCCCCCATATCAGACTTATACCGTCTTATATAAGCTTTCACGTCTTCTAGTATTAAATAATTCACCGGCACAATAAACAGCGTAATTAGGGTGGCAAACAAAATACCAAAACCCAAGCTAATTGCCATGGGTATTAAAAATTGTGCTTGTGTGGACTTTTCAAATAACAAGGGCATAAGGCCTGCAAATGTCGTTAGTGAGGTAAGTAGGACTGGTCTAAAGCGGCGCCCACCCGCGTTGTATACGGCTTCTTTTAGAGCAACCCCTTCTTTGCGCTTTTGATTGATATAATCGACCAATACTAGGGAGTCGTTTACCACCACCCCTGACAACGCCAGCATCCCCATAAAGCTTAGCAGTGTTAAATCCATACCCATAATCCAGTGACCCATCACTGCTCCCACTAAACCAAATGGAATGACCGACATAACAATTAACGGTTGCGAGTAAGATTTAAAAGGTATTGCTAGCAGAATGTAGATTAATATCGCAAGGCCAATAGCACCAACCTGCAAGCCTCTTGAGGACTCCTCTTGATCGCGTGCTTCTCCAGCCATTTCAAAGCTACTGCCCGGATATGCCGCCATCTCTTGTGCTAGCCATTCTTCAACTTCCGACAATACAAGCGATAAATCCCCGGCCTCTTTATCAAAATCGGAAGTGACTGACAGCGTGCGTTGACGGTCTACCCGCAAAATACTATCAGGGCTTAGACCTGGAGCAACATTCGCGACTTGATATAACGGCACTTCTTGATTAGGCCCAATGCGGATCATCATTTGTTCAAGAGTCTCTATAGATTGGCGCGCTTCAAGAGGGTATCGCACCATCACTCTCACTTCTTCTCTGCCACGTTGCACACGCTGCACCTCAAAACCAAACACCGCTTGTCGCACCTGACGCGCCACCTGATTCAAACTTAATCCGAGCAAGCGCGCTTCGGGTTTAAGCTCAAGTTGTAACTCTTCTTTACCATCCGACAACGAATCTTCAATGTCTGATACCGCGGCATACTGACCGAGTTGTACTTTTAAGGCCTCAGCTACCTGATTTAGCGAAGCGGTATCTCGTCCTTTAAGTTCAATGTCTATAGCGGAGCCACCCCAGCCGCCAATTTCAGCTCGATAGTTTAACTGCTCAGCACCCGCAACTTGCCCTACTCGCTGACGCCACTGGTTTACGATTTCTCGCGTGGTGACATCAACGGTTCTAAGCTCTGGTGGAATAAGGTCGATTTGCACACGACCAGTGGTGGAATTACGACCACCACTTATTGAATAAATATTACGAATAACCGATTCACCAGTGTCGTCATCACGAAACTCCTCTTGTAAGTCTTTTGCATGAGTAGTCATCGCCGAAATGATACGGTCAGTACTCTCAAAGGCAGTACCGGCAGGCATCACAAGAGTTGCCGTTGCGACCTCCGATTGGATTCTCGGAAAAAATACAAATTTAGTATGACCTGCCGCAATGGTACCAATGATCATCAACAAACAAGCAAACATCGCCATCCAAGTGGCATAGCGCCAGCGCATCGCTTGAGCGAGTAAAGGCTGGTATACCTTTTCAATCAACACTTCTAAAGAGTTCGCAATTTTTTGCTGAATACGCGATAAGCGGTTTGGCTTTTTGTCGCTGCGGGCTTTAACGTGTTTTAAGTGCGCCGGCAAAATGAATTTCGACTCAATTAACGAAAACAGCAATACCGGAATAATTACATACGGAATGGCAGCATACCAACTGCCACGGCCAGTCTGAAAGGCCAATGGCAAAAAGGCGGCAGCGGTTGTTAAAATACCAAAGGTCACAGGTATCGCAACTTCTTGTGTGCCTTTTATGGCCGCGTTTAATGGGTCTTCCCCCCGTTGCAAATGTGAGTAAACGTTTTCGCCGGTAACAATGGCATCGTCTACCACTATCCCCAGTACCAGTATGAAGGCGAATAGACTCATCAAGTTGAGCGTAACATCAAACAAAGGCATAAATAAAAACGCGCCCATGAAGCTCATAGGAATACCTAAGCAAACCCAAAAAGCAACCGAGGGTCGAAGGAACAACGCAAGCATCAGAACGACCAAGAGCAATCCTTGCCATGCACTTTTTGATAACGTCTCTAAGCGGGCTTTGATGGGCTCGCTTCTGTCGCGCCAGTAGTCGAGACTCAAACCTTGGGGCATATCAATTTGTTTATCTTCGATATAGTTTCTTACCGCGGTGGTAACATCAATAATGCTTTCGTCACCGGTTCTAAACACTTCTATTTCTAAGGCAGGTACACCGTTAAAACGTGTTCTTAAAGGGGTTTCTTCAAACTCGTCGCGAATATTGGCCATATCCCCTAAGGTGATCATGGTGCCGTCTTGGGTGGTAATGACTGGAATTTGGCTAAAGTCATCAGCAATGTAAGCTTGACCACGGCTACGAATAAAAATATCACCGCCTTCGGTTTTTAAATTACCGGCAGATACATCGAGGGAGTTTTGACGTAATACTGAGGCTACCTCTTCCAAACTGACATCGTATTTACGCAGGGCCCATTCTGGTATTTCAATAGAGATTTCGTAAGGCAAAACGTTGTTTATTTCGACTTGCGAAATCTCATTTTTGGCGGCAAGTTCATCGCGTATATTGTCAGCAAAACGGCGTAGAGTAAGGTTGTCGTAATCACCGTATAATACAACACCTATGGCATCACGGCGCCACTGCGGCACTTGCACTAATAGACTTTCAGCATCAACCGGGAAATTGTTAATGCCATCGACTCTTATTTTGACCTCATCGAGCACTTCACGCACATCGTAACCTTCTTCTACCTCAATAGTGACCGAAGCGCTGCCCTCTTGGCTGCGAGAGGTAATTTGGCGAATACCTTCTAAGTCCTGTATCGCTTCTTCGATTTTTATCGTTATCCCTTCTTCGGTCTCCTGCGGCGATGCCCCGGGCAAGACCATAGACACCTGCACATTGCGTTGTTCAAACTCAGGGAATAAATCAATAGGTATTTGAGTCGTGGCCACATAAATACCAGAAATCATGATCACAAAAAGCATGATATTGGCAGCGACATCGTTTTTGGCAAACCAAGCAATCATCTTAACATCTCCTAATTAATCGCGGTGCTAACAGCGGTGCTATTACCCGGAGCTGATGACTTAGTTTGCAAAGAAGCGGTTGATGCACTTTGTTCGCCATTAGTAACGATGCGCTCGGGCCGATCTTGTTCTTCTTCTTTTGAGATCAACGGTTTAACCCGCGTGCCGTCGGGTAGGTTTGCGGTCGGAGTAAGAATGAGTTTGTCAGATGCTTTAAGTGCGATTTGCGCGGGTAGCTCACCAATTGCGCCAGCGGCGTAGCGCAGGTTATCCGAATTATCTCCGGCAACCACAACAGAGTCTGCGTCGGTCCAGAGCGGGCTAATTTTTCGTTTACGCAAAAAGCCATCTTCAACCACACTGACTCTAAAATCTTGTGATACTGCGCGGCGAGGAATAATAAACACATCTTCCAATGCTTCGCCTTCAATCTTAGCACGCAAAAATTGTCCAATTCGAATCGCTGGGCGCTGTGCACTGGCAGTGAAGGGTTGCTCTATTTGAGCGACTAAATACAACATGCGAGTCGCCGGATCGAATGCTCCCTCGCTTCTGACTATTTGCCCGCTCCACTCATACGTTCTGTTGCCTAAGTCACCTATCAGACTCACGCGAGGTGGGGTTTCATTATTTTGTAATTCTTCTTGCAACTCTAAATACGCTAAATCCGATACTTTTACCGGTAGACGTACTTCAACCGCCTCAGTGCTGTAAATTTCAGCAATAGCCTGACTGGGGCTAATTACCTGACCTACATCAACCATTTGCATCAAAACTTTGCCATCAAAAGGCGCCCGGATTTTCGTTCTTTCTAAATCGAGCTTGGCTCTTGCCAGGCGAGCCTCTGCGGCATTAAGGGCCGCTTTTGCTGCGTTAACTTGCGGTTTTCTGAGCGCTAACAAACGCGCGGCTTCGCTCACTGGACGCTCGTTCCATTGCTGGGCCGCAATTTCAGACTCTGCCACTTCTTGTAAATAACGCAGTTCGGCTTCTGCAGCTGCAGACGCTGCAACTTGTACTTCAACTAGTAAGTCACGGTCGTCTAGTTGTACCAATATTTCATTTTTTTTGAAGGATTTACCTGCTCGGATATTGTTTGACACCGACAACACGCGCGCGTTGACGTCCGATACCAATAGAGTTTGAGTAAGCGGCTGAGCCGTTCCGTAGGAATCTATCCAAACTTGAAAGTCGGTTTGCTCTAAATCAGTTACATCTACCGCAACCGAAGGTGCTTGGCGAGCTCCGCCCCAGCGCTGCGCCTCAGGCTTTGAGCTAAACATCGCCATGATAACGCCCACTGCGACAATTAAAATCACAAAAGTGACAATAATATGCACTATCCAATTAACACGTTTGTTGTAACTTGCCGATTTTGCAGCAACATCGTTCATCATTTTCTCCGCGTCGCACGAACCATTAAATGCCCATGCCATACATCTTCAGTTTTTTGGATTTCGAAAACTCAATTTCTCAAACCCTAATTTTCGAAACATTCTGTTATCGAAAGCGAATTAAGTTTTCTTTTATACTAATTATAAGAGGTAAAATGCATTAACATGATGAAAAGTATGTAATGTAGTGAATATTCTTTTCTTTACAGCTGCGTACACGCATAGAACAACATAAAAATAATAACTAAAGGATCAGAACAATGAGCAAAACCTTTAACGTGTTAAAAGCTTTAGGTGTGGTGTCCACACTCTGGTTGACCGCAGCTTGCGCTCCCCCTCCCTCAGCGTCAAAAGATGCGCCCATTCAATTAGACGGCGTAGCGCTTAGTAACGAAGCTATCTACCAAGACTATGAGTACAACGCCAAACGTCCGGGCGCAATAAGGTGGGAAACACAAGGCAGCACATTTACCGCTCTGGAGACTGCGTCAGGCTTTGAAAGCGCCGTGCTAGAAAAAGACCAATACGGCGACGATATAAAAATCTACGAGGAGATTGTTCAATACGACCCTGGGGCTGAAGAGCGCACGGTACTTATTAGCCTTGCACAGTTAACGCCAAAAGGCTCAGACAAAGCCTTGGTTGTGGATGATTATACTTGGTCGTCTGATAAAAGTTTGTTGCTGGTATACACCAACGCAAAATACGTATGGCGCGATAAAACCCGCGGTGAATATTGGGTATTGAATATCGAAGAAGATGATTTGTGGAAATTAGGAAAAGCTGACCACGCATCCAGCCAAATGATGTTTGGTAAATTTTCGCCCGATAACACCAAGTTTGCCTACGTGTACAAAAATAACATTTACGTACAAGACCTACAAAGCAGACAAATTGATGCGCTTACGGTTGATGCCTCCGATACCATCATCAACGGCTTGTTCGACTGGGCCTATGAAGAAGAATTTGCCATTCAAGACGGCTTTCGATGGAGCCCCGACAGCCAACGAATTGCTTATTGGCAGTTTGATACCAGCGCAGCCCAAGATTTTTATATTATTAATAACACCGATACGCTTTATCCAAAAATTACCGCTATTCCTTACCCCAAAGTAGGCGAAGAAAACTCTGCAGCTAGAATAGGGATTGTTACCGTTGCCGATGCATCCACCCTCTGGGTAGACCTTCCCGGCGTGGCAAAAGACATGTATGTACCGCGCATGAACTGGGTGAAAGACGCAAATAAAGTATTCATTCAGCAGATGAATCGTAAGCAAGACACCAATACCGTTTTTTACGCCGACGCACTGAGCGGCGAGCTTGAAAAAGTGTTTATTGAAAAAGAAGACACCTACATTGAATATTTAGAGGACCCAATTTGGTTTAAAGACGGCGAGCATTTTTTATGGTTAAGCGAGCGTAGCGGCTGGAGGCATATTTATAAGGTCTCCCGCGATGGCCAATCCATCGAAAACCTGACCCCAGGCGATTTTGATGTGACCGAGTTTGTGAGTAAAGACGAAAAAAGTAACACCTTGTACTTTATGGCATCTCCAGATGAGGCGTCCCAACGTTATTTGTATCGTATTAACCTTGATGGCACGGGTGACATGACTCGCGTAACACCCGAACAATTCAGTGGCACCAATAGTTATAGTTTATCGGCTGATGCAAAATGGGCAATTCATACCCACTCAAGCTTTTTGCAGCCACCGGTATATTCGTTAATTTCACTGCCTGATCATACAACTCAACAAATACTTGAAGATAACCAAACACTTGCAGACAAGATTGACGTACTAGCGAAAGGCTCACATGAGTTTTATCAAGTTACTGCGCAAGACGGTGTCGTGCTCGACGGTTACATAATGCGTCCAGCTGATTTTGATGAAAATAAACAATACCCAATCATAAACTTTGTTTACGGCGATCCAGCCGCACAAATCGTGAGAGATGTGTGGAGCACGCGTAATATTTGGCATGTGATGATGACGCAAAAAGGCTTTGTAGTTTCTAGTGTAGATAATCGCGGTACGCCAGGACCGAAAGGTCGTGATTGGAGACGTTCAGTTTACGGTAACGTAGGACCAATTGGTGCGCGTGATATCTCTGATGCACTAAGTGGTATTTGTAAGCGCTGGTCATATATCGACTGCAACAGAGTAGGTGTTTGGGGACACTCGGGTGGTGGCTCAATGACGCTAAACCTGCTCTTTAGATATCCAGAACAATTCCACGTGGGCGTATCAAGAGCACCGGTAACCGACCAGCGTTTGTATGATTCTATTTATCAAGAGCGATATTCAGGTCTGCTCGAAGATTTTGCCGACAATTACGTGGAAGCCGCGCCAGTAACCCATGCAAAAAACCTCGAAGGAAAACTATTACTAGTGCATGGCACCGGCGACGACAACGTACATTATCAAGGGGCCGAAGTGCTGATCAACGAATTGATTAAGCACAATAAACAATTCGACTTTATGGCTTATCCAAATCGTCGACACGGCATAGTAGAAGGTGACGGTACTTCATTACATTTGTACACGTTACAAACTAACTACTTCTTAGAACATTTAAAATGATCTGGCGGTGTTAACTTAGACCAAAGGGGTCATCAATACTCGAGCTTGGGGTGGTAAACCATTTTGCCCCACGCTCGGTCATATAGAAATGATCTTCTAAGCGCACACCAAATTCGTTTGGCACAACTAACATGGGTTCATTGCTAAAAGTCATGCCTTTTGCCAGCGCTGTATCATCCCCACCCACTAAATATGGCCACTCATGAATATCTAAGCCAATTCCGTGACCGGTTCTGTGCGGGCAACCGGGTGTTTCATAGTCTGGGCCTAATCCTTGTGAGGCTATATAACCGCGTGCGGCGGCATCTACACTGCTGCAAGGTTTGCCAATTTGTGCTGCCTCGAAGGCGGCTTGTTGCGCCGACTTTTCGATGTTCCAAATCTCTCGCTGGCGCTCATCAGCCTCACCAAATACATAGGTGCGGGTAATATCCGAAATGTAATCGTGTACTTTACAGCCAGTATCGATGAGTACCATATCCCCTCGCTGAAGCGTTTGCGCATGTTTAACCCCATGCGGAAAAGACGTAGCCACGCCAAATAATACGATGCAAAAATAATTTCCAGATGCGCCCACCTTTTTATGGGCTTGCTGAATGAATGCTTCCACCTCGGTAGTAGTCATTCCCTCATGCAACATACTCGCCGTGGCTTGATGTACCGCCAAAGTCATATCCATTGCCCCTTGTATCAAGGCAATCTCAGCATCTGATTTATGCATTCTACAATGCGCAGTAACTCCCCTAGCATTAATTAAATTAAGACCTGTTTGTGCTTTGTTAATGCCGTCGAAAATAAAAAATGGGGCGCTTTCATCGATGCCAATTGTAGCAGTGCTGGGGATACTTAAATCTTTGAGGATATCTATAAACAACTGATAGGGGCTCTCATGCTCTTGCCAACCATGAATTGGCCCTTCAACCACCTTAAAGTCATGTAGAGTGCCGATTTCAAAATTAGGAGCGATGTAGTGAATACTGCCCTTTGCAGGCAATATTGCTCCCACCATCCGCTCACTGGCATACCATTTCATACCACTGAAGTAGCTAAGATTAGTGCCAGCATTTAGGTATATAGCATCAATATTATGGGTTTGCATATAAGCTTGCGCCTTGGCAATTCGAAGCAAATGTTCCTCTGAAGATATGGGGTTGAGTGAAGCGGTCATATCTTTAAGAGATGTAAGGGCTTGCTCAGCGCTTTGTATGCCAACACCAACAGTCTTCATTTTTTTCCTTACTTGTTACTTTTTCACAGAAAATAGCATGTATTGGCTTAATACTTTAGTGGCAGATTCAATAAATGTTGATGTTATCGCTTCCTATGTAATTATTTAATATTATTGGTTAACCAAAATAAATTTTTATTTTAAAACTAGGGTAAAATCAATTAATACCTATAAATATCATTAACTTAATACCCATAAAACCTATTCAAAATAAAACAAAACCACTCACATAAATATATTGGTCATACAAAATTTGCAAATAAAAAAAGAAATCAAACTGACCAAAAGGTTGACCTTTTCAGATTTAATTGTAAGTATATAGTTAATAGGTTGTTTCACAATAAACATTTTTGAAGCATACCTAATCAATACACAAAATTATTTTAATAACTTAATTGGCAATATGGCAAAGTGGCATTACCAATTAAAGTGTAGTATGTTAATTAAATTGCAGTAGAGTTAACACTGCGTTTACATAATAAACATGCGGATTATAACGACGGAAGCGGACACAACAGAGCTCAAATTACATTATATATTGAGTTATGACACAACACACAACACACAGGAAAATTCTATGCGATACAAACTGTCTAAAATTACCCTAGCATTGCTTTCTGCAAGTGCGCTTAATTATACCGCCACAGTAAGTGCTCAAGAAAACGAGGCACCGGCGGCAGACTCACGTACAGAGATTATTGAAGTTTCAGGCATTCGCTCGTCACTTGCCAGTGCACTCAATGAAAAGCGTAACACTGACAATTTAACCGAAATCATTGTCGCAGACGATATTGGTAAACTGCCAGATCAAAACCTAGCGGAAGTTCTCGAAAATATCACGGGTATACAAATTACAAGAACCGCCGGTGTTGGTACAGGTGTTCAAATTCGAGGTTCAAATGCGAATAGAGTTGAGATAAACGGTGTCTCTACTGCGTCTTCAGGGGCAGGTCGAAACGGGATAAATTTTGAAGACGTAAACCCTGCGATTATCGCTGCGGTAGAAGTAACCAAAGCACCAGAAGCTAGCACTATCGAAGGTTCGGTGGGTGGTACCATCAATCTTCGTACGATTCGACCTCTGGAGTTATCAGATACCTTGGCTAAAGTTCGCGTACAATACGAAGACAGTAGCTTAAGTACCGAAAGCGCCAAACCTCGTTTTTCCGGCGCTTACGGCGACAATTGGGATTTAGATGCTGGTCGATTTGGCTTTGTAATTAGTGGCAGTTACACAGAACAAGAAGCGGTTTCGTTTCGTCCACGAGCTGACCGAGATAACCTTGCGACCTTGCCAGATGGAAGCCAATTCCAAGGTATTCAATTTTTGGTGCAAGAACAAGAAAACAACGACTATGAAACTACGAACATTGCCACCACCTTTGAATTTGCGCCAAATGATAATTTAAAGTTTTATTTTGATGCGATTATAAACAAACAAGAACGTAGCCAAGATGCATATCGTATCCAAGCTTCGGGCGTGTCTACTTTAAAAGATACTCCAGGAAGTATTCCTAGCGCTTTTGAAACAATCAACTATGGCATCATCGACGGTGTAAACATTGGTACCTACCAAGCAGCCCTTCGCGGCAATCTTGAACCTGATTTAGCAAACGATGACGATGATCCTAATTTGCGTTTCTCAAGTGATACTGGCGCGCGAGTTACCGATAGCCAAGTATTTTCTTTGGGCGGCGAATGGCAAGGTGAGAATCTCAGTGTGAGTGCACAAATTTCATCATCTAAATCTGATACAGACAATCCTAACTTAAGTAGTACGCTTAATTTCATCAATCCTAGTTGCCCATTAGATGGCACAAGTAACGATAACTGCGTACCATTTAAATATGACCTATCAGGTAATCAGTTGGCCTTTGGTATAAATTTTGATTCTCCGTTTGCACCTGCGGTGAGTGATTTGACTAATCCAAATAACGTAGTACTGGATCAATTAGTCGTTGGTAGAGACTCAAGTGAAAACTCAGAGGACGCTGCGCGTGTTGATTTTGAGTACTTTGTTGACCAAGTTGATTATATTAATTCTGTTGAATTTGGTGTGCGTTACAACAAATCAAAGCATGAATACCAAGATGTAGGCGATCAACTAGGTGGCTTTAGCCGTATGGTTGATAGTCCAAATGGTTCACTGTTTTCTGAACTCCTTGTACAAGGTCCAAATAACTTTGGCGATGGTGATGGGAGAGATTTGTTCGTTCAAAACTTCCTTTTGATTGACCCAGACCAAGCTTTTGAAGATCCGCAGCGTGTAATCGATATTCTACAAAATGCTGTTATTACCCACGACCCAGACAGCCCTGATATCTTAGATATTCGCTCAAATGATAGCGCCTACAGACTAATTGAGGAAACTACAACTGCGCTATACGCTCAAGCTAACTTTGAATTTGGCGAAATGGTACGCGGTAATATTGGTGCACGTTATATTAGTACCGATATTGATTCGACAGGTTTTAATCCAGACGGCGACTTAGCAACAACCAGCGGTGATTATAGTTTCTTCCTCCCACGTTTTAACTTAGTGGTTACACCACACGATGATGTACTGGTTCGTTTAGGTTATAGCGAAGATATACGACGTCCTGGTTTTAACCAACTAGGTACTGGTTTTACTCGCGATACTCAAGAAAACTCGGTAATTGCATTAGGTAACCCTGGACTCGAGCCAGAAGAAATAACCTCATATGATATTGGTGTTGAATGGTATTTTGCAGAGTCTGCGGTAGTGAGCATTGGCTACTTTAGAAAAGAGCGTACGAATATATTTGGGGTAGATTTCGAGGGAGCTTTACTAGTGCCTTCCGACACAACTACTGGTGGGTTTGCTAGAGAAACCGACCCAAGCTGTCCAGGTGGCGGTATTTTCAACCCAATCGTAATACCAAATGTATTGGGCGATCCGAATACGCTTGGTTTATGTGTAGACAAAACCACTCCGGGCAACGATCCTGAAACTACTACGCAAACTGGTGTTGAAATGGCAGTTCAGTATGACCTTTCATCGTTTGAAGATGATTTAGGTTGGGCATCTGGTTTTGGTGTAGTGGCTAACTATACTATTCAGGATTTTTCTGGTGGTTCAGCTGAAGACTGTACTTCTGGCCGTGGTGCAACGGTACTAGGACCAGACATCTGTTTACCAAGAGGTTTGTTAGACTTCTCAGAAAACGCCTACAACTTTACCTTGTACTATGAAAAGTACGGTCTTTCAGCTCGTATGCGCTACACATGGCGTGAAGCCTTCCGCACTCAAGACTTTGCCGGCGGCGCTAACACCAGTGGTAGTAGTACACTAAGCTTCCCGGTAACTACGGCTGATAGAGGCCAGTTGAATGCGAGCGTTAACTACGATGTAACAGAAAACTTAAGCGTGGGTATTGAAGGTGTTAACCTTACTGAGGAACGTATTGACCAGTACTGCGTAGCGGATGATACATTGTTATGTTTCGTTGGCCTTCCAGACCGTCGTATTACAATAGGGGCGAGCTATCGTTTCTAAAGCTTATGGTTAAATAGTTTGAAAGGGGCGCCATTTTAATGAGCGCCCTTTTTATTTGCATATGCTAAAACTTACTGATTAGCCAAATGTTCGTTCCATGCTCGCTTAATAACTGTCTTCTTAAATTCATTTACCTGCCATCGATTGCTGAGGGCTTGTTGCGTATGCAGATTTCCGCAAGTGCTTTGAATTGAGTGGATAATTCAAATCAAATTTTCTGAACCCAAACTTTTATCACCTTGCTAACTGTTGGATTCGTACGCTTTTAGTTGAAAGCTCGGTAATTACAGCTAATATGTAAACTCAGTTTAAGTTTTGAGCTTTTTATATGACTGCTTGTTTAAAAATACAAACAATTAAGAAACTTGCTTTATTGGCGCTACTTACCATGAATGTAGGAGCTTGTAGCTTTCTTTCTGAACACTCTCAAAATAGCCTAGACGCAGCACAAAACAGAAGTAGCTGCACCACGCAACTCGCATCTCTTCGTCAAAACTCGAGTGCACCTTTAGGCTATATTGACGATGAGCCTATTACCAGTGCTACTCCCTTTAGTGAGAGCTTTCATTGCTCAGAGCAAAGTGGCTCGCCTATGGAGTATTTGCCTCAGGCACCAGATTATAAGGATTGACTCATCTTGGTTGCCAGCGTAGCGTATTTCAGTAATCTACTCTTGCAAGCGCTACTTTTTGGCCAGCTTTAAGGTTAGTCCAAGTAACAAACACACTGTTATTGGTAGCGGTAATTACGGGAAACCCGCTGCGTCGGGATTTGTCGATAGTAGTTACTACTGTGTCATCTATAAACTCACCCTCAAAAGAATAACGAGAAAGAATAAGCTCGGTCTTTTGGGCAAAATGCTTAACCCAACTGACTACAATGTCTTGGTTTGCCAGCAATGCCATACTAAGACGTCCTAAAGCATTGTCTTTGGCGATGATCATTGGGCGTGAAAAAGTAGCCCCACTATCATTTGACGTTGCCAGTTTAACTTGATGAATTTGATCTTTGCCGGTAAACCAAGCAACTGCAACATTTTCGTTTTTTGCTGTGATCACGGGTCCATTTACTGGACATCCTGAGATTTTCCATCCGTCTGTATTCACAGGCACTGGATCAGTCCATACCTCGTCAATTAAGCGCGTGATAAAAATATCTCTTATTTCATGAGTCGACCTATTTCGGTAAACCACGGCAGGACCGTCTGCCGTTAAAGCCGCACTCGTTTGGCAACACTCACACACTCGATCATCAAGTTGCCACCGATTCACTGCATCGCCCGCAGAGGTAAACACACCAGCCCTCAGTGTCATAGAGCCTGAATGACCGTGGCCGTCAGTAGGGATTGACGCTTTTGTATTTCTGCCGTCAAGCCAACTGACGAGTGTCTTGCCGTTTTCTTGAGGGACCATGCTGACAAATCCGTGTTCGGCAACCACGCCATCATTATGGGCGGTGAAGGGCGTAAGCCATGTTTTTCCACTGTCCGACGAGAAGGTTAATTTTACATCGTAATCATAAGCGCCTCGCGCACTTTTCTGCAGAAAATGGGCCGTGATAGCGTCTTTATTCATGACAACAGAGGGGAAATCAGCCCAATTGTTAAACCAATTACTACCACTGGCAACGATTATTGGCTCCTGCCAACTGTGCCCATCTTCATTAAGCTGAGCAAATAACAAGGTAGAAACGGTATTTTCTAGATTTTGCGCAACCCAAGAAAGATAAACCTTTCCTTCATCATCTGTGAATACTCGCGAAAAACTAGTACGGTCACCTGCAGGCGTGCTCAAGTTGTACACTGAGTGCTTTGCGTAACCAAAAAAAGAGAGACTCATAGCCAGTACAATAAACAGGATTGAACGTTTCAAGGTGTAACCTTTAGCGGTTCATTCACAAATTCATTTCTGACAAATTTTGGGTTAACACTCTCAAGCGCTGACAAAATGCTTTCTTGACTTTGCAAGCCAATCAGGCTGACCTCGACTTCGCCTGAAGGAGAAACAATATAAGTTGCGGGTAATGCGGCAGGTATAGAAAAATCGATTAAGGCTTGTTGACGCCCGTCCAACTGAGGAAATCGAATATCCAAGCTCGCCAATGCATGGTCTAATTCCTCACCGCTAATATCGTCGTAGTTAATACCATAGACTTTAACATTGCTGGGGCTAAGCACGGCTGAGAGGTGATTTAATTCCGGAATTTCTTGACGACAGGGCTTACACCATTGGGCCCAAAAATTAATAATCATCCAGGACCCGAGTATCTCTTGTTGCTCGTACTGCGGTTTTTTAAAGGCGCTGACGCCAAAAGAAGCACACAATAAAAAGACAAACATAGACTCTATAGCAATAAGCTTGAGTATAGAGGTTAAGTTGTTCATATCTTAGATATTCATAAATCAATGTTTCTCGAGTATAAGATGAACAAACACTATATTCTACCCTTTGTTACAGCTGTTTTTTGGTGGCTTGACTCATTTAAAAAAAATGTTTTTGGTGATGTTGTCATAGTAACTTCACCGTACTGTCAACTAACTGTCAATAAGCCAAGATAGCCTGTATGTCCAAGAAATAGTTATTCTTGGATTTGTAATGATTAAGTCGCCTCATTTTAAAAGCGTGTTTATCTCTGACACTCATCTTGGTAATAAAGACTGCAAAGCAGAATTTTTGCTCCACTTTCTCAACAACATGACCTGCGACAAACTTTACTTAGTGGGTGATATAGTTGATATGTGGTCAATGAGCAAACAGTTTCGCTGGCCTGATACGCACAATGAGGTCATGCATAAAATTATTGCACTGAGTCATAGCAAGACCAAGGTAGTATTTTTGCCGGGGAATCACGATGCTCCCTTGCAAAAATACTCCGGCATGCAATTTGGTGATGTTGCTATTCAACGACAGTGCGTACACACCACTGCCGACGGCAAACGCTACTTAGTGCTGCATGGGGATCAATGCGATGGTGATGTGAGATTAGGCAAATTCCACGCCTTTGTAGGCGACATTGCTTACGACTTTTTATTGTTTGCGAATCGTTGGTTTAATCGCATTCGTGCGTGGCAAAATGGGCATTACTGGTCACTTGCAGGCTACATAAAACAGCGGATTAAAGGCGCAAACAGTGCTATTAAGCGATATAAAAACGCCATAGCATCTCGCGCGGCAGCGCTTAAACTCGATGGCGTAATTTGCGGTCATATACATCACCCTGAATCTGATATTGTAAACGGTATTCATTATATCAATGACGGTGATTGGGTTGAAAATTGCTCTGCCTTGGTGGAAGACATGCAAGGCAAAATGAAACTTATCGATTGGGTTGCTTATACCAAAGAGGCCACTGTGTCAGAGCTAGATTTTGAAGAAATTGGTGCTAGTAAGGCCGCTTAATAAGGCAGTTAACTCCATTTGAAAAAGCTTAAGCGCTATCAATATGAACGTTATGCAGTGCTGTGTAAGTTGGCATATCCGAAAAGCGTACGAAGGGTGGTCACCTTTGGTCAACCCGCTACCAGCTATC
>CAZUON010000046.1:25376-31006 GCA_964621345.1 uncultured Glaciecola sp. | reverse complement strand
CCGCAGGTTAAAAACCTCATAAGGTCCTTTTTTTCGTGCTGCTCCAAGTATTCAAGTATATCGGTTTTCAACAATTCATTTTCGTTGTTCATATTAACTGGCTACCATAAAGTAAGGATTTAATACTGAGTCTTTTTGGTTGTATCTTAACGGGTGTGCGTCAGGGTCAAGCGGGTTATCTGCATCTAGCACTGTGACTTTTCCACCTGCGGCAAGCACAACGGCATGGGCCGCTGCCGTATCCCATTCACTGGTAGGGCCAACGCGCGGATATACGTGGGCAGTGCCGTCGGCAACGCAGCATAGTTTTAGGGAGCTGCCCATTGCGATGAGCTTATTCTCGCCGCCTAAGGCGTCAAGGACCTTGTTAATTTCTGGGCTTTGATGCGAACGGCTTCCAACGACTTGCCATACGTCACCGGTTTGGTGGGCTTTTGTTGTTATCGTTTTGCGTGAACCTTTTTCGGTTTTAAATGCGCCGTTGCCTACCCAGCCAACAAAGGTGGTATCTAGCACTGGTGCATGAACGACACCTAAGGTCGGTTCGCCGTATTCAATCAGCGCGATGTTGACGGTAAATTCACCATTCTTTTTGATGAACTCTTTGGTGCCATCAAGTGGGTCAACGAGCCAGTAGCGGCTCCAAGATTTACGAGTCTCCCAGCTGATATTGGCCGATTCCTCAGACAATACCGGTAAGTCAGAAACGCGATTTAAACTTTCTAAAATATGCAAATGTGCAGCCAAATCAGCTTCGGTTAGCGGTGACGCGTCATTTTTCTCATAAATGTCAAAATCTTTAGCGTAAATTTCCATTATTTTCGCACCAGCTTCTTCGCTAATTTTTACAACACTATCGACCAGTGTTTGGGTAATTTCGAAGTTATTGCTCATGATACATAGCCTTTTTCTTTTAGCATGTTGTAAAGGCGTTCCGCGGTTTCTTCAGGGGCTTCGTCTTTATAGCTCAAATGAATTTCGGCAGACTCGGGTACTTCGTATGCCGAGTCAATACCGGTAAAGTGCTTTATGTCGCCTTGACGGGCTTTTTTATACAAACCTTTGGGGTCGCGTTGCTCACACACTTCAATGGGTGTATCAACAAACACCTCTACAAATTCACCTTGTTCTAATAATGAGCGACAAAAACGGCGGTCAGCTTTAAAGGGCGATATAAATGCGGTAATAACAATTAAGCCTGAGTCGACAAAGAGTTTGGCGACTTCACTGATGCGGCGGATATTTTCCACGCGAGCTTTGTCATCAAAACCTAAATCGCCGCATAGACCATGGCGAACATTGTCGCCGTCGAGTAAGTAGGTATGGTGAGATTGTTCGTGTAACTTACGCTCTAGTAAATTGGCAAGTGTCGATTTGCCTGAGCCCGATAAACCAGTTAACCAGATCACACTAGGCTTTTGGCCCAGTGATGCTGCGCGAGTCTTTTTATTTACGGTGTGTTGATGCCATACAATATTTTCAGTCATTAAAAATACCCCTCCATTTTCTTCTTCTCCATCGAGCCTGAAGAATCGTGGTCAATTACGCGCCCTTGGCGCTCTGATGTTTTGGTTAGCAGCATTTCTTGAATAACCTCAGGTAAGGTACTCGCTGTTGACTCAACTGCGCCGGTGAGTGGATAGCAGCCTAGGGTACGAAAACGTACCGATTTCATTTCTGGCGTTTCACCTTCTTCAAGAGGCATGCGGTCGTCATCTACCATTATCAGTACGCCGTCTCTGTCTACAACAGGGCGAGGCTTCGATAAATACAGCGATGGGATTTCAATACCTTCCATGTAAATGTACTGCCATATATCTAACTCAGTCCAATTAGACATTGGGAAAACACGGATGCTTTCGCCTTTATCAATTTGCGAGTTGTATATATTCCACAGCTCAGGCCGCTGGTTTTTAGGGTCCCAGCGATGATTCTCATCTCTAAATGAATATACACGCTCTTTTGCTCTGGACTTTTCTTCGTCGCGTCTTGCACCGCCAAAAGCAGCATCGAATTTGTAATGATTGAGGGCTTGTTTGAGCGCACCGGTTTTCATAATGTCGGTATGCTTGGCACTGCCAACAGAAAATGGATTGATCCCTTGCTCCACGCCTTCTTGGTTGGTGTGCACTAAAAGGTTCAGATTATGCTTTTTGGCCATACGGTCGCGAAACTCTATCATTTCACGAAATTTCCAAGTCGTATCAACGTGTAATAAGGGAAAAGGAATAGTACCTGGCGCAAAAGCTTTGCGCGCAAGATGCAGTAACACCGACGAATCTTTGCCTACAGAATACAGCATGACAGGGTTGTCGAATTCGGCGGCAACTTCTCTGAAAATATGTATACTTTCAGCCTCAAGTTGCTTTAGGTGTGAAACAGTTTTGGGTTCAACGTTCATGTGAAAGGGGATCCTTAGAGATATACTGATATTCTATATGCATAGAACTTTAGCATATTTAAGGCTCACGATTTATCATCATTTGTTCTTGTTAATTACTATTTCATAACTAATTATTCGGTTTTGTTATAAGCTTGTGAAAATAGGAGGGTTGATAAGTGGAATAGCATGCGTTTGCATACAAAAAACGCTACCCAGTCGTTTCGATTTTCAATAATTCACTGATTGAGCATATCCAAACGTTGCTCAGACCACACAATAGATTCTGTGTAGGCCTCTAACATGATGTCATAATCGACTTCGTATTTATTACAGGCTTGTACCATGCCTTCCCAATTTGCCTGCTCGAACTGTTTGCATAAATTTATACAGTCGGCCAGCCAACCTTGATGTCTTACCAGGGCAACTTTTATGTCTGCAGAGAGGGGTAATTGACTTATCACTGTTGCTAAGTTTGCATCTAACATGGCATCTAACAATGAGAGCATTCCCACTAAGAATGCGGAAGATAGCTTGTTTTTAAATGTTGTTTGTTGGGCAAAAAGTTCACAGAACTTTGCTCTTTGCATCGATAGGCGAATTAATTCATTAGGTTTCGCTTCACCAAAGGTTGCAGCAAAAAGTAACGTAATAAAGCGTTCTAACTCCTTTTTACCGAGCATCACAACGGCTTGTTTTATGCTGTCGACTTTGTTTCTTCTTTGAAAATAAGGGGACTGAGCGTACCTAAGTAGTTTAAAAGACAAACCAGGGTCAAGCTCAAGTAATTTTGCTATTTCGTTGGCCTTGGGCTCTTCTTTTGTGACCTCCCTCAACACCGCGCTTAGCAGCGATTGCGAGGAATTAAGTGACACACTTTTGATTACCTCGGGCTTACTGAAAAAATAGCCCTGAAACAAGGTAAAGCCCATCGCTTTGTATTGCTCGAACACCTCATTATTTTCCACTTTTTCTGCAAGTAAGCGAATGTGTGGATGGCGGTTACGTACCTCAACAATCTCGTTAAGTTGTTCCTCGCTTATATCAAGGCAGTCCACCTTAATAATTTGGCAAAGCGGATAAAAACGCTCCCAATGAGGGTTATGAATGAAGTCGTCTAACGCCAAGATATAGCCATCCACATGCATTTTTTTCATCTGCGAATAGATTTGATCACTAGGTTGAACGCTTTCGAGAATTTCAACTACCACTCTTTCAGCCGGCAACAGAGTTGGATGACCCTCTAAAACTGAAGATTTTGTGAAGTTAATAAATGCAAGTTTGTCGGAGGCGATGCGGTCTAAACCTAAATCTAGGTATAGACCTTCAATCATTTTAGACGTGGCTTTTTCTTCGTCGACGTTTGGAAATGCATTTTCCATACTACTTCGAAACAGTAACTCATATCCATACAGGTTTTTATCTGCATCTAATATTGGCTGGCGGGCAGCAAAAAAAGCCATTTATAAAATCACTCATTCCCAAAGTTTTCGTTTTTCAATTGCAGTTTGTATTGGTCAAACAGCGCCGATATTTTTTCGTTTTTCGGAGGAAAAATCGAACCTAATATGTATATAACGGCAGAAGATGCTAAAAACCCAGGAATTATTGCGTACATGGTATTAAAAATACTATTTGGGTCACTGCTAAGTGGCACATAAATCCATATAAGTACTGTAATTGCGCCCGATAGAATACCGCCAATAGCTGCTTTTTGAGTCATGTTACGCCAAAATAGAGTGAATAGCACAAGGGGACCAAACGCAGAGCCAAATCCAGCCCAAGCGTGACTTACTAATGACAAAATAGTTTGATTTTCGCCAAACGCTAATACGATTGCGGCAATAGCTACTACTAACACTGATAGTCGCCCCACCAGAACTTGTACTTTTTCAGACGCGTCTTTATGTAAAAAGCTCACATAGATATCACGTGTTAATGAACTTGAAGTAACCAACAATTGCGAAGAAATTGTGCTCATGATTGCAGCAAGGATTGCAGCCAATAAAAAGCCACCAATAAGAGGGTGAAACAAAATTTGTGAAAGCACAATGAATATCGTTTCACTGTCGTCGATAGAGGCCTTTGTCTCGGTCATGTAAGCTAAACCAAATAAGCCAGTCATGGCGGCACCAAATAACGCGACAATCATCCAAGTCATACCAATGCGGCGTGCAACAGGGATTTGTTTCAGTGAGCCAATTGCCATAAATCGCACAATAATGTGTGGCTGTCCGAAGTAACCTAAACCCCACGACATCAGTGAGATAACCGCGACAATGCCCAAGGTTTGTCCGGTGCTGGCATCGGTGAACATTTTCACTAAATTAGGGTCGATATCTGACAGTGCCGAAAGCGTAGCGTTGATGCCACCAAGCTCCATCATTACCACCGTAGGGACCAAAATTAAGGCGATAAACATAATACAGCCTTGGATAAAGTCGGTTAATGATACCGCCATGAATCCGCCCACTAGGGTATATGCAACTACCACACCCGCGGTAATCAATACGCCCCAGTGATATTCTAAGCCAAAGGAGGATTCGAACAATTTCCCACCGGCGACTACGCCTGATGAGGTATACACTGTAAAAAATACAATGATTACTATAGATGCGACAATGCGCAGAACATGGGTGTTATCAAAAAAGCGGTTTTCAAAGAAGTCTGGGAGGGTAATTGCATCGTTTGCTACTTCGGTAAAGACGCGTAATCGCGGCGCGACCATCAAATAATTAAGCCATGCGCCCAGACATAAACCAAAAACAATCCACAGGGAAGAAGCGCCAGATAAATACATTGCGCCAGGTACGCCCATTAGCATCCACCCGCTCATATCTGATGCTCCAGCAGACAATGCAGTTACCGGGGCAGATAGTTTTCGACCGCCAAGCAAGTAACCGGATGCGCTTTCTTCGTTGGTTCTATAGGCATACAAACCTATACCAAGCATCGCGATGAAATAGATTCCGAGTGAAATGTAAGTACCAAATTCCATGAAGACCTCTTATTTATTGTTTTTCATATGGTAACAGCTTGAGAGTAAATCTAAAGGGAAGTGCAAAAATTGAGCTTTGAGAGGCGTCATATTTAGTGGATTTGAGTGTTCACAAGCACCGAGCAAAGGTCATACCGGCGAAGGCCGGTACTTCCCAACTCTAGTTAAGTTGTTTAAATAAATAGCGGAATTTGACATTTGCTGTTGTTTTGGGAGATTACCGCCTCCGCGGTAATGACAAAGAGCCGCGGT
>CAZUON010000046.1:0-25276 GCA_964621345.1 uncultured Glaciecola sp. | reverse complement strand
GTTACATTAACTAGAAAATGACAGAAGCTGTTTGGCTTTTGCGCTTAAGTCGCTAACCTGCGAGCCATTATCACCTACAACGATCACTTTAGCAGATTCAAGTAGGAAGGAAGTGGCACTATATTCATCATTGCTAAAGTTTCCATCGAGTGTTGGAGATACTTCTGAGGGCACCACAAACAACGAGGATAAACCGGTTTCGCCTTTAATAATAAGATGTAGGCTTTTGATAGAATCGAGGTAGCAATAATTTGCCGATACAATATCGCCTAGCCCTTCACTTACCGTACCGTTGTATGAAGCCAACTTGTCATTCACCATGTCTAAATCAACATTACCGCCTTTATTGACCTCATAACTTACATGGCTCATGTGAGCAAATACGTCCGATTTAAAATCGTGTCCTGACTGCGTAATAACGCCAACAGTAAGCACACTAGCTAAAACAACACTGGCAGCCAATGCCAGATACCAAGGGCGACGTTGTTTATGTGCTTTAAAATCATTCATAGATTGGCGGAGGATTAATTTATCCGCTAAGTCCTCTGGCACAGGGATGTCCATTGCTTGCTCTAGCGCAGACTCCATAGCCCGCACTTCTTCCCAAAAAGCTTGCTTTTTAGGGTCGTTTTTAGCCGCTTCTATGACTTCTGGGTCTTGTGTAAAAGGGTCAACGTAAATAGTACGTCGAAATGTAATATCATCCATTAACCTGTGCTCCAAAATGACTATCTTTGGTCAAAATTTCTTTAATTTGGCTACGCGCTCTAAATAAACGCGTCATAACTGTGTTCTTGTTAAGGTCAAGCTGCTGGGCAATTTCATCACCGCTAAAGCCCATCATTACTTGCAAAACTAAAGGTTCTCGATATTCCTCACTCAATGAAGCGATGGCGATACGTAAATCTCTGTTTTCAATATTACCATCGCTTGGCGCTGCAGGATCGGCCACACTGACATCGTCGATATCGACAAGGTCAAATTGTTTGCGTTCGAAACGCCTTGCGTTTTCACGTCTTAATATGGTGATTAACCATGATTTTGCAGCAGCCTCGTCTTGCAATGAATCTAATGCTTTCCACGCGCGAAGGAAGGTCTCTTGTACCACATCTTCGGCAATGGCCCGGTCTTTAATAAGCCACACAGCATAGCGAAAAACATCAGCGTGCAATGCTCTTACTAAGGCTTCATATCTTTTTTGTTTTGTCATCATATCTGTAGAGACCGAGGACATGTTGTTTTTATTTCCAAGCATAGGTAAATAAACTCATTTTTTTACCGATTGATTGAGTTAGTGCCTGTATTAAGGTGTTTAACTCGCAATAGCGGCGCTTCTTATTGGCATCAAACTAATTTGTAGAAACAAAGATGTATCAAACTGAGAATGCAGTTAAAGCATTAAGCGAAAAGAAAGCTTTGTTCACGGTTTGCTACAATGATGACGTTATAGCCCTTCGACAATTTAGAATCTGACTATTGTGCCTGAGTATAGGCTAGCAAATGCAAAAGTGCATTCTAGAATGCTAGTTTCTTATTGATAAGCGTTTACTCAAATGGGGGTTTAAGGTGTTTTAGCTCAGTATTTATACAAAAAATATGAAGCAGTAAAGCTATTTTGATAAACCTACGCCGAAATAATTATACATGTCTCCGAATATTTTATAGCCAACACAAAACCCTCTGTATACAGTTTTTTAACATTTATTTTACGAATGTTTTAGAGGTGTATTAGTGCCTCATATTGAAAATAAATGCAGTGATGAGCTTCGTTTGTAAGTGATTCGAGCTTGTTTAGGTCCGCATAATATGGATTATGATATGAATACTGTTACCAAAATATTCAGCAAATATGTATTAATTACAGTACTTGCGTTTTTTGCCACGCAAAGCCTAGCCTCTAATCGAGGACCTGTTGTTTGGGATGAAGGCGCTCAAGCGGTTTACACAGACAACAATGAAGCATTCGTTGGTGTCGATTTTTATGTCGATATTTACGATATTGAACACATGAAGGCAAACGAAAGCGCTTATGAAGGCTACATAAAAACCCTCATCAGTAACAGCAACGCAAATGTTGTGCGTATAGCACCTTGGGTTGCATATTGGGAAGATATCGATAGTAATTCGTATTGGTATCAGCGCCATGTTGACGATTTACGCTATGTAATTGCCAAGGTAAGCCAATGGGCCGATGAGTCAAATGCCTATGCGCTTATTTCTTATGGGCCAAGTGCTGACTATGCGCGCATTAACGCATTTTGGGATGTAATTGCCCCTGACTATGTGAACCAGCCTCACGTGATGTTTCAAACTACGTCAGATCCAAGTACTAGCTTAACTAGATTAAAGCTCGATAGAGTCGATGCTCATTTGGCGTTAATTGCGCCGAATACTCATCGCATATATGAGCCAACCCCTCTTTGGAAGCGCCGCCGCAGTGCCGATGACTTCTTAAAGTATGGCACTATAGAGTTTCCTGCCCGGGTAGAGACAGTTCCCGCTGTTGAAGACTATATTGTCTCGCTTGAGCCGCAAGAAGATTATGTGATTGAAACAACACTTCCAAGCACTACCGTAAACCGTTGGGACAGTGTGTCGGGAGTGGCCCTTGAACAAACCCTTGCTGCAACTGAGTTCAGCGAGCTACGTTTTGAAATCAAAGCGCAAACTCCGCAAAGCTATTGGGTGTATTTACGTGATGCAAATAATCAGGATTTAGGCGCTCATTACAATACCTATGCGAGTGACCAGTGGGCTACAGTGACCTTAACTGCCAGTGACTTTGGTGCAATTAGCGCCGGTGACATTGCAAGCGTGCAGTTCTTCATTGGAAATGACGCGGATTATGACCAACACAGCGGAAATATCTTTTACTTCGACAATTTGACTATTGGCGATGGGGCTAAGCAATACAATGTGCAGCGAGGTAAGGTTGATGCACAAGGTAATGGATGGACCGAAGTAGGTTACAACCAAGATTCTGTGAGTATCTTAAGAACACAAGCGGATAACCCCGTTGTGCTTGGCTACGCCATGAAGTTTGAGTTAAACGCGGGAGATCCGCAAAATCGATGGGACAGTGTTGCAGGCATGGTGTTGGAGTCTGCGTTTAGCGTGAATGATTTTGAAAGTTTGAGTTTTGATGTAAAGGCTGATGAGGGTCAAAGCTTTTGGGTATATCTACGCGATGAATCGAGTAACGACATTGGCGCACATTACAATACCTATGCACCTAATGAGTGGACAACAATCACACTGCGTGCAACCGATTTTAATAGCGCAAGTATTACCGATATTGCCTCTATTCAGTTTTTTATAGGCTATGACGCCAACAATGATAGTAACCCAGATAACGCTTTTTACTTTGATAATTTAGTCGTTAATAGCAGTGCGGGAGAGCAGCAAGGTGAGCGCGGCAAAACAGATGAGGTTGGCACAGGTTGGTTTGAACTGGGGTATGGTATCAATCGCTCAGTTGTTGAACGTGTTGAACAAGGCGAAGTCGCACCACCACCTGCAGACGTTGCCTACAATATTGAATATGTTCGCAGCGGCGGAACTGATTATTATGTTTCCTCACAAGGCGATGACAGTAACGACGGCTTAAGTAGCGCAACGGCTTTTAAAACACCACAATTTGGCGCCGATAAGCTCAATGCCGGTGACAGTCTGATTATTATGCCAGGCGACTACGACTCAGGTGCGTACGGTACAATGATTGACTTGACTCGTACTGGGACTAGCGACAACTGGATAAGCATCGAAGCCTTTGAAACAGGTACTGCAAACTTTGTGGTAAGAGGGCCTTACGGCGTGGTGCTAAATGGTGCCTCTTATGTTCGCGTTAAGGGGTTAAATATCAGTGGTCTTGCGGCTACTCTCACGCCTGAAGAGGCTGAGCAAAAACGCCAAGCAAACTGGTATAGCGAAGGTTTAGTAGGAGTAGGAATTGGCTCTGAGTCACGCCGCGAGGGGGATGATTACTTCTTTCCCCATCACTTAATTATTGAAGATAACCATATTTATAATATGTCTGCGGGCGGCATTGCCATGAAGCGTGCTGATTATATGTTGATTAAAAATAACTTAGTACATAACAACGCTTATTATAACGTATGGGCACCAAGCGGCATCTCGGTATGGGAAAACCACAATCACGACGACGACACGCAAAATTATCGTACCGTGATCACCGGCAACACTAGTTACGAGAACTACAATTACTTTAAGTTTTTTGCCAGTAACGACCCACAGTTAGCCGATTCATTTACCGACGGTAATGGCATCATCATTGACGCTTTAGCCATAGATCAAGGTTACTTAAATGACGGCTTGTCGGGTGAGTATTCGGGACGAACCTTGATTGAAAATAACCTGACTTACAACAATGGTGGCAAAGGTATTAATTTGTACGCTAGCGACAATGTTGATGTAGTGCATAACGTCAGCTATAGCAATGGCAAACATCCTGAAATCGATGGTGAAATAGCGCTGGGTAATGTTAAAAACGTTAGAATGTATAACAACATCATTCAAGTGGCAGCAGGGGAGTCAGCGTTTATTGAGTATCAGAGCCAAAACTTAGATATCAGTCATAACATCATTGTGAAAGACGGTGCCTTTACTAGCGATGACAAGCTTAATTTGACGACGAATAGTATTTATGAGGTGCCGCAGTTTGTTGATAAGCTCAATTTTGACTTTAACGTGATGCCTTCATCACCAGCGATTGATGCCGGAACCGATAAGTTAAATAGCTTTGAGGATATCACCGGTGCACCACGGCCAATGGGGATAGCTGCCGATATTGGAGCTTTTGAGTACTAAGCTAACTAATACCGAAATAAAAACAAAAAAGAGGGGTAGGAAAAAGGGGTCAGTGTTAATTAAAATCTCAATAACGATTTTAATTAACACTGACCCCTTTTTCTTTTGGCTAGCCTTGTTTATTCAGCCAATGTTTGCTCAACCCATTCGTTTATTTTGGCTTCTAAAATATTAAGTGGTATGGGGCCGTACATTAATATTTGGTCGTGGAATCCAGCATATGAAAACTTGTCACCGAGTCTTTGTTTGGCGTCTTCGCGTAATTCCATGATTTTCAGTTTTCCAATCATGTAAGCGGTCGCCTGACCTGGCATGGCGATATAGCGTTCAATAGCTTTCACCGCGTCATTTTGCGGGTTAGGAGTATTTTCAATTAAATACTCAATAGCCTCCTCGCGCGACCATTTCATATCGTGAATACCGGTATCAACAACTAAACGGCATGCCCGCCATAGTTCCATTGCTAAGCGGCCAAAATCAGAGTAGGGGTCTTCATAAAAGCCCATATCTTTGGCAAGTTCTTCGGTGTACAGTCCCCAACCTTCGGTGTATGCGGTAAAGGAAACGTACTTCTGGAACTCAGGAATGCCATCTAACTCTTGTGCAATCGAGCGCTGCATGTGATGCCCAGGAATACCCTCATGATAGGCGAGCGCTTCCATTTGATAGGTAGGCATACTACGCATGTCGTATAAGTTTGCGTAATATGTACCGGGTCGGCTACCGTCTTTTGACGGGGATTGATAAAATGCTTTACCGGCAGATTGCTCTCTGAAGGCTTCAACGCGTTTAACAATCATATCGGCTTTTGGTACTAGTCCAAAGTACTCAGGGATCTTATCTTCCATAACATCAATATATTGTTTTGCTTCTGCTAAATAACGTGCTCGACCTTCTTCGGTATTCTCGTAATAAAATTGGTCATCTTCGCGCATAAAGGTGAAGAACTCAGACAAGTCGCCTTCAAAGTTTACTTGCTTCATGATGTCACGCATCTGATTATGAATGCGCTCAACATTTTCTAAGCCAATTTGATGCACTTGCTCGGCGGTTAAATCCGTAGTGGTAAACCATTCTAAGCGATTCTGATACCACGCTTTGCCATTGGGTAAGCGCCAAACACCGTCACCCTCTGGGCTGTAGGCGCGTTGCTTTGTCAGCTCTGACATCAACTCTAAATAAGCAGGTTTCACACTTTCAGTCAGTGCTTTATTGGCATTGGCGATTAATCCACCTTGTTCAGCATTACTTAACCCAATTGCATCTAGTTTTCCTTTAAAATCAGCAAGAATAGTGGAGTCATCTACACTTTCTTCAAATGGATTACCTTGAATGACATTAGACGCCGCTTGAATCATCTGGTCATACGCCCACTGCGGTGGGAATACGCCCGCTTCTTGGCGTAATTTTAATTGCTCGATGACTTGTTTAAATAAAGGCTGCACGCCGCGCAATCTTTCGACATACGCCTCTGCATCTTCATAAGACGAAATACGGTGGATATTAATCAAAAAACTAGGAACGGTTGTGTGCCAAGCGCTAAATTGATGCATGATGTAACGCTCTAGCCTAAACTCATCGTTTGCAATTTGGCGATTTAAATTAGCCTGATACAGTTGCAAGCTTAATTGCTCTTGCTCAGACAACTGCGAGATGTCGAAGGCTTGCGCCTGTTCGAGTCTTGCTTCCATGATTGCCCGAGACTCATCATCTGCTTGAGGTGAGACATCATTCCATTTGCCATAATCCCACTTGTATCCTAAACGGCTTTGAAACATCGGCGAGCGTTTTAAATCTTGCTCAAATGAGTCAGCAAAAAACTTAGCCAAACGTGCTGACTCAGTGTCGGGCACTTGGCTTTGCGTGGCCGAGGTATTTGCGCTTTCACTTAGGTTTTGTGTATTTTGAGGAGCAGGGCTACAAGCGCTTAAGGTCACCGCTAGACAGACTGCAGATAGAGCAAATAGGGGCTTTTTAGTCATTATTATTCCTATGTTTTGTTAGCTAATTGGGTACATATTAGTATGAGATTGATGGCCACGTCTATTGTGTTGCTCTCTTACTCGGCCTAAAGACTGCTTCAGTTCATCCCCATTAAAACTCTCATCAGAATTAGAATACTGACTTGCAAGAGCTTGATTAAAGGCATCGGCAGCATCTGACGCACCTAAACTGAGAAGCGTATTATTTACAGACTGCACATGTGTATTGATGATAAAACTAAGCCATGACCGAAGGTGGCTTTGCATGGCTACGAGGTCTCTGTTGTCTATGCTTTGACCTAATGCAAGCCACGCCTGCGCCTCACTATTAGAAGAAGGGTGTAGATTCGAGTCTTGCATGTGAGTTGTTGCAGTATTTGCTTTGCGCTTGGTCATTAGCATCAGTATTAAAATAACAATCATTAGCAGTAGGATGAGATGCGCTGCATCCAAACCCAATATTAAAACTGGGAACAATGCGGGTTCATAACTATCCTGTGCATTTTCGCTAGTAAGAGCGCGGTCTTGCTGATTGCTGCTTGTATTAGGGAGATTCTGCGCATCAGAACTCGTTGTACTAACTGGCGCAACTACCGTTACCGATTTTGCCGGGAGCACTGCAAAGCGGGTCTCTCCACTATTTACATCAAACCAAGGTACCGATATTTCAGGCAGCACATAAGTGCCGACATTACTTGGAATAATAGCGGTGTTTTGTACGAGCTGGGCAATAAGGCGATTATTTTGTTGTACGCTCGCCTTTTCGGCCTGTTCCGGATAGGTTTTAAAGCTTGGATGATACTGCGCTTCTATTTGTGGCAACTGTTCTTCAATCAACCCTAAAGCGGTCAGTGTCACCGTTCGCGTTATGGGCTCACCTTGAATAAACTCATTTCCACTAACGCCTTGCCACTGTTCATCGAGTTGCACTTGTTCGCTGGGTAACCAGGTGTATTGATAATTCTCAGGAATAGGCAGTACATTAAGAGTTTGTTGAGGTGCCATCCGGCTAATAGTTTTACTGCGGTTATAAAACGCAAAGGTATCACTCGTGTTTGACAATACTTCAGCCTGAAACACCGGTCCGTCGATGGAGTAGCTACCACTTGCTTGGGGAAGTATGGCAAAATTACGTTCAATTACTCGGTAACGTACACCGTTCACAATCTCTTGATACTCTTTATCTTCACCCAGTTGTTCAATGACTGCGCCATCTAAAACTGGTTCGGATAAACTGCCCCGCTGAATATTTTTAGATAAATAGACTTTAACTTGATATTGCACTTGTTGCTGAAGATATACCGAGTCTTTTTGTAATGAGCTTGTCACAAAGTAATCGCGGGGTTGGGACCGTGTGCCTTGGCCTGCAGGAAGCACGCTGAGTCTAATTTCATCGGTGGTTTGGCCATCAATAGAAAAGCTAGGTATTGTTTTTATACCATCAGTTTTGGGTAAAAGCTGCAAGGTCCAGGTTGTACTCGTGGTGCGATCAAAATTAACAATTTGCGTAGATTGGCTAACCGAAGGCTGACCCACCCTAAAGTCTTGGGTCAATACTGAAAAATCAATCGCGTCTCGGTCAGCACCGCCTATTGCAACAACTTGCAGGGTGACTGATTCGTCCAATAGCATAGGGTTTTTGTCTATTGTCGCGCTCAACTCAGTAACGTCTGCGTATGCAAAATGCACAACGCTACTTAAAATTAAACACAGTGACCAGTATAAAATTCTCATTACCACTCCTGCTGATTATTGGTCGGCGGCCCATATTGCTTGCGACGCTGTGATTCTATTAACATTTTGCGCTGGAGCAAATAAGCTGGGTCGTCAGGTACCTTATTCATTAAGGTTTGCAGCCTTTGCATTTGTTCTCTTTCCTCTGGAGTGAGCTCGCTTTGGTCTATAGCCTGCACTGGCTGCATTTCTTGCTCTGAATTTTCGCCTTCAGCGCCTTCGCTTTGCTGCTGCTCTTGGTCCGGCGGACTTAGCTGATCTTGTTCTGGACCTTCGTTATTTTGATTTTGTTGCTGCCCACTTTGCTCTGAAGGCTCTTGGTTCTCTTGGCGCTCTTGTTCTTGCTGGTTTTGGTCCTGCTGCTCAGATTCTTGTGATGGGTCTTGATTTTGATCAGAGGGATTTGTGTCTTGCGGCTGCCCTTGTTCGCTATCTTGTTGTTGATCTCGTTGCTGTTGATTATCAGAATCTTGCTCGCTGTTTTGTTCATTGTTTTGATCATTTTGCTGCTGGTTTTGTTCTTGATTTTGTTGTTGTTCTAGCAACTCCTCTAATACTTCTTTATTACGCTGAGCTTCGGCAAAGTCAGGCGCTAACTGCAGAACCTTTTCATAGCTATCAATAGCTTTTTGTAATTCGCCCATTTGTGCATAGGTATTACCAATATTGTAAATACTCTCTAAGCCTTCGCTTTGCTGATACAAAGCCAAGGCATTTTCGTAGTTGCCTGCTTTGTAAGCCGCAGCTGCTCGCCATTTTGTATCATCAAAAGCTTGTTCTGCTTGCTCATATTGTTGAGCCTCAAAAGCTTGTTGGCCTTTTTGGTTGCTGTTTAAAAATAACGATTTAGCTCCTGCTAAAAAGCGGTTTTCGTTAGTTGGCGCTTGCTCGGTTGGGTAGCTTGCTTGGCTCTGTGAATTTGCAGCTTGGGCAAACGCAATATTTGGCGTGAGGGGAAGCAAACAAAAAGCGAGAACACAAAATAAAAAGCCTTTGCGAAAGAATAGTAGCGCGATAGGTAAGATTAACAATACAATATACACGCCCATATCTCGCCAATCATCGCCGGTACTTTCTTGACTTTCTTTGTCTAAAACGGCATCGATGCGACTGCTACTCAGTAACATAGATTGAATATCTGAACTGTCTATTGTCATCTTATTTTGTTGTGCATTAGAAGGGGCCAATGCTTGCTCCAAAAACGTAAAATTAACTCTAGGGATAACAATTGCGCCGCGTTCATCTTTTAATAAGCTACCATCTAGAAGCTGAATAGGTGCCGCATCTTCAGTTCCAACGATAAGCGTTGAAAATTGATATTGGCTCGCGCTAATAAAATCTCTCACTGGCTTTACATCTGGCAGGCTAATGCCATCGGTGATCCAATAAATATGGCCGTTTTGGTAGCCTGCATTTTCAAGCAGTGCTGCAGCTTGTTCTAAACCGCTGACTGGGTTACTGCCATCGGTAGGCATAATTTCAGGACTTAGGCTTGGAATGAGGTTTTCTAAGTTACTGATATCCTCTGTTAGCGGGCTAATCATAAATGCTTCGCCAGCATAGGCCACTAAGCCCACCTCACCATCGTTTATTTCTTTTATCAAATCGATGGCTTTGAATTTTGCGCGAGCGAGGCGACTGGGTGAAATATCAGTAGCGCGCATCGACAACGACATATCCATAACCACAACTCGACCTGAGTTAGTTTGATATACAGGTTGTGGCAGTTTTTCCCAAGCAGGACCAGCTGCTGCAATGCAAGCAATGGCAAAAGCAAACATCAACAGAATAAAAGATTGCCGACTTTGCTGCTTGCCTGCTGAGCTAATTAAACGCTGATGTAAGTGAGTGGGGATAATAGATTGCCAATGGCTACTGGCAAGTTTCAAACGCATCCATATCCAAACCAAAGCGACCGTGACAGGTATTAGCAGCAAGACAAGTGGGCGTAAAAAATGAAAATGCTCAAACATCGGTTTTCTCCACCGTTGTTGATGGTTGGCTTGGCATGCGTTTAAAGCCGGTAACTATGCTTGCACCGAATATACTCAGCGAGATCAATGCCATGGCGGCCGCTAAAGGATAGTAGAATAAAGCACTCTGCGGACGCATTTTTTGTGGATTACCTTCTACTGGCTCAAGGCTGTCGAGCATCTGATAAATATTGACTAGCTCTTGTGTATCGCGTGCCCTGAAATATTGTCCACCTGTTTCACGGGCAATATTACTTAGCATCTTTTCATCTAAATCTTGCGAAGGATTAATAGTGCGCTGGCCAAAAAAGCTATTTACGATTTGTTCGTCTGCGCCCACACCAATGGTGTAAACGGTAACCTTGTTTGCTTTTGCTAACGAGAGAGCTTGTTCTGGCGTAATGTTACCTGCGGTGTTTTGACCGTCAGTAAGTAGGACCAATACTCGATTCGATTTTTCTTTTTCATTGAAGCGTTTCACTGCGAGGCCAATTGCATCGCCTATCGCGGTGCGCTCACCTACCAAACCAATTACCGATTCGTCTAGCAAAGTTTTAATAGTGCTGCGGTCAAAGGTTAGCGGTGCCTGTAAATAAGCGGTGTCGGCAAACAGTATAAGTCCTAAACGGTCACCTACACGGCGTTCTATGAAATCTGCTAGAACATACTTTATCATCGACAATCGGTTAACTTCGCGGCCTTGAATAAGCATATCGGCCTGTTTCATACTGCCAGATAAATCGACTGCTATCATCAGATCGCGTCCCTCGTTAGGGATGGCAACGGCTTCACCTAGCCATTGGGGTTTCGCGGCTGCACCAACGAGTAG
This sequence comes from uncultured Glaciecola sp., assembly GCA_964621345.1. Classification (GTDB taxonomy): domain Bacteria; phylum Pseudomonadota; class Gammaproteobacteria; order Enterobacterales; family Alteromonadaceae; genus Glaciecola. Next base: position 13,931 of record CAZUON010000046.1, on the reverse strand, counting down.
AGCCCATGTAATATAAGCTAACACCAACGCTGCGCGATTTTGTCCAGTGTTTTTGCTTTCAGTCTTGCTCAAATACTGCATGGTAGGTACACGAAGCGCTGCATTTTGTGCACTGCGTTTAGGTGGTGTAAATCGCCTTATTAAATAAGGGAGCGGCAATAATACAAATACCCACGGCCATACAAACTCAAACATCAAAGGCTCCTTTTTTGGGCGGTAGAGCATCTTTAATCCATGCTTGCGCCGCGACCTTTATAACGTCTGTAGGAGCGATATCAACGCGTTGATCATATTGCCATTTAGATAGAGCGCAAAGTGGCGAGCATACTTGTTCTTTCTCTCGTCCAGAGTAGAGTGTTTGCAACATCTGTTGCCATTTATCCCCATGTACTTGCAGCACATCAAGCTCACTTTGCTGTTTTGCATAGTTTGCGGTGGCTGTTTTAAGCACATGATGGATTTGCTGGTAAGCGCGAGAATCATCGACAGCGATACTGTTGAGCACCTGCAAACTCTCATTACGACATGCTAGGCGTTTTTGCCGCTTACGTATCAAAATAATCGTCGATGCGATAATCAATAAAGTTAGGCCTGCTACTAACCAATAACCTAATGCCAAAGGCCAGTATGATGGGTCCTCGGGTAAGCGAATGTCGGCAAGTTGGTCTAAGGGGTTCATAGCAGCTCTCCCAGCTCAAAACCGCGTTTGTGTGCACTGAGCTGTTCGTCTAGCGGTAAGCCAGCGTCAATTAAGCGTGGCTGAATACGTGCTTTGTTTAGCTCATGTTTGAGCGCTTTGCGTCGTGCATCTTGTTGTTCGCGATAGCTGAGGTTTTGCGCCTCAACACCCACCATAATACTCCCACGCTGGTGGCCGTCGGTTACGCTAAGAGCTTGTTGCGTGTTCGTTTCAGGAAGCGCCCGCTCAAAGGGGTCTTGGATAAGGTTAATTTGTACTTCGCAGTGGCGAGTTAAATCGCCTAAAAGTGCAAAGTGTTCGCTTTGTAAATGCTGACAATCGGTAATGATATGAATTAGGCTACCCGGTTTAGCTAAAAAGTGCATACGTTGAAGCGCATTTAAAAAAGCCTGTTCTGGGCTTTGTTTATCGTTATTTGGATTGTCTTGGTTATTTAGTTTATCCAGCGATGAAGTTTGCATTTCCAGAGCAGAGTTTAGCAAATGTAGCGCACTTTTTGTTTGCGCTCGAGGCTTCAGTTCAATATCTTTGTCTTCGTTAAATATAATGCCGCCAAGCTTATCTCCACGGGCGACAGTAGCCCAGCTAATCAGCGCTGCGACGTGGGCCGCTTGTACAGATTTAAATAGAAGTTGTGTACCAAACTGCATACTGGAAGTTAAATCTAAAAACACAAACACGGGGCGCTCTCGCTCTTCCCGAAATATCTTGGTGTGAGTTCTTCCAGTGCGCGCGGTCACGCGCCAATCTATACTGCGAATATCGTCCCCAGGCTGATAGTGGCGCGCCTCATCAAACTCCATTCCTCGACCTTTGAATAACGACTTCTCAGCACCTGCAAGTTGACTAGCTGCCTTATGCTTTGGCGCTAGCGACAGCATTTGTGCCAATGATTTAAACCGTACGAGCTCTGGCATGGCTAACTCAATACCATTGCTTTTTAATTTTGTGAGCATTGCGGCGACAGCGTTCATGTAATCGTTATCTCAAATGACTAAACGCTAAGCGCTCAGGGAATGGGTACCAGCTGACTAATTTCAGTGATCACTTTATTACTATCAATACCTTGCGCTTGTGATTGGTAACTTAATATTAAGCGATGACGCAACACATTATGCAATACTGCCTGCACGTCTTCAGGGCTTACAAAGTCACGTTTATGTAACCATGCATGAGCTCGCGCGCAGCGCTCTAGTGCAATCGTTGCTCTTGGACTTGCGCCAATTTCAATCCACTCTTTTAGTTGTTGTGAATATGCTTGTGGTTGGCGGGTTGCCATTATCAATTGAACAATATAATTTTCTATTGCATCCGACATATGGATTTCTAAAATTGACTTGCGAGCTGCTTTTATATCTTGCTGAGACAACTTTGCCACAGTCTTAGCGAGTGCGTGGTTAATTTCGTCGAGAGTTTCCCCTCGGTTGAGTTTAAGGATTTTAAGTTCAGTATCGGCGTTTGGGTAATCAATCTCGATGTGCATCAAAAAGCGGTCGAGTTGAGCTTCAGGTAATGGATAGGTACCTTCTTGCTCTAATGGGTTTTGTGTTGCCATAACTAAAAATAGCTCGGGCAAAGAATAAGTTTTACTGCCTACCGTTATTTGTCTCTCGGCCATTGCCTCTAATAGTGCAGATTGGACTTTCGCAGGGGCTCGGTTTATTTCGTCAGCCAATACTAAATTATGGAATAAGGGGCCTTCTTGAAAAATAAACTCACCCGTTTCCGGACGGTAAATATCAGTGCCCGTTAAGTCTGCTGGAAGCAAGTCAGGGGTAAACTGTACGCGATGAAAATTGGCTTCTATACCGTCTGATAGGGAATTGATTGCGCGAGTTTTTGCTAGTCCAGGTGGGCCTTCTACTAATATATGACCGTCGGCTAACAGCGCAATTACAATACTTTGGGTTAGCTCAGTTTGACCAATCACCTGAGAATTAAGATGCGCTAAGAGTTCTTTTATTTGATTAACTGCCATGTAGCAACCTGTGTTAAATGAACGATTAAAAAAGCCAGATGTAGCCAAGATATAAGGACGATGTTGATAAAAAACAAGCATCTATGACAACTTAAATTTCTGAAAATAACGCTTTCACAAATTGCCGCCCCCTTTTGTTGACCTAGTGTCATTTAGCTTACGTAACTAACTCACATGTGACTCAAAAAAATGCGATGAGTTCGCTTTATGGGCTGCACGACAGACAAATTGGTCTGGGTGGTTAAAAAATAAGCATCAATGTCATTTTTTTGCCTAATATACGCTATGCTATAGGGCTATTTATGGGCACTATTGGATAAATTTGCGTTTATGGGCGCACTTTGACACAATTATGTGGTCTGACCAGATTATTGGCTAGGGTTACAATTGAGGAAACACAATGTCGAATAAACAGAATTTGAAAACTCAATCCGGAGACCGGATTGCCGTTGTAGCAGGCTTACGTACGCCTTTTGCTAAAATGGCTACGTATTTTCACGGTGTCCCAGCCGTTGATTTGGCCAAAATGGTGGTAAACGAACTGATGCTGCGCAACGATCTCGACCCAGCCATTGTCGAGCAAGTGGTATATGGTCAAGTAGTGCAAATGCCAGAAGCGCCAAACATAGCGCGTGAAGTTGTTTTAGGCACAGGCATGGGTGTTCATACCGATGCGTATAGTGTATCAAGAGCCTGTGCGACAAGTTTTCAGTCGACGGTTAACGTCCTTGAGTCGATGATGGTCGGTAATATTGAAGTCGGTATCGCGGGCGGTGCAGATTCAACGTCTGTATCACCTATTGGCGTATCAAAAAAATTAGCACGAGCATTAGTTGACCTGCAAAAAGCTAAGACCCTTGGTCAAAAAGTGAATATTTTCAAAAAACTTGGTGTATCGGATTTAATGCCAGTACCACCTGCAGTTGCAGAGTATTCTACGGGATTGTCGATGGGGCAAACAGCCGAGCAAATGGCAAAGACCCACGGTATATCAAGAGCAGATCAAGATGCACTCGCCCACCGCTCACATTCGCGCGCAGCTCAGAACTGGGAAGCCGGTAACCTAGATAACGAAGTTATGACCGCCTATGCCGAACCTTACAAAGGCGCGTTTTCACGTGACAACAACGTGCGCTTTGACTCTACGCTCGAAGGATACGCAAAATTACGCCCGGTATTCGATAAAAAATATGGGTCCGTTACCGCTGCAAACGCAACGCCTCTAACCGACGGTGCCTCTGCAATTATTATGATGAGTGAAAGCAAAGCTAAAGCGCTTGGCTATCAACCCTTAGGGTACATTAAGAGCTATGCATTTGCTGCGATTGGCGTTCATGAAGATATGTTGATGGGGCCTTCTTATGCATCGCCTTTGGCCTTAGAGCGCGCTGGTATGAGCTTGTCTGACTTAACCCTAATTGAAATGCACGAAGCCTTTGCTGCGCAAACATTAGCCAATGTAAAAATGTTTGCAAGTGACAAGTTTGCAAAAGAAAAACTGGGGCGAGATAAAGCGACTGGTGAAATTGATATGGATAAATTTAATCAAATGGGTAGCTCACTCGCTTACGGACACCCATTTGCCGCAACCGGTACCCGAATGATTACGCAAATGTTAAATGACTTAAATCGTCGTGGAGGTGGCACGGGGCTGTTGACCGCATGTGCCGCGGGTGGATTAGGTGCAGCTATGATTGTGGAGACAGAATAATGAGCGTATTTACTTTAGATAAGAGAGAAGACGGCATCGCAATCCTGACCATGGATGTGCCAAATGAATCCATGAACACCTTGCAAGCCAACTTTGGTGATGAAATTTCTGGCTTGCTAGACGATATTGAGCAAGATAGCAGTATTAAAGGCGTGGTGGTTGCTAGCGGTAAAAAAGATTCCTTTGTAGCAGGTGCGGATGTTTCAATGCTAGCCGCTTGTCAGTCGAGTGAAGACGCCGAAACTTTATCCGTAGGTGGTCAGCAAATATTCGACCGTATTGAAGCGATGAATAAAACTTTTGTAGCTGCGATTCACGGCCCGGCACTTGGTGGCGGTTTAGAATTAGCTTTGGCTTGTAACTACCGCATTTGTAGTGACAGTAGCAAAACCCAATTAGGTTTACCTGAAGTACAGCTTGGTTTGTTGCCAGGTAGTGGTGGTACGCAGCGCTTACCAAAACTGATTGGTGTGCAGCAAGCGATGAAGATGATGCTTACTGGCGCCCCTGCGCGCGCTAAACAAGCTAAAAAATATGGCATTGTTGATGACATGGTACCGCACTCTATTTTGATGGATGTTGCGATTCAGTACGCAGGTAAAGCTAAAACTAAGCATGAGGCTAAAAAATCTGTCAGCGATAAAATGCTTGAGAACACGGGGCTTGGTCGCAAGATAATGTTCCGTAAAGCACGTGAGGCGACCTTAGCAAAAACTAAAGGTAACTATCCGGCACCGATGTATATCATCGATAGTATTGAAGCGGGCCTTGACAGCAGCACAAAAGGTTATGCCACAGAAGCGCGTTTATTTGGCAAGTTGGTGATGACCAAAGAATCTAAGCAGTTACGCGAAATTTTCTTTGCAACCACCGAAATGAAGAAAGAAAACGGCGTCGAAGGTGTTGAACCTACACCAGTGAAAAAGGCCGGTGTACTTGGCGGTGGTTTGATGGGCGGTGGTATTGCCTTTGTGAGCGCGACCAAGGCCAAAGTGCCAGTGCGCATAAAAGATATCAACGAAAACGGCATTGCTGGTGCACTTAAATACACTTACGACATTTTAAATAAAAAAGTGCAAAAGCGCTTTATGCGCAAATCTGAAATGCAACAACAGCTTTCTATGATCACTGGCTGCCTTGACTATAGCGGTTATAAAAGCGTTGATTTTGTGATTGAAGCCGTGTTTGAAGATGTGGGTTTGAAGCAGCAAATGGTGGCTGAAATTGAGTCGCATTGCAGCAAGTCCACGGTGTTTGCATCCAATACCTCATCTATTCCTATTGCCGATATTGCCGCTAAAGCAGAGCGTCCTGAAAACGTAATTGGTCTGCATTATTTTTCACCAGTGGATAAAATGCCTTTAGCAGAAGTCATTCCTCATGCGAAAAGCTCAGACGAGGTAATTTCATCGACGGTTGAGTTTGCCAAAAGACAAGGCAAAACGCCTATTGTGGTAAAAGATGGAGCGGGCTTTTATGTCAACCGTATCTTAGCGCCCTACATGAGCGAAGCCGGTTATTTGGCAATGGAAGGACAGCCAGTAGATGCGATTGACAAAGCCTTGGTTAAATTTGGTTTTCCGGTTGGCGCATTTAAGTTGCTAGATGAAGTTGGTATTGACGTAGGCACTAAAATCATCCCTATTTTAAAAGCGCAATTTGGAGAACGTTTTTCTGCACCAGATGCCTTTGATAAATTGCTAGAAAATGATCGTAAAGGTAAAAAGAATCAGTCTGGGTTTTACGATTACAAAGGAAAAGGCAAGGGTAACGATGTCGATGAGTCGGTGTATGAACTCTTAGGTATTTCACCGGTGACAAAATATACCGATGCTACCGTGGTAGAGCGTTGTGTACTGTTAATGCTCAATGAAGCTGCTCGTTGCCTAGAAGAGGGCGTTATTCGCAACCCAAGAGATGGTGACATTGGTGCAATATTTGGTATCGGCTTCCCGCCGTTCTTAGGTGGTCCATTTAGATATATGGATGAATTAGGCTTGGAGCACCTAGTAGGGCGCTTAGAGCATTATGCTAACACCTACGATGAAAAATATGCGCCAGCCGATATTTTGGTGAAGATGAAAAACGAGCAAGAAAGCTTTTATAATTAGGAGAGTGCAAGCGCGACAGAATCTGGCCGCTTAGTGCTATTTGATGCAAAGAAAGTCGTTTAATTGCAGCCTTTTAAGGTTATCAATTAAGCGGCTTTTTTATATCAACGGTTTTTTATATCAACGGATAACAGGCCGGTGCGTAAAATCTGCTAATTGCGGATGCTGTTGTGCCTGCGCATCGTTGGTCAGTAAGATTTGGCCATCGTTCGCACATCTTAATTTTAATAGCCAACCTTTAAGTTCCTCGTCTTCTACTTGTGCGATGGCATGTTGCAGTCGCGTGTAATGATAAAACGGATCGTCTGATTCAAAGTTCGCCCACAACCTTCGTGCCACTGATGTGATGTCTCTGTCGGCGGGTTCGCATTGCTCTTTAACGTGCAATTTTGCTTGTACAATTTCTATCTTGCACTGTTCCCAGTTGTTAAGAAGTTCATCAATCACTTGCTGAATCGCTTCATATGCGATGCCAGCACCAGTGTTTGATGATTGCAAATAAATAGCGATGCCGGGTTGCATGTTTATGGGTTTGTAACCGACTCCCACCAAATACGCCAGTTGTTTTTGTTTGCGCAGGCTTAGAAATATATATGGACCTAATATATGCTCCAGTATTAAACAAATTGAGGTGGCGTGTTCTCTGAGATAAACAAAGGATGAGTCAATTTGGCGTACCTGCTGATACAACACCGTTGCGACTTGCGTATCGGTTATGTGAGGTATTTGTGGCAAACATGCTTGCTCTATTGTATTTGCCAAAATTGGTGGTTTTCTCCATAAACCTCTTGCGGTTAGTCGGCTTTGCAATTGTTTATGCATTTTTTGCGCGGCATACAAGCGCCAGTTGCCAGCCATGAGTACCTCAACACAAATGCGTTCAAAAAATTGACTTTGGTGGGCATTCAGATCTGCAAACTCGAGTCTTTCGACTTGTGCCGTTTGTTGACTAATGGAATATGCATCGCCTTGCACCAGCGTGTTTAAGTTAGCAAACATTTGGTTGACTGGTTTTTGCAATAAGCGGTTGGTGAGGCGTTTAATGATGGCTTGCTTGCCTAGGTCAAACTCATCTTTGTTGAGCCTAAATGTGCTCATGCAGTTAATAATTTCAATACACAACATCAGTTGTTTCTCGCTAAAACCCGTTGTGTGCAAAGTTAAACCGTGTTGATGCCCATACATCCTAAAACTAATACCAGCATCATGCGCTTGATAAAACCTGCGTTGTAAGTACTTTTCAAGCGCCTCTACCCAAATCTTTTTGCTCATGGTGTGGGCGAGGGTATCGCACATTGCCGCACTGTTTATTGATATGTAGCAATCGCCACATGGCTGGTTTTGTTTAAATATTTGTGCGAATTTTAATACGACACCATGATTATCAATGGTCGTTATTTGGTCTTCTTTAAGCTCAGGTGTGACCAATAAGAGCTGAGCCGGTACGTAAGCATTTTGCGGTGATAACATGAAGTTTTGTTGAATATTGCTCTCTACTTTTTTGACTTCATTTACCGAATAAGCAATATCATAAAAGGCGCTTTTCTTATTCACATAACTATTCTCATCAATACTGATTAAATGATGAATCTGCGTATGCATATGCTTAATGATATCAGCTATTCTGACTTTTATTTGATGAAGACTTGGCTGTATTGAGGACTGTTTAGCATCATGTGTATGCAAAGATTGAGCAGCTTCGATACAGGTTTCAATGGGGTCTTTTTTGTACCCATATTGATCAAGGAGGTCGCCTTGTTTGTTTAATTCATAAAAGCGCCAATTAGCTAGCTGGCTCCGAGATAAAAATAAAAGATAGCCTTTAACTAGCGCAAGTACCTCTTCGCAGTGTTGTTTACCAAGTGTTGAGAGTGTCAGGTGCAGCTGCAGCTCTTCGTCGTCATCCATTTCGATGCCGCCGGTAAAAGAGATTGCCTTTACCCACTTTTTCGTATTGAGGACATCAAACAAACCTTGTTTGTGTTTACTCTCCATCAATTGTCGGAGCATTTTGAGTGCAACTATATCGACTTCACTGCTTTGCTTCTCAACTAACCAACATAAAACCAATTGCGCGTGAGAGTGAGCTACGCGAACATTTATCCACTTATTAGTCATATCTGCTTGATACAATGGAGGAAGCGTTAGCGAATGATTTGAAGCGCTTGGTTTAATAGAGCCTGATATTATTGTTTTTACTTCATTGATAATTCTGTTTTGCCTTGCCGCCATTTCGTCGGCTTTAGCATTTAAATCGTCCTGAATGTGTTCATTATCACCTTCAAAGCCAAGAGGTAGCTTGATACAAACAGTAATGTTCCCTGAATGAAAATACTGGCGATGGTGAGCATCTAATTGCGCTTTTAATTCTAAAATCGGCTGTTTACCTAAAGTGTGTAAATTGCCCACAGTAAATCTTGAGAACGGGTGAGCGGGGTTGGCGATGGCTTTTTTCACCGAAAATAAGCCTCTGACAGGGTCATCACGTTTTAGTTGATACTCTTCATCAATAGCACGAATTTCACTCTCAATGTCGCTTTGTTCAAAGCGAGGGTGAGTAATTTTGTCCCAAAGCATTTCAACCGCTTGTATAAAACCATCTTCATGACAGGTTAAGTGAAAATTAGTGTGACAAGCATGCGTCCAACCGTTAATGTAGCCGCCGTATTGACTCATGTGCCGTTCGAGAGACTCAGAACTATCAAAATTTTTGCTGCGATGAAAAATCATGTGTTCTAAAAGGTGAGAAAACCCGTAGGACTGATAACTTTCATGGTAATGACCAGCAGCGACCGATATAGATATAATCGGCATGCGAGTGGCAGCACTGCGTATAACCCCTAACTTTAGGTTGTTAGGAAGTGTTTCAACAACTAGGTTTTGTTCTGCACTTTTTAGCAAATACACAAGTTTCTCTAGATGTGGTTAATAGTTAAGCATAACGCGATGTAAAGGAAGTGTGCAAACAGTCGTTAATATAAGTTAAATGTGTACGCATAATAAGGCGTCTTAAGGTCAGTTTACTTTAGTATGATATTAATAATAATGCGACATGGAGAGGCCGTGCCCTACCATGCAAACGATAAGTCTAGAGCTTTAACTCGATTTGGCGAAGCGCAAGTACAAAGTGGTGGCAAGCGTTTGGCGAAGTTTTTTCAAGAGCGCAGTTTAGAGCCAAGCGTTGAGCAAGTGCTTGTTAGTCCCTTTCTGAGAACGCAACAGACTTATCAAGCCCTGCAAAATCATATCAATTTTCAGAACGAACTTGATACAGACTTGATAACGCCTAATGGCAATGTACAAGATGTGCACGATGTAATCGACGGTTATGGGATAGTACAAAACCCAAAAAACTCGGTAGAGGTGGGCGTTAAACAGCTTATGCTAGTGAGCCACATGCCACTGGTTAGTTTGTTAGCTGATAAAGTATGTAAAGGTTTTAATGGAAAAATCTTTGATACTGCCGATATTCTTATAATCGACTACAATTCGGATACAAACACCGGTCAACAATTGGCATTTTTTCAAAACATTAATTAGGGGGAGGTAAATTTGATTATGCAGCAAAAAGCGCAAAAACTATCATTGCCAATTGCCCTAAGAATGTCTTTAAAACAACATGCTATGGCCTCTGACATTGCTCAAGATGACGAATTAGAAGAAATTGTTGAAAAGTTAGATGCGCTAAACGAAAAAATCGAAGCGATAAAAGAAAAAGCCCTCGCCAAGCGTGCATCGAGGGGGTAGCGCTGCCTTAGATTAGTATTTAATTTAGTCAGATTCTTCAACCACCTGATTTGGATCGCGATAATATTCAGGTTGTATTCTTACTGTTTTAATCATATTGCCGCTAATATCAACGATTTCCACCGGGTAGCCAGCCACTCTTAAGCTAATATTATTCTCTGGGATTTCCTCAAGATATTCTACAATTAAGCCGTTTAAGGTTTTAGGCCCATCGATGGGGAAGCTCCAGTCGAGCTCTTTATTGAGCTCTCGAATATTGGTGCTACCGTCTACTAAAAAGCTACCGTCTTGTTGTTCAACCGCTTCTTTGTGATAGTCGGGCTGCATCGTGGTAGTAAAATCGCCAATGATTTCTTCAAGGATGTCCTCAAGCGTAACAAGCCCCTGAATATCTCCATACTCATCCACCACAAGACCGATACGCTCTCGCTCTGCTTGGAACTTATACATCAGCGTATGTAGAGGCGTAGAATCGGGCGTGAAGTAAATTTCGCGCACAGCTCTTAACATTGTCGCTTTAGTAAACTGGTCTTTTGACAACAGGCGTAGCGCGTCTCGTACATGCACAAAACCGACTGCGTCATCTATACTATCGCGATACAACAGTACTCTGGTGTGTTGGGAATGGGTAAGTTTTCGCTGTAGAAGCTTCCAGTCATCGTTAATATCAAGTGCAAAAATTTCACTGCGAGGCACCATGATATCTTCGGCGGTAACCTTTTCTAAATCAAGAATACTGACTAACATGTCTTGGTGTTTTTGCGGGATCATCGCACCTGCCTCGTGAACCACGGTGCGAAGCTCTTCGCGGCTGAGTGAATCGCCGGTGCCGCCCGATGGGTTAATCCGCAATAGCATCATTACGCCGTTGGTGATCGCATTAACAAATTTGACCAGAGGGGTCAGTACATAAGACAACGGGAGTAAAAAGAAAGAGCTCGGAAAGGCGATTTTTTCAGGGTATAGCGCAGCAAAGGTTTTAGGGGTGACTTCCGCAAACACTAAAATAATCAAGGTCAGGCCAATCATAGTAACAATGGGGCCATAGATGGGCCCGAATAAACGGTCAAATAACGCAGCGGCGACAACGGTTGCGGCGATGTTGACTAGGTTATTACCGATTAATATGAGCCCAATTAAGCGATCGGGGCGTTCTAAGAGCTTTTGTGAGCGAATTGCACCCGCCTTACCTTCGTTTGCTAAATGCTTTAAGCGATAGCGGTTAATGGTCATCAAGCCAGTTTCTGAACTTGAAAAATAAGCAGACATCAAAATGAGTACGCCCAAAGCAATAACGAGCGTTGTAGTATCTATTTGATCCAAGTTAGATTTCCTTTAAGGATAAAAGTATAAGACAAGAGAAGTAAGGATGAACAGGACATGGTCTTAGCGAATCAGCCATTCTTTCACAATGCGGCTACCAAAATAGCCTAAACCTAGCAATACAATACCGACAATATTGAATACCACAGCAGAGCGTGCTTTTAAGCCAATCGTAATGTGCAGAATCAATGCAAGCACATATGTGCCCAGAGCAATGCTGCTTAGTAGTGTTTTGTGGGCGTAACCATCGGCAAACATGTTAGGAACAAAAATAAAGCCTGATACCAGGGCAATAAACAACAGAGCTGTACCCAAGGTCATCAGTTTATACAGAATACCCTCGACCGACATTAAAGGCGGCAGACCAGCGTTTAGCATCATTTTGCTTTTTTGCTTAAGTTGGTAATTGATAAAACTCAACTGACACGCATACAAGGTACTAATGGCCAATACACCAAATGCCAGCAGCGATAACAGGATGTGCATGACAATACCAATGCTCATATTTAGGGCAATACCGGTTGTAGCGGGGAAGATGTAATGTAGCAACACAAATAGCGCAGAGAAGAAGCATACAATGGGTAAAAAAACTAAATTGCGAATAAATTTGTTTGCCACCAACATGGTGATGGTAATTAACAGCGCTAGCAATGTTGCCACAAACGTTAAACTAAGCTGCTCGTTCTGATGCCCTTGCGTAGCCAATACCAATACAACAAGATGCGAGCAAATCGCTGCCATGAGTAAACCGGTTGCATATTTTGTACGGTTAGGTTTTTGGCTAAAAAATTCACGACCAAACATGGTGCCTGCAAAAATATACAGCACAATACTGAGCACTGAAACTAAGCTAGCTAAACTCATTGAACAACCTTATGAAACAAAGATAACTCTCTATATTTAAATAAAGTACGCATTTAAAAGATAAAGTTACCGCAAAGATTCCGAATACACCATGCTTTATTGTATACTCTTTACCACAACAGCGAAATTATTTACCACTAGTGTTTGAGATTTTATGTTTGAGAATTTAACAGACCGTTTAGGCCAGACCCTTAAAAATATCAGCGGCAAAGGCCGCCTTACCGAAGATAACATCAAAGATACACTGCGCGAGGTCCGTATGGCCTTGCTTGAGGCAGACGTTGCTTTGCCGGTAGTAAAAGACTTTATTGCTAAAGTAAAAGATAGAGCCTTGGGTATTGAGGTATCTAAAAGCCTTAAACCTGGGCAAATGTTCATCAAAATTGTTCAAAATGAACTTGAACAAGCCATGGGCGATGTTAACCAAGGCTTAAACTTGGCTGCTACCCCGCCTGCTGTGATCATGATGGCAGGTCTACAGGGTGCGGGTAAAACCACCAGTGTAGGTAAGCTAGCGAAGCTATTAAAAGAGCGCGATAAGAAAAAGGTACTCGTAGTCAGTGCTGACGTATATCGCCCTGCGGCAATCAAACAGCTTGAGACCCTAGCCGGTGAAGTTGACGTAGAGTTTTATCCTTCAAACATTATGCAAAAACCCGTTGATATCGTAAATGCCGCGATATCCCATGCAAAAATGAAGTTTATTGATGTGCTCATTGTGGATACCGCAGGCCGATTGGCGGTAGATGAAGCGATGATGGATGAGATTAAAGCCTTACATGCTGCAGTGAATCCAGTAGAGACCTTGTTTGTGGTTGACGCAATGACGGGGCAAGATGCTGCAAATACGGCGAAGTCCTTCAATGAGGCACTACCACTCACGGGTGTAATTCTGACCAAAGCCGATGGTGATGCTAGAGGCGGTGCAGCGCTCTCGGTAAAACAAATCACCGGTAAACCGATTAAATTCTTAGGCATGGGGGAAAAGCTCGATGCGCTAGAGCCTTTCCATCCACAACGTATTGCCTCGCGTATTCTGGGCATGGGCGATGTACTAAGCCTAATTGAAGACGTTGAGCGCAACGTTGATAAGAAAAAAGCCGAGCAACTTGCCCGTAAGGTACAAAAAGGCAAAGGCTTTGACTTACAAGATTTTAAAGAGCAGCTTGAGCAAATGCGTAATATGGGAGGCATGATGTCGTTGATGGACAAAATGCCCGGCATGGGCGGAATGTCTGCCAAAATTAAAGACCAAGCCAACGACAAGCAGTTCACGCAAATGGAGGCTATTATTAATTCAATGACTCCCGGCGAACGCCAGCGACCCGATGTAATTAAGGGCTCGCGTAAAAAGCGTATTGCAGCAGGTTCAGGCACTCAAATCCAAGATGTGAACCGCCTACTCAAACAGTTTGCTCAGATGCAAAAAATGATGAAAAAAATGGGCGGCGGCGGCATGAAAAAGATGATGCGCGGCATGGGCGGTATGATGCCACC
>CAZUON010000045.1:24945-31352 GCA_964621345.1 uncultured Glaciecola sp. | reverse complement strand
TACTTTACTGCCACCTAAACAGTTTGGTGAACTAGGTACATGGCCTTGTTTACTCTGCCACTCAGAGGCGGTATAGGTATGAAGCGCTAATGCGTGAACCGGTCCCGCCAACTCTTCTTTTAATACCTCATTAACCATACGATGACGCCCTAATAAGCGTTTACCTTCAAAAATATCACTCACCAGTGTTACCTTAAAATGAGTCTCGGAGTTTGCGGGTACCGAATGCATATGACTTTCATTCTCTACCATTAGCACTTGAGGGCTTAACTGTTGCTCAAGCTTTGATTCTATTTGCGATTGCACGATCATTGAAGTTTTACTTCCTTAGCGTTTTAATACTGTGATTGTGTATGTACCTGACGAAAAGTAAAGTTAATTCTGGGCTCATTCACTCGTTTAGTTTTATTAATACCATGATGCCAGTTTTGTTGCGTATCGCCGCGCATTATGAGTAAAGACCCATGCTCTAAGCGCAGCCTCTTTTTTTCGCCACTTTTGATGTGTTTAAAGTCAAAATTACGAGTTTCTCCCAAACTTAATGAGGCAATCACCGGCCTGCTGCCTAGTTCAGGTTCATTGTCGGCGTGCATGCCCATGCTATCTTGACCATCGCGGTACAAATTAGCCAATACCGAGTTAAAACGAGTTTGACAGCTTTGTTCACAGTGTTGTTTTAACTTTAGTAGGCGTTCATCCCATGGTAATGGCTGCATTTTTAGGCCTGAATAAGCATAGTCAGTGCCCTTATCGCCATACCATGCTTGTAATCGAGGTACCGGACGCGTTTTCCCGAACAAGGTAATTTCAGCCTGACTCCACTGCAGCTCATTTATAAAGTAATTGAGTAACTTGTCTGCAACGGGTGCTTTTATCCAATGATGCACTAGGCAAACATCCGCATCAACCATGTCGATGCACTCTTGTATGAGCGTTTGTGAGTTTGATTCGATGTTACCCGCCGTTGATGCAAATAAGCTTTGTTGCATATCGCAAGCACAACCTTTTTCTGAGTGATATAATGCCAATATTGTAGCATTTAAAAAGTAACGCCTTGAATACCAACACTGAATTTTCGATTTATGGCCGTCAACTTTCCCTTCTTAGATTTCCACCACAAGGAGAAAAGTCGTCTTTACAAGCTTGGGATGCCGCCGATGAGTACTTGCTGAATACCTTGCAAGACCAAGCTTTATTGAGCGAGCAGCAATCCATAGCGATTCTAAATGACGATTTTGGCGCATTGGCGTGTGCGCTTGCTGAGTATCAACCCCATGTGTACTCCGATTCGTTTATGGCCCACCGCGCGATTGCCGAGAATATTAAACGCAATGCCCTAGCATCCCTTGATGTGCGCTCCTCTTTAGAGCTTGGCACTGACTCCGCCAATAGGCATAACATGGAAGCTGGCGTGCAAAACAAGCTTAGTTATGACTTAGTGCTGATAAAAGTGCCCCGTACGCTTGCATTGCTTGAGCAACAACTCATTGATTTACGCTCGCACATTCATGCAAACACTAAGGTCATTGCGGGTGCAAAAGTAAAATCGATTACCAATAACGTCTTGTCCCTATTTGAAAAGTACATTGGAGACACTAAAACCTCGCTTGCGCACAAAAAGTCACGCTTGATATTTGCCAAGGTCAATACTGAATTTAATGTTAGCAATCCTTTCCCAAGCGAAGTGAAGGACCCTGCAATTAACTTTACCCTATATAATCATGCGAATGTGTTCTGCCGTGAACAGCTCGATATTGGTGCCCGACTACTCCTAGAGCACCTACCAAAACATTTCAGCGGCACCTGCATAGATTTAGGCTGTGGTAATGGTGTGCTGGGGGTAGCGATGTTGCAAAAAAATCCCAATACCTCCCTCACGTTTGTGGACGAATCGTACATGGCTATTGCGTCGGCTAAATTGACTGCAAAAAACGCGTTAAGCGAAGAAACACTAAATAAAAATATAACATTTGAAGTAAGTCACTGCTTACAAACCTTACTCGATAACAAAGCGGAAAAGGCCGACTTAGTTTTATGTAACCCGCCTTTTCATCAACAAAATGTCATCACCGACGAAATTGCTTGGCAAATGTTTGTTGATGCTAAACGCATGCTAAAGGCGAGGGGGGAGTTGAGGGTTGTTGCCAATCGGCACCTAAACTACACAGACAAATTGAAACGTTTGTATGGCGGTTGCAAGGTGCTCGCAAATAACCGAAAATTTGTGGTCTTAAGTGCTATAAAACTAAATTAGTGTAGCTGCTGTTCCAGTAGGACGCTTTAATAAAAGGAAGCAAAATGAAGGTATATCGTTTACTTAGCGCGTTTATAGTCATCATCGGACTTAGCGCATCTTTGTTACTTAACTCTGTGGCGGCGCAAGTAGTGGACCCTAGCAAACAGGCTGGTTCAAAAATACAAGCTGACAACTTTTATCCTCGCGTTCTATTCAAAACCTCCATGGGAGATATCACCCTTGAGCTTAATCGAAACAAAGCGCCACTTACCGTAAATAATTTTTTAGACTACGTAAATCGCAAGGAATACGATAACACGCTGTTTCATCGTGTTATCCCTGACTATATCGTGCAAGGCGGCGGTTATACACCTGAATTTAAAGAGAAAAAATCAAGAACAACGGTGCTAAATGAATCGGGCAATGGTTTAAAAAATAACTATTACTCAGTTGCCATGGCAAGACAAGATGATCCTCACTCGGCCAAACGACAGTTCTTCTTTAATGTAGGAGACAACGACAACTTAAACCCCGGCAGAAGTTGGGGTTATACGGTGTTTGCTACTGTAAGCGAAGGCACAGAAGTGGTCGATGCTATGAGCCAAGTAGAGACTGAGTATCGCCCGTTGATTCGTTTTCAAGATGTACCTAAAACACCGATTATTCTAATCTCAGCGACAATTCTTCCCCCACTTTAATCAAGCTTACAATAACGCTCAAAGTAGCTATGTGTTCGATTTAGTCTATCCTTAGGCATTAAAGGTTTGTTGCTTCACGCATCGAGCCTTTGCTGTCTGGCAAAAATAAGCAAATGCGCCAGCCCCATCTATTTTTCCTTATATATGATAGAGTTTTTCGTTATTGGGTTAGGCAATTTAATCCGCTTAATATTAAATCATAAGCATGTATTTGGCATTTGCAGCCTTAGCCAATAAGCGTTGAATTGTCATTTTTTGTTAGTAGTGTTGATTAAAGCACTGCTGAAGCAAAGGTACTTTGTACATAGGAGAAGCAATGAAAGCATCAGATTTAATGATCAAGGCCCTCGAAGCTGAAGGCGTAGAATATATATTCGGAATCCCGGGTGAAGAAAACCTCGATTTGCTTGAGTCTATGCGCGGCTCTAATATTAAGCTTATATTGACCCGCCATGAGCAAGGTGCTGGCTTTATGGCAGCAACCTACGGCAGGCTTACCGGCAAAGTCGGTGTGTGTTTGTCTACTTTAGGTCCTGGTGCTACGAACTTGGTTACGCCGGCCGCCTATGCGCAACTTGGTGCAATGCCGATTTTAATGATTACGGGTCAAAAACCCATTAAAACTAGTAAGCAAGGCCGCTTTCAAGTCATTGATGTGGTCGATATGATGCGTCCAATCACCAAATACACCACACAAGTAGTCAGCGGCGACCGTATCCCCTCCGTAGTACGAGAAGCCTTCAGATTAGCCAGTGAAGAGCGCCCAGGTGCCACACACATTGAGTTACCTGAGGACATTGCCGATGAACAAACTTCAACACCTTTGCTAAGCGCAAGTGTGGTAAGACGCCCGATTGCAGAATACAAAGCGATTAGCGCCGCCATTAGCATGATTGAGAAAGCAAAATCGCCAGTACTGCTTATTGGTGCAGGCGCCAATCGTAAGCTCACGGCTAAAATGCTAAATCAATTCGTTGAAAAAACCGGTATTCCTTTTATTACCACACAAATGGGTAAGGGTGTCATAAACGAAAACCATAAATTGTTTATGGGCAATACCGCGTTATCTTCAGGTGACTTTGTGCATAGAGCCATTGAACGAGCTGATTTGATTATTAATGTTGGTCATGATGTTGTTGAAAAACCTCCGTTTTTTATGCATGTAGGCGGACAACAAGTCATGCATATTAATTTTGAAACGGCAGCAGTTGACCCTGTTTATTTTCCACAATTAGAAGTGGTGGGTGATATCGCCAATACCATTTGGCAATTGAACGAGGCGATAAAGCCTCAGGCACATTGGAAGTTAGACTTTTACCAAGACGTACACGAAGCATACTTAGAACATCGTTGTGCGGCAGAGCTTGATGATCGCTTTCCGATTTTACCGGAGCGCTTTGTTAAAGAGGTGCGCGATGCTATGCCAAACGACGGTATCGTAACCCTCGACAATGGCGTATATAAAATTTGGTTTGCCAGAAACTACCCTGCGCATTATCCCAATACCTTACTCCTTGATAACGCATTAGCGACAATGGGAGCCGGTTTACCCTCTGCCATGGCTGCAAAACTAGTCCACCCCGATAAAGCGGTTATTACAATATGCGGCGACGGCGGCTTTATGATGAATAGCCAAGAAATTGAAACCGCGGTAAGGCTCAAACTCCATATTGTAATTATTATATTACGTGACGACGCCTATGGCATGATCAAGTGGAAGCAATCTAATATGGGCTTTGACAACTATGGCCTAGATTATCAAAACCCTGATTTTGTAAAATACATCGAAAGCTATGGCGGTAAAGGTTGGCGAGTATCTGCAGCAAACCAAGTTAGCCAGCAAATTAAGGATTGTTTAGCCGACCCAGCGGTGCATTTAATTGATGTTCCGGTTGATTACAGCCTAAATGATGAAACCTTGAATAAAACTATACGCGAACTAAGCGCCAAACTATAAGGAGGCACTCATGCTAGCAAAATCTTATCCCTACTATTTAGCGAATAAAGCCGTATACGCGAATGAAAATTTAGAGGTGACAAATAAGTACAACAACGAAGTCGCTACTAAAGTTGCTTTGGCCGATGCCAAAGTCATTGACCAAGCTATTGCCGCTGCTGAGAAGGCCCAAGTTACCTTAAATAAAATGCCGCCCTATGAGCGTCAGCAAATTTTAGAGCATTGCGTTGAAGGATTTAAAAAGCGCTTTGATGAACTCGCCTATTCCTTGTGTATTGAAGCAGGCAAACCCATTAAAGATGCAAGGGGCGAAGTAACCCGTTTAATAGACACCTTTAAAATTGCCGCAGAGGAGTCGGTGCGCATTAATGGTGAGGTTACCAACCTAGAAATTACCGAACGCGCAAAAGGGTATACCGGAATGTATAAGCATGTGCCTATTGGCCCATGTTCGTTTATCTCGCCGTTTAACTTTCCGCTGAACTTAGCAGCACATAAAGTCGCCCCAGCCATTGCAGCAGGATGTGCATTTGTGCTTAAACCCGCGAGCCGCACGCCCATTGGTGCTCTCATCATTGGTGAAATACTCGCTGAGACCAGCCTTCCTGAAGGCGCATTTTCAATTTTACCATGCAGCCGCGATGGGGCCGATTTATTTACCACCGATGAGCGCTTTAAACTGCTCAGCTTTACCGGTTCGCCCGATGTGGGTTGGCAATTAAAGGCAAAAGCCGGTAAAAAGCCGGTAATTTTAGAGTTAGGTGGCAACGCTGCCTGTGTGGTAGACGCGGATGCTGATTTAGACGATGCCATCACGCGGATTATTTTTGGTGCGTATTATCAATCAGGCCAAAGCTGTATAAGCGTGCAGCGCATATTAGTGCACAGCTCTTTATTTGATGAGTTTAAGCAAAAATACGTTGAAAAGGTAAAAGCCCTCGTACACGGCGACCCACTCAATGAAGATACCTTTATTGGCCCGATGATTTCTGAAGGCGAAGCGAAACGCCTTGCTGGCTGGGTAGAAAATGCAGTAAGTGCCGGTGGCAAGTTACTGTGCGGCGGCGAGCGCGATGGTGCAATGTTACAAGCCACGGTGCTTGAAAATGTGCCAAGAGAGTGCGAAGTAAATGCTGATGAAGCCTTTGGCCCGGTATCGGTCATTAGTGCTTTCGATGACTTTGACGATGCTCTCACTCGTGTTAACGACAGTCAGTTTGGCCTACAAGCCGGTATATTTACCCGTGACATCTACAAAGCTCACAAAGCATGGGATGAGTTACATGTAGGCGGCGTGGTAATAGGCGACGTACCAAGCTGGCGAGTAGATAATATGCCTTACGGTGGCGTGAAAGAGTCTGGTTTAGGTCGTGAGGGGATTCGCTACGCGATTGCCGATATGACTGAAATTAAACTGATGGTATTAAGAACACCGCAGTAAGCGTTATCATGTTGTGAAGTCGTCATTCCCGACTTCACAACATTCCGTCACTCTCAACTACCCAACATTCCGTCA
>CAZUON010000045.1:0-24845 GCA_964621345.1 uncultured Glaciecola sp. | reverse complement strand
CGTCATTCCCGACTTCACAACATTCCGTCACTCTCAACTACCCAACATTCCGTCATTCTCAACTCGATTGGGAACCTCTTAACTTCACCCGCATAAGCTACCGAGTAAACTTCAGGAGATCCCCATTTTCATGGGGATGACGATTCTTGCCCCATTTTCATGGGGATGACGATTCTTGTCCCATTTTCATGGGGATGACAATTTTTTGTCCCTGTCACAAGGCCTAATAGTGCGGAAATTATCGATGTTAAAAAACATTAGCAACTAACGCTAGGCCCTTTGAATGTCAAAACTCATCACCTCAGCAATTGAGTCGCAATTAAGGGCTAGCATTAGTAATCGGTCGATACCAAGGGCTACGCCGGAGCATGGGGGTAAACCTTCGCGAAGGGCATCAATAAAATGTTGGTCAATCGGGCGTGTTGGCTTTCCCATCATTTGGCGGGCTTTATTGTCGGCTTCAAAGCGTTGCTGCTGCAATTGAGCATCGCAAAGCTCTTCAAAGCCATTTGCTAATTCAATGCCCCGATAATAAAACTCAAAACGCAGAGCAGTGGCCGCATGTGAAGACGACAATTTTGCCAACGCCGCTTGCGAAGCCGGAAAGTGAGTAATACAGACCGGTTGCGATGCACTGACCTTCGACTCAATTTCTTGCGAAAATAAGGCCTGTAGCAGTGCATCTTTCAATTGAACATGGCCATAATTAGCCGCATGTAATTGCTGACAATAGTCATCAAGTTGATACTGCTTAGCGATATCGCGTAGCGCTTCGCTAGTGACTGTTAACGGGTCAAATGACAGGTAATCCATAAATACTTGCTGATACGTTAGTTGCTCGACATGCTCTTGCGACAATAGCACCTTTAGCAACTCGCTCACCTCATCAATAAGCGACTGCATCGAGAAGTCTCTTCGATACCATTCGAGCATTGTAAATTCTGGGTTATGCAAACGGCCAATTTCATCTTCTCGAAAACACTTTGATATCTGAAAAATATCAGGAGCGCCCGCTGCAAGTAAGCGCTTCATAGCAAACTCAGGGGAAGTTTGTAGATAAAAGGTAGTTGCCGAGCTTTGATCGGGTAAGGGGTGCTGCGTTTTCATAGCATCTAAGTAAAGGTCGGTAATAGTCCCTTGGCTCAATGCGGGAGTTTCAACCTCAAGCACATCACGTTTTGCAAAAAACGTTCGTATAGATGCAATAAAGGCTGCGCGTTGGCGCAGCCTTTCGATGGTGGCAGATGGTCGCCATTGCATTCTAGCTTACTTTTGCGCGCGAGAGGAGTATTCGCCAGTACGAGTATCGACCTTTATCACCTCACCGGTTTGCACAAACAAAGGAACGCGTACCACGGCTCCTGTGCTCAACGTTGCTGGCTTGCCGCCAGTGCCAGCAGTATCACCTTTTAAACCTGGGTCGGTTTCGGTGATCTCAAGCTCAACAAAATTAGGTGGCGTGACCATAATTGGGCTACCATTCCAAAGTGTGAGGGTACATTCGTCGTTTTCGACCAGCCATTTTGCGTTATCGCCCACCGCTTTGTTGTCGGCTGCGATTTGCTCAAAGGTCTCATTATTCATAAAATGCCAAAACTCACCGTCAGAGTACAAATACGACAAGGTAGTATCCATAATATCGGCGCCCTCAAAGGACTCGCCTGAACGGAATGTTTTTTCCAACACTTTACCGGATATAAGTTTGCGGATGCGCACACGGTTAAAGGCTTGGCCTTTTCCTGGTTTAACGTATTCATTTTCTAGAATAGAACAAGGTTCACCATCTAGCATGATTTTAAGACCTGCTTTAAACTCGTTAGTACTGAAGTTAGCCATTAATTCCTCTGATCCTTACAATGGATATTAAATATACATGCAGATAATACCTAAAAAAATCATTCCTGTAGAGATGCACTGGCAAAAAGAATTGGCAAGAGCCTTTAGTACACCCGAGTCTTTACTCGAATATTTAGGTATTGACCCACAAAAGTACCAAGAGCACTTTTGTGCAAGAGGGCTTTTTCCTATGCGGGTTCCTCGTCCTTTTGTTGATTTGATGGAACATGGAAAATGGGACGACCCACTCCTTCAACAAGTCATTCCGCGCTCGCAAGAGTTTGAAAATCCTGAAGGTTTTATAAGTGACCCACTTGAAGAACAAAACAACAATACGCCAGGGATCTTGCATAAATATCTCAATCGGGCCTTACTTATAGTCAAAGGTGGTTGCGCGGTAAATTGTCGATATTGTTTTAGGCGCCATTTCCCCTATCAAGAAAATGCGGTAAACAAAAAAAAGTGGTTAACGGTTATTAACTACATAGAAAATGACCCCGCTTTGGATGAAATCATTTTTTCAGGGGGTGACCCGCTGATGGCAAAAGATAGTCAGCTTGCATGGCTCGCCGAGCAGGTAAGTAATATTCCACATATTAAGCGAATTCGTATCCACACCCGATTGCCCGTTGTGATCCCCCAGCGTATTAACGCCGAATTCATGGACTGGTTTACTGCGCTAAAACAACAAAAAATCATAGTGCTGCACATAAACCATGCCAACGAAATCAGCTCAGAGTTAAAGCAAAGATGCTTATCACTAAAGCAAGCTGGGGTCACCTTGTTAAATCAATCGGTATTATTACGCGGCATAAACGACAGTGCTAATGCGCAAATTTCGCTAAACGAGGCGGTTTTTGATGCAGGCATCATGCCCTACTATCTGCATATGCTCGACAAGGTCAAAGGCGCATCACATTTTGATGTGGATGAAGGTGAGGCAAGGGCAATAATGGCTGAGCTAATAAAACGTCAGCCGGGCTTTTTAGTGCCCAAACTCGTGAGAGAAATTGGTGGGCAGCCCGGCAAAACGCCAATCGATTTAGGATTGCAGCCATAGACCTAGGGCGATCACAGTAAACTGATCATCATTTAAGCATAGGTATTGATTACACTACCTGCACTTCCACTAGGCGCTGGTGCTGGTGCAGCTGCATCAAGTAACTGCAGCACCGCTTGACCCTCTTGTTTCTGCTGGCTGTTTGCCATTTGCGCAGATTTAATTTGAAGGGTATAAGCTACACCGGATGTACCTTGTATATCCATGTGTCATCCTATGATTGCTTGTGGCAATCGGTTAAAGTAGGCACAATTACCTACTCCGACGTTATCGGCCAATTCCGCCTAATTTTTAGTCGAGAACAAGTTAATTAAGTGGCCAAGTACGCATTAAAATAAAGATCGTTAACATACAAAGGGTTTTATGAACAAAGTTATCGCTGCATTAAACGAAAATCTACAGCTTATTTACCGAAAAGCGATAGATGCTGATAGCGCACTGAATGCCTTGCAGGCCTCGGGAAAAGGTAAGTTTAATACTATATTTGGCGATGAAACCCCATTCACATCGCGCAGCAAACGCTTCAAAGATTATGTCGAAGAAGTGGCAGGTGATGTTGCCAATTTACAAACGCCGGAAGGCGAAATTAAGGCCGAAAAGCAGGGAGAATTACCTGCCATCGTTAAAAAGTTAGAACTCTTACTCACTACCTTAGAACAGTTTAAAAAGACGCTATAAGTCTAGCTGATCATGGTAAATAATTGAGTAAAACCTGCATACGTAGATAACATAGAGCGTTTATAAACGCTCTATATTGTACCCGCGCTGTTCTAGCATGGCTAAAATACCATCCTCTCCAGCAAGGTGTAATGCCCCCACAAGTACATACTCTTTTTCATTATCACCAAACATGGCCTCTATTTGTGGAAGCCACTTTTGGTTCCTGTCGAGCATGATATCTTGGTAAACCTCGGGAAAGTCGCGTTTCATCTCGGTGAGACCCGCATCTTCTAACGCAGTTAAATCGCCCAACTTCCATGCGTCATGAAGCTTTGATATGACCTCGGCGCTCATATCAATTTCTTCAAGGGTATAAGATATTAAAGCATCGGGGTCGCCATTGTCGAAGCTATCTAAAAGGGCGATTTGGCTCTCTACCGACTCAAGCCACGAAATGGCTTTACCTGCTTCATCCGCCTTAGCATGATAAAAAGCATCAACGCCTTCACTGACAAAGCCTTGCGCTTGAAACTCCATGATTGTCAGGCTTAACATTGCGCCGGTTGCTGTCATTGCATCAAATTGTATTATGGGTAGGTTTTTATCAATCAGGTGCTGGGTAAACGTCTTCGCTGTTTCCTCAGAAAGCTGCTGAGTAAGAGTTTGGCCGGCAGGCTGAAACATCACAGGTGCGAGTTTTAGCATAATGTTAGGGTCTTTAAATGCGGCTAAATCGGTTTCAAATACGATTTCATCGCTTTGTTCAAAGGCCTTTTCGTAAGCAGGCGCTAAAGGGAAGTCGTCGTTTGTGAGCACATGAATAGTGCCACCAACAAACACGAAGTCGTCGCCCTTACTGACCTTATATACACTTGCAGCATGTGTAAAATTGGCAAAGATAATAAACATTGAGCTGGTAATAATGCTTATTAACATGTGCTTCGAATTCATAAGCTTTCCTTAAGAGTATTTGTTGTCTGTGCAGATACAGCTAAATCATTAATACGTGCATTGATAAGTTCTAAAGCCTGCTGATAAGCAGGGCTATCAACGGCTTGATATTTACTGGCAAATGCTTGGGCATTTAGACCCTCTTCTAAACCTTCTAGACTGGGTAAAAATAGTGACTCACGGCTATCTTGCGCTAAAAGGCTTTGTATATATTGGGCCTTATTAGGGTCTACCGCTTGCGCGGCAAAATGTGCTCCGGCTAAATCAGCGGCCAAATCCATAAAGCTGTATCCTGAGCCGCCTTCACTTCTGTCCATAAGCTCTTTAAATTCTCCCACCGCTATGCTTACGTTTTGCTCTGAAAGGAGTTTAATACCTGCTGAATAAATAAAGTGCAGACTCAAGTCCTCACGCCCTGCTAACACAGGTGGCTGCGGGGCTGTCGGGATTTTATTAATACCGATTCCAAGGTTCCCTACCAACCGAGCAAAACGATAATTACCGGCATATATCGCCAATGCCAACAAAGCGGCTTCATTGTGCAAAGCTGCATCGTTTGAATTGCGTGTTTGCAATGCCTGCGACATCAAGGTCGACAAATAAAAGCTCAGTGAGCGTTGCTCATCCCCAGCCTTTGGTTGAGGGATGTCTTCAAGCACTTTAAGGTAATGCAAAATATTTTGTTTAAGTAAGACCGCATAGGCATCTTCATTGCTTCGACGAACCTTACTCAATTGCACCAATAACGCCTCAGCAGGCTCCAGAGCGAGTGTAATTTCCTTTGGGCGTATGTCGACTTGTTTTATCCACGCAATCGCCTCACTGGCTATCGTGGTGTGCGTATAGGTATTTACTGCGTATTCAATTACCTTTAATGCACTATTGCCGGGTAAGCTCAGACTTCCTAGCTGTATACTCTCAACATCGAGGCCCTTTGCAGAACGGAGCGTAATCTCAAGGTTCAGGTAAAAATCATTAATAAAGTGACCTAGGTGATAACTTAATAATAATGAAGCATGATCGAGCTCAAAGTGCGCATCAGCCTGAGCGTTTGCATGAGCGCGCTGTAAAAAACCAGCCAAACTTTCGGTTTGAGCAGGTGAAACGCTTATTGTGTGTGGCGCTCGGCGTTCATTTACTAGTTGCTTAATTTGCTCGAGTAACACCGTAACACTGTCGGCCTGATTAACTTGTTGGCCAGAGGAGACTTGAATACGCGGCTCGGAATCTATAACAACAAAACCTATAAATAAGGGGCAAAAGACAAGTCCGGTAACAATGAGTATGAGTGTTTTACGCATTTAATTGGTTTAACAAGATAAATAAGTTTGACGGGTATCGCGTCATATTATCATTGATCAGATAAAGCTGTCTGCTAAGTGTTATAAATTGGTACTAAAGGACATGAAATAATTGTTGGATGGAAGTGTAAAGTGAATGCTATAAAGAGAACGGCTCGTTCGAGCAAGCGCATCCAAAAATGGATGCGCGAATTTAATAAAGCCTTACAAATTCTTACCGGCTATAGTTTACGGCTGCGGGCGCAAGGTACACATGCCAACGCACTGCCCGGTGCCCGCCGTAGTTATTCCGTTATTGTAATAATAAGGACGGATGTAGGTGAATGACCCTGAAGTAAATACACCAATTGTAGTGCCACTGCCACTACCCCAACGGTTTGAGGCATTTCTATGCCAACGACGCCACATGTTCTCGCTACCACCACCTACTAATTCCTGCAATGAATCTTCGCTAACCGGAAGCACTTCAACTACTTCTTCCTCTTCATCGCTATCATCCGATGACAGGCTTTTAAGGGTCATTGCAGAGCGTAAATCGTTATTACTAGCGTCTTCAGAGGGTGAAGCTAACACATCATTTAGCTGAATATAGGCAACAAGTAAAGGGTAAAAATCTTCTTGTGCAACGCCGACATATTGTGCTGCAAGAGCATAATTGCTCCGCATTAATGCCGATAATTCGTCTAGCAGGGCCTCTGGCGGACGCTCTAAGTTTTGCGTAGCAATGTACAGTTGCACCATTGCGGGGTGCGTATCAAGCACTTTTAACGAAGGAATCGCATGATACTCCTCACTTTGATTCGCGACATGTCCTAAACGCACGTAGCTGTCTAACGAAATTCCCAGCTTATTTGCGTTAACTTCCCCATTTTCGTATTTTGCCTTTTGATCTCCCTGAGTAACAACTAATTCAACCGCCGTTACCTTAAACGAGAGTAATGAAATTAAACAAAGTGCGAATAAATATTTTTGCATGAGTGGCTTTCCTTGTGTGAGTGAGTAAGTCAGTAACTATTTTGAACAGTACCCGTTTATCCAAAAAACTCTTTTTTTGACACCAATAAGCGAGCATGAAGGGTGTGCATTTTTCATACCGAAAATAAAAATTTAGCAGATAAAACAAAGCAGTACAAACCTAAACGGCAATTACCACTTAGGTTTGCATAAGTATCTTGAATAAAAAAATAAGAACGGAGATGCAGGATGTATAGGGCTTTATATGGCTGAAATTACGTGTCCTGACTACTAAACAGTCACTAAATTACCTTTGCTCTCTAACCACACTTTTCGATCAGGTGAACGTTTTTTAGAGAGCAACATATCCATAAGCTCAAGCATATTTTCGCTGTCGCCGCTGGTCAACTGAACGAGCCGTCGAGTGTTAGGATCCATGGTTGTCTCGCGCAGCTGCAAGGGGTTCATCTCACCAAGACCTTTAAAGCGTTGTACATTGACCTTACCGCGTTTCTTCTCTGCCTCAATGCGATCTAAAATGCCTTGGCGCTCTGATTCATCGAGTGCGTAAAACACCTCTTTCCCCACATCTATTCTGAACAATGGCGGCATCGCAACATAAACATGGCCTTGATCAACTAAGGTTCTAAAATGCTTTACAAATAGCGCACATAATAAGGTGGCAATGTGTAAGCCGTCGGAGTCAGCGTCGGCAAGAATACAAATTTTGCCGTAGCGTAAACCGCTTAAATCATCTGAGTCTGGGTCAATACCTAGGGCAACCGATATATCGTGAATCTCTTGTGAGGCAAGCACTTGTGACGAATCTACCTCCCAGCTGTTCAGTATTTTTCCGCGCAGTGGCATGATCGCCTGAAATTCTCTGTCTCTGGCTTGTTTAGCAGAGCCACCAGCAGAATCACCCTCAACAAGAAAAAGCTCCGAACGACTGTTATCTTGAGTGGAGCAATCGGTTAGCTTGCCCGGTAACGGTGGTCCTTGGGTCACTTTTTTACGCGCGACTTTTTTACTAGCCTTTAAACGGCGCTGGGCGTTATTAATACACATTTCAGCCAACAGCTCGGCCACGTCAGTATGCTGATTCAACCACAAACTAAAGGCATCTTTTACCACGCCAGAAACAAACGCAGATGCTTGGCGCGACGATAAACGCTCTTTAGTTTGACCGGCAAACTGAGGGTCGTGCATTTTAGTAGAAAGGATGTAACAACAGCGGTCCCAGATGTCCTCTGCCGTAATCTTAACACCGCGGGGCAGCAAGTTTCTGAACTCACAAAACTCGCGCATAGAGTCTAACAAGCCTTGGCGTAAGCCGTTTACATGAGTACCACCTTGGGCGGTTGGAATTAGATTCACATAACTTTCGGTGACCATATCACCACCCTCTGGTAGCCACATAAGGGCCCAGTCAGCAGCTTCGCCATTGCCGGTATACTGCCCCACAAAAGGCGCATCGCTTGGCAGCGTTTCGTAGTCTTTTACGGTTTGATACAAGTAATCACGCAAACCATCTTCGTAAAACCATTCTTGGCTTTCTTTGGTCACTTTGTTGTCAAAACGAATACGTAGGCCTGGGCACAGTACCGCTTTTGCGCGCAAAATATGAAGTAACTTGCTAACCGAGAATTTAGCCGAATCAAAGTAACTAGCGTCAGGCCAAAACTGAACGCGGGTACCGGTGTTACGTTTACCGCACGTATCAATAACTTCTATTTCTTGGGTCTTTTCACCGCCGGCAAAGGCGATTTGATGAACCTCACCACCGCGCCTTACAGTAACTTCGACTCGAGTAGATAGCGCATTGACTACCGACAAACCCACCCCATGCAAACCACCTGAATATTCGTAGTTTTTATTTGAGAACTTACCCCCAGCATGCAGCTTGGTCATAATAAGCTCTACACCCGAAATTTTCTCTTCTGGATGAATATCAACTGGCATACCTCGGCCATCATCAATAACTTCTAGGGATTGATCTTCGTGGAGCACGACTTTTATTGAGCTAGCATGGCCTGCGAGGGCTTCATCTACACTATTATCAATGACTTCTTGGCTTAAGTGATTAGGGCGCGTGGTATCGGTATACATGCCCGGTCTGCGTTTAACCGGTTCAAGTCCGTTTAATACTTCGATTGCATCTGAATTATATTGATTGCTCATAGTGTGCGCTTTCGTTGTTATTCTTTTTGTTTAGGATGATTAAGCCATGTGAGGTATTTATAAAAGTCTCAAAGACTCGCTAGTTCATGTCAATCAGTGCTTTGTCTAGCATAGTATCAAGGCGATGAGTTGCAAGCAATATGGCATATCTGCGATTCGTTAGGCAACGCTCTTAATGGCCCTCATTATCGGCCTTTTAATTTAAAAATCTAAAAATCTGGGGAAGGTACTCGTCAAAATTAACAAAACTATGATTCCCGCCCTCTTCTAGGGTGATATTAGCGCCTTTGTATTTACTCATTGCAAGACGATAATCAAGGGTTTCATCGCCGCTTTGAAGCAAGACCATGTAACGATTTGGCATTGTTAATTTGGGCGTATCAAAGTCATGTAAATGCTCAATGCTTGCGGGGCTGATAGTAAAATGCTCTTGTGAATAGGGATTAACATGCTGACCTTGGTAGTTTTTAAGCAAGTTATAGGGCGCTACAGCAGGGTTAACAACAACGGCCTTGCCACCTTGTAAAGGTGCATACTTTTCAATGAAATAAGTAGATAAAAACCCACCCATTGAACTACCAATAAAGTGCAATGGCCGTTTGGGTAAAGTTGCAATCAGTGACTCTATAGTTGCTACTGCTTTGGTAATATCACCCGATAGTTGCGGAATATGGATATTTAAAGCCGGGTAGTGTTTTTTTACAAATGCCAAGCATTGTTGCGCTTTTTCAGACTGGGGTGAGCTTAAAAATCCATGTAGATAAATAAGGTCCTGCATGTTATCGAAATTCCCTTTTACTGTGTAGTTAGCGGCTTAGGTTGAAGCCGTTTGCTGCGACAAACAAAAATGCAGCCATTCAGATAGAAACACATTTACCATGAATTTTTCATTGCGCATGTGCATGTTTAAATTAGGGTACTCGTACACAGGTTGCAAACGCGAAGTGTGTTGAGATTCCAAAACCTCAGCTACTTTGGCATCGTGGTATAATCTCACTACCATACTTGGACGCAAAAATTTTGGAATACTGGTATTAAGCTGGGCGACATTAAGTGTGCTGGTGTAGCGTGTGGAATCTAAAATTGTAATTTTGTAGGTGAGTTGCTCGCTGATACTAAAGTCATAGCTTAAATCTTCACTATCGCAGTCGGGTAGTAGTTTAAGCATGCACACGTAGTTATTCTCACAAGTTGCAAGAATACTCGGTAAGTGCGGGACATAGCGTTTTTTCAACTTTTACTCCAATTATATATTCTTCGCAGAATT
The DNA here is from genome assembly GCA_964621345.1 of uncultured Glaciecola sp. Lineage (GTDB taxonomy): Bacteria > Pseudomonadota > Gammaproteobacteria > Enterobacterales > Alteromonadaceae > Glaciecola. Next base: position 14,635 of record CAZUON010000045.1, on the reverse strand, counting down.
AACATTTACATACTAAAAACTAATGGGACTTGTACCCACTAAGACCGCCAACGGCTCAATAAACTTTGTTTATTTAATATAAACCATTGTAGCGCAATAACCGCAGCAGCATTATCAATTTTGCCTTGTTCTAACCATTGTATCGCCTGCTTCTCTGGGACCCTTAGTACCTTTATATCTTCGGCTTCATTGGCTAATCCATGAATGCCGCCGGCCTTGCTTGCATCTACCTCAGCCATATAAATATGTAATCGCTCTGTGGTACCCCCAGGGCTAGAAAGATAAGACAGCGCTTTGGTTACATTGACTAATTCAACGCCAGCTTCTTCAAATGCTTCGCGTTTACATACATCAACTTCATGCTCACCTGGCTCTATGATACCTGCAATAATTTCTATCATCCAAGGGTGGTCTGATGTGGCCATCGCGGGATATCTAAACTGCTCAATGAGAACAAATTCCTCAAGACGCTTGTCGTAAGCTAAAACAGCTGCCGCATGCCCTCGCTCGAAGACTTCACGTTGCACAACATCGCTTTGAGTACCGTCATACTTTTTATGGGTGAAAGTGTATTTTACCATTTTAAAAAAGCCCTTGAACAAGGTCTCTGTTTTTAAAACTGTAATGTCTTTTGCCGTAAATTGTGACATACCGAGTTGCCCCTTTTGTGAAGTTGAGCGCTTTTGACTTTGATAACAGAAACTTAATCGGCAATTTGATAACATTCTGTTACACTTACATGAGTGATTTTACAACTGTTTGATATTACCTAATAATGAAATACACTACAGTTATATCAACACATTTAACCGTTCGTTTTATCTATTAAAGGCTATTGTCAATGAAAAAAGCACTTTTGGGCCTAGTTATTGGGCTGTCGGTTTCAGGTTCTGCGATTGCCGATGACCTGATTACTGTTTATCAACTAGCACTTACTAATGACCCTATAATTAATCGCGCTAAAGCACAAAAAGACGCGGCATATACCGGCATTGATATCAGTCGTGCAGCACTTTTACCGCAAATTAGTGGCAGCGTATCTTATACCGATTCTAATAGAGAAATTTTTGACCAACAATTTGTCGACGAAAGTACGGTTATTGACATTGAAGGTGACGTCGATAGTCAAAATCTTAGCTATGGATTAAGTCTGTCGATGTCTCTGTATGACCACGCCAATTGGGTTGGAATGGACAGAGCTGAATTGGTTGCTCAACAGAGCGACGCGCAATTAGCTGCGGAGTTGCAAAACCTAATGTCGCGAACGGTTAATGCATATTTGGCAGTGTTACGCGAACAAGATAATGTAGAATTTGTAAAGGCGGAGTTGCGTGCCATTGAGCGACAACTAGAGCAAACCAAACAACGTTTTGAAGTGGGTTTGACTGCCATTACCGATGTTCACGAAGCACAAGCTAACTTCGATAATACCGTAGCAACACAAATAAGAGCGGAAAACTCGGTCGAGCTTCGCCTCGAAGAACTTAGAGAAATTACCGGCAAGTACCACTCAAAAATTCAAGTCCTAGACACTGACAAATTTGAAGCTACTCAGCCACAACCTCTCGACGTAAATGAGTGGGTAGAAACCGCCAAAGAATCTAACTTAACTTTGTTATCGCAACGCTTTACCAAAGACATTGCAAAAGAAGATATTGACCTCGCTCGTTCTGGTCACTATCCAACTCTAGCGTTATCGGGTTCATATGGTATCAGTGATAATAAATCGACTACCACAGTGAACCGAGTCGACCCGACCACCGGTCAGCCAGTTGATCCAATCGTAAATGCGCCACCCAAGCTCGATAATCGTAGTTTAGGCCTTACTCTGAGTGTTCCTATTTATCAGGGTGGTTCTGTTGTAGCTAGTACAGACCAAGCTAGAGCCAACTATGTTGTGGCTAGCGAGAACTTAGAATTGACCTATCGTCAGACTGTAAGAGTATTACGTAGCTCATTTAACGATGTTAAAGCTTCAATATCTGCTATTCGAGCCCTAGAGCAATCTGTTGTTTCTGCTGAGTCTGCACTACAAGCAACTGAGGCTGGTTTTGATGTAGGAACAAGAACAATCGTCGACGTGCTTAACAGCACTCGTAATCTGTTTGATGCTCGACGCAACTTATCCGATGCAAGATATATCTTTATTGCTGCTATCGTTAGTTTAAAACAGGCTGCTGGCACCCTCACAGAAGATGATTTAACGGCCATCAACCGTGCATTGACATCACCACCGCAACCGAATACCTAATTGTTTATATAAAACATATAAAGGCGCTTGAGGTTTACTTCAAGCGCCTTTTTTAATATCGAGTAACTCAACATCAAAAATTAAGGTTGACCCAGGCTCAATGCTACCCGCAGCACTGTTGCCATAAGCAAGCTCCGCGGGGATGAAGAATTTGAATTTATCGCCTACCACCATCAACTGAAGTCCCTCCGTCCAACCTTTTATTACTCTGTTTAATGGAAAACTAATGGCTTCGCCTCTGTCTACAGAACTATCGAATACACTGCCATCGATTAGTGTGCCGTGATAATGCACTTTTACCGTTGATGAGGCATTAGGACGCTGCTTGCCATCTCCGCTTTGTAGGACGATGTATTGCAAGCCTGATTCTGTCTCTTTCACATCCTTACGAGTCTTGTTCTCCATTAAGAACTGTTTGCCTATCTCTAGATTTTCAGCGGCCGCTTTTTTATTACTGATACTTTTGGCAAAAAAGAAAATAATAAGTGCGAGCACTACTGCTATGGCGATATATTTCATTGCTTGTCCTATGGTTTGCGTCTACTTACCAGACTGTTTTAAATCATTTAATTGCTCACTGAGACTCGCTATTTGCGCCTGAATATCGGCTAAGCTCGGTTGACCTTTGTTGCTCTCTTTACTGTGCTCTTCATCCATCACGCCTACCACAATCCCAATCACCATATTTAAAAAAGCAAAGGCCGTGAAAAAGATAAAGGTCATGTAGAATATCCAGCTCATTGGATACACTTCCATCGTTTCGTATTGAATATCCGTCCAATCTTCAAAAGTCATAACCCTGAACAAAGTTAACATCGAAATCGCAATATTGCCCCACAGCACAGGGTTAATTTCGCTAAAGAGAAAAGAACCAATAGCGGCATAAATATAGAAGATAATAAACATTAACAACACCACATAACCAAGCCGGGGCAAGGCAGTGAGTAGGGAGTTAATCAATACTCTTAGCTCGGGCACAATCGAGATCATCCGAAGTACTCTAAACACTCTAATTAAGCGCGCGAGTAAGGCAAGCTCCGACTCGTCTATTGGAATCAGGCTAATTACCACCACTAAAGTATCAAAGACGTTCCATGCGGATTTAAAAAAGCCTCGTTTGTTTTCCTCTGCAATAAATCGAATTAATATTTCGACCAAAAAGAAAAGCGTAATAAACACATCAATATGTTGCGTGATAGCAAGCGCCGTTGGCCCTAGAGGATAGGTTTTGGCCCCTATTTCTAACGCTGAAATGATGATGACCGCAATAACAAAAAACTCAAAGGCTTTATTATTTCGCAGTCTCACTAATGCGGCATGTGATTTATCTAACATCGTTTGGTTACCAATTAAAAAATATTTAACGCTACTTAGTATAAATTAAGTCGAAGTAGCACCATAAAAAATGGCCTGCTCCATCGAACAGGCCAATCCAAAATTTTCTAAAGCCGTGCCAGCGTAAATATGCTCGGCTAAGGCATTAAAAGAATGCCTATAAACTAAATTCTTGCTTTAATGCCTCAATGCGCTCAAGCGAATCAGGGGCTGCAAACTCTCTAGATTCGAGCCTGCGCTTAGCAATAACCGTTGAACCATTTCTTAACAGCGCATCAATATAGTTAAGCACGATCTCCTCATTGCTGACATCTTTGCTCATTACCGCATTGTAGGCTTCAACCGCGTCTTCGACTTTACCTAAACGCATCAGAACTTGCGCGTAGGTATCAACAGTTGCGACATTACTGGGCTGAATTTCATATGCTTTCTTTGCAAAGCCCTCTGCCCCTGCAATATCACCTTCCTCCATCAATAAGTACGCTAGGTTATTCAACACAACAAAGTTATCGGGCGTGCGTTCAAGCATTTCACGATAGGTAACAATTGCTTGTTGAGTATCGCTTGAAATTTGTCGTTCTGCTAATAATAGCTTGGCACTCATATCATTCGGGAAGGTTTCGGTGTGTGTTTTAATCACCGCATAACTTTCTTCTGGCTGATTACTTTGCTCAAGCGCCTGAACCAATACAAATAAGTTGTCTATTTTTGCATTGTCTTCATAGGAAATACGAGCATCTGCTATGGCGTCTTGTGGTCTTTCATCAAGTAAGGCAATACGCGCCATAACACCACGCGTGAAAGGGAGCTCGGTGTATCTTTCCTCTAAGCCCTCTAAACTTGATTTTGCCTCATTTGCTTCACCTGCCATAGCAAAAAAGTAGCTTTGTAAAAGTCGTATTTGCACGCTTTGTTTGTTCGCCAGAAATGACTGAGTGAGAGTGATACCTTTTTCATATTCACGTTTCGAATCCAATATCAGAAGCTGCCCAATTAGCGCGCTTTCTTGCTTAGGGAAGGTTTTGGCCCAAAGCTCATAGTGCTTTTCAGCGGCGTCTGATTGATTATCTCGTAATAGTGCAAAGCCTTTCATAGACCAATATTGATTAGGTGCTTTGCGATCTGGGTTGATTGTCTCGAGTGCTTCTAAGCTTAATTTTACTTGGTTATTTGCCAGCGCAGCTCTTGAAAGTAAAAGTGCGAGCGCTTGACTGTCTTTGTTGCGCTCAAAACTCTCTTGAATTCGACTTACTGCCTCAGCACCATTGTCTTGTTGCAACTTAACGGCAAACAAGCTCGCCAGCGCAATAATGTTATCAGGCTCTTTTTCCAATAACTCGTTAATTAGCTTAGTGCCTTCTTGCAGGTTTCTTTGCCTCAAATTAAAGCGGATCATCGCAACCGCTAATGCGGTACTATCAGGCTCAACCTCTTTCGCTTTATTTAACACGCCCGTCGCGCCGCGGAAGTTACCTACACGTTGATAGACCTCTGCTTCTAACAAGTACCCTTCGATCTCATCAGGTGCACTTTGTTGCCACTCTTCGGCAAGCTCTAGAGCTTTTTCTAATTGGTCGGTTCCCAAGTACGCGGTCGCAAGCGTTGCCTTTGCAGAGACCGATTCGGGCGCTTTTTCAACCGCTTCCTCTAGATTAATGACCCCTTCAACATCATTAATCGATAGTTTTAAAATACCTAAACGTGTTAAGTCATCGGCGGTTTCACTGATTTTATCTGCTTGGGCAATGACCTCTTTTGCAGCATCTACATTGCCCTCTTGAATAAGCTCATAACCTGCACGAGAGAACAAAGTGGCATCTTGAGCACTGATGTCACCAATACGCGGTAGTACCTCACTGGCGTCAGTACCCATATCAGCTTGAAGCTGACTCGCCGCTAAAATGCGAAGACCTGGGTGACCGTCAGGTAAAAATTGAGCTACAATCGACAAATGACCAACCGCCTCTTCAAATTCTCCAAGCTGATAAGAAGCGAAACCTGCAATTAATCTTACTCTTGGATCTTTTTCACCAAACTGAATTGCCTTTTTACTGTACTCAAGTGCGCCTTCATAATCATAGTCAGCAGCGCGAATAATACCTTTGAGCATATTCAGTAGCGGGTTGGTATCGCTGATAAGCATGAGTTCATCGACATGCACTTCAGCACGCTCTGTGTCACCTTGCTGCACTAACATGTTAGCCAAGGCGAACTTTGACTCAATATCGTCGCTAGCAACCTGCGTATACTCTTCATAAATATTGGCAGCCTCTTCCCGTTCACCTGTGAGCATGTACAAACGCGCGGCAAAATTGAGGACATCACGATTTAAAGGGGCTCGTTCTCGCAAGGCCTTAGCCTGTTCCAGCGCTTTAGGGTAATTTTTGTCGAGCACATCGCGGTGAGCTTCTATGAGTCCTTTATACACGGTGCTTGAATCAATCGTACTCATTTCGTCAATAAGCACTCTAGCTTCGCCATTTTTTTCAAGTTGCAAAAGAGACTGTAATTTACGAAAGCCGATTTCTAGGCGCTCAACGCTTGTTAGGTTTTGTTCGTCGAACTCTAAATCAGCCATCGCAACATTAGCGCCTGTGCGCTGGTATGCTTCCGATAATAAAGGAATAACTTCTGCAGGTGGATGCCCGAGTTCGAGTGCACGCGCAAGCTCCTTTTCGGCAGATTCAAAACTTTGCTGTGCGATATACACTTTGCCTAATTCAAATCGAGCTTGGGCTAAACGAGGGTCTTGCTGCACCGCACTTTTCAATTCAATGACGGCTGCATTTGTATCGCCATTTTCTAAAAATACTTGTGCTTGCTGAATATGCTCATCGGCGGTTTTTCCGGAGCAGGCCATTAAGCTAAATACTATTGCTGTTGTGCCCACTGCACGAGCTAGTCGTTTGAGTGAAAAAGGGGAGTTTTGCTTAAATTTATCGACCGCCATGGCGAACATCCTCTATTAAATCCATTAATATGAATTAGCTTATTTTTATTTTTTAATTAAATTCTGTATGAGTACTAACAATAAACTAACACCGATTACTATATTTACACATTAAACATGCTTTGACGCAATAAGTTTAATGGTATAAAGATGCAATTTCTAATATAATAGCCGATTATTATTTGGCGTACGTATCCTCTCTGCTAGGCCTCCTTCTCGAATTTTACCAGGAACATCTATGACCGACACTGTCGACATCACTTTTAAAGACCTAAATTTACCAGCAACGCTTTTACAAGCGCTGGAAAAAGTAGGTTACGAAAAGCCCTCCCCCATTCAAGCCAAAAGTATTCCATTGTTGCTCGAAGGACACGATTTACTTGGCCAAGCACAAACTGGCACGGGCAAAACCGCCGCCTTTGCATTACCCATGTTAGCTAACATTGACCCAGATGAGTCATTTGTTCAGTTACTCGTGCTCGCACCGACTCGCGAATTAGCGATTCAGGTAGCAGAAGCATTTCAGGTATATGCAAGTTTCTCTAAAAAAATTAAAGTACTTCCGGTATATGGTGGAAGCTCTTACGATAACCAAATTCGCCAGCTAAAACGTGGCGTGCAAGTTGTCGTAGGCACGCCAGGGCGTATTATTGATCACATTAAGCGTAAAACACTGAAACTCGACAAACTTAAGTTCTTAGTACTTGACGAAGCCGATGAAATGTTACGCATGGGCTTTATTGACGACGTTGAGTTGATATTGTCGCACGCACCACAAGAGCGTCAAACGGCACTGTTCTCTGCGACTATGCCAACACAAATTAAAAAGATTACACAACGTTATCTGAAAGACCCACAGCACGTTAAAATCAACTCTACCGTGAGCACTGAAGCCGCCATCAGGCAGCGATACTGCCAAGTAGCAGGTCATCATAAGCTTGAAGCCTTAACGCGTATCATGGAAGTTGAGTCTTTCGACGGCATGATTATTTTTGTACGAACCAAAACGTCAACCATTGAGTTATCAGAAAAACTTAGCGCCAGAGGCTACGATGTAGAACCTCTAAACGGTGATATCCCGCAAAACCAACGTGAACGTACAGTTGATAAACTTAAACAAGGTAAAATCGACGTATTAGTTGCGACCGATGTAGTAGCTCGCGGTCTAGACGTTGAGCGCGTGAGCCATGTTATCAACTACGATATTCCTTACGATACAGAATCTTACGTGCATAGAATTGGGCGCACCGGTCGTGCCGGTCGTGCCGGTGATGCGATTTTGTTTATCTCGCATCGCGAAAAGCGTTTATTGTTTTCAATTGAGAAAGCGACCAAAAAATCTATCGAAAAAATGGACATTCCATCGATTTCACAGCTTAATGAGTCACGTTTAGATCGATTCAAAAGCAGCGTAATTGACGCACTAGACGATGGTTCGATTGAGTCTTATATGCCGGTAATTGAGTCGATCATGGAAACCGCAGAAGCGTCTCCTGAGCGAGTCATGGCAGCATTGGCAAAAGTCGCTCAAGGCGACGAACCGTTGTTGTTTACCGAAAAAGACGGCCCTGATTTAAATGCACCATCCACCTTTAAAGAACGCCCTCAGCGCTCAGGCAGAGAACGCGACCGCGGTCCACGCTCTCGTAACGAACGCTCTGATCGTCCTTCAAGAGGAGGAGATCGCAAAGCATCTAGTCGTCCTCGTGGCAAGCCTGAAGAGGGAATGCAGCGATTTAGAATTGAAGTAGGCTACGCACATGGTGCGAAACCTGGCAACATAGTAGGTGCGATTGCTAACGAAGCGAATATCAGCAGCAAAAACATTGGTGCAATTGATATTCACGACAGCTACTCTTTGGTCGATTTGCCCGACGGTATGCCAAAAGACACGCGTGAAACATTGACCAAAACCCGTGTAGCCGGTCAGCGCTTGAACTTACGTCCGTGGAGCGATGAGCCGCCTAAGCGTAAAAAAAGCAAATAGCGATAAACACCGCTAGCGCAAAAATAATAAACACCCGCTTTTAAATGCGGGTGTTTTTATTTGCACTACACGGAAGTTATATACTCACGCATATACCCAATAGTTATATAAACCTTTTTTTTATTACTTCTCTAAAAACGGGAAGAATTTAGAATATAGGCGGTCTATTAACGTGCTTGAATCTGCGTTAACGCACAACGCGTGCTACAGTATTAGATAAATCGATAAAACGACACCGCTTCTGTCAAAGGAAAGATATGATGAATAAGAAAGGCTTAGTTTATTTAATTGGCTCTGAAATTATGTGCGTATGGCTCTTTGTGAGTATTTATAAAGAGCTATACACCCAAGCTGTAATTGCAGGGTTCTTAATGGTGAGCTTTGGTTTTTTATGGGTGTTTCAGCGACAGCGCGCATTAAAAGAAGCGCATAACATGGCTAAAGACAAACAATAGTGAAATATTTCCCAGTATTTATAGATGCTCAATACACTCACTGCCTAATTGTTGGTGCAGGTGAGGTCGCCGCGCGCAAACTTGAATTAATTTTGAAGACACCCGCCAAAATTACCGTGGTTTCTCCGTGGGTAAGCGATACCGTAGCAAAGTTAGTGAAAGAACATAACATCACTCTGCATCACCGGGTCTTTGAACACGCTGATCTACAAGGCCAAAACTTAGTATTTGTGGCAACCGACAAGCCCGACGTTAATCAATATATACATGATACTGCGCATGCTAGCGGCATTTTAGTAAATGTTGTGGATAACACCCCGTTATGTAAGTTTATTACCCCTTCTATTGTAGACCGCAGCCCCATTATCATTGCAATGAGCAGTGGTGGCGTAGCCCCTGTCTTACTTCGTTATATTCGCCAAAAGTTAGAAAGCGTGCTGCCGCATAAAATCAGTTTATTGGGTGATTTTTCTGAAAAATTCCGCAACAAAGTAAAATCTGCATTGAGTTCAGTCACCGACCGTCGTTATTTTTGGGAAGACGTGCTCGACGGAGACATTGGTGAAAACGTATTGCAGGGCAATAGCCAGCAGGCCGAACAGCAGCTTGATACTGCTTTAGAAAAGTATCAGGCAGGAGAAAAGCCAGCAGGGCAAGTGTATTTAGTGGGAGCTGGGCCCGGGGACCCCGACCTTTTAACCTTTAGGGCACTGCGCTTAATGCAAAAGGCCGATGTTGTAGTTTACGACCGCTTAGTCTCCCCCGACATATTAGAGCTTGTGCGCCGCGATGCCGAAAAAATATATGTTGGAAAAGCAAAAAGTAATCACACCATTCCACAAAATGAAATAAATGATTTGCTTGCCAAACTGGCACTTGAAGGTAATCGCGTTGTTCGCTTAAAAGGCGGTGACCCTTTTATTTTTGGTCGCGGCGGCGAAGAAATTCAAACTCTTATTGAACACGGTGTGGAATTTCAGGTAGTACCCGGCATTACGGCGGCAACAGGGGCCGCAACTTATGCAGGAATCCCTCTCACCCATCGCGACCATGCCCAATCAGTGACCTTTGCTACGGGGCATTTACGCGACAATAGCATTGATCTTAACTGGAAAGCTCTTGCTCAAAACCAGCAAACCTTAGTCTTTTACATGGGTTTGACAGGTTTACCTATTATTTGCAAAGAACTCATAGCTAACGGCCTTGACGCTACGACCCCTATTGCACTAATTGAAAATGCGACACGGGTTAATCAAAAAGTCGTCACCGGCACGCTTGAAGACATACTCGATAACCCCCTTACCGCCGAGGTCAAGCCTCCTACCCTAATTATTGTTGGAACTGTAGTAACTTTACATAGTCAGCTTAATTGGTTTAATACGTAAAAATGGCTGTGGAACACCTTGTCAAGTAAGCAAAATGTCGTGCGACGGAATGATGTACAGGTTTAAAACGACCTCTGTTTTAGAGCTTTGCCTGCATTTGGACGACTGAGTGATTAAGCTAATACAGGTGCAGCGCGCAACAGCGCGCTATTAATAACGCGCTGCTTTGTATCTGTAAAATCATGTGTTTGAAAGCATTATTATGTCTGATTTTTTTACAAATATACTTTAAATATGGTGTAATAACTCACAATACTTATAAAATACAACAACTTACAATCTGGCCAAATTCTTGCTTCCCAACGTTAAAAAATTACTTTGGAATTTCTCAATGAAAACAAAATTACTTACAACTTTCTTTTTCTTTATGGTTTTATTTACATCAACTAACGCTAATGCAGCCTTAATCGTCGGCAATACTTATTTAGATAGCGACGGCAAACAATGGGAATATGTTGGTAGCTGGGTTCTAAGCGACGGTCCCCAATGGTCATCAGCGCCGGGGGCAGGTGTTATGTTTACAGGCATAAGTGCAGCTGAGTTTATATTTGGTCCGGCTGCAGCAGGAATGATTTACGCTACTGCAAGTGTTGATACGGGTTTAGTTGACCGTCTAGCTTGGTACGACGGCTGGGGTTGGTCTGAAGCATTTGCTCTTTCCGAAAATTTCGATGTTGATAACAATGACAATGATGCTTACGACAATAATGGCGCTCAATCTCCATGGGGACCGGGTATTACAGACGCTTCTGCATATATTTCAGACCATGGCTTTGACAATGTAAATTACGCCTTCGTCGGTACTGATATCCAAAGTGTTTCAAGCCCAACTACATTGGCAGTTTTGCTTATGGGCGTGTTTGGCATCTCTCTATGTTTGAGACGCAATAAACAATAAGAAACAATCAGTAGTTTCCCCAATTCTTTGACGAGCATTTAAGGTGCTCGTCATCGATATCTAAACCTTTCTCTTCCAAACACACCGTTTAATTACAACCATAAGATAAAGTAACGCTATCGACGAGATGACACCTGCATTTTTGGGAGAGTTAAATTTTACCTCTTTGTGACGTCTAAGAGGATAGGCTAATGTTGTACTCTCTCAAGCCGACACTTTGGAAAATCATTTACATGAGCGGGCCTTTGAAAACCCTAAAGATACGACTTTCTTTATAGCCCGTACACTTTGTTTTTGAGTGTTGGCGATGATGCTCTTTGATCTTTACAATATAAAAAAAGTCCAAGCTAAGCGCAGGTGCAATTGTCCTTTACGTTCACTCATACTCCCCTCTCTTTTGCATACATATCTCTTCCTGAAATAACTCTACTCAAAACTCATATTCCAAGCCCTAGCACCAAACTTATTTATATTTTAAAAATATGTTGTAAACCTTTTGCATATCCATTGCGACAGATACTATGAAACAAACAAGCACGCTTAGGAAAGCATGACTAGTACCAAGACTAACATCCATAAACTGCCCAGTACTCAACCCCAGCAGGTTGAGAGTTTGACAGATTCTGAATTAAACAATGCGATAGAGCAGGCAAAAAAAGGGAATGTGGATGCTTTCAAGGTACTTTATAAGCAATATTTAAAAATGGTGTATGGACTGTGTTTTCGTTTGTGTGCCGATAAATCACAAGCTGAAGATGCCACCCAAGAAGTGTTTATTCAACTATGGCAAAAAATTCATAATTTTGATGATAGAAGTAAATTTTCGACGTGGTTACACAGTGTTGCTAGCAATGTCTGTATTTCGTATATACGCAAACAAAAAAGTTGGTGGCAGAATATGTTTTCAATGAACGATGAAACAAACCATCAACAACAATACTCCGGCGAAATAAACGCTGATGCATTTGAAGCAATGGTTTTGCGGCTTCCAGAGCGCACTCGCATAGTCTTTGTATTGCATGCCATCGAGGGATATCGGCATGAACAAGTCGCCAGTATGCTCTCAATTGCCCCGAATACCAGCAAAGTACAATTTCATCGCGCTCGCACACTGCTAGAGGAGTGGGTCAATGAGTAAGCAACATACAACCAATCAACAGATTGACCAGCAAATAAATTCGTTAGCTCGGGATAAATCGCCAGATAGAGATTTGTGGCAAGGTATCGAATTTGCAATTGTGAATCAATCAGCGCAGCAATCGATTGCCAAAGAGCCCATTGGTGCAAAACCCAAGCCCCATAAAGTTCGTCAATATTTAGCCATTGCTGCATCGATTTGTATATTAGGGTTTATTGGTGTCATTGCCATATATCAATATCCCAGTATGCGAGCGCAGTCGTTGGTGGCAACTTTAAGTGCTGAGCATCAAAAACAAAAGCAAGCACTACTAATAAGTTTTAAAGATGCCACAGCGGCAACCAACAACTGGCAGCAACAATTAGATGATTTGGATGAAGCCGAAACAGCTATTAAACAAGCCTTAAAAGAAGCCCCCAACAATCAGGCATTATTGAAAATGCTAAAACAAGTATATGAACAACAATTAGCGATTATTGAAAAAGTACATGCGCCCGCATGGCAACATATTTAGGAGTTTTAAATGAAAAACACGACGATAGCAAAAGTAAGCACAGCACTTATTGCAATGCTCAGCCAAATGGCTCTTGCAGGCGAAAAGGTGGACCAAACCCTCGATGCTGCCCCAGACAGTATCGTGCAGATTGAACATATTGCAGGTAAAGCCGAAATTATTGGTTGGGACAAGCCTGAGGTGTCGGTAAAAGGCGAGCTAGGCGACGATACAGAGGAGTTTATTTTTAAACGCAACGGTAAATCGATTGAGATAAAAGTAGAAGTTATTCAAAAGAAAAGCTGGGGTAATTGGAATGGTAATAAAGTGGATGGCGATAACTTAGTAATACACGTACCTCAAGGTAGTCGCGTTGAATACAGTACGACCAATGCTGACGTAGGTGTTAAAAATATTAGAGGCAGCAGTGATATAGAAGTGGTAAATGGTGATATAAACGCTACTGCACTGCTTGGAAGAATAACCCTCGAATCTGTCAATGGTGATATAAGGGCATCAGGTATTAAAGGCGAGGTTTATGTTGATGCGGTAAACGGCGATATAAACATTGAGCAGATCAGTGGAAATTTAATCGAAGCTGAGTCGGTAAATGGCGATATTAAGGCGAGTACTAGCGCTACAGACCTGTCGGTCGAAACTGTAAATGGTAATATCGACTTTACCATGGCACAAGTATCGTCTGTTGACGCTCAAACCGTTAACGGAGATATCGAACTTACAATGAGCTTAATGGCTGGCGCCGGAGTCAAAGCGAATTCTGTAGGCGGTAAAATTAAGCTCAATTTACCTGCTGATGTCGCTGCAAAATTCGATTTAGAGGCTCACGCCGGGGGCAGTATTACTAATAATCTTAGCGACGACAGAACCCGAGAAGCCAAATATGGACCAAGAGAATGGCTCCAGTTCACAACGGGTAACCCTGACGCGACAGTAGATGTAACGACAGTGCATGGCAGAATAGTGATTGATACGCAGTAGTATAGCTGTAGTAAAAAACAATAGTTACAATGATCAATAAGCAGTCAAACAAGCCACATGTGTGGCTTGTTAACCACACTTAACGCTTAAGCAGTGGTTCGTTTAGCCCAATGTTCAGATTCTTTTTATCCAAATACATGTTTACCCATCTACTCTAGCTTTGCTGCTTTTACTTTAAGCTGATTTATGAAAGTGTAGGCTATAAGACCAAACATTAGATTACAATCCCCTCTCCGAGCATGTATTGTATTGCGCAGGTTGTTTATTTTAGCAATGCTGAATATACTTTTTATAGTTTCTAACCATTTTGTAGGTATTTCAAAACAATAAGAGTCTGGATAGTTGAAAGAGACCGAAATGAAAAAAGGGTTAGCATACGATGGGTTCTGCCTCTAATTTTCCTGTGAAATCATACAAACCAATCAAATTACAACTATTTGGTCATTTCCGCGCGATATCTGCAAGCGGAGACGAAATCGTAATCAGTGGTAAACGCGTTAGGGCGCTACTGGCAATGTTGTGTTTGCAGCCGGGAGAAGCTATTGAGCGAGAATACATTAGTCAGTTATTGTGGCGTGGCAAGTATAGGGCGCAGGCTCGAGCTAGCCTGCGCCAGACCTTACTAGAATTAAAACAACAGCTTGCTGGGGTTTGCGACGATCCGTTTATAGGTAGTCGCGAACAGATAGCGATTCGAGCCGAATTAATAAGCTCTGACCTAATTGATTTACACGCAGCATTGGC
>CAZUON010000044.1:0-31427 GCA_964621345.1 uncultured Glaciecola sp. | reverse complement strand
AAATCCCTCGCCAGTAATGGTGTGCCGGTTCAAGTCCGGCCCCGGGCACCATTTTATATTTACTTAATTAAAGGCTTATAACGATGTTATAGGTCTTTTTTGTTTCTCTTAAACAAGCAACTTCTACGTAAACTTTCCATTAATATGTGGCATATGTCACTCATGTCACAAAAGCGCGTCACAGACAACTATGAACAACTAAACTGTTCTTATCAAAGATACCGCTCAACTTTCAAATTAAGCGTAGTTAAATACAGAAGACTAACACCTATTAACGCTTGGGCGGCATAAGAGTAAAACGAAAATAAAAACGAAAATAATTGTGAGAGGTAATGATGATGACCGATGAAGAGTTCGATAAGGCACTTGAAGAGCTATGTAATACGCCTTTTTTCAAGGATATTCCTAAAACGCCCGAAGAAGCCCTTGAGCGTGCAGGTCTGCATGTAGGTGTTAAGGTTTACTATAAGGACTTGATATGGGAGATTACAAAGACACAGAATAGTATGTTAACGATACAACGCCATGGGGATATTCAGAATATCCATGCGCTTGATGTTGAGCGTATTATTGTGAAGATTGATGAATAGAGTGTGTTGAATACAACCTAAGTAAATAAGGCTTTTCTTAACTAATTGATTGCATTTATGTTTCGCTACTTCAATAATAACGCCATCTTAATGACCAGTGTTTATTATGAAATATAGTCTCCTTCTTTTTATTAGCATACTTCTATTGTCGTGCGGTTCAACTTCAAACGTACATTCTAAGTTTACTGATACCAAATACCACCGCGTTATGCTTAGCGCTATTCAGGGAGATACTGCCGATTATGTGGGCTCGCGTTTGCTAGATGGATTATCCAAACAATCACAAATTGAAATACTCGGACCTGTGCAAGTTCAAGAGATGTCAGTTGCTGCCGGTATACCAGCGCCGCGCTCAAACGCCGATAAAGCGGAATTGATGAGAGTCGCCAAAGCGCTTGGAGCGCAAGCTTTTTTTATGGGGCGCGTGCGCTCAGGCGCGATGGCAATCTCGGAAAGTACGACGATTCACTCAAGTATTGAACTTGACCTTGTTGATACTAGTAGTGGAGAGCTTATGATTAAACACATCGCAGACGACACCAGTGTGTCTCGTATGATGCTCGACAGCACTAGCCTCAGCAATGTAACAGTTAAAACAGTAAAAAAATATCAAAGCGTGTTTGATAAAGTCGCCAAACACTGATTACTTAATGCGTTAGGAGTGATTAATGTTTGGTTTTTGGCACAAGAATAGAGCCCCTAGGGTATTGCTCGCGGCAATTGCCCGCGATGAGGCAGCCTATTTGCCAGAGTGGATTTTTCATCATTTATATTTCGGTTTTGACCACATTCAAATCTGTATTAATCGAACGAAAGACAATACTCAGGATGTTGTTGAGTATTTTTCAGACAATACCCACGTCAGTTTTATAAATGTAGATGAGCTTTTTTACGACGGCGCAGTAAACCCACAGATAGCCTGCTATAAAGAGGTTTTTCAACGCGCCTACGATAACAACTTTACACATGTATTGTTTATTGATATTGATGAATTTTGGACGCCAAACAATTTAATCAACAGCGTGCATAAAACGATAGAAGTGAGTCCAGAAGCAGACTCGATTAGTTTTCAATGGTGTAATAAATTAGAGTCTCAAAGTTTATTTTCACCAGCGCTTGAAGTTAGCACACCTATATTGCGAGCTCCACAGGTTAAATCCTTACTCAAGCTACACAAAAAAGCACCAGCCCAAATGAATCCACATAATGTTAGTGGGGAGGGGTTGATTAGAACGCTTGCAGACGGTTCGCGTTTTTCTGGAATTGACGAACGCATGTCGAGACTTGAAGAAGCACAGAGGGTTGCTCCCTTACAACACGCATTTATTTTGCACCGAATTTTCAGAAGCCAATATGAATTTATTGCGTCGTTAGCCAAGTTTAATCCTGAACAGCAACAAGACACTGCCGCTCCTATCAAAAGTAACCGACGTCGCGGTTATCCTAGCGACACACCAGATGAATGGATTTACTTTGATGATACAGCTTTTCAACACTACCGAGCATTTATGCAATGTTCACTTGCGCCTCTTAAGGATATAACACAATTAAGCCAAGGGTATATCCAACTCGAATATGAACGAGTTATCAAAATCATTGAAAATGCAGCTCCAGAGGCTGAAAGGTTATTCTCCATGACCTTGCGAAACATTACATTAAAAGAGGTAAAACATGCTTATGAGATATTCCTCCAAAACATCAAAAAATAGTGGGGCAACTCATAGGCAATTTTGTAGCGTAAAGGCATGCGTTTAATCAGTAATCCTGTATACTTCATCCTCATAATTAGACATATACGACAGAGATAAATGACATCAAATACTGTTAGCCAATACGATATTGTATTACATATTGGTTTACCTAAAACAGGCTCCTCTGCGATTCAAAAATTTTGTTTAGATCATCAGACTTGGCTTGCAAAACAGGGGCTGTTGTATCCGCATCATGGGACGGACAAAAATGGCGTATCGGGTGGACATGATCAACTTTACCGACATATTCATAATAACGAAACGGATTTAGCCCAGAAGTACATAGAAGAACATCTAAAAAAAGCCCAGAAAAAAGAGCAAACCTTGCTATTATCAAGCGAGGGGATGCATATGTATGCAGATCGGATTCACCAACTGCTCAGCCCATACCGCGTAATAGTTGTCGCCTTTTTTCGTCATCCCTTCGATGCCTTGTTTTCAGCATTTAATCAAATGGTGAAACGTCACTTTGTAAAACAAGCGCTAGATGACTACGTGGCAAAGTCTACAAAACACGATAAACCAATATTAGAGGGTAAAACACTATTCGAATACAAGATGCTTTTTGGAGATGCTTTGAAGGTATTGCCGTATCAGAGTCAACTGACTGGTAAAGGCTCAGTATTGCATGAAGTTTTTAGCTTACTAGGGCTAGACCATAAGTATCTTGCTTCAAACAACAAAAGCGAAAAAGTAAACAGTGGTTATTGTAGTGCTGCTCTTGAATTTAAACGACTGTTGAATAATGTTTTATCAGAAGAAGACAAGAAACTGAATTTTAAAATCGACCTAGAATTACAAGCGCTATCAGATGGTGGTAGTTTCTCTCCCAATCCTCTCCAAGATTCTTTGTCTGCAAAGGCGATTGAGCAATTAAAGCAAAAATTTGAACCAAGCGTCGAGAAAATCAATCAGAGCTTTGGTATTACTCTGGCGAATAATACGTCTAAAAAATCTGAGTTTTCCTCATTAAATATGTTGTCTGAAATGATCAGTATTGTGGAGTTTTTCAAACGTGAAAGAAGCAGCCTTTATAAAATCTTGCGCTCAAAGGTTGTCAATAATGAATGGAGCAACGCAGATCCTGACCAAATCAAGCTTAGCGAGCTGTTTGATCACACGATTGAATATGAGCAAAAAACAAAACAAGACTTTTATCATCCTAACGTTATCAGAGGCATGATTGGTTTCTCTGACGTTGATTTTTTTAGAGAGAATGCAAAATTATTTTGGCATCGAGGGGATATAGAAACTGCATACAAATTAATTGAAAAAGCCCTTGAACTTAGAAAAGGGCCCACTATCAAAAAGCTTCATGAACAAATCAAAAGCGATTATTTAAAGCTGCAATGATGAAACCGAGTGAAAGTAAAGAAGTGGGAGAGGTGATGCTTAGCTCTGAGATATCTGTTCAAGCACTAAACGATAGATTACACGACAGTGCGTTGGTGCTGCTTTATACTTCAATGAAAGGTGCACCCGCGCAAAAGAGCAAAACAGTCGCCCAGCATCCAAGTGCTTATATTCCGGGCTCTCGCTTGTTTGACTTTCAATCTGTTATTGTCGATAAAACATCACCATTAAGCAACACAATGCCCTCGTCTACACTATTTGAGCGCGAAGCACAGCGAATAGGTATCAACAATGATAGTGACATTGTGGTTTACGATGACTTTGGTAATTTTTGCGCTTCACGCGTATGGTTTATGTTAAAGAGTATGGGTCACAAACACGTGCGTGTCTTGCAAGGCGGTTTAGGTGCATGGCTTACAGAGGGCCTTAACACTGAACCATGTTTAAATGAGAACTGTGCTAAAGGAAATTTCATAGCCAAGCCTAGTCGAGAGTTTCAATTTGTCGATAGCGACTTTGTTGCCACTCAAACCCTTGCCCCTAAAAATAACAAACTTGTATTGATAGACGCTCGTTCGCCTGAGCGTTTTAGTGGTAAGCAGCCTGAAGTTAAAGCACATCTAAAAAGTGGACATATCCCACATTCGCTTAATTTGTATTACAAGCATCTACAAAACGATGATGGCCGGTTCCTAGCTCATGCAAAGCTAAATGAGCAATTTAATCTCACTTTACAATGCTTACCTGAGGGTGACAAAACATCGAAAGCAATGTCCTTTTCTTGTGGTAGCGGGGTAACGGCATGTATTTTGGCGCAGGCGGCCAGCGAGTTAGGCTATGGTCCTTTATACGTTTACGATGGCTCTTGGTCAGATTGGGGAGCTGATGAAAGACTCCCTGTTAGCACATCACATGAAACTGAATCTGCGCAAACAGTTAAGGGCTCCGATGGGTCTTGATTTTACTGTGTGGGCGAGTATCGCGGTGATGCATGCATTCGCGGTGGCAAGCCCCGGCCCTGATTTTGCGGTGGTAATGAAGCAAAGCCTTCAGCAAGGCCGACGTATAGGCGTGATTACGAGTTTAGGAGTAGGAAGCGCCATATTGTTACATGTTGCTTATTCGATTTTAGGGGTAAGTATCTTAATAAAAGCTACCCCATGGATTTACAATACACTTATTTATGCTGCCGCCGCATATTTAGTATGGATGGGAATAGGGGGGTTACGTAGTCAACCTACAGGAAATAACAACAGTGTAGCCACTGAGCCTAAGGTCCATTCAAATGTAAAAGCTTTTATGGTGGGTTTTATCACCAATGGTTTAAATCCTAAAGCGACCTTGTTCTTTTTAACACTTTACACCTTAGCAATCCCTGCACAAAGCAGCGTGCTCACTAAAGGACTCTATGGCTTATATTTGGCTGCCGCCACCGCATGTTGGTTCATTTTGGTTAGTTTTTTAGTCAGTCATCAGCGTGTACGTCAAAGCTACGTGTCACACGGGTACATATTTGACCGAATAATGGGTGCTGTGCTAATACTGATGGCAGTTATTTTAATCGTAAGCCAATAAAGTAAAGTATGAAAATCATATGAGCGATAAATATTAAACAGACGGATCCAATGAAAGATAATAGCCATATCCAGCGTATGCTGGCAAAACAATACGATTTTGATGTTAAGCAAGTGCTCGTTAGAGCCAGGGAGTTGAGTGCCTTTAATAATTGGGTGCTTGTTCAAGGTATTTTACTCATTTTTGCAACTGCGTTTGTGCTTGGTTTTATCTTTATCAGCGTTTTTGGTATCAACACACCCGAAGATGTTGCAGCTCTGACGAATACGCAAAATGCCGTTGCAAGTCTACTAATTAATGTAGTGCTTGCGCCCTTATTTGCAGGCGTTGCAATGCTGGCAATCAATAGTGCTCGGGGATTCAAAGTACAAGCGGTGCATACCTTTAATTACATAAGCTTTATTTTGCCACTAGGTGTGGCGACTCTGCTCATCTCAATTGGTGTCGATATCGGCATGATTTTACTTGTGGTTCCGGCGTTTTATATTTTTATGGCAACCACCTTTACGCTTCCGCTTATTGTCGACAAACAACTTAGTCCCATTTCGGCGATTATTTTGTCGGTGCGCATGACCAATGCTTATCTGTTTCAGATGAGTACGTTATTCCTTATATTTTTTGCCCTGTTTGTTGGTGTCATACTTACCTTTGGTTTTGCGCTTATTTGGGTTGGCCCTTACTTTTTTAATGTGAGAGCGGTGCTTTACAACGAACTATTTTGTTCAAAGCATGAAGAATCAGAAAGTAAAACGGAGGATTCGGGAGTTTTTGATGCATAATTTGACGCATAAATTAAAAATCATATCGCTAGCGAGCTTAAGTTTATTTCTTGTCATTTTATTAATTGTGTTCTTCCAACGCCCGTCATCCTTAGTTGAAGATTTCCCTGAAGTAGAGCATGCCAGTGAGCCTGTTCCTGATTTTTCAGCTTATACAGATGTCACTGAAAAAAAACAGGCTTTCTTTGATTATTTGCGACCAGCAGTAGAGTCTCAGAATAAGTATTTATTGCGTGTGCGTCAGTTCGTTCAAGCCATGCAAGCTAAGGTAACCCATGGCGAAGGGCTCAGCGAAAGCCAACAAGCAGACATCGATTGGTTAGTAGAGGAGTATAGGGTTGATAAAGATCAAGGCATAGCCGAGATATTTGCTGCATTATTGCGCCGTATTGATGTTATACCTGCGGAATTAGTGTTGGTTCAGGCCGCCAATGAATCAGGCTGGGGAACAAGTCGCTTTGCAACACAGGGCTATAACTTTTTTGGCATGTGGTGTTACGCCAAAGGGTGTGGCTTTGTACCAAAGCGTCGAAATGTAGGCGCAGTTCACGAGGTGGCGAAGTACGATGATTTATCGGATGCAATGTATTCATATGTACGCAATTTAAATCGTCATCCGGCCTATGCAAAACTGCGAGCAATACGTGCGCAACTTCGTAGTTCTCAGCAAGAAATCAGTGCAATGAAACTATCAGAAGGGCTTGAAGACTACTCCGAAAGGGGTGAAGAATATATTCAAGAGTTACAACACATGATGATAACTAACCGGGAGTTAATTTAGACGTGAAGTCGAGTGTAAATGTAAATATGAGACTGAAAAGTCGAATACAAAAGTCATTATCCATAGTTGGCGCAATATTGTTTTGTGTTGCATTCATTTTTCCCGCGCAGGCAGACCAGTTAGAAGTTGCCTATAAGACCTTTCATTCACACGTGCGTAAACTCGATAATGACGATACGCAAGCTTTGCAGTTCGCCTTTGGCTTTATTCACGTGAGCACCGGAAAACTTTGCCAAATCACCAGCGCCAAAATAAGTACGCAAAAACAACAAATCCCATTAAAAGTATCTAATGAAAACCGTTTTACTATTCCAAATGAAAAAGCTTTACGCATGGCTGATGCAGTCATTGTGCTCGACTTAGTTGAAAACAGTAACCAATGCGATATTTCGGTACAACTAGAGACTAAAGAAGAGTATTTGAAGCGTTATTATAGCTTTGAGGACCTAACATTTATTTATCAGCAGTATGAGGCATTTTTTAATGAAATGGGGTCTTTCATGTCGTTTATGATGCCAACTGTTGAGGGTTTAGTAATACAGTTTGAAGATCAAAACTACAGCACAAATATGGCGAATGGCTATGATATCGTCCAAGGAACTCTCACCTTAGATGAAGCATTTTTTGAAAAAGAAAAGCCTTTGAATCTGCCGCTAATGCCGTTACGGATAACCGCATTAGCGAGCAAATAAAACGCTTATTAATGCTCACCTTGTTTTAGGTTGAGCTGATATGCAATTTGTTCTGCCAATCTCTCAACGCTGCGCCGGCCTTTGTCGGCGAGCTCTTCTGCTCGATGGAACTCAAGCAAACCAACATCTCTTAATTGTGGCTCAATTAGTATATCGGGTGGGTCTCCGGCTAAACGTGAACGAGTTACTCTTGCTTGCAGTATCTCTAAGGCACTGCTCATTACGCCCATGATGCCTGGCGGCGTAGTTTTGTTCGGTTTAGGGTCGGGTGAGAACCATTGCTTCATAAAGCCATTTGCACTTTTACCAATCATTTCATCGGTTTTCTTTTGTGATGCAATGTGCTCGGTTTCAAATTTTTCAATCAATTGTGGCCTAAAATCAGCACTAAGATTTACCGCAATCACAAAGTCTGCACCCAGCTGCCTACATTGATTGACTGGCACAGGGTTCACTACAGCGCCATCTACAAGCCAACGCCCTTCGTGCTCAATTGGCGGGAAGAGAGCTGGAATGGCACACGACGCCTGAATAGCATCGTTAATATCGCCCTTATTAAATACCACCTCTTTGCCCGAGTATAAGTCTGTTGCAACAGCGGTAAAGGGCTTATTCATTTTTTCGAAGCTCTCTGCACAAAAGTCCAAACGGTGTTTATCAAAGACTTTTTGCCCACTTGCTAGGCCACCTCTTCGAAAGCCAACACCCAAGAGGCCAAATACCTGCCATTCGGTAAGTGTGTTGGCCCATTCTTCTAACTCGCTGAGATGGCCGCTAGCGTACGCTGAACCAACATAAGCGCCTATAGAACAGCCTGCAACTACGTCAATTTTAACGCCTAGTTCTTCAAGTGCTTTAATAATACCTATGTGCGCCCAACCACGAGCGGCACCTGCACCTAAGGCTAACCCTATTTTCACAAACACTCCTTCGTAGTGTGTTTTATTCTAATTTTATTTTAGTTCAATAATTGTTGGAGGAACATCTTCATCAACAAATTGTTTTGGGATATCCGGTGAATCAAAGGCAATGTCACCTTCACCACCTAAGTCACTTTGTGTACTTAAGTGAGTAAAGTCAAATTGCTGATGGTCTAACATGTGGGAGGGAACGATGTTCTTCATAGCCGTAAACATAGATTCTACTCGACCAGGAAAACGTTGCTGCCAATCTTGAAGCATCAATTTCACGTTTTTTCGCTGCAAGTTTTCTTGCGAACCACAAAGATTACAAGGAATGATCGGAAACTCCATGTTTTGTGAGTAGCGCTCTATGTCGTTTTCTTTGCAATAGGCAAGGGGTCTGATAACCATATGCTCACCATTATCACTTAACAACTTAGGTGGCATAGATTTCATTTTGCCACCGTAAAACATATTTAAAAACAATGTTTCAATCATATCGTCGCGGTGATGACCCAGCGCAATCTTTGTGGCATTTAAGGATTTTGAAGTCTTATATAAAATTCCGCGGCGCAAGCGTGAGCAAAGTGAGCAGGTCGTTTTACCTTCAGGGACTTTGTCAGTAACGATGGAGTAGGTATCTTCTTCTACAATTTGAAACTCGACCCCTAGAGCCTCTAAATATTCAGGCAAGACATGCTCAGGAAACCCTGGCTGTTTTTGATCAAGGTTCACCGCAACAATCGAAAAGTCGATGGGCGCAACACTTTGTAAATAGAGTAGGGTGTCTAGCAGGGTGTAACTGTCTTTACCACCCGAGACGCAAACCATTACGCGGTCACCGTCTTCTATCATATTAAAATCAGCAATGGCTTTACTGGTTTCACGCCGAATACGTTTTTGTAACTTATTAAAGTTATATAGGGTTTTAGGTTTAACAGACATAATCACAATTTAATTAATAAAAACGCCGGGATTATACGTAAATCGCGGCGCTTTTACATCTGTTGTCTGTTAACTCTAAACATCAAACTAAGGGATTATTAATACTATTGATACTCCAATTGCAATAATTACTGGGCTTGGGGTTTTACAACCAAGGTATCGCAATTCACCTTGTCGATAATATGTTCGGCGGTATTGCCAAGTAAGGCTGCTGACATTCCGCGTCGGCCGACAGAGCCTAATACTAACAACTCTGCATCGAGGTCGTCGCAAAGCTGAGGGATGACGTCTTCAGGTAAGCCTTCGCCTATATGCACATTGTCAGGCGCAATACCATGCTGCTGCGCAATTGCCTTGACTTCTTTTTCATGTTTTTCTTTTACATCACGGTTGTATACCTCAGCATTAAAACCAGGCACCTCAATTGCAACATGTACTGGCGCGCCTGCAAACGTATTCGCAAGATGAACCTTCGCAGTTAATTGTTCTGCAAGTTCACTACTTATTTTGCTTACCCGCTCGCTTAGTAAGTTATGTACTTTGTCGTTGGTATCGATGCTTATAGCCGATACGATATTGCCATTTTCGGGCCAATCATGATCCTTTACCATTAGCACATTAACTGGGCTATAACGTAATAGATGCCAGTCATTTGGGGTAAACAATTTATGCGCAAGCTTTTTATGTTGTTTGCAACTTTTTACAATTAAATCGCAATGTTCATGGCTTGCCACATCAATAACACCTCGATACAAAGACTTATGCCATACGGTTTTTGTTTCTACCTCTGTGTTAGCGCATTTGCTCACGTAGTTCTGCATCGCTTGGCGTTGTCCATTTAATAGGGCCGTTTTCATGCCAGTACGTTGATCAGCGCTCAAGAAGTTGGTCATGTCATAGGTTTCGTCATAAATGCAGCTAACTAATAATATGCTGGCATTCATTTTTTTTGCTAAAAAGCAGGCTCTATCAAAAGCAGGTTGGTTTTCATGGTAAGGGTCAAATACGACGAGAATACGTGAACAGTTGAACATTTGATTTCTCCGCTATTGTTTACAATTTAATTTACAATAACAGTATAAAAAAGGTGGTCTACATTTGCATGTAACCACCTTGTGCTGGATCAATTAAGACTCAAATATAAATATTATTAGGCTGAGTTAATTAGAGGCCGAAAATAGTATTTCACTTTCGGGCATACGCTGTTTCACGCCTTCAAAATCTAAAACAGTGATCAGCTTGCCATCAACCTGTATTAAACCTTCTTTTTGGAAGCGAGTTAGCAAGCGACTAATCGTTTCAACGGTTAGCCCTAAGTAGTTGCCAATTTCGTTTCGTGTCATCGACAAGTTAAATTGCTTGGCTGAATAACCACGCTCATCAAAGCGTTGAGACAAATGATCAATGAAGTGTAACAAACGTTCTTCGGCGCTGCGTTTACTGAGTAACATCATCAAATCGTGATCATGTTTAATTTCAGCACTCATAAAGCGCATGATCTGTTGTCTAAGTTTAGGGAAGGTCTCTGATACCTTGTCTAAAGTATCATAAGGTAATTCGCAGACCATCGCCGTCTCTAGGGCTTGTGTATAACTTTGGTGTGTTTGATCTTTTAAGGCATCAAAACCAATGATATCGCCTGGAAAATGGAAGCCCGTGATTTGTTCGACACCGTCTTTATCGCTGATATAAGACTTAAATGAACCTGATCTTACTGCATATAAAGAGTGGAAAGGTTGTCCAGTCTTAACCAGCTTATCGTGCTTATGGAGCGGGCGTTTTCGTTCGATGATATCGTCAAGAGAATCTAATTCGTTTTTGTTTAAGCTTAGAGGCAAACAAAGGTGGCTAAAACTGCAACTCTGACAATGTATGGAGAGCTCAGGGCTTGATGCCATAGCTACACTCCTTATAATAATTTAGATCACTTTATACCTTGAATGACAGGCAAAATCAAAACAATTGCGAAGATTATAAGACTAATAGCGATTATTTGGCGAGTGCTTTTATGCTGTAATAAGGGAACAAGAAAATTAGCCCCTAAACTCGATGCTATTAAAGCTGGGAATGTCCCCAAGCCAAAAAACAACATAAAAAGTGCGCCGTTTATTGCACTACCAGATGCCATTGACCACGTCAGTGCAGTATAAACTAAACCACATGGTAACCACCCCCACACCATACCGTAGCCAAGCGCATATCCAGGGTGTTTAAAAGGAATGAGCTTTTTAGACAGCGGCTGAATTCTTCGCCACAAGTGCCCGCCGAGCTTTTCAAAAAAGGATAGTCCTTTATACCAATCGCTAATATATAGCGCCAGCAATACAAGAAATAACGCAGATATCATGGTTAAAATTGGAAGGGTTGTGCTTAAGCTGCTACTTGCGACTGCACCAATATAGCCGGTCAGCGCACCGGCTATAATGTATGAGCTTATCCGGCCAATATTATAAGCAAGAATATATGGGCTAGGAGATGACTGCTTAGGAATAGCAAAACTAAAAGCACCGGCAATTCCACCACACATCCCAATACAATGCACCCCACCGGCCAAGCCCATCACTAACGCCGAAATTAGGTTAATTTCATTCATCTTGCTTTGGCTTATTGGGTTGAAGCTGATGTTGTTCTTGTTCGCTTGCGTCAGAGGGGACTTCTTCGTTTTTTTTATTTTCAGTGGTTTGTGGCTTTATATCATCATCAAACAAGATGCTATAACCTTGTCGCTCTAGATCATCAAATTGGTTAGATTTTACCGCCCAAAAGAATACGCCAATCGCGATAGAAACGATGATGATTGCTAAAGGTATAAGTACAAATATTATGCTCATATGTTTATTATCGCATTAGTCTGGTGGAATTATATACCACAATGATAGAACTTAAAGACATCCCAAGGGCAGCCTGCCAAGGCGTGAGCACGCCAGCAACTGCAAACGGTAATACCAGCATGTTATAACTGAGCGCCCAAGCGATATTCTGCTTTATTTTACGCTTTGTTTTTTGTGCCATATTCACCAACTCTGTAAGCGAGGTTAGTTTATGGTTCAGTAACACCACATCAGCCGCATTTTTTGCAAGATCTGAAGCATTTCCAACCGCTACCGATACATCAGCAGCCGCCAATACCGGAGCATCATTTATTCCATCACCCAACATAATAAGAGACTTGCCTTTAGCTTGTTGAGTTTTTACGTAGTTTAGCTTTGCATCGGGTTGACAGTTACCAATTGCGTTTTTGATACCTAGTTGCTGTGCAATATCTTCTGCATTCGCTTGTGCATCGCCACTTAGTATTGACAGCTCAAACTGTTTCAGCGACTCAAGCACCGTTTGCACATCTGCTTTAATGGTATCGCTTAACCAAAATGCTGCGACCACTTCTGCATCAATTGCTAACAATACATTTGCACCGGCCCAATCATTGCTCTCACGCTCCTTGCAATGCGCTAGCACAAAGTTTTTAGAGCCGATAAAGCAATGACTATTTGCAATAGTAGCGCTAATGCCTTTACCAATTTCAACCTTGTAATCTTGAATATCAAATTTGTAATCACCCGAGAAGGGCGCAAAAGCTTTTGCGATAGGATGCTCTGAGCGGGTTTCTAGTGTTGCCGCTAGTGCTAGTAGGTAGGCCTCGTTATTTATCACAGGCTCACGATTTAAAACCGCTTCTTCATTTGGTATATCAAGGCGCTTGGGGTTATCTACAAAAAGCTGTTTTGCAATAGAAAACTTACCTTGGGTAAGCGTCCCAGTTTTATCAAAAATGATATCGCTGGCATGAGTAATCTGCTCTAAAGCATCCGCACGCTTTAATAATATGCCTTGTTCATTGAGTTTAGCCATCGCACAGGTAAGTGCCGAAGGCGTGGCGAGTCCGAGGGCGCAGGGGCAGGTGGCAATAAGCACTGAAATGGTGATCCAAAATGCATGAGGGTCATTTTGCGACCACCAATACCAAAAGGTTAGGGCACTAATAATCAGCACCACCGAAACAAAATAGCTGGCCAGTTTATCTGCAATTAAAGCTACTTTAGGTTTGCTGCCCATTGCTAGCTCTTGCAAACGCAAAATTTGATTCATCATTGCGTACTTTAAGCTACTTGTGACTTCAATGGTTAAGCTGTCTTGTTGATTCAGTGACCCTGCAAAAACGCTATCTTTAGCCTGTTTACGCACAGGGCTAAACTCTCCCGTTAACATCGATTCATCGGCAGTAGATTCGCCGTCTAAAACAATGCCATCGATGGGTATCGATTCTCCAGCCTTAACCAGTACCTTGTCGCCAGTGTTCAGTTGCTTTGCCAATACGGACTGCCATTCCCCGTCTTTCCATCGTGCTGCGGTTACAGGTATAAGTTTGAGCATGTTAGAAGATATTTCAGAAGCTCTGTGACGCGCTCGATGCTCCAAGAAGCGACTGGTCAACAAAAAGAAGATAAACATGCATATGGACTCAAAATACACCTCACCGGTGTTTTTATTCACCGCTAAGACCCCTGCAATATAGGTCGCGAGAATAGCGATGGTTACCGGTACATCCATATTTACCGACTTTGCTTGTAAGGCTTTAATCGCACTTAAATAAAAAATACTACCGGAGTACAAAACGACGGGCGTAGTCAGCAATAAACTCACCGCATTAAAGTAGGAGATAGCCTCTGCATCAATATTACCAAAAATATCGAAATATTGTCCCATCGCAAGCATCATTACTTGCATGGTCATGATGCCAGCTAGGCCGAGCTTTTTAAGATAGCCCTTTTGTTCTTTTTTGAAAGAAGCCTCATGATTATCGGCCTGAAAGGGCAGTGACTCATAGCCAATAGACTTCATTTTACTTAACACGCCAGAGAGTTTTAGTTGCTCATCGTTCCAAGTCACCGATGCTCTGCGGTTTGATACATTCACCGATACTTGTTTTATGCCTTTAAGCTTCGCTAACTGTTTTTCGATTAACCAGCCACAGGCGGCGCAGGTTATGCCTTCTACGGTGAGCTGAATTTGTTTGTCACTACCCTGGTCAAAGACAAACTCTTCTTGTAAATCAGGCTCGTCGTAAACGGCCAGCTTCGCCATCGTGTTGTCAAGGGCGGCATCACCCCGGGCAGCCAGCTCTGTTCGAAATTCGTAGTAACTTTCTAGCCCGTTATCAACAATGGCCGAGGCCACAGCTTCGCACCCTGGGCAACACATATAATGCGTTTGCCCAATAATGTTCACGGGATATTTTTGTCCTTCGGTATTAGGTAGCCCGCAATGAAAACAGGCTCCTTCAGCAATTGTAATACTCATTATGGTTCGAAACGAAAGGCCTTGCTTTGGGGTAAGTTAATCCGGTCTTGTACTTTCCATTCTTCGTTCAGCGGCATTAAGCGAACACGCCACTTGCCTTTAATGTCATGCTCGGTGTTGCTTCGGTATAAACCGTTGGCATCTCGAGTCAGCAATACATCAAAATCACGGTCTTCAATGGTAACGTGGAAGAACTCTAGTTTAAGGGCTTCACCGGTAGATGGGGCGCCCCCGGTAAACTCTAATACAATGTTCCCGTTTTCAACACTCAGTAGGGTGCTAATACCCATATCGCGGGCAAGTTCAATTTTATCGAGGCGAGCATTGATTGCTTTGCCTTCTTTATAATAGTCGTCTACCACCAGACTATTGGTGCCATCGGTAGCAAAACGAATCACCTGACTGCCCACTATTACTGACGATAGTGGAATGGCAATTAAGAACCATGGCCAAAACTGCTTGTACCAAGGTTGTGTGTCTTTTTCTTGCATGAGATGCCTATGAATTAAAATAAAATCGGTTCGAATATGACCATTCAACATGTCCAAATCAAGTATGGATGTTGATTTTGTATGAGTTGAACAAATACTGCGTAAATTTACACAAAAAAGCCCCGCAAAACGAGGCTTTTCATCAACGAATTAACTTAGCTAAAAGCATCATAATTCGCGAATAAAGAATTCACTTATTCTTGCGATAGGCTATATACGTATGCAGCTACAACGTGGACTTTGTCTTCACCTAAAGTTTCGTTGAAGGCTGGCATCACACCGTTACGGCCATAGTAAAGTGTTTCGGTGACTGCTCGCTGGCTGCCACCATATAACCAGATGTTGTCGGTAAGGTTAGGCGCGCCCAACATTTGATTACCTTTACCATCCATGCCATGACAAGCAGCGCATGCAGCAAAGCGAGCCTTACCTGCAGTGGCTAAACCTGCATCAACATCGCGGCCACTTAAGCTCAGGGTATAAGCGACTACTTCGTCAACACCTTGCTCACCAAAGCTTGCTAACCAACCGGGCATCGCGCCCATACGGCCTTTAATCAAAGTTTCTTTGATTTTTTCGCCACTTCCACCGTATAACCAGTCGTTGTCGGTAAGGTTAGGGAAGCCACCACGCTGACCTCTAGCATCAGAACCATGACATTGCGCACAGTTTTGAATAAACAAACGTTTCCCTACTTGCAATGCTTCTTCGTCAGTTGCCAATTCTTCAATGGGTACTTGTGCGTAGGCTTCAAAGATTGGGTCAAAACGCTCTTGTGCAATCTTAATTTGAGTCGCATACTCATTTAGACGACCTTCATCAATATCTTCTTGCAATGCAATTTGTGACTCTTCCAAAGATAACACATGTAAGTTGGCACTTTCCCAACCCAACAACCCTTTAAAAGATCCCAACCCTGGATAAAGTGCTAAATAAATTAGACCCCATACCATGGTTAAATAAAACAAAATCGTCCACCAGCGAGGAAGCTGATTGTTGATTTCCTCAATGCCGTCAAATTCATGACCCATTGATTCACCTTCTTCAACACCCGTATGGTTCGCGAGCGTCCAGCGCATTAGTAGGTAGCATCCTAAAATAGTACCTAAGGAAATAACGCTAATCCATATTGTCCAGAACATAGTCATCTTTTATGACTCCTGATTTTTCTTTGTTGACTCGTGTTTCTCTTCATCTGCAAAGGGTAGGTTAGCTGCTTCGTCAAACCCTTTTTTATTTCGACTACTAAAGGCCCAAATAACCGCACCAACAAAAGAAACAAATACAATTACAGTAAATATACTTCCAACTATACCTTGGTCCATAACTCGTCCCCCTCTATTGTAAGTGCGTACCGAGAGACTGGAGGTAGGCAATCAAAGCTTCCATTTCAGTTTTACCTTCAACAGCGGCTTTAGCACCGGCAATATCTTCTTCGGTGTAGGGAGTACCTAACATCTTATTGACCTCTAACTTCTTGGCGATATCTTCTCCGTCAAGGATGTTAGTTTCCAGCCATGGGTAACCAGGCATATTAGATTCTGGTACTACATTGCGCGGATTAATAAGGTGTACACGATGCCATTCATCAGAATAACGACCGCCAACTCTAGCTAAGTCTGGACCAGTACGCTTAGAGCCCCATAAAAATGGACGTTCCCATACTGATTCACCCGATACTGAGTAGTGACCATAACGTTCTGTTTCAGATCTAAAAGGACGAATCATTTGGCTATGACAGCCTACACAACCTTCGCGGATATAAATGTCTCGACCTTCCATTTCAAGGGCAGTGTAAGGGCGCAGACCCTTAACTGGCTCAAGAACGCTTTGCTGAAACATCAGCGGTAATATTTGTGCCATTGCACCAAAGCTAATGGCAACCAATATAAGGATGGTGAGTAGACCCACGTTTTTTTCAATTAACTCATGTGGATTTTTCATTTGGCTGCTCCTAGTGCTGCGACGTCTGCATTGCCTGATACTTCTTCAGCTTTTGGGGCACGAATAGTTTTGTAGCAGTTATACGCCATGATAACCATACCTGCGACCACGAATAAACCACCAATGAAGCGCACTACATAGAAGGGTTTGGAAGCCTCTAAAGATTCAACAAAAGAGTAAGCTAGGGTACCGTCAGCGTTAATTGCACGCCACATCAAACCTTGAAGTACACCAGAAATCCACATGGCAACGATATATAACACTACGCCAATGGTCGCTAACCAAAAATGTACGTTAATAAGCTTCACGCTGTACATCTTAGGCTGACCAAACAAAATCGGTACTAAGTGATAAATCGAGCCGATTGAGACCATTGCAACCCAACCTAAGGCACCTGAGTGCACGTGACCTACAGTCCAGTCGGTGTAGTGAGATAAAGCATTAACCGTTTTGATTGCCATCATTGGGCCTTCGAAGGTAGACATACCGTAGAAGCTCAAAGATACAATTAAGAAACGAAGAATAGGGTCGGTACGTAGTTTGTGCCAAGCACCTGACAGGGTCATAATTCCGTTGATCATGCCGCCCCATGAGGGTACAAACAATATCACCGACATCACCATACCCAGTGATTGTGTCCAATCAGGAAGCGCGGTGTAATGTAAGTGGTGAGGACCTGCCCAGATGTATAACGATACTAATGCCCAAAAGTGAACAATAGATAAGCGATATGAGTAAACAGGGCGACCCGCTTGCTTAGGAACAAAGTAATACATCATGCCCAAGAAGCCAGCAGTAAGGAAGAAACCTACGGCGTTGTGCCCGTACCACCATTGCATCATCGCATCTACTGCACCGGCGTAAATCGAATACGATTTAAAGAAGGTGACAGGAATTGCCATGCTGTTACCAATATGCAGTACAGCAACGGTCAGCATGAATGCACCTAAGAACCAGTTAGCAACATAAATATGGGAAGTTTTTCGAACGACTAAAGTACCAAAGAAGTTGATACAGTATGCGACCCAAACCAAGGTAATGAGAATATCGATTGGCCACTCTAATTCCGCATATTCTTTAGAAGCAGTAATGCCTAAAGGAAGCGTAATAACCGCTGACACAATAACTGCTTGCCAACCCCAAAACGTAAACGCCGCTAGCTTATCGCTAAAAAGGCGTACTTGGCAGGTTCGCTGCACAATGTAGTAGGAGGTTGCAAATAATGCACAACCACCAAATGCAAATATTACCGCATTGGTGTGAAGAGGACGAAGACGAGAATATGTAAGCCATGGAATGTCGAAGTTTAATGCAGGTGCAAAAAGCTGTGCGGCGAGTAGTACACCGACTAACATTCCAATGATGCCCCAAATAACCGTCATGATTGTAAACTGCCTAACTACTTTATAGTTGTAATCAGGTTGAACTTGGCTTGTTTCGCTCATAACTAAAATTTCCGTGTATAGAAATAAAATGGAACCCAAAAACCTGGGGAAGCAGTACTTTTATTTCTAAGGTCCTAGTTGAGTGGGGCGCCTAAGAAAAGTACACTGAACACCAGATGAAAAGAATCATAAAGTTTTTAAATACAAAAAGATAGCATATACAACCAAGGTTTGATCTTGGTCAATAAAGGAAAGTTTACGGTTAATAGTTTGTGAAAAAAAACCTTACAAAAACTCATGTTTTATTTATTTTTACGGTGCTGTGCGTCACTGTTTTTGGGCTTTATCAAAAAAGTGTTACAAACTCGTTAAAAGAAAATGATGCCTGTGATATCACTGAAAATAGTTGCGAAACATTGGTGTTTAAAAATATCCTTCGGGTGAATTTTGAACAAAAACCTGTCGCTGAAGAAGAACTTTTTTTAACTTTACACGTAGGGGCGGGCTTATCCATCAACAATATGTGGATTGAAGGCGTGAACATGTACATGGGAAAAACGCCGGTATTATTTGAAAATGAAGGCAATTCTGAGCTCGCCGTAACCTTTTTAGGCAGTTGTAATTTACAAGAAATGCAATGGATATTAAATGTGGAAGTAAAAAATGACGCCACCGAAGAGATGGCGTTACGTCAGTTTACTTTTCAGACCTACTTATGAAGCGTTAACAACACTTACATTTGAGATTGTAGGTAATTAGGTAAGCCTAAACGCTTAATTAAGCCAAGTTGTTGCTCAAGCCAGTGCGCGTGATCCATCTCGGTATCATCTAGCAAAATCATCAGCATGTCGCGAGTCACGTAATCGTGTTCTTGTTCACAAACTGCGATCACTTCTTTTAATTTTGCCGCAACTTCATATTCAACACGCAAATCACTTTCTAACATGTCGGGGACTTCTTTGCCTATCAATAAGCCGGTCCGCGTTTGCATGTCGGGGGTTCCGCCTAAAAAGAGCATACGTTCAATTAGTTTTGTCGCATGCCCTTTTTCATCATCAAATTCATGATTGATGCGTTCGTATAATTTATTTAAACCCCAATCTAAATACATTTGTGAATGAACAAAATACTGATCCATCGCGGCCAGTTCATATCCAAGTAGGCTGTTTAGGCCTTCGATTACATTGGTTTTCCCTTGCATAATTAGTCCTCCAGTTGCGCTTGTAGGTAGTTTTCTAAGCCCATTTGTTCAATTTGTAGCTCTTGTGTTTCAAGCCAATCAAGATATTCTTCTTCATCGTCTAAGATTTTGCTAAGCAAGTCTCTGCTTACATAATCTTGATGGCTTTCGCATGTAGCAATAGCTTGCTTTAATTGTGGAATTTGCGCGAGCTCAAAGGTCATATCACACTTCAAGCATTCTGGCGTATCTTCACCAATGTAGAGCTTCCCGAGCGCTTGCAGGTTCGGTAGCCCCTCTAGAAATAAAATTCGCTCAATGAGCTTGTCGGCTTGCTTCATATCTAAAATTGATTTTTTATATGCCGCACTATTGAGCCTTTCCAAGCCCCAATTTTTGTGCATGCGCGCATGTAGAAAGTACTGATTGATAGACGTTAATTCTACCGTCAACATTTCGTTTAATGCTTTTATAACTGCTATATCGCCTTGCATAGGTTACCCCTTGATTCTTTGTATGGGTTAATACTAACAAGTAAGCTTTCGCAGATCAAAAAAACTTATATATTTCAATTAGTTAATAAGTATAATGATTCGCATTAAGGATGCGATTTAGTTTACGCTTGCTATTTCATTTAGGAAGTTGGAGATCATAAGCAGGGTATACACACTATGCTTATGACCTTTACTCTGGAGTCATGCGTTTATGTGAGTGTAAATTTCCATGCTGCAGAATCGCCAAGCTTTCTTCAGCAAAACCTAAGCCTGCATCGGTAAAAAAGTTAAACACTTGGTCTACGCCGTTATCGAGTAAGGGTTGTACTTCATCTTCGTAGCGCGCAATGGCAACCACTTTACCGTCAAACCTAGCGTTTCGAAGTTGACGAGTGATATTCGACGAATCTTCAATTGAGGGCAGTGCGAGTAATACGAGTTTAAGGTTTGATATGTCGAGGTTTTCCCATAGGTCTATATTTTCTCCGTCACCGACAATGGCATGATAACCATCATTGTTTAATCGCGTAATTTTTTCTTGGTCAGCATCCATGCCGCACACTGCTTGACCTATTACCTTAGATAAGGCTCTAAAAGCCCCTTTTCCAACACGTCCCATTCCAATTACTAATACGTCGACATTATCAAAGTCTGGGTAGACGTCTTCTGGTAAAGCTCGGGTTTTCTGAAAACCACGGAGCTTGTCTTTTAAGTGGCGATACTGATTATGCGACTGTTTATACAATACACTGCTAATAATAAACGAGAACGATACGCTCATGGCAATAATGACTAACCATTGGTCACTGAGCATGCCGATACTTACTGCCACTACTGCCACGATGAGTCCAAACTCACTATAGTTTGACATCACCAAACTTGCTAAATACGCAGTACGAGCCCTCAGGCGAAGTTGCGTGAATAATAAGAAAAATATCACAAACTTAAGAGGAATGAGCAAGGTGAGCATCATCGCTATTACGGTCATTTCTAAATTTGGTAGGGCGGTTAGCCCAATAAATAAGAAAAAGCCAATTAAGAATATGTCTTTAAAGCTAAGTAAGGATTTTGATAGCTCAGTAGATTTTGCGGTACCTGCAAGCAACATTCCGAAGATTAAGGCGCCTAAGTCACCCTTGATCCCCACTGCCTCAAATAGATGATAGCCGCCAAGCGCAAATACAAAACCACAAAGTGGTAGTAATTCACCATGACCCGCTTCATACAAAAGGCGTTTTAAAAGCGGCGCTAGGGGAATTAGCGCGAATAAAGTGAGTGCATACAAGGATGGTATTTTTCCGGTGGCAAACACTAAAAACAACACAGCAAAGATGTCCTGCATCACCAAAATACCGATGGCTACCTTGCCATGTCGAGTGCGACTTTCGCCACTTTCCTCTAAAATTTTAACTACGCAAACCGTAGAGCTAAAGCTAAAAGCAAAGCTGATTAGTGCAAGCTGAGAAAGGCTTAAACCACTGATATGGGCAAGCGGCAGCAAACCTAAAACTAATAAAATACTGCTACAGATTAAAATCCAAATACTGCTGTGAGCAATGCTAGCAATAAATATTTCGGTTTTTAGTAAGTCTTTAACATTCAGCTTCAGCCCAATGGTGAAGAGCATTATCGTTATGCCCAAATCGGCGATGGTCTCTAAATTGTCAGAGCTGCTAAAACCCATTGCGTTTAAAACAAATCCGGCAATAAGGTAACCAATGAGAGGGGGGAGACTGACGTATTTGCAGGCGAAGCCACAAACAAAAGCAACCAGAAGTAAAAGAAATTCCATTACTACTCAGCGTATCCTAATAAATTTGATAGATATAACAATAGCTTAAATTTAGTCTTTAGTGAAATATTAAGCTATGAGTAATTGTTTATCGGCACTATTTACTGAAGTTTTACCAGCAGTCTCATTTTTATAATATGTAATGTCAGTTGTGTCCTGTTAACCGCGAGCTTACACACCGCCTTTAAGAAAGGCCTGGCAATCGCCAAAACAGCGTTTGGGGTCTTCAATCATTGGCATATGCCCAAGGTCTTCATAAACTAATGCTTTCCTAGAAACGAGTGCCTCCCATGCTCGCGCTTCAGTAAGCGGGAGTAATTCATCTTTAGCTCCCCAAATCAGCTTTAAGCGCTCTGGAGTCACGTCAATCTTGTCACTAAAGAATTCATCTAAATTGAAGAACTCATGAAACATATGTGCGAGCTCATGCTTTCTTTTTACATAATGATTGTTGCCCACATAATGCAATACACACGGCGGTACAAACGGTGGGTTGGCCATCGTTGTCTTATAAAACGCGAAAAAATCGGTTATTGTTGCATGTGCAAAGGGATTATCTGTAGCGTTATTCATTGTCTCTGCAAACACTGTTTTCGCACCAGCAGGGTCGAGTAAAATCGCTTTCTCAAGGCGCATGGCATCTTGTTGCAGTAAGTGCATGGCAATCATTCCACCCATTGAATTACCAATCACACTGTATTTTTCGATACTAAGGGCGCTAATAAGCGCTGTCAGCATCTTTGTTTGCGCTAAGGTAGAGTATGATTGCTGAGCAGAATAGGGCGTATCTCCATGGCCTAGCATATCAGGAATAATGAGCTGGTAGTGATGCTTGGCCTGCATTGCAAAACGATGCCAAATTTGTTTGTCGGCACTAAAACCATGCAATAATACTAGAATAGGTTTATTTTTAGCACTTTTAGAAACGCTGCGATAATAGTGAATCGGCGTGTTATCTACTAACACGGTTTGCGCTTGTAAACCGGCAATCCTTCGTTCTAAATTCATCGACTGCTTGTACAAAAACTTACCCAGTGTATAAGAGCGCGAAATAAACAGCGCATATACAATAAGCACAATAATGATAACTAAATACAGCATTACTTTTGCTCCTGAAACACATGGTCAGCAGGTTTGAACTTTTTGCACAGCTGCCTAAAGGTAAAACTAAAGCCTGGAAACATCGCAATAACCTTTCCCGCCGCATTCTGATACCACGATTGACACCCGCCATAATGCCAAACCGTTTTCTTCATTTCGGAATGCACCATGTTGGTATATTTATCTTCTGCATGTTCACTTGGTTCAAGAGCAATGAGCTCTGCTGATTTAAGTTTGTTCATGCATTGATTGATATAACGCATTTGAGACTCAATCACGAAAATAGCGCTGGTGTGGCCGATGCCAGTATTGGGCCCAGTAACCACAAAAAAGTTAGGGAAGTTAGGGATGGAAGTACCTAAATATGCCCTCGGATATTCCTTCCATTGTTGTCTTAGGGCGATATTGTTCCGACCAATCACGCGGTAAGAAATCATACTGTCGGCGGCATCATAACCGGTTGCATAAACAATCGCGTCTACATTTACTTGTTCACCTTTACTGGTGACAATACCATCGGCGTTTATACTTGCGACACCATCGTTTTTATCGTGCAAGCGAACGTTGTTAGCTTGGAGTGCAGGGTAGTAAGTATTGGACATTAATATACGTTTGCAGCCAATCATAAAATCTGGTGTTAAGCGTTTACGTAGGTCATCATCTTTCACCTGATTTTTTAAGTGCCTGACCGCTGGACCTTGACCAATGACTTTCAATATCGTTTTAGAGTATTTAAACGCAATCACCCTCAGTTCATGGTAGGCGTAAATCGACCATTTCAAAGTGCCATACACCCATTTATTGGGTAGACACTTCTTAAACCAAGCTGGAAAAGTGACATCAGGGCGAGACAATACCCAATGCGGGGTGCGCTGAAACACATGAAGGGTTTGCAGTGTATCGACCAAAGCGGGAATAATTTGCACCGCACTGGCTCCGGAACCAACAATTGCCAAACTTTTATTACTTAAATCAAAGTCGCTAGGCCAATCATTACAATGAAAGCTTCTCCCTTTAAAACTCTCTTTACCATCAAAATTCGGTACTACCGGTGTGCTCAGCGGACCTGTAGCGTTAATAATCGATTTTGCTTTTAAGGTATCACCATTCGCTAAACTTACTTGCCAATGTGTCTCCATCCATTTCGCTTCGGCCACTTCGCTATTTAATCTTATTTTTTGCTCAAGCTGATGTTTGTCAAATAGATGTAATGTGTAGGCTTCTAGTTCATGGCGTTTTGCGAATAATTCTGACCATGCAAAGGGCTCATCTTCAATACTGTATAAAGGAGAGGGAACATCTACCGCCGCGCCTGGGTAACGATTCTGCATCCACGTACCACCACAATAACTGCGGCGCTCTAGCATAATAAAGTCATCAATCGCTAATTTTTTTAAATTAATAGCGGCACTTAAACCACCAAAGCCTGTTCCAATAATAATCGCTGAATACATATTTGTTATAGTTCTTCTAAAATATTCGACTAAGCGCTAAATACTAGGGCATAGGCAAATCTACTGCAATATAAAGTGCTTACGAATTCTGCAGCGTCATAGTTTATTTATCACTTGAACGACATAGCGAATTCTTTTTCATGACAAATTGCTCGAATTGACCAATAATACGGCCTCATCATTAACGACAATTGAACCGACTTATTCAGCCTTTATGAAGTACTTATTGTTCATCTTTTTTTTCACCACAGCCTGCATATATAGCGAGGCTGCATATGCTGGACAAGATACTTCTAAGGCTACTCCCTCTAATCAAACGGCTTCTGAACAAGCATCCCCAAAAACCTCTGATGACGTACTTGAGACAACAGCCGGCCTACTTACGTTTAAAGACGGTGACGTATTAACAGGCGAATTGATATCGTTTGCAGAATCATCTGGAATTTTTTATTCAAAGCGTTTTGGTAAAATTCAATTTACCTCTGATGAAGCTTGGTTTACCGCTACACCATCTGAGCTTTTACTTGCAGAGCAAACCAACGATACCGAAAAAGAACAGAAAGTAGGGGGCTCCGTTGAAATTAATGAGATCTCCGGTACGAATTCAAGCGAAGAGTCGGCTTTAGTGATGTTGCGACCCGACACATGGTCAATTGGAGGAGGCTTTGAGTACGACAAAGGAAAAGAGAACGACGAGCTCAAGGCAAACCTCGACTTAAGAGCACAATGGAAACGAACTAAAAACGAGGTCAAACTTGAGGCGCGCAGTAACTTAAAACTCTCAAATGGTGATAAAAGCACCGATACCCAACGCTTTCGGGCAAACTGGAAACATTTATTACCCTACAACGTTTTCATGGAGATGAATGGATATTTAGAGCGCGATACCGTTAATGTAGAAGAAACAATATTTGATTATATGTTGAATCAAATTGGTGCAGGGCTTGGCTATAATTTTATTTGGACAGAAAATAGCTCAACAAAAGTATCGGTGTTACACAACCGCCTGCGTCTATCGTTCCTTGATATAAACAACCATGTCTACACACAAGCTGCTTCATTGGCAATTGTTAACGAACTGCAAATTACCAAAAAGGTCAGTATTAGTCAGTGGGTTCATGTGTACTTTTGGGAGGATGGGTCAAAGGGTTACGATGGCGAAGCTGACTTTACCTACGATTTTGATAATAACCTTAGCCTCATATTGAGATATGCCTACCGCGACAATGCCTTTACCTTAGACGACAATATTCGTAATCAACTGAAATTAATTGTTCGATACAACTTTTAGGCTCAAGACAATCTCGATAAAACGTAACCAAGCAACTACGGTTTGTTCACTGCATCTCCAAACATCAAACTTAGCTCCCAATTCGGGTAATCTCCCATATTCGGGGGGGTGGTTTGCCAAATTGTGTCTTTATTTGCAGCTTTTACGCCCGCATCAAACGCAGCTTTCATTTCATCAGGTTTAAACGCCAGCGGATTTTCACCTACTTCTGCAGTGTCTGGAATGTCGACCATATTAAAAGAATAACCGTGGGATTTAGCACTAAAGTACGCACGCAACAACACGGCTTCCACCGAAGCGCTCATCATTTCAGCAAACACACCACTGGCTATGCCATGAATGGTAGGGTTCATTGGTGTAGGGGTACTGGTTCTCGGTTCATTGTGAATTACATAGATATTCCCAGCACCATAAAGCGGCGGGTTGGGTACCGTTACACCACCAAGACCATGTACTAAAATATTTGCGCGAATGCCACCGTCTGCAAACAAGTGCCCGTCAATTTCAAC
The DNA here is from genome assembly GCA_964621345.1 of uncultured Glaciecola sp. GTDB lineage: Bacteria > Pseudomonadota > Gammaproteobacteria > Enterobacterales > Alteromonadaceae > Glaciecola. The sequence continues at coordinate 5,120 of CAZUON010000044.1, read as the reverse complement.
GGGCGGGAAGGCAACAGGCATAGATGCAGATGCCAATAAAACCTTTCTGTAAAGCTCGATTGCACCGGGCTTATTTTCTTGCGCTATTTGGGTCATATTCCATGCCCAAGTTTGGTTATAATCTAAATTTGTTGTACCAATCCAAAGAGAACGATTATTGTCAGCCGCTTTTGCAACACGGGCTAAAACTTCGGGAGTGATAACTCTTTCTAGCAATGACTCCAATGGTTGAGTGTCGAGCAAAGAACTACCGCCAGTGAGCACCGACAACAAACGCTTACGCTTATAAATATCGTCACGGTTAACGCTGGTAAAAATATCGGCAATCACGTGGTCATCTTCGGCTGTTCCTAAAAATGCATGTGTTGCCATTAACGCTCCAGCACTTACACCTGTCACAATATCAAACTCTGGTCGAGTACCTGTTTTTTGCCATGCTTGTAAAAAACCAGCACCGAACGCTCCATATTGTCCGCCACCGGAGATTTCCAAAATATTGAGTGCGTGGCCGCGCTTCTCCTCATGGTAAGCAAATATACCAACATTCGCCTTGCCAGTTTTATCCTTGTATAGATTTAAAGCTTGTGTGGGGTTAAGGGGATCGTGACCATTTGGTAAAGACACATAAGGAATGGAAACCTTTGACAACTCGCGAGGCGGCATAGTTGAACATCCTATAAGAGTAAACAGTATTAAGGTTAATAAGAGTGCAGTCTTATGCTTTGTAAAATACTTCGTAAAAACCCAGTGGACTGCATTTTTTGTGTGACCAATTAACAACACTCTACTAGAGAAACTCATACAATTTACACAACCTAAGCACAGTAATTATATCTTGAATATAAACATCAATCTTAGTTAACACAAGATTATTGAATGTTTACAAATTCGACCCTGATGTGTACTTCATTGAGCAAAAGTGCGTCCATCAAAACTCAGCGCAAACTAATAAATAGCATTTATCAAGTTATCATGAAGACTTGGTCAGTCTTAAATATCTCAAAGAGGCAACATGATCTGTGTCAACAAATAAAAATGCACATAATGTTATGCTAACAGCATCTTTTAACTGGCGTGCAATAGGAATCCACTATGACTGAATCGCAATTAGCAAAACGTAAATTAAGTTCGGACAATCAAGCAAATAGCTCAAGTGATAAAAAAGCAACGAGTGGATTCTTGTTAAAAGAAATAGCCCAACACAAACATGACCCTGCCTATATCGCACAAAGCTTTAAATCAGGCGAATATCCTTACAAAACCAAAATTTCAAAACGTACTTACGAAACCCATAAACGAGAATTACAGGTAGAGCTACTGAAAGTACAAAGGTGGGTGAAAGAAACGGGTCAAAAAGTTGTTATTTTGTTTGAAGGCCGGGATGCAGCGGGTAAGGGGGGAACCATTAAGCGTTTTATGGAGCACCTAAACCCTCGAGGCTGTCGAGTAGTTGCATTAGAAAAACCAAGTGAAACCGAAAAAGGACAATGGTATTTTCAGCGCTACATTAAGCATTTGCCCACCGAAGGTGAAATCGTATTGTTTGACCGTTCTTGGTATAACAGGGCAGGTGTTGAGAGGGTGATGAACTTTTGTGAACCCACTGACTATTTGGAATTTATGAGACAAACACCAGATTTAGAGAGGATGTTAGTAAGAAGTGGTATCAAGCTCTTTAAATATTGGTTTTCGGTTACCCCTGATGAGCAAGAAGCAAGATTTGCAAAACGTGAAACTGACCCATTAAAGCAGTGGAAGTTAAGTCCTATTGATAAAGAAGCAATGCAAAAATGGGATGACTACACCGAAGCAAAAGAAGCGATGTTTTTCTATACCGATACGGCTGATGCACCATGGATGGTAGTAAAGTCGAATGATAAAAAACGTGCGCGGTTAAACTGTATGCATCATTTTTTATCAAGCCTACCGTACCCGAACAAAAATACACGACTAATAAAAGGAGGCGATCCGCTTATTGTAGGTCATGCCTCAAATGTGATTGTGCAAGACAAACATATATTGGGTAAGACACTACACCCTCTGCACAACGAAAAATAAGCGCATTTTGGAGGACGAAAAACGTCCATGAATGACCTCAAACTGTTATCTGAATATCACTTTGACACTTCTTGTTGGTTACCAGAGAAACTACGACAGCAAATTTCAACTATGGCGGAAAAGCACATAGTGTGTGATGGAAGGTTTTTACCTGTTCATTTTAATTTTTTAATTGATAACAATAAGCTAACCCTAACTCATTTATCACGGACAAGTGAAGAGTACATTGAGGGTGCTGAGTTGGATGGGATTGTTTCGTTGTATTCCAAGCAGCTGCCAATGCATGCTGAATGGGTCAATGGTGTATATCTTCTTCCTTTTGGTAAGTGTTTAAGTAGTTTTGAAGTCGTTGTGCCTCCAAATGCATGGGAGCTTTATCATCTCGTCGAAATCAAACACGGCGCAATTGTTTCGTGTTATTACTTTGATAATTACGCAAAGCCTAGTTGGCTGATAGATTTGTCGCGATATGTTGGTGACTTATCTGTTGCAACAAGCTTATGTAAAAGCTTAGAAGAATATTGTTCTAATACTGATAATAAATCCATATTTTTAAATGCGCAAAATTTACCCACTGAACTTCGCGCTACGGAAAACTTTTCTAAACTGATGGTGAAACTGTATACGGAAATACTCAAAGAAAACACCAATAATGAGATTGACCTGAAAGCAATTGAAAGTATGTGTATGGAGTTTTTAGAAATATTTCGTATGCACTACAAAGCATGTTAGGTTTTATTGACTCTGTATTCATTTAAATCAGGGTCATAATCGAGACAAGAGAATCATGTTAGAAAACGTTCATCCTACTACTGAGATCATATGGTCCGTTACAGATTTATTTTGTGATGACATAAAGCGAAGCCAAGCTCAGCAACATTACGACCGTATTATTCTTCCGTTTACCTTATTGCGTCGTTTAGAGTGTGTGCTTGAAAATAAAAAAGACTCGATACTGGCAAAATATACCGAAATAAAAACCATGCCGCTCGAAGTGCAAGATTTGATGTTAAAACATGCAGCCCAACTCCCTTTTTATAACACCAGCAAGTTGGACCTCGGTAATGTAAGCGAAGCAGGTTTAGTCAAAGCGCTTAAAACATACTTAAATGCGTATAGCCCAAATGTCCGAGAGATAATTGAGCACTTCGACATTTTTAATACCCTAGATGAACTCTTCAAGGATAACTTGCTCAATCAGGTTATACAGCGTTTTGCCAAACTAGATTTACATCCAGACACAATTGACAATCATCACATGGGGGAGGTGTTTGATGAACTCATTCGCCGCGTTTCAGAGCACAAAAATTTAAGCGAAGGTGAAATCTTCACACCCCGCGATATTGTCCGATTAACTACATCATTAACGCTCACGTGTGATGAGGATGTGCTAACTCAACCCGGCATTGTGCGCAGTATTTACGACCCCGCAGCAGGGAACGGTGGATTTTTATTATCAGCGATGGAATGCATACATGAGAAAAATGAAAAAGCCGAGCTGATAGCGTTTGGCCAAGAGATAAGTAAACAGTCGTATACACTGTGTAAAGCGTTAATATTGGCGACGGGGCACGAGGTCGACAACATAAAACTCGGCAATACACTAGCCGACGACCAGCTTAAGCATAGGAATTTCTCTTATATGTTCAGCGCCCCGCCATTCGGACTTCGAATTTGGCACAATGAATTTGCGCAGTGTAACGACCCAGAAAGTGACTTACCCAGAATATCGAACGGTTCGTTATGCTTTTTAATGAAACTGCTTAGTAAAATGCATAGCCCATCTGAGGGCGGCTCTCGCATTGGTTTTATCCTTAACGACTCATCTTTGTTTGCCGGTAATGCAGGCTCTGGCGAGAGTGAAGTACGCCGCTTTATATTGGAGCATGACCTGTTAGATGCAGTTATCGCATTACCGACTAACATATTTTACAACACCAATATTGCCACACACATTTTAATATTAACTAATGTAAAAGCAGAAAAGCGCAAAGGCAAAGTGCAACTTATAAACGCTTGTAACAATAATACGCAACAAGTAAACAACAACTTTTTCTCAACAATGCCCAAGCCTTTGGGTACAAAACGTAAATATATTTCACAAAAAAGTATTGATGCAATGGTGCGTTTGTATTGTCAATGTAAAGTGGATACAAAAGGGGAGCAGCAAGTCAGTAACATCTTAGACTATCAAGACTTCGGCTATCGTCGAATCACGATACAGCAGCCATTGCAATTATCATTTGATATCACCCAAGAAAAACTAGACAGATATTACCTACAGTCATTAAAAACCGCTCGCAAGAAAAAACCAGACCTAGAGGCTCTACCTGAGCTGCCTAATGCTTACCTTGAACTGTCTAAATACATAGATAGTAAGCCAATAATGAGTCGTGACAAATTCCTTGCTATCGTCGAGCCTGCAAAGCTCTCTAAAGCAAACAAAAATGCATTAGTGAAGTTATTTGGCGAGCATGATGAGGCTGCCGAAGTCTGTTACGCTGCGTCAGGCAGAGCAGCTCAAAAAGGTAAAATGGAGCCTAACTCCAAGCTACGTAGTTACAAAAATGTACCGTTAAAAGAAAATATCTACGAGTACTTCGAACGAGAAGTAAAGCCTTATGCCGCGCTTGCATGGATTGATGAAAGCGTGCGCGATAAAAAAGACGGCCAAGTCGGTATTGTGGGTTATGAAATTCGCTTCAATCATCATGTAGAGAAAGTCTTACCAGACTAGAACCTTATCAATCTATCAATAATTCTATGTAAACAAACAATAGCTGCTCCTTAATCGTCAAGCAGTGTGATACGACATCATTTACTCGATATTATTACGGCGTGAAGTATTAGCGCGTCTTGCTAATACTTCTATCAATTTTTGACTTTAGCTTTCGACAAGAGAAAAGCGGGGGGTGCTAGGTCACATATCTTTAATGCAGAAAACTGTGGATTATCTGTGAATAATATTTAATTTAACATAATATACATTATGCGCAATTATATAATGTGTGGATAAAATCAGCTACTTGTAACTCCCAGTCTTTCGGAGACACTTGCTACCG
>CAZUON010000043.1:16801-31449 GCA_964621345.1 uncultured Glaciecola sp. | reverse complement strand
GGACGACGGTTCTTCGGCGCACCCTTGGTCATTCCCAACTCGATTGGGAATCTCCCAAATCCGCCCTCTTTGTTAGCTACGGCATTCAATGCACGAAATCCCCACATAACAGAGCGCAAAATATTTTCTTTTTTTAGGCTTTATGCGAACCTTAACGTTTAAACGCTATTATCCTTTTACAATCAGAGACGACTATGCCATTAAAAACCGCATTAGCACTTAAAAAATATCTCCGTAGAACACTCGCCTTAATGACCATGCTTGTACTGACAAACAGCGCGGCGGCAACAATTGATACCGATGTGTTCAGTAAAATCACCATCGACAAGCAAGATACAAAAGTTAGCCTTGCAAGTAATCAAAATAGTGCACAGGTGACACAAAATTTTGTGGAGCGAGTTTCTCACCTTATTGACCGCGACCAAGCCATCAGTATTTTTAATGAAACTCAGGCTTGGGAGCCTCTTATTGGTGAGGCGTCTGGTACGCATTTACTTAGGTTCGCCATATCTAGCGAACAGTTTACAAAAGGAAAGTTAAGTGTAAAAGGCGCTGAGCATTCCTCACTTTATTTGAACCAAAGTCATATTAAAGGTGAGCACGACTACAACATTGAATTGTTAAACCAAGACTACCGTGCACTGCTGGTGGTGTCGGGCGTAAGTGATTGGAAAGAATTTTCTATAGAGTGGAGTGATGATGCACCTGGCGTAAGTTTTGTCAAAGACGACGGTAAAAAACGCGCAAGCATGAAGCATTACTACGATAGCGAAACAGTCGGCACCTTAAGCATTTCCCCCGACGGCGATTTACTGTTGTGGTCAAAGCAATCGTATAGCGACTTAGGGGGCGATAGTCCGCAAACAGTATTTGAAATCATCGATTTAGATTCACAAAATACGGTGTACCGTTGGCAAGGTATGCGCCCAAGCCAAGCGACTTGGGCAAAAGACAGTCAGTCTCTCGTATTTATGCATCAAAACAGTGTGTATCAACTTACTCGAGATACTTGGCAACTTAAGACTCTTGCTACAGATATTGAGGGCGTTAGAGGCCTGAGCTGGTTGAGCGAGAGCGAGCTTTTAGTGTCTTGGCATAAAGCTGAGTCAAAGCCTCATGCCTTTACCAAACGCTACCGTGCACTTGAAGACCGCTGGAATTATTGGCGCGGCGATACGCAGCTACATGTATTTGATATTAATTCAGGCCTATTCAAACAGCTCACCAACGACAACCTTCCTGCAAGTTTACAAGATATCGATGTTGAGCAGCGCAAGGCCTTGATCACTCGCCGCCCCGTTGATTATGCCCAAGCGCCACATGCCTTAACCCAACTCTTTTTGCTCGATATTAATAGCGGTGAAGAGAGCCTGCTGGGTGAATTTAGAACCTTCAACGCTGCGCACTTCCATGAACAAGGTTACCTAATACAAGCGGGTCCAAACTTAAAAAATGCTAGCGGCAGTACCGTAAGCGAAGGAATGATAGCCAACGACTATGATGGACAAATATATGTAATGGACTCAAATGCTGAAGCACCTACTATTAAACCGCTATCAAAAGAGTTTAATCCTGCGATTGCGCAAGTTGAGGTATTGGAAAATGGCGATCTTGTAATGCTCACAACCGACCAAGACCGTCGCCAGTTGTATCACTACGACTTTAGTAAAAGCCGTTTTAAGTTGTTAAACACTGAGCTTGATGTGGTAAGTGGTTTTAGCGTGTCGCAGCAATCACGTGCGAATTTAGTGTATAAAGGTACGCGCGTTAACCGCCCACAAGTGGTCAAAAATGGAAGCTTACGTGCAGTTACCGGAAAGACCTTATTTGATGCTAGCAAGCGAGATTTTGCGAATATAGAATTTGTGGATGTCAAAGACTGGGATTACACCACCGAGTCGGAGCAATTCATAGACGGCCGTGTTTATTACCCTGCCGATTTCGATGCGAATAAACAATACCCTGCAATTATCTATTATTACGCGGGTACCTTACCGGTCAGTAGAGCCTTTACTGGTCGCTGGCCTTTTAGTATGTGGGCATCTCAAGGGTATGTGGTCTACGTATTACAGCCCTCTGGCACGATTGGTTACGGCCAAGAGTTCTCGGCAAGGCATGTAAATGCATGGGGCATTAATACCGCAGATGAGATAATCGAAAGCACAAAAGCTTTTGTAGAGGCGCACCCCTTTGTTGATAAAAACCGTTTAGGGAATATGGGAGCGTCTTATGGCGGGTTTATGACGATGTATTTGGCGACTAAAACCGATATGTTTGCTGCGTCAATTTCACACGCGGGTATTAGCAACTTAACGTCGTATTGGGGCCATGGCTGGTGGGGGTATTCATATTCAGGGATAGCCACACGCAATAGTTTCCCATGGAATAAAACAGATTTTTATACCGAGCAAAGCCCCGTATTTTCTGCTGATAACGTCAGTACGCCCATGTTGCTGATTCACGGTGATGCCGATACCAACGTGCCGGTGGGAGAGAGTCATCAGATGTACACTGCGCTTAAATTACTCGGGCAAGATGTTGAGCTAATTGAGTTTGAGGGTGATGACCATCATATTAATAGCCGAGAGCGCCGCATGCGTTGGTGGCAAACAATTTTGGCTTACTACGATATGAAGTTAAAAGAGCAACCGTTGTGGTGGGAGACGCTTTATCCGGAGCCGCAGAAAGACTAGGTCACTTGCCTAGAACAGGTTTATTGAAGGGTATCAATGGGGGGGAACGAGTCTGTCGTTAACCCCCCTTTTATTTGGGTTTTGCTTGATTTAGATAGTTTAAGCGATTTTACTTTTTGATAGCTGATTAAGGCGATATAGCTGAAACCCAGCAATGATCAAAATTATGATGCCAATAATGGCAAAGCTATAGGATAACTGCTGCTGTGCCCAATCAATGACTGTTTGCCAATTAGCATTAGTGCTTTGCGCATTAATATTCAGAAAGTTCTCTACACTTGCCATCCATAAAAACGCAAAACCAAATACCAAGTTCTCAACTACGTAAAGTTGCAAACTCCAACGCTGCCAAGTAGCTTGGCTTAATCGGTACAAAGCAAATACACAGGATGAGAGCGATAACACAGTGAGTATGTAGCGCCAATGTTCTTGCGCGGGGTCTAAGGAAAATACCAGTGATTGCTGCGTGTCTTCGCTCATCCACAGTGGCGTCCATAAAACCAATAGCAAAAAGCTTGCGCTGATAAGGTCGGTTAGGGTGTCAGATATTTTAATAGTGGCTTGCGGAAATTCCGGTAGTTTTTCTAGAGTCCAATTTTTATACCGTGCTGCGGCTAAGCTTTGTGTTTTACCTAAATAGTAAAAACACAGCGTAACAATTAACAACATCAAGCCAATATTTTCTAAAAAGTGACCGCCGGTTTGTAACAGCAAACGAATCGGGTTAATAGAGTCGCTTTGCAACATACTGCTAATGGTCTTGAGTAAAGCAAATACGAAAATAACCGCGGCACCATGCCACAAAACCTTTTTATACAAGGCCATATCTTCGCTTTTAACTAATGGTGCTTGCGGTGCATAACGCTGAGCAGTGGCGGCAGGATGGCCATATTGTTTGAGTACATCTTTTAGTGCATCAGCTTGCGCATCGGTTTCTTTTTGTCCGCTTTGTTGTGTTTGGGCATCTAATTCATCAAGAATATTCGCCCTAATCTCTTTGATAATGTCTTCGCGTTTCTCGTGGCTAAGGCTATGGTCGAGGTCTTGTTGTACGCTGATTAAGTAGCGGTCTAATAATTCCATGATCTGTTCTCCGTATTCATTGTTGCCAGAGCAAAAGACTAATTGCTGGCCAGTAAAGCACTTACGCTTTTATTCAATTGTTGCCAGTCTTGCTGAAGCTGTAATAAGACTTCAGCGCCTTTTTCGCTCAAGCGGTAATAACGTCTTTCGCGCCCTTCACTATGTTTCCATTCACTGGTCAGAAGCTCTTGTTCGGCTAAGCGCCTGATCAAGGGGTAAAGCGTTCCCTCATCTATTTCAATTCCTGCGTCGTTCAATAGCTTTCGCAGTGAATAGCCATACTGGGGTGTTTTACTTGAGGCCAATACTGACATCACTAACACTCCTCGTCTGAGTTCAAGCCTTAATTTGTTACTTCGGGAATCGCCCATTTAGCTCTCCGGATGGCCCTGTTTTGCGCCTGTTAGGGTTTACTGTGTATCACACAGTAAATGTATACTATGTGATACACAGTATTAGAGTCAAGCGTTTTGTTCAGGAACAAAACGTTTAAATTAAAAATTCACACAAATATAATGTAGAATATTTTTCTCTGAATGCTTACAAACGAAAGAAAAAACAACAGCTTACTGAAGAAGATCGTGATCGGGCGGCAACTGTTTACTGATCCACACCACCAAACGATGTTTTAAATTAGCTAAGTCTTCTTTGTCTTCAGGAAGGGCAACAATAAGTTTATCGTGTACTAATAAACGATAAAGGCTTTCGATTTTTTGTTTGGCCGAGTCGGTGGCAGAAAAGGCATTGTAGCCACGTTTAACTGCGTAACTTTCGGCAACGGCTAAGGCTTTTTTAAGTAGTGCTGCTTCGTTTTTGATTTTTTTCATTGTTTAGCCTTTGCAATATGATGTTGAATATTAAAAGTACAGCTATATGAGGAATAATTGAAGCAGGCATGGTTATTTGCTCGAGTTACGCCTGCTTCAAATATTTCTGGTTCATCAAAGTATTTAAGTCAAAGACCTAATTCAGTGGGAATCGCTGGCGCTTTTGTTGGGCGCTCAGGCACGTAGGTCTTAAGTTCCTCAAGCATCTGCACAATTCCTCTGTTGAGCTGTGCGTCATTTCCTTTGTTCACATCCCTAGGCATTAGCTGTACTTCGATATCTGGTGCTACGCCGGTGTTTTCAGCCAGCCATACGCCATTTGCATCAAATATACGAATAAAGGGTACAGTCATTTGACCACCATCAATAAAGGCTGGATTGTGTGCGATACCAATTAACCCGCCCCATGTACGTGTGCCAATCAGTTTACCAATACCCTCATGTTTAAACGCATAAGGTAGGAAGTCGCCACCGGAGCCGGCGTCTTGGTCGATTAGCATCACTTTAGGGCCATCTAGTGCACCTACGGGTGAACCATATACTTTGCCGTCTCGGTCTTTAAAGCCGGCGAGATAGGTACTCGATAGTACGTCGGTAATGTAATTAGCAATTTGTCCGCCGCCATTTGAGCGCTCATCAATAATGATGGCTTTTTTATCGAGTTGTGCAAAGAACATGCGATTAAAATAGCTAAAGCCGGCGTCTGCAGTATTAGGCACATAAACATAGCCTACCTGCCCATCGCTTTGCTCATCCACATATTTGCGATTGCTTTCTATCCACGACCATTGCCGTGCCATACGCTCGTTACCAATGGGAACAACGGTGACTTCTTTTGCATTTTTACCTTTAGGGTTGTCGCTTACGAGCAAGCTCACTTGTTTACCAACGGTGTTCTCAAATGCTGCGAAAAAGTTATCGTTTGCGCTAAAGCGTTGACCGTTTACCGCTAAAACATAATCACCTTGTTCAATGTCGATGCCTGGGATCCCAAGAGGAGTCTCTAAGAAAGGATTCCATTTTTCACCATCGTATATTGTGGCTAATCTAAATGCGCCGTTCTCAAAACGGATATCGGCGCCTAAAAGCCCTACATTTACATTGTCTGGTCGGTACATATCTCCGCCATACGCGCGGTTGTGTCCAACTTGTAATTCAGCAATCATCTCAACAATGAGCTTATTTAAATCAGCGCGAGTACCCACATGATCAAGTAAAGGACGATACTGCTTATAAATGCTATCCCAGTCGATGCCATGCATGTTTTCTGCGTAAAAATAATCGACTTGCATACGCCATGTATCTTCAAAAATTTGCGCCCACTCTTTAGCGGGGTCAATTCGCAGTTTGAGCTCAGCGACATTCAGCGGTTTTGCTTCCAGTTTTTCGCCAAGCTCGGCGCTTTGCCATTGACCGTTTGAGCCAATGTAGAGCATAGTCTTGGCGTCATCGCTGACGATGAATTGGTTCACATCATCGGCAATTTGCGCGGCGGCTTTTTCGACCATATCAAAGCGCATTAAGCTACTGGTATCGGCACGTCTGCCTGAGGGGGCAAAGCCGGCACCAGGTTGTGGGTTGTCAATAAAGTAAAGCGCGCCGTCGTGACCCGCTAGTAAGTTACTGTAGTTCTTTTCGGCAATAGGCAGAGCAACAATGCGTTGCATAATTCCCTTTAAATCAATGCGCGTTGTTTTTGCTTTGTCTTTTTCTGCATTTTCATCGTCTTTGTTATCGTCGCCACTGCTGCTGACTTCTTCATCTGATTTAGGTAACAAAGGAGACTTTCCTTGTGCCGATAACACCATGGCATACAAAGCGGTACGATAAGGCCTGTCTTGCTGCGACATATCAATAGATGCAACAGAAGGCCCGCGGTTCGTGGATGCAGAAAAATATAGGTATTCGCCATCAGCAGAAAACGCAGGTTGTCCAGCATCACTCATGCCATCGGTAACGGCTGTGGCTTTATTATTATCAAAATTATACAGGTAGAGAATTTGATTATTACTTGGCCCAATCAATGAATATGCTACCCATTTACCGTCGGGCGATACCGAGATTTGTTGTGAGCCCTCTACAAAGCCTTTACGCACAGGATCTGTTCCAATGGTATAAGTCCGCTCTTTTTTAAGGTCAAAATACTTCAGATTCAAATGACTATCGCGAAAAATCACTTTGCTGTCGTTATCGGCAAAGGCAACTAAGTCAAAGTAGTTGGTTTTCTCATCACTCAGTGCAAAGCGGCTATCTTTGGCTTTGCCGTATTGATCACTTAAGACAAGCTCATAGGCGCCCGTAGCATCTGACAAATACGCAATCTTGCTACCATCTGTCGACCAAATCGCAGTCATTTCGCGTATCCCGTCACTTTGCGATACATTGCGCGTGCTGCCGTCTTCTAAAGGAATGGTAAAGACTTCGCCACGTGCAGTAATCGCTACTCGTTTTCCTGTAGGCGAGAGTGACGCAAATTCAATATTGCTGCTCACATCTTTCCAGCTTGCTCGGCGTTGAGGCAAATCAGGGTTTATATTAATCGCGAGGGTTTGGCTTTGCTGCGTGTTGGTGTCGTGCATCATAATTTCGCCACCGGCTTCAAAGATGATTTCTGAGCCATGGGCGTTAGCGCTCAAAATATCCCAAGGTAGGGTATCGAGGACCTTCACAACCTCTTGATTATTGGCAAAATGATACAAGGCAACCGAGCCGTCTCTATCAGAAAGTAAATAAAGCTTGTCGCCTACCCACATTGGCTCAAAATCGTTGCTGTTAGGCTTGGGTACTTGTGTGGTTTCATGACTTTTGGTGTTATAAATCCATACCGGGGGCGAGGTGCCGCCTCGGTGCTGACGCCAACCACTGGCTCCGCGATGGGCTTTGTGAAAGGGGCGGTAGGCAATCGTTTCGCCATCATTCGCCCATACTGGGTCAACGGTGCGAGCTTCCATGATTTTCTCAGGGTGTCCGCCTTGTGTGCTAATTTCAAACATTTGAGGTGAGCGGTTATGGTTGACCTCGCGCATGCTGGTAAATACCACCCGTTTACCGTCGTTGGACCACCCTTCAACAATATCATCTCCCGGATGAAAGGTAAGCCGAGTGGCAGCGCCGCCATTTATCGACATCACGTAAACATCCTCGTTGTTGCCGTAATTGGCGGTAAAAGCAATGTGTTGTCCGTCGGGTGAAAAGTGGGGGCGAGTTTGGCTTTCTTTATCGCCAGTTAAACGTCTGGGATTTGTCCCATCACGTTCGGCAACCCACAAATCTTGTGCGTAAATAAAGCTAATATGTTCATCACTTAGGTCGGGCTGTTCTAGCATTTTGGTTGCAGATGCCGCTGTAGCAGAAACAAGGCATAAACTGGCACTGAGTAGCACAGGCAAACCTTTGCTAATCAATCGAAAAGTCTTTTTCATAGTGTCGCTTCCTCAAGGGAGTTATTTTATTTATGGTTTTGAATCACTCGCTCTTAAAACTCATCTTAAATAAGAGTACGCTATTGATAATAGTCTATTGGCTATAAAATAAGTATAAAAAGCACACACTTAATTAAGAGGTCTACTTTGGATATTCATTTATCAACGCTTAGTGCAACCGGCGTGTATCATTTAATGACACAAACGATTATTCCGCGTCCCATCGCTTGGGTGTTGACAAAAAATAGTAATGAAACAGTAAATTTAGCGCCCTTTTCATATTTTAATGCGGTGTGCAGCGACCCACCCCTGTTGATGATATCGATGGGGAAAAAGCCCGACGGTAGCGCCAAAGATACTTCTACCAACCTGCAAGAGGGCGCAAGCTGTATTGTACACATAGCCCATGCTGAACAAGCCGACATCGTGACCGCTACTGCAGCGACTTTAGACTATGGTCAGAGCGAGGTCGAAAGCAATCATATTGAGCTAGTTGAGCATCAGGATTGGCCTTTAAAGCGGATTAAAGATTGTCCTGTTGCGTATTTATGCAAAGTGCACAGTCGCACAAGTATTGGTAATACTCAGCAGCAGCTGGTGTTTTTAGAAGCTATCGCCCTTTATGTTGACGACAATGCCGCAACTCAAAACGAAAAGCGCATTAGCATAGATGCAACAGCAGTTAAGCCCTTAGCCCGCTTGGGGGCAAGTCAGTATGCAAACTTGGGTGAGGTATTTAGTAAATCGCGGCCAAAGTAGCCGCGCATGCGCAGATGTTCTCTGCGAAATGGTGCTCTTCGGACAATCAGTTAAGGCAAGGGGATAAACTCAAGCTCGTCGTCTTTGACTTTAGGAAAGTCGCCGTTTTTCCAATCGGTTTTGGCTTGCTCGATGCGCGCTTTACGGCTCGAAACAAAATTCCATTCTATGAAACGCTTCCCTATGTTTTCACCACCAATAATGGCAAGGCGTGTATCTTCGGTGGCACTTAATTCAATATCTTGCTCGGCAGAAAATACCGCCATTGAACGCATAGGAATATTACTACCCTTGGCACTTAGGGCTCCACTAACCACATACACCGCTCGCTCCTGTGCATTCGGTAATGTGATTGATTGTCCCTTTTTTAAGCTTGCTTCAACATACAAAGTGTTGGCAAATGTCTTCACTGGAGAGCACACGCCAAAGGCCTCTCCAATAATCACTCTTGCCGAAAACGCATTGGTATCCACTTTCGGTATGCTGGCGCTAGGGTAGTGATAAAAAGCAGGTGCCGTTTCTTCGTCTTTCGCTGGCAACGCTAGCCAAAGCTGCAAACCATGCAGTTTATGCTCCACTTGGGTGACCTCAGGACGCTCTCGCTCAGAATGCGTCATGCCGCTGCCGGTAACCATGAGGTTAACATCTCCGGGTTGAATCGTTTGATAACTGCCAATAGAATCTCGATGCAAAATCTCGCCTTCAAACAAATAGGTCACGGTAGCAATATTCACGTGCGGGTGGGGCCGAACGTTGATGCCTTGCCCAGCAGGAAAAGTGGCGGGGCCCATTTCATCAAAAAATATCCATGGCCCTACCATTTTTCGCTCAATCGTTGGCAGTGAGCGTCTTACTGAAAACCCGCCTAAATCTTTGTCTTTGGGTTTAATCAGTAAATCGAACGCGCCGCATTTATTCTCAAACTCGCAAGGTTGTATAGCATTTTGATTTACGTTACTCATAGGACTCTCATATTGGTTTTACAAAGTATCTTGCAGTAAATTAAGCATGTCGTCTACCGATAGCTTATTCACTATGTCGTTGCCACTTAATAAGGTATCTGCAAGCTCTCGTTTGTGCTGATGCAATTGTACAATTTTCGCTTCTATGGTGTTTTGGGTAATGAGGCGATACACCGTGACGGGGCGTTTTTGGCCGATGCGATGGGCACGGTCCGACGCTTGCTCTTCTACCGCGGGATTCCACCATGGGTCGGTATGAATAACGTAATCTGCTGCGGTTAAGTTTAAACCGGAACCGCCGGCTTTCAGGCTAATTAAAAATACATCGCCCTCACCACGCTGGAAGGCATTAACCGCTTTTTGTCTTTGTTTTTGTGGGGTGGCGCCGTCTAAATATTGATAGCTTAAGCCTTTAGCCTTTATGTGCTCTTCTATTAGTTTTAAATGACCAACAAACTGACTGAACACAAGGGCCTTATGATTGTTCAGTTTCAGCTCATCTAAAAGCTCATCGAGTGCGGCAAGTTTTGCACTGGGAATATCGCTTTGTGCCATAACTAACTTACTATTACAACAGGCTTGGCGCAGCTTGACTAATTCGGCTAGTACTCTAATTCTTTGTTCGCCAGTGTTACTCTGCTGGGTACTTTGGCTAATATTGTCGATCGCGTTTAATCTGAGTGCTTCGTAAAAGGCTTGTTCTTTTGTGCTCATGCTTACCGGTATGTTGATGTTAGTACGCGGCGGCAATTCGCTTAATACCTGATGCTTCATACGCCTTAAGATAAAGGGTTGAATCAAGGCTTTTAAACTTTGGCTTGCTTTACGCGCTTTAAGAGGCGCTTCTTTTGCATTTTCAATAGGCTGAGAAAAGTCTCTGCTAAATCGTTTTAAGTTGCCTAAAAGTCCGGGATTTACAAATCTAAATAAGCTCCAAAGTTCGGTTAAATCGTTTTCGATAGGCGTACCGGTGGTGATCATTTTAAAATCAGCTTTTAGCGCACATGCCGCTTTACTGCGCTTGGCCATTGGGTTTTTAAGCGCTTGGGCTTCGTCAGCAACAATGGTTCTCCACTGCGTATTTTGCAGTATTTCGCTCTCTCGTTGTAACAGGCCATAACTAACAATCACGCAGTCAAAGGCGTGTAAATCTTCTAATAAAGCGCTGCGCTCTTTAGTGTTAATGGCGTCGCTAAATAGCTTAATGTTCAAAGTGGGCGCAAATTTTATTGCTTCGACATGCCAATTAAAGCAGACCGAGGTTGGGGCAATCACTAAGCTTGGTCCTTTGCTTGCCCTGGCTAAAATAACCGCCAGGGCTTGCAAGGTTTTGCCTAGGCCCATATCGTCGGCTAAACACGCACCCGCTCCCCAATGGGCTAAGCGTAATGCCCATTCAAATCCGGCTAATTGATAGTCACGTAATTGCCCTTTAAAGGTTGATGGAAGTTTCGGCTCTAGCGCATTTGATTCGTGCATTTTAAGGCTTTGTGCTTCCCATGCGTGAAGGGTTTTCATGCGCATGCCGGCGGTAACTTCGGCTACCTGAAAGCCTGCCAACGCGTGAAATTTACCGTCGTCGGTTACCAGGCTAAGTTGCTCTAGCTTGAGTCGTAAATCTTCCGATAAGGCCAGCACTTGCTCATTGTCCAACGCTATAAAACGCCCGCTACTGCTTTTCACCAAATCGAGCAATTTACGCAGCTCTACCACTTGCTCGTTGTTGACCTTTAAATTTCCGGTGATATCAAACCACTCGCTTTTTTTCCCGAGTGCAAGTTGTAAATGCGTACTTTGCAAAGGCTTGCTTAGCTTAATTTTTTTCCCTTTGGGCCAGCGCAAAATTAGTTCAAAGTTAGCTTGCTGTTTGGCTTGTTCCAACTCTTCTAATGCGGTTAGTGCATGTTCAAAATCGTCGAGTAAAAGAGTGGTGTCAGACATCGCTAAAAACACGGGGCATTGATGATCAAGCTCTTCTAAAAGTGTTTGCTCGTTGGCTAAATCGCGTACAGTTGCAATGCGTTTACCATCAATTTTGCAGCTGATGTTGGCATTGCCCAAACCTGGCTTAAAGGCTGGTCCTTGTTCACCAAAGGGCATCACCACGCAACTAAAACTCAGGCCGTTTTGAGTCGGTTCAATATTAATAAACAAATGTGGGTTGGGTTCAACGCTGCTAAGTCCGGTATCGAGCTCTTCAATATCTGATTGAATGTTCAGTAGAGGCGCAATGGCGGCAATACCATCTAAGGCTTTTTGTTTTGCGCTCATGGGGATGACTAGCCCGCCTTCGCCAATGATTTTCGCTACTTCAATATGTTCGGGGGAGAATACGGTGAGTTGATATCGACTATCTGATATTAGCTTTAGGTCAAATATATCTTGGGTATGGGCTTTGCTTGCACTTTCTTTTTCAGTAGGGATATGCGGTAAATCGGCAATGCTCAAACATAAATCTTGACCTTGTTGGCTAACCAAAAGCTGGGCTTCTGCCTTAATTAGCTCAATTGGCTGAGCGAGATCGTGCTGATAATATAAGTTAGAAATACCTACTGCTGCCTCAAGGGCACTTAAGCCCTCAAGGCTATAGTCTGTTTTAGCATAATAGCCCCAGCCGTGCTCTGCCCTAATGCGTTTGCATATTTGTAGGTCCGATTCGCTCAAATATCCGAATGATTTACTGTCTTCTTTTAGACGTTTTAATGCAATATGGCGGCCTTTGCTCCAGCCGGATTTAGTTCGCTTTTGCTCCCGAGGGAGGAGTTTAGGTATATAGTCATCGCTTAATTCCCATATTAAGCGTAACGACGATAAAGGCGCTTCGGCACTCGCATCTTCCATTTGCTTTTTAGCTTGCATGGCAATGAGTTTATCAAGTGCCACGTCCCACTGTGCTTTGCTTTGGATGAGTGTTGTGATGTTGACGAGCTGGCCCTGAAGCGAATGTTGAACGGAGTGTGTCAGCTTATCTTGTTCGGTAGTTTGCTGTTTAAACGCCGCTTTTAACTGCTCGCAAAACACAGAAAATAGCGAGTAGTTAAGTGTGTCAAACTGGCGCTGATATTGACATACGCGCTCATGCAGAACGCTTCCCTGGGCCTGATTACACCAACGCTGGGACAATACATCATTAAACTCGACTAAAGCGTGGCAAAAATAATCGTCATGCAGGTTCGACACCGAACTTGGCCCTTCACTATAGTAATGCTCGCCGCTAGATAGACTTCTCTCACTGGCAATGAGCGCTTCACTTAGGCTTTCAAAATCGTCGTAGGTGCGGGTATCGCTCTGCTCAAACTGGATTTGTTGTACGGCGCTGTTATAAAAGTTTGTGTCGCTTTGATTGCCCTGCACTAACAAGGCAAGCTTATGAAAGTAGCCTAAGACTCCACTTAAATATTGCTGTTTACGCCGATTGAGTTTGTTTTTTGCAACAATGGCTTGTTCGTAGTAATCCACTGCTTGTTCCACTTCGCCACCAAAAAAACTCAATGCGCCCAGCAGTTGTAGCGAGTAACTCGATTTGTTTTTGCCCTCATGTATAAAGGTGCTTGCAAGCAGACGCTTAACCTCATCAAAGCGTAGCTGATACAAATACAGCTCGGCTAATAAGTACCGACAATTTACGTTGTATTGCGTATTGCCCGGCTCAGAATGTACTGCGCACAATTGCTCTAGCAATGTGATCGCATAATCACAACTTACGCCTTCGATTTGACAATGTCTTATTAGGCTTGCAAAAGCCTGATACTGAATGTTGTTAGGTAACTGCAGAAAACGTGTGTGGTCAAAGGGTAAAAATAGCAGCTCAACCAGAGCAATATTGCTGTTGTGATCGATAATTTGCGGGTTTTTATGGATGTTTAAGGCCAGTTCAAGTTTGTCTATTTGCCCAAGGTAGTAAAAGTCGCGAATGAGCCTGCGCCGGTCGATTTGCTTTGACTGCCAATGAAAGCTGTTGACCACCGGCACAACATCTTCCGCTGCTAAAATAATAGCTAATGTTCTACTAGTGGCGCCGTTGATATGGGCGAAGTTAAATAAGTGCTCAGAGTTACTTAAGGCATCTACTAGGGGATTTGCCAATGCTCGGTTAATTTGTAAGCCGTCGCTATGGAGCGAAATCAAACCACTTTGAATAAGCGCCTCTTTGCGCTGGGGCGATAGTCGATATTCTTTTTTAGGGTGAGTTAATAGTCCTTTGCCTTCGAGCATGGCAATAACCGCATAGAGTTTTTCAACACCGATGGGCTTAAAAATTACCGCTAACACCGTTAATAAAGCTTGCTCGCGAGGGTTGAGAGCCAAAAGCATTTGATAGTTACGTTTTACTTGCTCTTCAATATTGGAGTGGATAAGTGTCGCAAGCTTCATATAAGTTGGGTTCTTGTATTAGTTTTTTAGGTCGCTTTTTAAAGGTGTTACGCTATGGGTCTTGAAATTTCGAAATAAATAGCTACATATTTTTTTACGAATTACTATAAGATGGTAATTCACCTCACTTACTATAAAAAGGATAATATATGTTAGTTTCAAAAAACAAAATGATCATGTTGTTAGTCGCAGCTTTATTTGCTGCTACCGCATGTACAGAAAAACAGGAAGAACAGGTAGAAGAGGCTAAGCAAGAAATGTCTGCGACCGCAAATGATGTGGCAGATAGCACGGCAGATATGGCATCTGATGCAAAGGCAGCTGCTGCTGACATGTATGAAGATTCAAAAGATTCTGCAAATGAGATGTTAGATGACGCAAAAGAGTCTGCAAACGACATGCTAGAAGATTCAAAAGCTAAAGCAGACGAGCTTACCGAAGCAACTGCCGCTAAAGCAGACGAGCTTACCGATGCAACTGCCGCTAAAGCAAAAGAAGCATGTATTAAAGCGAAAAAGGCAACTGGCG
>CAZUON010000043.1:0-16701 GCA_964621345.1 uncultured Glaciecola sp. | reverse complement strand
GCAACTGCCGCTAAAGCAAAAGAAGCATGTATTAAAGCGAAAAAGGCAACTGGCGGTGACCCAGCTGATTGTGAATAACGCTAATTCCGTTTAAATAAGCTTTCCACAATAAAAAAGGGCAGATTCACTGCCCTTTTTTTATCGCTGAGCGCAGTCATTTATCGCTTTTAGTCATCTAAGTGTGAATAAACCACCCGTAAGGTATTATTTATTCCGCTCTTTGTTGCTGGCCATCTAATTGAAACGTTTTCAATCATTCCTTGGCGGCAATCGTCTTCTACCCCTTCAATTAACAGCGAAAGCGGTTCAGACTGGATTTGTTTTGCAATTTTGGCTAACGCAGCGCTGTTTTTTTCAATATCAGCGTACAGGTTTTCTTGTAACGAGTTTTCCATACCTTGTATCTGTTCGCTTAGCTTATCTATTAGCTTACTTAGCATCACAGCTTTTGGAGAGGGGGTCTTTTGGCTAACAAGGTAAGTGGGTAAATCAAACCAAAGGCTTGGATTATCAGGCATACTTATTTTAGCAATTCGAGCATAGGTTGCCTTGGGCGATTTTGTTGCAAGCGCTTCGTTACCCTCAGTTTGTAACGCGACAGACTCTGTTATTTTATCATTTGAGCTTGCTTGTTTGGTTTTATGTTGCTTTTTGCTAATCACACTTTGCTTGTGTTGAGCTTGCTCAATAATTGAGGCGATTTCTTCATCGTTTTGTAACTGACTTACACCAAGTGATTTAGCGTGTTCAGGACTATGCTCAGCCTGCTTTGCACTAACTTCTGAGCGTTGCGTCTCCCATATACATAAAATCGAGTCAAAGGCATGGTCTTTGTGCATCGCGACATAGGTAGCCCGGCAAACCTTTGCTTGAGCGCCTACCTTATACTCCCACTGTAAAGTCTCAACACCGCCGGTTTGGCTTACTCGCGCAATCGCATTAGTTTGAATTTTTGCAGAGGATGGACTGCTATTAAGCTCGATGGAGCTTGGACTTTTGCCAAATAACTCTTCTTCGTCTTCAATGCCAAATAAATTGCAGGCTGCATCGTTGAGCTTACAAAAGCCCTTTTCACTTAATATGCCATACGCGGTATTGCTGTGTTGCAGCAAAGATTCAAATTTGTCGTGTTGGAATTGTTCGTCTGAACGGTCCACAATCCAAAATAAATACTCATTGGTGTCGTGATTAACCAAATCGACTTTCAATTCGCCAGGATAAATTTTACCGTCTTTACCTTTAAGCTTAACGTGAAAGTCTTGTAGCTTTCCTTTTTTGTTGAGCTGCTTGGCAGTTGTACCAGCCTCAGCCGGCTCGCTAAATAATTTGTAAATATTCCCTTTTTTAAGCTCTTTCTCGGTGTACTTTAAGCGTTCAAGCATCGCTTTATTCGCGCTAACAATTTGTTCGTCTTGGTTGATTGTAGCAATAGCAACAGGCGCTAAATCGAGCATAGTAGTCATACGTTGTTGCTCTTTTTCTAATGCTTGAGTTAGGTCAGTTAAATGGTCTTGGCTTTGTGCTAGTGCCGCTTGGTTTTGGCTTAGCCGCAGTTGTGTTTCTGTTAGTTCAGTTTGGCTTTTGGCAAGGCGCGCCTGCTCTTTGTTAAGTGCTTTTTCGGCAGAAAGTGTACGCGTTTTTGATTCTTGGGCTACATTGACCGCTTTGATATGTTCGCTAACATTCTGTATAAAACCGACAACCCCCAAGTTCTCTTTTGCGCTCAGGCGGTCGTGTGTGATGTAAAATGCCAGCTCCAATTTTAAGTGAATTGGGCTGCCGTCACCGGCTGTGAGCTCGAATGCTCGGCTTTCTCGTTGTGCGGTCATAAATGGTGAGTTTTTATGCAAGCTCATGATGTTTTCAGGAAAGGGGTTAATCTCAAATAAGTTACTCGATTTTGCATCTGGGGCTATGCGTCTTAGTAAGTCATCGAACCGAGCATTAGACCATAGCAACAGTCCGTTTTTATCGATTGCATAGGTAGCATGAGGGCTAGCTTTGAGAATAGCCTCACGCTGATGATTAAGCACATCGATTTTACGCTTTTGTATTTCTATACGGTCATCTGCACGTATCAACAAAGTAAAAGAGGTATGTTGCAAGGGCTTTTCTTGTTCTTGGTGCTCATTGATATGGGCCGAACTACCAATAATGTCGATATCGAATAAACGGTAAGCGAGTTCGCTACTTTTTGTTGTGGTTAATTTTAAGCGCACGCTTACTTTCGCTATTTTGTTTCGCGCTGCATCATTAAACGCTTGCGTCCATTCGGCCATATCATGATTGTGTATTCTGTTTATAAGATGAGTAATTTTCGTGGGTGGCGAGTATTGTTCATCGCCTTTGACTTCCCCTGCATTTACGAAACGGTCGAATATCCGGTCATGAATATAGCTGTCATCTTCAGTATTGATATGCACTTGTGCCAGATCGCTACTTTGAATCAGATGAGTCAAATAAGTGTGCTTTTGTTTTGACTTCAACAGCTCCCGTTGTGCGTTATCTTGGTTGTTCAAGGTAATAACCGTATAGGCATGCTCTGCATCGTTGCGTGTTTCGCCCAGTTGAATGGCTATGTGTAGATTGCTCGATTTAGCGCGTACCGAGACTCTATTCTTTTTTGCTTCCTGTGCGGCTTTTATCTGTTGTGCATCGGCTTCATTAAAATTATCGCTGAACGCGCGATTGAGTACTTTGTTCGCTTCGCGTCCAAGCATCGTAGCGCCTGATTTATTCACATAAATCACGTTGCCATATAGGTTAAGGTGAACAATGCCGGTAGGGAGATTGTCGAGGGTCTGCTGGAACTGTGTTTGTGCCTGAAGCAGTTTATGTTTATGACGCCGAGCTAAAAATAACTGGGAAGCGGCAATGATAAGCAGCAGCACGATGCTCGTCATTAACAAGTAAAAACCGCTGGCGAGCTCTTCGCTACTGTAACTTTCTACAAAATCGACAACAGCGTTGGCACTAACGCTCAAAGTAAGCAAGGTACTTGTTAAAAACAGAGTAGGAAGGCGCAACAATAGAGAGAGACCGCAATAATTCATGACACGTTAATCCATTAACAACACAATAAGGGATACTACAAGAATACATGACGTAGGTTAAGTTAAAGTGTTTAATTAATAAGCTGAGTATCAAAAAATATACAGGGAATGTTAAATATTAACAATACGTAATCACTAGTTTACATCAGCGATATTTGACACAGAACAGACAAATGTTAATGATAGACTAAAGTATCGTTTCAGGAAAAGCGCTTTGTCGCATGCATCATCAGAATTTGCAGCACTTTTAGAAGATAGTCTTTCCAGCTTGCAACCGCTTTTTATCGATAGTATCAGTGAGTTCGATCTCATTACTCTACTGAAAAAAACGCCCTACTGCCTGTTCGATGACGCCGCCCTTAATGATCCCCTTATGTTGTTCCAAACCCACTTCGTATTGTTTCATTGCTTATATCAGTTGCGTAAAAAATGGCGTAGTGAAGGCGTTGGCGAACTCGATATTGGCTTAACACGCATTAGTTTAAAGATGTATGAAGAGCACCAGGGTAAGCCTGAATGTACCTTGCAACAGCAAGACTCGCTTGCCGACTATTACCTAGACTGGAGTAATTTATCTGCAACCGGTGCCGATGATGTCGAGGCCCTTCTCGATAGTTTTTGGCAGAAAATGGAAGGGGCCGATTTGAGCCCCGACCTCTGTGAAAAAAGTAAAAAGGAAGCGTGCGAGCGGCTAGAAATTGAAAACATAAATACGCATGATTTAAAAAGTTTGAAGTCTCAATATCGTAAATTACAACATCAGTATCACCCCGATAAAGGGGGAAGTAATGAGCATTCTCAAGCACTTTTGCAGGCCTACACGCAGCTACGCAAATACTTAATTCGACACAGATTTTAGACACATATAAGGAAACAAAATGACAACAATGCTTAAATGGCTCGCCTTCGTTTTGACGAGTTTATGTATTTTGGCAGGACTAAGCTGGTGGGCTATTGGTGAAGACTGGCGGGCATTGTTAACAGACCCACCCAAAGATGCAGATATTTTGTTTTGGTCACAAAGTCAGCGTGATGTTGGTTTTAAAATGATGGATGAATTGCCCGCTCTCGTGAGCTCTAATCAAATTGAAGTCTCAGAGCATCCACAATCATTTAAGCGGGGAAAAGACTTAGATATTCCTTTTGACATGAATACTTTTTTTGAAGAGCAACGTTTAGCTGGCGCGTTAATTTTGCACAAAGGCAAAATACGTTATGAGCGATACGCCTTAGGTTTATCGCCAGATAAACGATGGACTAGCTTTTCGGTAGCAAAATCGTTTACATCGAGTTTGGTTGGTATTGCCCTAAAAGAGGGCCATATTAAAAGTCTTGACGACAAAGTCTCCGATTATATTGAAGGTTTGCGTGGTTCCGCGTATGACGATGTTACCCTGCACCAATTATTAACGATGACATCAGGCGTTCGCTGGAACGAAGACTATAGCGATCCGGCATCGGATGTAGCGATGTTCAACAAGCATGTGAGTGACGATGGTTTGCCAACAATTGTTAGTTACATGAAAGCCTTGCCACGAATACACCCACCCGGAACGAAATGGCACTATTCCACTGGCGAAACTAATTTAATTGGTATCTTGGTAAGTGAAGCGAGCGGGCAGTCAATAGCGCAATATTTAAGTGAAAAAATTTGGCAACCATACGGCATGGAAAAGCCGGCTACCTGGTTGTTAAGTCCAGACGGTCGAGAGATTTCTGGTTGTTGCATACAGGCTGGTTTGCGCGATTTTGCCCGCTATGGTCAGTTTATATTAGATGGCGGCAAGATAAACGGCGAGCATGTTCTTCCTCAGAACTGGTTAAAAATGGCCACGACTAAACAAACCGATATTGGACAACAAGGTCGTGGATATGGTTATCAGTGGTGGACCTTCGACGATGGTAGTTTTACTGCGCGAGGTATTTTTGGGCAAACTATTTTTATTGACCCTGTGCGAGAAATGGTAGTCGCGATGAATGGGAATTGGCCAAATGCCAGTAATGCAGAGTTAAACCGCAAGCGGTTTGATTTTATTGATAAATTACGCTTACTTATTGATGAAGAGGGTTGATTGTTTTATCGACATTAACAGGTTGTTTTTTAGTCACTTTAAAATTAACGAAAAGAAATTTTATGCACAAAACTTTGTTAAGAATCGCTTACACCCCAAGTTGATATTGGTTTTAATACCTTTCGTTAAAGAACAATACCCATTAGTGCCACATATACGATATTGCTATCTATCTAAAATATTGATTCAATTGGTAAATAGAAAAATTTAAGGTTAGTGTTTAGACATGAAAACGCTGACAATTAATAAGGACAGTTTATGAAAAAGCTAATTTTTGCCGGCATTATTGCGCTGTTAGCCAGTACTCAGGCAAATGCCGCTTATATCAGTGTTAACACTGGCGCTGACATTAGCGGAACAGAAGTTTCACTTACCTTTGCCGGTGACGATATCGCAACCTCTAACGCTATTTGGCAAAGCACGGGTGATGAATCTGGAGCCGCTATTGGCGAAGGTTGGTCTCTATCTCAAGCAGGCGACACTTTTGGTGACAGTCTTTCCGCAGCGTGGATGTTTGTAAACAATACGCAAAATGCTGTGTCTTCTATTTTGATAAACGCTTGGGCGGGAAATGCTGTTTTTGACATTATCGAAGGCGATTTCAGTCAAAATGGTTCAGGCCCAGGTCGTGAATTTATACCGTTTGACCCATCAACGACCAACAACTTTAACCCTAGCTTTAGTTTTTTGAACGCTATTGAAGGTGATGAATTATTTGGTTCCTTACTTATCAATTTTGAAACACCTTTCGCAGCCGGTTCACAAGCGCTGTTTATTGCAGATACTGACGGCGTAGCTGAGTCTGTTTCAACGCCATCTGTTATTGCGATGGTATTGGGTGCGTTAGCATTTATCGGGTTTGTTCGTCGCAAATAAACGAATACGATCTTAAAAACAACGAAAGCCTCGCAGATGCGAGGCTTTTTTATGCGCCTTGCAAAATGTGTAAGCACCCTCAAAATTTATCGATGCTAAAATAAGCTGCATTACTACGCCTGAAAAACCCTTCCGAAGACCAGTTTTCGCCTCTTGTTTTCCCGAGTATTGTGTGAGCTCATGTAAAACATAGATAAAGGAATATCAAGTGAATCAGGAGCAAGGATTTGCTCGAGGGCAGTGGGGTTTGACATTATTAGAGATGATGATCACCATCGCTCTCGCCGGGATCATGTTAGGCGCAGTAGTACCAAGTGCTATGAGTATTATCGATAAAAGCCGCATTACTGCACAAGTAAATCGCATGAGTAGCGTATTACAGTTTACCCGTTACCAAGCGATTGACCAAAATATGCCGGTTGCATTATGTCCTACACCAGATCTAACCAGTTGTGATATCACTAACTGGAATCTACCCAAAATGGTATTTAATGACCGCAACTTTAATAAAAAGCGTGACCAGAACGAAACTCTTATTCACATGACTTCAAAATTGCCTACTGGCGTGAGTATGCAGGGCCCTCGAAAATTGGTCCGGTTTTATGAAGATGGTACCCTAGGTAGCACAGCAACGTTGTTGATATGCCCGCAACAGCCAAATGACAAACTCAACCGGGCGCTGTTTATTAGCTTACAGGGGCGTGTACGTTTAAGCCGCGATAGCAATAAGGACTCTGTACATGAAAGAGGCAACGGTCAGGCGCTAGTTTGTCCATGAGCGTTGTTGTGGCTATTTTTGGATTATAAAATCGTCAAAACGAATATAAACGTCGTTATCAGGTGCCCAGTTGGGCTGATTACCGCCAAAAAATGTTGAAAAATACATTGAGTCCACTTGCCCAGCATCGCCTATGCGTAGCCTAAAATTTTGCTTGTTTAGCAGCATCTGATCATTTACCCATACTTGCATCTGAGCGTCTTTTTTACCGATGCTATTAACTCGAATACGTTGGCGTATTTCATACCACTTGCCGGTTTCAAAGCGCAAATCGTCTAATAAAATTGAATGTCCCCACTGTTCAGGGTTATCAACATAATATAGGTAGACTTCGGCTTGGCCTTCTTCTCGCCACATAAGACGAGCGCTCCAGCCATCGCCTTCGGTAGCATGGATCCCGCCCGAATATTTCTCTGCGCCACTTGATAGTCCCGGAAGTTTACCGCCTAACTTAAACTCAAATTTTTCTTCAAAATACAGTTTATAACTGAGGGTGTACTCATCTGCTGGCGCTACATATAATGGAAACTGACCCCCTGATTCACCCGGACCAACGCCCTTGGCGGGGTATTTTACGCGCAGTACTTTACCTTGTTCGTTGCTATTGATGATTTCAAAGCGCCCTAATAATTGTGCCCATTTAATACTGTTCCAGCGCCCATGCGCATCCTTTTCAGTAAACTCGCCTACAGGCAGGTTTTCAAAGTGTTCAGAAAAAACAGGCTGAGTGTTTGTGGTGGGCGAATTAGCATAAGTATAGCTATGTGCATACAACAGTAGTATGAGAGTCAGGCTGTGTGAGGTGCATATCTTCAAATGTTTATTCTCATCGTGAAGTCTAGATGTCAGTATCGGCCTTTGATTTTTGCTTTTCTATTACGAAATCCCCATGACCAGTTTCATTATTTACCAAATATAAAAGAGCGTTCGACATGCAAAAATACGAATAAGCGCAGTAGATAAATTGCGCTTTTTTAAACAAAAAACCGTAAAAATAAATTGTTTTTGCTTACCTTGAGATGACATGCGAGCTCTACACTCTGATTTTAAAATATACCTTACCTTAACGCTGTTTATAGCTTGCTCTTCACTTAGCGCACAACAAAGCGAATCACCCGAGCGCAGCTTTACTGGCTTTGAGGACATAAATGAAGAGCAACCCCTTTGGGAATTTGGTGCTGGGGGTGGTTTTGTTGATGTGCCCAATTACCCCGCATCAAGTGAGCGTAACTTTGTTGGGTTAGCCGCTCCCTATGTGATTTATCGGGGTGATGTTTTTCGTTTAGGCGGCAGTGGTGGCGCCCGTGCGGTTGTTGTTGAGCAAAGCGACTTTGAACTTGATATCTCTATTGGCGGAGCTTTTGCCGCCGACAGCGAAGATAACACCGCTCGAGAGGGCATGCCCGAACTAGACTTTCTATTTGAGATTGGCCCGCAATTGGTGTATCGCTTACAAGACTTTAAGTTTGAGCATGGTGGTCTGGGCCGTTTAAAAATGCGCTTACAAGCTCGCGCAGTATTTTCAACTGATATAAAACGGATTGACCAACGTGGTTATGTGTTTGAACCTGAACTAAGTTATCAGCAACGTGGTGTATTATTTAAGGACACCGCACTTAACCTTTCATTGAGTACCATGTTTGCTACCGAGGACTTACATGACTACTTTTATCAGGTAGACGAGCCCTTTGTAACAGAGGATCGCCAAGCTTACGATGCCAGCGGGGGCTACCTAGGCTCAGAGTTATCATTGAGCTTATCCTTTCCGATCATGTCAAACATGCGGGCATTTTTAGCTGGGTCAGCGCGCTTTCACCAAGGTGCAGCTAACCAAGATAGTCCTTTGTTTGAGAAAGACATTACTTACAGTTATGGCCTTGGTTTTGTATGGCGCTTGTATGAGTCTGAGCGAAAGGCTAGTTGGTAATTTTCAATCTTCGATAGCTTTGCGAATAAGGTGAGCTTTCCGCAGATGTATCCTTTGGCTTTATTGTCGTCGGCAATGCTTGAGCGAGCGCAAGTTGATTTGATGCAAGCAAGCCAATTATCCTCTTAAGCGTTAGCGTTTTAGTTAAGGGTGTTGGCGATACCGTCGATGCCTAGAATGCCTGCATTAATGCATATACCCTCATGATTGCTCTCATCTGCTTGCATTAATAATTCTTCGGTTTGTTTCATTAATTCTTGTGCTGAAGAACCACCGGCAGGGGCGGCGGTCGAGTAGGCGACAGTACAGTAAATGTCTTTTGCACTGGCCTCATGCTTTGCCATGAAGTGGGGATGTTCAAATTTTTGCTTTATTTGTTTTGCTTTTAAGTGCGCGCCCTCGCTACTGCAATCTGAAAGAAGCAGAGCGAAGGTATCGTCATCTACAGATGCAAATAGGTCGCCTGGACGAGCACCAACGCTGCATAAATCGTCTGCGATACTGGCGGTAACTGCATAAAACTCATCGTTACCAAAATTGTCTCGAACCACCCGCAAGTTTTCCACTCTGATCAACAATAACGATAAATGATGCCAGTAACGAGCGCAGCGAGACCACTCTTGTTGTAATACTTCGAGCAGTTTTGATGCATTAGGTAAATGCGTTAAGGGGTCAATGTAAATTAAAGACTCAAGGCGCTTGGTTTTATGATATTGCTCAATATGACGGTCTAAGCGCGCAATGAGTTCTGCCATGGCTGGCGGCTTTTCAACAAAATCTGCTGCGCCCACTGCAAAGGCTTGCGAGCTGATACTTGTTTCGCCTTGAGCGCCTATAAAAACAATGGGAATATCTTTAAAATAGCGGTTCTCTTTAATTCGAGAGCAAAAAGCTAAGTCATCCTCTTGATCCTGCACAATATCGAGTAAGATGGCGTCGGGTAGAGGCTGGCGATTGAGTAATTCCCAGGCTTTGTCAGGGGATTCGGTAAGTGTGACAGCGAATTTATTTTTAAAACCGGCGGCATAATAGCCGAGTTCTTTAGAATTATCATCAACAATCATCACGTGGCGCATAGAAGCTTTGAGATTGTCGTTTTTAAATTCCATTACAAGGTCCTGTGGCCTAAATCACTATCGATACTGCATGACAAATCAAAAATATAACTAAAAAGTTACACTACGTTTACAAATTCCGCAAATGTTATCGTTTATATCGTAGCGACATTTCATTTAAACCAACAAAATTTGAACCCAATGTGTGGGTTACGCTGGCAACTTATTTATGTAGCGCTATACTACGCCCCTAAAGTAAAGCCTAATAAATGAGCAGGTATGACAATGAGTCAAAACACGGAGCAAGGGTCTGATAAAACATGGACAATTGCCGACGCTGAGCGCGTATATGGCGTATCCAGATGGGGCGGTGGTTATTTTGAGATAGGTGAAAATGGCAACATTCACGTGAATCCTGAACCGCGTCTAAACAGTGTACGCATCGACATGAAAGCGGTGATTGACGAAATTCGCGAAGAAAATATTCAGTTTCCAGTAGTGGTGAGATTTCACGACGTTTTACGCTCACAAGTGGTTACCCTTAATGAGACGTTTAGAGAAGTGATAAGCGAAGCAAGCTATCAAGGCGCTTATCGCGGCGTGTACCCGATTAAAGTTAATCAGATGCGTGAGGTTGTAGAGGAAATTGTTGATGCCGGTCAACCCTACGATTACGGCTTAGAAGCTGGCTCTAAGCCTGAGTTGCTGGCGGTACTTGCATATAACACTAACGTCAATGCCCTCACTATTTTAAATGGATATAAAGACGAAGAGTTTATTAAATTGGCCTTACTGGGTCGTAAGTTGGGTCGCAAAGTGGTTGTGGTCATCGAGAAATTCAGTGAACTGGTCATGTTAATCAAGGTGTCTAAACAGTTAGATATTCCACCGATAGTTGGCTTGCGCGCAAAGATGCAGTCAAAAGGCCAAGGTCGTTGGCAGGGCTCAAGTGGCGATAGAGCTAAATTTGGTTTAAACATTTCTGAAATTATCAAAGCAGCGCGCTTATTAGAACAAGAAGGTATGGCAGATTGCCTTAAGCTGTTGCACTTTCATATTGGTTCACAGCTACCAGAGATACGTGCCATAAAAAGTGCAGTAAACGAAAGTGCCCGTATTTATGCTGAGCTTGTAAAAATGGGCTTTGCTTTAGAGTATGTTGATGTCGGTGGTGGCCTCGGCATTGATTACGACGGTAGTCAGTCAACCGCAGATTCATCGCGGAATTATAGTGTGCGCGAGTATGTGGCGGATGTTGTATATGGCATGCGTGAAGTATGTGATTTAGAGGGAGTTGCCCATCCGAATATTGTCACCGAAAGTGGGCGGGCGATTACCGCGCATCACAGTTGCGTAATCACCGAGGTCGTTGGCGAGATAAAGCCCGATGGCGCACAAATCGACACTCAGGCCGGTGACAATGACCATATACTGTTAAAAAACATGCGCGATTTGTCTGAATATTTAAATGGAGATCTTAACTTCCAAGAAGTATATAACGATGCCACACAATATAAAGAACAAGCCTCCGAAGCCTTTAAGCTCAGAGTGATTGGATTAGAAGAGCTGGGTAAAATCGAAACGCTGTATTGGCAAATCATGCGCAAAGTGAAGCACTTTTATCGAAATGAAAGCTTTGTGCCTGAAGAAGTGCAGTCATTAGATTTTTCTTTGTCGTCACAGTATTTATGTAACTTTTCGATTTTTCAGTCTGCGGTAGATAGCTGGGCAATAGATCAAATCTTGCCGGTAGTGCCGATTACAAACTTGCATACGCCTCCAGTGAATAACGGCTCATTAGTTGATATAACCTGTGACAGTGACGGTAAAATTGATAAATTTGTCATTGAGCAAGCGATTGACCATGTTTTACCAATGCCCGCCTATTCAGCAGATGAGC
The DNA here is from genome assembly GCA_964621345.1 of uncultured Glaciecola sp. Classification (GTDB taxonomy): domain Bacteria; phylum Pseudomonadota; class Gammaproteobacteria; order Enterobacterales; family Alteromonadaceae; genus Glaciecola. Next base: position 5,040 of record CAZUON010000043.1, on the reverse strand, counting down.
CTTTTTATTTGGGTTTGTTCTTAACGGGTGCTTATCAAGATGTGATGGGCGATATGCACAACTTATTTGGCCGCTTAAACGAAGTGCATATTTTTAGCTACGATGACGACCCGCAAGATTTTTATATTGAAGAGTTTGTAAAAGGCTCAAGTGTAGAGCATGTGCTGTCGGTGATGCAGTATCATCCTAAATCGATGGCTATCGATATCAAAAAGCAAATTGATAAAGAGATAGCAGCCGGCTCTATTAAGCCAAGAGAAGGCGTAAAATGGACTGATTTTTACGAAAATTGTTTGGCAGGTTATACCTACTTAAATACCGATAATTAAATCAGACCGTGATGGTCGGTACCAAAAGGCGCAAAGGCTTTGGCGCGGTTTCGGCCATCATGTTTGGCGTCGTATAGGGCTTTATCGGCTTGGTCAATAAGCTGGCTTGGTTTCATTTTAATAATAGGTAGTACAGTGGTAACGCCTAAACTTACTGTGACACTGCCTAACGAAGTCAGTTTGGTGGCCTTGTGCTCTAAGCGCTGGCTTTGAATAAAATTTTGTAGTCGGTTGGCATAAGCAATGGCACCTTTTGCATCGATACCAGGTAGTATAATAGCGAATTCCTCACCGCCATAACGTGCCACTAAATCACCTTTGCGATTAGTTTGTCGCTCAATCATATGACCAATATCAACCAAGCAATTATCGCCTGCCACATGACCGTAACAATCGTTATATTCTTTAAAGTAGTCTACGTCTAGCAGCACTAAAGAGACAGAGCTGTGATTGCGATGTGCACGACCAAGTTCTACTTCAAGCATTTCATCAAAGTAGCGACGATTAAACAAGCCTGTCAAAGAATCGCGCCGAGAAATATCATAGAGCTGGCGCTCGACTAGTTTGCGCTTTTCAATTTCTTGCTGATGCTGATAATTAAGCTCAATCGATTTAATAAATACTTTATTTACATTGCGAATAAGCATCAAACTGACCGCACTTAGTCCCAGAATCGCGATGCCACATGTAAAGCCGATATGATTGTCTATGCGCATTAAAAAAACAGAGGTGATGAGTACCATGGGAGTGAGCATGCAATACAGTGCGTACATACTCATTGCATAGCTGACCGCTGTGGTAGCGCACAAGACGGCAATCGCCGCAACAATACTGACAACATATTCAGGTTGTTCGAGAGGCGTTACGACGGTAAATAAGCAGGTATAAGCCAACGAAAGCGATACAGACAATACGGTCCAAATTTTCACCCAAACACTTTGTGAGTACTTGGGTTTTAGGTTTCTATAGGCATTGCAAAGTGCAAAGCGTAAACCTACGATCAATAAGGTAGCCGCTAACCAAGGCAAAAAAAGGCTTAGGTCAACGACATCGAATAACCAATAACTGAAAATAGCAATAAAGGTGATATGCGCAATTAATGCGTTGAGCGGGCGGGCAAACAACAAATCTATAATGTCGTTGGTGCTGTGTTCCGACAACCTTGTTTTGCTTTGATTAGTAGGGTTATTAAAATTCAATCGTTTGCTCAATAATAAAGTGAAACCTAAAAGCGTTGCGTCGTGCTGTTTATCGACGTGTGGCGTGGCCATTTACGCACATTAAAACAATATCGGCATAATACTCTATTTTTGTAGTCAAATTAATTGCTACGATATGCCTTGACCGCTTGCGCCCAAAAATCGGCGGTGACCTGATTAATCAAATTACTCTCGGCATTCATTAAAAAAGCATAACCAATGCCCAGCTCAGGAGAAAACGATACATCAGCGCGATAGCCTTGTACCCAGCCACCATGATAGTTAAGTTGTATGCCATCAAAATTATATACACGCCAACCTAAGCCATAATGTGCGCTGTTTAGATGTTTACGCCAACCGCGCCGGCGTATTTCGTTTTTAGTTTGGACTCGCGGCAAGGTCATTTCGGTAACCATTTCTTCGGATACAACTTTGGGGTATTCGAGTAACATTGCTCTTACCCATGTTGCCATATCTTTTGCACTAGCGTTAACCCCGGCTGCCGGCGAAAATCGATAATAATCATCTTTGACCTTCACTTTTGCCCAGCGATTACGAGCAATAGCGGCATGCGGCTTAGCCCAACTTTTGGAGGCTTCAAGTGCATTTCTCCCCACCGTGGCATTCATCTGTAAAGGAGCAAAGAGCTGCTCTTGCATACGTTTGGCATAAGAGGTGTTGCGATTTGCGTAGTGTTCTTCGATTACACCAAAAAGTGCATTCTGATACGTGTAGCAATAGCCGGGTTGGCACAATGGCTCAAGCTCTTGAAATTCGTCGAGCACACGCTGACGCTTATAGTTTGCTTCAATGAGATTGTCGTAAGCGTTTGGCATAAATCCGGTTGATTGGCCCACAACATGCCGCAGTAGTAGGGGTTTTTCGGGATAGCTGTTGAAGTCATATTCAGGTGTCAGGATACTCAGCGGACTTTGCCAGTTGAGGGTAGCACCCATATGGTTTTCAGTGGCGATTAGGGTGGCAGTAAAGGTTTTAGATACCGATGCTAAGCGAAAAACGGTATCACTCGTAATTGCCTCACCGCGTTTTTCTGTTTTGCCGAAGGTGTAATAGGTAGCCGGTTTACCGCGCTCGACCACCACAAACACAAATCCGGGAATATTGCGTTTTTTCGCTTCTGCGCGGACTTTGTTAGCAAAATCATTAGTCCAACTAAGGTCGATGTTTGACGTTGCTGCAAACGCGCACGAGCCAAAAACAAGCGGCGAGCTAAGGATGCAAAAGCATATAAAAAGGCGGGTTAGTGTCATAGATTCACTGCTTACATTTACTCTGACTTACTATTGTTATTGTCGTTGTTACTTGACTGCATATTTTGACAATGAGTTCCGAAAACAACGTGTTTTTTTATATTATCGACGTAAACTACTAAGCAAAGTCATAGTTAATAATCGCTCTTGCTCATTTTTTTACCGCTAGAGCATACCCTAATTGGTGCCCAATGTTAACGATTGAACAATGCCAACGTGCCCGCTTAGCGAGAGACCCAAGGTTTGACGGAAAGTTTTTTATTTTAGTCAATACCACCGGTATATTCTGCCGCCCCGTATGCAAAGTCAGAGCGCCTTTAGAGCAAAATGTAGAGTATGCGCAAACGGCAATTGAGGCCATGCAAAAAGGCTTTCGTCCTTGCTTACGTTGCCGCCCTGACAGTGCTCCGCATTCTTATGCATGGCAGGGCGTGCAAGCCACCGTGCAGCGGGCAAGTCGATTGTTACTTGAGGATTTCAGTAGCAGCATCGAATCGGTAGCAGAGCGTTTAGGCGTTACATCTCGATATTTACACAAATTAATGCAAGAGAATCTACACATTGCACCCAAACAATTTCGTATTTTTCATCAGGTCTTACTTGCGAAAAGGTTATTGCAAAGTTCGAGTATGAGTGTGGAGCAAGTGGCGCAAGCAGCTGGGTTTTCCAGTGCGCGGCAGTTACAACATCATATGAAAAAAACCACAGCGTTAAGCCCAACGCAGATTCGCAATAGTCCGGCAGCCTTATGTAAAAGCTATAAAGCGAGCAAGCCAGAGGTGTTATCTATGTTGCTTCAATACCAAGGGGATTACGACTGGCCGATGATACGTGACTTTTTTAAGCGCCGAGTGTGCGAGGGGAATGAAGAAGTAGGCGATGATTATTTTATTAAAACGCTGAGTGTAAAACGTATAGAAGGCAGTGAGGATGGGCATAAAGCCGTAAGAGTATGTATGCGCTTTGAAGCTAGCAAACAAGGCTTTATGGTCTCGTTCGCAAGCGATGATGTTGCCTACACCAGCCAAATTATTGAACAAGTGAGCAAAATTCTTGACCTACACGCGAATCCTTATGTTATTCAAGAGGCGCTTCAAAGTGCAGGCTTAACGGCAGCACAAATCAACCCAGGTATACGCATCCCCGGTATTTGCAGTCGCTTTGAGGCCGGGTTACGTGCCATTTTGGGGCAACAAGTGTCGGTGCAAGCAGCAATTACGCAGTTAAATCGCTTACATAAGGGAGTAGCAGCGCAGCAGGGCGAGCCCCCTAGTGAGCAAGAAAACACCCTGCAAAGCGAGTTTGTGCGACCAGAGCAGATTGTAACTGCAGACTTATCGTTCTTAAAATTGCCAGGTGCGCGCAAAGAAGCACTTAAACAGTTTGCACAGCTAATGCAGCACAATCCCGATGCTGATTTTGAACAGTGGCTTGCCATAAAAGGCATAGGCCCATGGACAGTCAATTATGTGCGTTTAAGAGCCACCGACGATACCGATATATGGTTAAACACCGACCTTATTATTAAGCAGCAAATCGCCAAATTGCAGGCCGACAACTTAGACCCGAAAACTCCTACCACCTTTGATGATAGCAAAGCCGCCCCATGGCGAAGCTACCTTACCTTATCGCTATGGAATTTATCATGACAGTTTCTGAGACAAAGCACCCCAAAGCACCACAATATGTAAGCCAGCTAAGCACTCCTGTGGGTTACTTACATGTAATCGCAAACGATGAGGCCATTACCGCCGTTGTCTTTTCAGACACACCTAAAAACGAAACACCAAACGATGTATCACAAGCCGGCAAAGCCCAACTGGGCGAATATTTTGCCCAAAAACGCGAGCATTTTGATTTACCTCTTGCAGCAAAAGGCACGCCATTTCAACATAGTGTATGGCAAGCTTTGATGAAGATTGAATATGGTACCCATGCATCTTATTTAGATATTGCGAAAGCGATTGGCAACGAAAAAGCATGCAGGGCGGTGGGGGCAGCAAATGGCAAAAACCCTATCGCCATTATAGTGCCATGTCACAGAATAATTGGCACTAACGGAACACTCACCGGTTATGCAGGCGGCATGTCGCGCAAAGCGTATTTATTATCCCTTGAGTCTCAGCGGTAAAATTGACATCGAAGAATAGCCATCATCATAACACCACACCCCGTCATACCGGCGAAGGCCAAATGCTGTTCGTTTAAGTATTGTCCGTCATACCGGCGAAGGCCGGTACC
>CAZUON010000042.1:31380-33593 GCA_964621345.1 uncultured Glaciecola sp. | reverse complement strand
CTTTTGCCGCTGCCGCCTTTTTCTCCGCCTACTAATATGATCATATGGACTCCTATCGGCTCTGAATATCACAACACGGTTTGTATGAGCCAACGTGCTGCTGTTAATGCTTTAATTTATATTTACGGTAACATTAGCAAATAAATGAAATCTAACTGGCGTATCTATTCATACCTATTAATATGTAGGTATACATTCTATTTAACTGATAAAAGGAAAAAAACATGAGCCAAACGAACGAATTGAGCAATAAAGAGGGGGCACATATCCCCCAAGTAAACTGGCCAACTCGCGTTGGGGAAGATTGGAAGACACTGAAAAGCAAAGATATTTTTGATAACAAAAAGGTGATCGTGTTTTCTTTACCAGGCGCATTTACGCCAACCTGTAGCTCTACGCACTTACCTCGTTTTAATCAACTTGCAGGCGTATTTAAAAAGCATGGTGTTGACGAAATTTGTTGCGTTTCGGTAAACGATACCTTTGTTATGAACGCATGGTTGGCAGATCAAGAAGCTGAAAACATCACGGTAGTACCAGATGGAAATGGTGAATTTACCGAAGCAATGGGCATGTTAGTCGACAAAAACGACCTCGGTTTTGGCAAGCGTTCATGGCGCTATTCCATGCTGGTGAATAACGGTGTTATCGAAAAAATGTTCATTGAACCTAATGTACCCGGTGACCCATTTGAAGTATCTGATGCAGACACTATGCTTGCTTATTTAGATCCTGGTGCAAAAGCGCCAGAAGAAGTGTCTTTATTTACCAAGCCTGGTTGTCCGTTTTGTGCCAAAGCAAAAGCCTTGTTGACCGAAAAAGGCTATGAGTACGAAGAAATTGTATTGGGTAAAGATGCAAGTCTTGCGTCACTCAAAGCGGTGAGTGGTCGTGAAACCGTACCACAGGTATTTATAGGCGGGAAACTGATTGGTGGTAGCGACGAATTGGAAGCATATTTTGCCTAAGGTAAGCGGTTTAATTGGTCAGTATCGCAATCTTGCGGTACTGCTCCTTTATATTGTTAGCACGAACTCTTACGCGCAAGAATCCGCTGTGTCTAATACTCAGCTTTCCAATCTGCTTGAGTCTAGTGCAAAAAGTAATGTAATTAGCCGCGCGGAGTTTGAAAGCAATTTTGCTGCAATCTATAAAGCTGAGTTGTCGCCACTGCGTGCATGTGAACAACAGGCGATGGATGAAGTGAAAGTTTGTTCTAGCGTGCTGCGCAATGAAGGTAATGCACCTTATGCACTATTTGCTGATGCGCCTAAAGCAACGGTTGTGTTGTTCCATGGTTTGAGTGATTCGCCGTTTTTTATGCGATCAATTGCAGAGCATTTACATCAAAAGGGTTTTAACGTCATTGCTCCGCTGACTCCAGGACATGGAAAATTAGACGCCGACGCCGACATGCAAGACCCTGACTTGTTGCAGCGCTGGTATGCCCATGTTGATGAGGTCATGACACTAGCAAACAAGAGTCATGAGAAGGTCTTTGTAGGAGGCTTTTCTACAGGAGGCGCTTTTGCAACGCATTACACGCTTAAAAAGCCTGATGATGTTGAAGGTCTGTTGCTATTTTCTGGGGCGCTTGAACTTTCGTCCTCAGCAGAAACACTGTCTAAGATTTGGGGCATCAAAACCTTAGCCGTATGGTTAGATGGCGAATATGAGACTGACGGGCCTAATCCATATAAGTATCCAAAGGTGGCTACCTATTCAGCCCTAGTGCTAATGGACATTATTAAAGAGATTCGAACCTTGTTGGACGTACAAGAGCCTAACGCTAGTAGCACGCCTATTTTTGCTGCGCACTCTCTTGCCGATACTACCACCATGTATTCGGGGATAGAGAACTTGCTCACACAAGTTAAAGGCGAACACACTCGGTTTAAAATAGATAAAGAGTTTGACGTGTGCCACGCTGATTTGGTGTTGAACTCGACCCAGATTATCACAATGAAGTTTGATAAATCTCGAGTCAATCCTTCAGAGCGTTGCGCCGTACCTAAGGCTAATCCCTTGCACGGGGTGATGTTGTCGGTGCTCGGTAGCTTTGTGCAGTGAGAAAAAGATGAGCAAACAAAAATGGGGCAAATATTGCCCCATTTTTATAATGTTAATTTTTTGATTTAAAATGTGTATCTTAGAGAAATATCGAAAGCGCTATCATCGCCAAATACGGCACCAGTTTTAAGCGCAAACCCTTC
>CAZUON010000042.1:0-31280 GCA_964621345.1 uncultured Glaciecola sp. | reverse complement strand
GGAAAGGTAGAAACATCTTTAAGGCCTGTTGGTAGGGAGTCACCTACGCCGTCGTAGTCAGACCCTATGCCTATGTAATCAATACCGACTAAATCTCTCACATAATCAATGTGGTCAAGCACCATGTCGGTATCGGCAAAAGGGTAGGGGTTTTGTTTTGCGTACTTTATGTTGAAATCACTGACTTGTTGACTGTCTTCACCAAATTCATCGATAAGTGCCTGACGCTGCTCCCCAAGCTTATCGCGCCATGTTCTTGCCATGGGGTTAACAAAACCAGAGCCAAAGTTAATCATTATTACGCCGCCATTTTCTGCAAGCTTCACAATCATGTCATCGCTCATATTTCGCTCAAAGCCAGGGGTAAATTGTCGCAGCGATGAATGTGATGCAATAACAGGTGCTGAGCTTATCTCCAATGTTTGATAAAAGGCCGCGTCTGACACATGAGAAATATCAACCATGATCCCCAGCTTATTCATTTCACGAACCATGTCTTTGCCAAAGGGGCTCAAGCCTTTCCACTGGCGCCTTAAGTCATAAGAGGAATCACTAATATGATTCGATAAAGAATGAGCTAAGGTAATATATCGAATCCCGCGCTCATAGAACGCTTTTAGGGTATCTAAGCTACCTTGCACTGGTGAGCCATTTTCCATCCCCATTGGCAACGAAATACGGCCTTTACTGAAGTTCTCTTCTACATCGGCAACGCTATATGCGAGTGCAAATTTATCGGGCGCTCGGCCGACTATCGCTTCAACCGAATCGATGAGGTCGTGTGCTAAGGCAGTTGATGCATCTGAGTTATCTAAACTGGCCGGTACATAAATCGACATAAAAGGCGCATCTAACCCGCCGGCAACCGCTCGTGGGTAGTCAAAATCTCCCCCGGAGGTGGCTTTAGTGACATCTACCCATGATTTTTCAACGCGATAAGGAACATCGATATGCCCATCAACAATAATATTTTCTTGTGTAATACGTTTTGCTGCCTCCGCGTTAGTTTCACCTTGTGCCTGCGGACTTTGTGTATGTGAGCATGCTGTTAGTAAGCTGCAAACTACAGCGCTTATGGCGAGGATACGCATGCCTTTTGTGGATGCCAAGTGAGTGCTTGTTGTTGTGACAATATGGCCTGCTGTTTGAAGCGCGTTAGTTTTCATGAATACTCCTGAAAATAGACTAATTGAATACACGTATGCAAGCGCAAAGCTTGGCCGCATAAATAGCTAAGTAATTGTTATTGCTCACTATACGCAATCGTGACTTATTTGTCGTCGAAATTTAGCTCAAAGCTATGAACAAAAAGCGCTCAACATGAGCTTTTATGCATGCTTAACGGGTGACATCTTGAGTACTTTGTTTCATAATATGGTCGTTTTTTTAAGCTGGTGGGAATTAGAAAGTATCGCGCTGCGATAGCTAAAAGTATTTACCGGCCGCTAAAATTCCGATATGCAATATTTCGCCTACTTCTATTGAATTGGGAAAGACATTATCGGCAAACATAAAATATAAAACTAACGTGCCTTCGCTCAAATAAAGTCGGCCTATCTAAATAAAACGAAAAAGAGAAGTAAATAAATGGCTATTAACTATATACCGCTTGATAAAGACAAGCACAGTGACATCAAGGTAAACGCAAAAGTAGAGTTTGCATACGCTGCAAATACTCACCTTGCCGCAGCAACGATTAGAGAATTTGCTCAGCTTTCAGGTTCAATGCCATTAGTGTTTATCGAAGATCCTAATACAAAGAATGTTCACAGCGTAGCAATGCTTGGTTTAGAGCAGGGTAGCAACTTATTTTATGCTGACGAAAAGTGGCAAGGTCCTCACGTACCATTAAATATTCAACGTTATCCTTTTGATATTCGTCCAGATGGCGACAAGCTAGGCGTGTTTATTGATGAAAACAGTGAACTGCTTGCAAAAGGTGATGAAGAAGGCCAAGCCTTGTTCACTGAAGCTGGAGAACCTACAGAGTTCCTTAAAAATCGTCAGCAATTTTTAGCAGAGCTTGCAAACAGCGAAGTGCAAAATCAGCGATTTATAAAAATGCTTAAAGAGCTTGATTTGCTTGAAGAAATTCAAATTCGTATCTTGTATAAGTCTAGCCAAACACGCAACGTAACAGGCATTTTGTCAATCAACGAAAAGCGTTTGTTAGAACTTGATGACGACAAAGTACTTGCGATGCACAAAGCGGGTTACTTAGGTGCGGCATATTCTATGATGTTGTCGTTAGGACAATTAAATCGCTTAGTTGAATTGTCGAACAAATCTGAGAATCCGATTCAGTCTTTACAGATTTCTCCGGTAGCTGCAGAGCAAGCAGAAGCACCTGCAAACGCTTAAGACTATGTTTTAGAACAAAAAGCTGCTTGGCTTTGGTCAAAGCAGCTTTTTTTTGTCTGTTTTTTAACCGCTGTATAGGCGTACAGGCCTTTATTTTATTGACTTAAAAAGGTGGATTTTATTGTTTTAATTGCTTGACAGGTGGGGGCAAACCTACCTAAACTGTCAAAAAGTGGGTAAAAGTGGCGAAAAAGGGTTTTTATCAGGTGTAACCAGCTAATAAAAAAAACAATAAGCTACTAACAAGTATAATAGGCTAGGGGATATGTTCCGCGGCGCTAACGCAATCAATCTTGACAGTAAAGGACGATTAACGATACCGACGAAGTATCGAGAGTCTTTGATGGATGATTGCCAGGGACAACTGGTCTGCACCATTGATATTTCACAAAACTGCTTGCTACTTTACCCACTTCCCGAATGGGAAGAAATTGAATTAAAGCTCCGTAAACTCTCTTCGACCAATCCGCATGAGCGCAGATTGCTTCGCTTATTGTTAGGTTATGCAAGCGAAGGCGAAATGGATAAGAGTGGTCGAATTTTGCTTGCGCCAACACTGCGTCAGCACGCCGCACTCGAAAAACAAATCATGTTGGTAGGGCAGTTAAATAAATTCGAAATTTGGAGCGACCAAGCTTGGAACCAACAAATTTCTGAAGATATCGCGGTTGAAAAACAAGGTGAGTTCGAACTCACTGAGCGTCTTCAGGAATTTTCTCTATGAGTAGTGAGCATACCTCTGTTCTCCTTCAAGAAACAATCGATGGCCTAAATGTTGAGCCAAGTGGTGTATACGTAGATGCAACGTTTGGTCGTGGCGGCCATAGCAGGGCGTTGCTCGCAAAACTAGGGCCCGAGGGACGTTTAATTGCCATTGACCGAGACACCGCTGCAATTGAAGCTGCAAAAAGCTTTAGCGACGACCCGCGATTCAGTATTCATCATCGCCCCTTTGCCGATATTGCGACCTTAATTACCGAGCTCAATTTACATCAAGAAATCGATGGCATACTCATGGACATCGGCGTGTCATCACCGCAACTCGATAACGCAGAGCGTGGCTTTAGTTTTCAAAAAGACGGTCCGTTGGATATGCGCATGGATACATCCTCTGGACAAAGCGCGGCGCAGTGGCTCAATAGCGCATCTTTAGAAGATATTACCTATGTGTTAAAGCAATACGGCGAAGAGAAGTTTGGTAAACGTATTGCGCATGCCGTGCTCGAACAACGTGAAATCAAGCCGTTAGCAACTACATCTGAATTTGCAAAGCTGATAGATCAAGCGATGCCAGTCAAAGATAAACATAAACATCCTGCCACGCGCAGTTTTCAGGGTGTACGTATATTCATTAACGGCGAATTAGAGCAGCTTGAGCAAGGTCTTGTGGGTGCAACCGAGGTATTAAAACCTGGTGGTCGCCTAGCGGTGATCAGTTTTCATTCGTTAGAAGACCGCATGGTAAAGCGTTTTATACGAGAACAAAGCCAAGGGAAAAAATACCCTAGCAAGCTGCCCATGACACAAAGTGAACTCGACGCGGGCAAAGTACTCAAAACAATAGGTAAGGCAACAAAACCCAGCGCAAGTGAGGTGGCGTTAAACCCACGTGCTCGCAGCTCGGTCCTGAGGGTGGCAGAAAAGCTATGACAAAGCCCACAGCAAACTTCAACCTGATAATGATTATAGCGACCGATTTAGGTCGTCATTTGTTTATAATCATCTTGTATTTTGGTGTCATTGCAAGCGCATTGGCAGTAGTAGTGAGCACTCACCAAAATCGTCAGCTAATTATTGCGCAAGAACAACTTATTCAGCAAAAAGATGCGCTAGATATAGAGTGGCGCCATTTAATTATTGAAGAAACTGCGCTTACCGAGCACAACCGTATAGAACGTTTGGTCGAAGATAAACTCAATATGCGTCGCCCTACTCAAGACGATGAAAAGCTCGTTAGGGTGAAGCCATAATGACTGTTTCTGCGACTATTCAAAAACCGCGGCGTCCTAACAAACGTAATGCGCCTAAAAAACCAAAGCCTAGCTTGGGAACCATCCAGTGGCGCTTTTGGTTGGTATTGAGCTGTGTGGTGCTTGTATTCGTTTGTTTGGCAGCGCGAGCGGCGTTTATTCAAGTCATAAAACCTGATCTGCTAATTGAACAAGGCGATAATCGCACCGTGCGTGTGCGCGACAACGCCAGTTATCGAGGCTTAATCACCGACCGTCATGGTCAACAGTTAGCAGTATCGGTTCCGGCCCAAGCTATATACGCCGACCCTAAAATTATTGTTGAAAAGGGCGCACTGCAAGACCGTCGTCGTTGGCGTGCGCTTGCTGAGGTCTTAAACTATGACGTTGATAGTCTCATCGATAGAGTAGATAACCCCGCTCAGCGCTTTATTTATTTACAACGCCAAGTCACGCCAGCTATGGCTACCTTTGTTAAGAAATTAAAGATTCCTGGGGTATATTTACGTGAAGAATCAAAACGTTACTACCCATCAGGTGAAGTATCGTCCCATGTTATTGGTTTTACCGATGTTGATGATAAAGGCCTTGAAGGTATTGAGCGTTTGTACAATGACTGGTTAACAGGGACACCTGACAAACGCAAGATCCGTAGAGATGCCAAAGGTCGTCAAATTGAAATTATTGAGCAAGAAGAAGGCAAAAAAGCTAAAGATTTAACGCTCACGATTGACCAACGCATTCAGGCCCTTGCTTACAGAGAGATCAAAGAAGCGACCATGTTATATCAGGCGACCTCGGCATCGGTAGTCGTGGTTGACGTGCACACCGGTGAGATTCTTGCCCTGGCCAATACGCCATCGTATAACCCAAATAATCGCGATACGGTAAAGAGCTTTCGGGTACGTAACCGCGCCGTGACCGATTCGTTTGAACCAGGATCCTCACTAAAACCACTTGCGGTATTAGCAGCTTTAGAATTCGGCTCTGTTGAAAAAGACACCTTAATTGATACATCGCCTGGCTGGGCGCGTATGGGTGGCAGCCGCATTCAAGACCCGCGCAATTATGGCGAAATCTCGCTGACCGAAATCATTCGCAAATCTTCTAACATGGGTACTTCAAAACTAGCCTTGTCGGTACGTAAAGAATTCTTAATGGACCTGTACTACAACATGGGGCTGATGTCGGATACCGGTACGAATATGATTGGTGAGTCGAGTGGTATTTTTCACGAGCGTAACCGCTGGTCAAAATTTGAGTTATCTACTTTGTCGTTCGGGTATGGTATTTCAGTGACCACCGCACAGCTTGCTCGAATGTATGCAACCATTGCAAATGGCGGCACTAAACTGCCTTTAACAATTATTAAGGGTATGGAAAGTAACGAGTTGCCCGAGCGTGTGATAAGCGAAGAAAACGCACAAGCGGTTTTAGACATGATGGAAACGGTAACGCAAAGCGGCGGTTCAGGCACCAAAGCGGCAGTGGCAGGTTATCGTATCGCAGGTAAAACAGGTACCAGTCGTAAAGCGGTTGCCGGTGGATACGGTGAAGAATACGTGAACATTTTTGCAGGTATTGCACCGGTATCCAACCCTCAAATTGCAGTAGTGGTACTAATTAATGAGCCAGGTGGCGACAAATACTATGCTGGTGATACCGCCGCACCGACATTTTCAGCCATTGTATCGGGCACACTGCACATGCTTAATATTGCGCCAGATGCAGTAACAGCTGCCGATGCTAATGCAGCAATGGAGAGACAACTTCATGCTGCTCGATAGTGTAAATTTTTCATCCCAGCAATTGCAAAGTGCTTTGCAATTACTAGGTATCGATTGTGCTTTGCTTAGTAGCTCTGCCTTAGCCACGAGTGATATCAGTCTAGATAGCCGTGAAAGCAAGGCAAGTACCGCTTTTGTTGCACTAAAAGGTAGCCTTGCAGACGGCCATGATTTTATTAAGGCGGCAATAGAGCAAGACTGCAAACTTGTATTGTGTGAGCGAGCACCTCAAGAAGCGTTATTGATTCAAGCAAAAAAAGTTGATGCAAGTATCGTTGCCATTGACGATTTAAAGCTAAAGCTTGCGCAGTTATTACGTGCGCTTTTTCTACACAATGTTGACACCGCGCAGACCGTCATAAGTGCAGTTACCGGCACTAACGGTAAAACCTCTGTTGCCTCATTGTACGCGCAACTTGGTGCACAAGAGCATGCTAGCAGCGCGAGTTTAGGTACGCTAGGTTTGAACATTTTATCTGCAGCTGTGTCGCCATCAACTCGGAAACCTGAGTCTCTTGTCAGCACCGAACACCACGACTTAGGCGTAAACACTACGCCTGACATAATTACTCACTACAAAGTACTACGTTTACTAGCAGAGCGTAAGGTAGCTGACTATTGCCTAGAGGCTTCATCCCATGGAATTGAACAGGGGCGTTTAGCGGGCTTACCCATAGACACCGTAATATTTACTAACTTGACCCAAGATCATCTCGACTATCATGGCTCAATGGACGCATACGCTAGTGCAAAACGAGCTATTTTGAAGCATGCCTCAATCACTCATATTGTATTAAATGCAGACGATGCAGAGTCACAAAACTGGGCGCAGCACTTACCTAATAATGCTCAAGTTGCATGGTACGGGGTTGGGCTTACAGATGCCGCATCTAGCAATATTCCAGAGGGTGCCAGCCATTACTGCATTGCTTCAAATCTAAGCTATAACGCCAATGGCATCGCTTTCAATTTAAATAGCTCTTGGGGCAGTGCTCAGGTATGCCTGCCTCTATTTGGCGCATTTAATGTAGCAAATACGCTCGCCGCCTTGTGTGCACAGTTGCTTCACGGTAAGGATTTTGATGCGCTGGTAAATAAAATTTCTTGTTTAAAAGGCGTACCCGGCAGAATGGAGCTGTTTGTGCCGCTCAACAAAGTGTCGGGCCACGGTACGCAGCCTAGCAGGGCTCAGCATGGAAATTTAATTGTTGATTATGCGCATACACCCGACGCCCTTACACAATCCTTAAGAGCGGCTCGTGAGCACACCGAAGGCACCTTGTTTTGTGTCTTTGGCTGTGGCGGTGATCGTGACAAAAGTAAGCGTCCTATGATGGCTGCAGCCGCTAGCCGTAACAGCGATAGCATAGTGATTACTCAAGACAACAGCCGCAGTGAATCACCTGAAGCTATTGCACAAGATGTGTTAAAAGGCATCGATAAAGATAAAAAAGTACACGTTGAGCTAGACCGAAAACAAGCTATTCGCTGGGCCTACCAAAGCAGCACCGAGCACGATTTAATTCTAGTTGCTGGTAAAGGTCACGAACGCTATTTAGAAATTAATCATCAACGCCTACCTTACGACGAACGTCAGTTTGTAGCGACCTTGTGTAAGGAGTCCTGCAATGATTGAGCGTAGCTTAGAGTGGGTTGCAAATGCGATAAACGGGCAACTTAGTACGCAAAGCGTAAAAGATATGACGGTGAATTCGGTTAGTACCGATACCCGCGCGATTAAAAAGGGCGACGTATTTATTGCCCTAGTGGGCGACAACTTCAATGGTCATGATTACATCAGTAAAGCCCTTGAGTGCGGTGCGAGCGCGGTAGTGGTGAGCCAGTTAGTAGACTGCCCATTGCCGACGATAAAAGTAGCTGATACTCGAATTGCCTTAGGAGCACTCGCGGGTGCAGTAAGAGATGCAGTAAATCCTAAAACCATTGGTATTACTGGCAGTAGCGGTAAAACAACAGTAAAAGAAATGGTCGCATCTATTCTTGCGCAAAAAGGCAAGGTCCTTGCCACTAAAGGCAACTTTAATAACGATATTGGTGTGCCACTTACCTTGCTAGCGCTTACGCAACAACATGAGTATGCGGTGGTTGAGATGGGTGCAAATCACCAGGGCGAAATAGATTACACCACCGCCTTAGTTAAGCCCGATGCCGCGACCATAGTCAATGCCGCACCCTCTCATTTGCAGGGTTTTGGAAGCTTGTTTGGCGTTGCTCGTGCTAAAAGTGAAATCTTTAAGGGACTAGATAACAGCGGTATTGCAGTGCTCAACACCGACAGTCAATTTTATGAATTTTGGCAAGGCAAAAACGACAATCACAATATCGTGACGTTTTCACCTGAATCACAAGTAGGTGATTTTCATGCACAAGAGCAGTTCACTAATACCGATGGCTGCCCAGAATTTGAATTAGTTACCCCTACCGGCAAAATTGCCGTGAGATTACGCATACCTGGGGCTCACAACGTTGGTAATGCTGTACTTGCGGCTGCTTTGGCCATGCAAGTTGGCGCCTCATTATCCGATGTACAAAAAGGCTTATTTGACATGCAAGCCGTATCGGGGCGTTTAAATGTAAGTAATTTAGGTCGTAGCATTCGTGTTATCGACGACACTTACAATGCCAATGTCGCTTCGGTCAAAGCCGCTATAGACTTATTAGTAACCTATCAAGGACCTAGCATTTTAGTATTTGGCGATATGGGAGAGCTGGGTGATCAAACTCAGCTTTATCATCAACAAATAGGTGACTATGCAAAAGAAAAAGGCGTAGATGCCTTAGTCAGTATTGGACAGTTTAGCCATAGTGCGTCGGCAGTTTTTGCGCAAACTGGTAAACATTGCCAAAGTCTCGATACACTTATCGAGCAGCTTCATATGCTCATTGTTGCCTCAATCGCCGCAGACAAAATTCCTGTGAACATTTTAGTGAAAGGCTCTCGCAGCGCTAAAATGGAACGCGTGGTAGATGCGCTTATTACACATTACAAAGACACACCAAATCAAACGAAAACGAATAAGGAGTCGGACCCATGTTAATCTGGTTAGCCGAGTGGCTTACGCAGTTTGAAAGCGCCTTTAACGTTTTCTCATATCTTACTCTACGCGCCATACTCAGCACGCTTACCGCGCTACTCATTGCTATTTTAATTGGTCCTGCAATGATTCGTTGGCTGCAGCGTATGCAAATCGGACAAACGGTCAGAAACGACGGTCCGCAGAGTCATCTATCTAAATCAGGTACGCCTACCATGGGCGGCGTGCTGATTTTAGCGGCTATTTTAGTGAGCTGCTTGTTGTGGGCTGACTTGTCGAACCGTTATGTTTTGGTGACGCTATTTGTAGTGATTACCTTTGGTATTTTGGGTTTTGTAGACGATTACCGAAAGGTAGTACGCAAAGATCCAAAAGGCTTAATTGCTCGCTGGAAGTATTTTTGGCAATCGCTTATTGCCATATTAGTCGCGTTTTACCTATATAGCTCAGCAAACTTAGCCCAAGAAACCTCACTCATTGTGCCGTTTTTTAAAGACGTTTTGCCGCAACTGGGTATGTTTTATATTGTTGTGGCCTATTTCACTATTGTAGGTACCAGTAACGCAGTTAACCTTACCGATGGCCTCGATGGACTTGCCATTGTTCCAACTATTTTAGTGGCCGGAGCGCTATCTATTTTTGCCTATGTAACCGGCAACGCGAACTTTTCAGACTATCTCAATATTCCGTTTATTCCCCTTGCTGGCGAATTGGTCATTGTATGCACCGCAATTGTAGGAGCTGGCCTCGGGTTTTTGTGGTTTAACACCTATCCAGCTCAAGTGTTTATGGGCGATGTAGGTTCATTATCTTTAGGTGCAACGCTTGGAGTACTGGCGATATTGGTACGCCAAGAGATTGTACTGGTGATCATGGGCGGTATTTTTGTGGCTGAAACCCTGTCGGTTATTTTGCAGGTGGGCAGTTTTAAACTGCGCGGCAAACGCATTTTCAGAATGGCCCCTATTCATCACCATTATGAACTGAAAGGTTGGCCTGAGCCGCGCGTTATTGTGCGCTTTTGGATTATTTCTTTGATTCTTGTACTCGTTGGCTTGGCCACACTTAAGTTGCGTTAATAATATGACTTTCGAAGCGCACATCAATACTGGACTATATCGCGATAAACATATCGCGATTGTTGGTATGGGTGTGACCGGGCTCTCGTGCGCTAAATTCCTACTTACGCAGCAGGCAAAGGTGGTTGGTTTTGATCAAAAAAACTTATCGCGCGTCAGTATCGACCCAAAGTTACCTGTCCAGTATCTTGATGCTTTTTCACTTCAAACCTTACAAGACTCTACTTCATTCGAAGACTTTGATTATGTTGTCTTGAGCCCTGGAGTAAGGCTAGAACACCCAGCGTTATCGGGAATGAAAGAACGCGATAAGCTCATCAGTGACTTAGATGTTTTTGCCTCGGTTAATCAAGTTAAATGCATTGGTATAACTGGTTCAAACGGCAAAAGTACCGTAGTCGACATGCTTCAGAAAACCCTTGTTAGCTGTGGGTTTAAGGCCCTTGTGGGGGGCAATTTTGGAACGGGTGCACTTGACTTACTCGGTCAAGACGCTGACTTCATTGTACTCGAATTATCGAGTTTTCAGTTAGATATTACCCGCCGTTTACCATTAGCAGTGGCTTGTATTTTAAATGTGACGGAAGACCACATAGACCGTCACCACTCATTTGCACATTATTTAGCAGCTAAACAACGTATTTTTGATCACGCCGATAAGGTCATTGTTAATCAAGCTGATGCGTATACTTATATTCCAGCGCTCGTAAAAAATGTTTCCGCTAGCACGCATGAACACGCAACACTAAGCGCAAGTGTTTCGGGCAATTTAAGTAATTCTGAGCGAACACTTAGCCCGTTAACTGAATTGCCAGAACAGATAAAACATCTAGCGCAGTTCTCGCAAACCGATGTTGGCATCAGCTTAAATGGGCAACTATTGCTCAAAGCGTCAGAGCTATATATGCCCTTGCCTCATTTAATGCTTAATATGCAATTTGTTTTGGCGATTCATCATAGCTTGTCTTTGCCTATAGTGCCGGCGCTAAAAACACTTGCGACATACCGTGGCTTGGCACACCGTTTTGAAGTGGTGTCAGAACATAACAATGTACTTTTCATTAACGACTCTAAAGCAACAAATGCAGGTGCATGTGTAGCAGCACTAGTATGTGCAAAACGCCTACATTGGCGCACCATACTCATCGCTGGCGGCGATGCAAAAGGTGCAGACCTATCTTCTCTTAAAGAAGCTATGCAAGATTGCGTGCGCGCGTGCATCGTATTTGGAAAGGACGCTGATGCTTTCTATGCCTTGCATCCTAAGGTCATAAAAGTCGAGAGCTTAGAGCAAGCAGTTGCTTTGGCAAAAGAAGAAGTAGCGAAAATACAAACTGCAGAGCCTTCCAATCCGCATCCTTGTGCGGTTTTGCTTTCTCCTGCTTGCGCCAGTATCGATATGTTTAGCAATTACCAAGAGCGCGGTGAGCAATTTGTACATGCTGTTTTGCGGGAGGCTGCATGACTCAAGATAAAAGCCACAGCATGAGCGAAAGTATCAGTCAAAGTGGTCCTAAACTTGCTGATTTATTTTCTGCCAAACATGACAATCAAGCCCCTCGTGCTTACAACTTAGGTTTAGTGCTTATATCGGTAGCGCTATTTTCCATTGGCTTTATTATTGTTACGTCTGCCTCTATGCCAATTGCAGAGCGCTTGCACGATAACCCATTTCATTTTGCCATACGCCACGGTATTTATATTCTTATTGCGCTAACTTGTGCGCTGATTGTGATGAACATTCCTATGGCCTTTTGGCGCGCTGCAAATCCTTATTTGCTGTTCATTGCCGTGGGCTTACTCGTTGCGGTACTCATTGTTGGGCGAACCGTAAATGGTAGTACTCGGTGGATAGTAGTCGGCCCAATTACGGTGCAGGCTGCCGAGCCGGCTAAGCTGTTTTTCTTTTGTTACTTAGCGGGCTATTTGGTGCGCCGCTACGAGCAAGTGACCGAAAACGTAAAAGGCTTTATAAAACCTCTAGCGGTGTTGTTCTTTTTAGCCACTTTGCTCTTGTTTCAGCCCGACTTAGGCACGGTAATTGTAATGTTTGCCACCACCATGGCGCTATTGTTTTTAGCCGGAGCAAAATTATGGCAGTTCTTTGCTGTAGCATTTGCGGGTTTGTCGGCAGTGGTGACTCTAATTGTGCTGTCAGAGTATAGGATGAGACGCATTACCGCATTTATGGACCCTTGGGCAGACCCATTTGGTACAGGCTATCAGTTAACCCAGTCTTTAATGGCTTACGGTCGGGGGTCTTGGTTTGGTCAGGGGCTTGGCAACAGCGTACAAAAACTCGAATTTTTACCCGAAGCGCATACCGACTTTATCGTTGCTATTTTGGCTGAAGAACTCGGTTTTGTGGGCGTATTATGTGTGTTATTGCTAATACTATTTATGGTAGTGATTGCCCTGCAAATTGGGAGCAAAGCCCTTGCTAACGAGCGTCCCTTCGACGGCTTCATTGCTTATGGCATCGGTATTTGGTTTAGTTTTCAGACTGCGGTTAATATTGGCGCAAGTTCAGGTATCTTGCCCACCAAAGGTTTAACCCTACCGTTAGTGAGTTTTGGTGGTTCATCTTTAATCATTATGAGTATTGCGGTGGCCATGCTTATTCGCATCGACTTTGAAATGCGAGTCGAAGGCGTTCAAGCTATATCACGTAAAAAACGAAGCTCTAGCGCTGCAAAGCCTCGGCGCACCAAAATCCTTAAAGTAAAATCGCCTAAAGCAGAAGACGACGCTGGTAAAGCGCCTTTTGATGAGGAGCCTAGTCATGCCTAAAATTGTGATTATGGCGGGAGGTACTGGCGGACATGTATTTCCTGGTTTAGCGGTTGCCCAAGAGCTGAAGCAACGAAACTGGCAGGTCGATTGGTTCGGCACTGCCGATAAAATGGAAGCGCAAGTCGTACCCAAGTTTGGCTTCGATATACATTTTTTAAAAATTGCAGGTTTCAGGGGAAAAGGATTGTGGCAAAAATTTACCATACCTTTTAAGTTACTTGGGGCTGTATTTGCAGCGCGTAAAATATTAAAGGCCTTAAAGCCCAACCTGGTTTTAGGTATGGGCGGTTATGCAAGTGGCCCTGGCGGAATTGCAGCTTACACACTGGGCATACCTATTATATTACATGAACAAAATGCGGTGTTTGGCGCAACCAATCGTTATCTTGCAAAAATTGCATCGTTAACATTGTGCGGCTTTGATACCCGAATAAACCCCCAGCTTAGCAAAGCACCAAAACATACAGTTTTTGTTGGCAATCCAATTCGCAGTGGTTTTATGGATATCCCTGCAATTGACAGCCAGCGTTCAAACAAGCGAAATATTCTTATTGTTGGCGGTAGTCTGGGAGCATTGGCCTTAAATCAAATTGTCCCGAAAGTGTTGATTGAGCTTGCAAAAAATCATGAGTTCAATGTTTGGCATCAAAGCGGTGTGAATAAATCTGAGCCGGTTGAGCAGGCTTACAGATCATTATCTCAAGCAGATGCAAGTTCAGAATCAAGTACGATAAAAATCAGTGAGTTTATTGACGACGTTGAGCAAGCGTACGCGTGGGCAGATATCGTAATCTGTAGAGCAGGAGCGCTAACGGTAGCGGAAGTATCAGCTGCTGGTCGCGTGGCCATTTTTGTTCCCCTGCCCATCGCGGTGGATGACCACCAAACCCAAAACGCTGAAAACTTAGCCAAACAAGACGCCGCAATTGTTATCCAGCAAGGGCAACTTGAAGCACATTTAGCAAATGCACTTATCCCATTATTGACCGATACCGAATACCGAGAGAGCATGGCAAACAAAGCAAAAACCTTAAGTCAGGCCGAAGCAACGCAAAAAGTCGCAGATTATTGCTCAAGTCTGATTGGCAAAGCTCATATTACTGAAAAGGAGGCGCGTCGTGACAGTCAATAATACTTCTATAGAAGCGGCGCAACATAAAATGCGCTCAGTCGACAGCATACATTTTGTTGGCATTGGTGGCGCAGGCATGGGCGGTATCGCGGAGGTGATGATCAATCTTGGTTATCAGGTGAGTGGCTCTGATATGAATGCC
This sequence comes from uncultured Glaciecola sp., assembly GCA_964621345.1. Classification (GTDB taxonomy): domain Bacteria; phylum Pseudomonadota; class Gammaproteobacteria; order Enterobacterales; family Alteromonadaceae; genus Glaciecola. Next base: position 16,960 of record CAZUON010000042.1, on the reverse strand, counting down.
AGTGCGATGACCGAACGACTAGTTAATCTGGGCGCTACCATTTACTTTGGCCATGAGGCTGACAACGTTAAAGATGCTGATTTAGTGGTGGTATCAAGCGCAATTAAAGCAAGCAATCCAGAGTTAATACGCGCAGGTGAACAACGTATTCCCATTATTCGCCGTGCTCAAATGCTAGCGGAATTAATGCGTTTTCGCTATGGCATTGCCATTGCCGGTACCCATGGAAAAACAACAACAACAAGTTTGCTGGCAACCATTTACAGCCAAGCGCAACTTGACCCTACCTTTGTAATTGGTGGTTTGCTTAATAGTGCCGGTACCAATGCTAAGTTAGGGGCAAGTAAATACCTAATTGCTGAAGCAGATGAATCGGATGCTTCGTTTTTACACTTGCAACCTACGGTATCGGTAATTACCAATATTGAAGCAGATCATCTTGAGGCTTATGAAGGGGATTTTGTGCGTATGCAACAAGCTTATGTTGAGTTTTTGCACAACCTTCCATTTTACGGCCTCGCTGTTTTATGTGGCGACGACCCCGTTATCATGGAGCTCTTGCCAAGTATTGAGCGCAAATACACAACCTATGGACAGCAGGCACACAACGATTTTGTTATCAGTGATGTGAAATACGGCGTGAACTGCAGTCGCTTTACGGTTAGTCGTCCTCGGCAACCAACGCTAGAGGTGGCGTTAAATTTAACGGGCATACACAACGTACTTAACGCGACTGCGGCGATTGCAGTTGCAAGTGACGATGGCATTAGTGATGCAGATATACTGGCTGCGCTGTCTTCGTTTGGTGGTATAGGTCGCCGGTTTCAGCATTTGGGCGATTTTACTATTGCGCAGAATGCACCCGCACCATCTGATGAAAATAAGGTCAAGCAATCAATCTATTTCACCTTAATGGATGATTACGGACACCACCCAACTGAGGTGGCCATGACCATAGCGGCCGCGCGCAGCAATTGGCCTGATAGACGTTTGGTTATGGTGTATCAGCCGCACCGCTTTAGTCGTACGCGCGATTTATATGAAGAATTTGTAAACGTACTGTCGCAGGTAGATTGTCTTTTACTACTAGATATTTATGCCGCTAGCGAAGCTCCCATCGACGGTATCGACAGTAAGTCTTTATGCCGCTCTATTCGTCAGCGCGGGAAGGTCGATCCGGTTTATGTGGGCGAGCCAAATGAGTTGTTTGAGATTTTGCCTGACATACTACAAGACCAAGATGTTTTGTTTATGCAAGGCGCGGGTAATATTGGGTCTTTAGCGCAAACATTGGCGCAAGGCAACAACGCCATTGTTGGCCTGACGCCTAAGACGAAGGAGCATTTATGAGCACCTCATATGATTCGGGCACGGGCACTTCTCAAGCCGCTTCATCACAGGTCGGCACAACAAAGCTCTTTGGTAAAGTCGCAGTTTTGTTCGGGGGCGACTCGGCCGAGCGCGAAGTTAGCCTTGCCTCTGGTCATGCAGTATTAAGTGCATTACTGAAAGCGGGGGTGGATGCACATCCTTTTGATCCCTCACAACGCTCGATTTATGAGTTGATCACCGACGGGTTTTCGCGTGCATTTATTATTTTGCATGGCCGCGGTGGTGAAGATGGCGTAATCCAAGGTGCTTTGGAGCAACTTAAAATTCCTTACACGGGCACCGGCGTGCTGGGCTCAGCATTGGCGATGGACAAAGTGTTAAGCAAGCTGGTTTGGTCTGCGCGTAATTTACCCACGGCAGATTACCGCGTAGTAGATAAACAAACGTTTAACTCTTGTGAATGTGAGCATATTTTAAGAGACTTAGGTGGCGTGGTCATGGTAAAGCCAAGTCACGAAGGTTCTAGTATCGGTATGGCAAGAGCCGATTCATCCACCGAGCTCTCTAGAGCCATCGAAGACGCTTTTGGCTTTGATGACAACGTGCTGGTTGAGACCTACATAGATGGGCCTGAGTATACCGTTGCGATTTTAGACGGCGAGGCTTTGCCGTCTATTCGTATGACCTCCCCCAACACCTTTTACGATTACGAAGCTAAATATCAAACTGATACTACCGAATATTTTTGCCCATCAGGTTTACCAAAAGACCAAGAATTAGCCTTAGGTCGATTAGCCTTAACTGCATTTGAAGCCCTATCGGGAAAAGGCTGGGGACGCGTAGATGCTATGCGCCACAACGATGGTACTTTTTACTTATTGGAATCTAATACGGTACCTGGAATGACGCCTAAATCATTGGTGCCAAAAGCGGCTGCGCAAGCAGGTTTGAGCTTTGAGCAACTGGTAGTGAAGATTTTAAGGGAGAGCCTCTGAGTTAATGAGCACTGAATTAAGCACAAACATGCATGTACAAGATGACGACAGGGTGTCATTACCTGTTGGCTTAAGTGTGTTTGTGTGCGTAATTGCTTTGTTAGTTTGGGGGGCAATAAGTAGTTATCACTGGTTACAAGACGAACAACGCTTGCCAGTGCAGAATATTGTTGTAAATGGAAACATCAGCATGCTCGATGTAGATGCCCTAGAAGCCTCGATTCGTCGAGAGAATGCTGGGAGCTTTTTTGCCATCGATGTTAACGATGTGCATCGATTAGTGGAGCAACAACCTTGGGTGTATTCAGCGTCGATTAGAAAACGCTGGCCAAGTAGCTTATATATTCATGTAGTAGAGCAACAAGCCGCGGCCCGCTGGAACGGAGATTTATTGCTAAATAAATACGGCGATAGTTTTGATGGAAAGCTTGATAGTCCTGCGCTTCCGGTGCTTTTTGGACCCGGTGGAAGTGAAAAAACAGCGCTTACTGGTTATCAACATATGCGCTCACTTTTGCGTAGCAGCGGACAGCGTATCCAGCAGTTGGTGCTCAGTGAGCGTTTTGCTTGGACCTTACAACTAAAAAATGGAATTACCTTACATTTAGGTCGTCAGGAATATATCAAACGATTACAAAGGTTTATCGATGTTTATCCGCTTTTGCTGGAAGAAAAAAAAGCAATAAATTATATAGATTTAAGGTATGATACAGGCTTGGCAGTTGGATGGGCAGATGCCTTTCCAATTTCTCAAGCTGATACCGAAAACAATACAAACAATTAAGGTGGTTATTCAGCGTGTCTAAAGCGTTAGAAAGAGATCTCATCGTTGGCTTAGATATTGGCACCAGCACGGTAAAAGCTGTGGTGGGTGAGGTACTGCCTGACGGAGATATTAGCATTGTAGGTGTTGGCGAGCATAAGTCTCGCGGCATGGAAAAGGGCGGCGTAAACGACCTCAATATGGTTGTGCAATCGGTACGCTCTGCAATAGAACAAATGGAGTTGATGGCAGACTGTCATGTGTCTAGCGTGTTTATGTCGATTAGTGGTCGTCATGTGCAGTGTCAAAATGAGACTGGCATGGTACCAATCAATAATCAGGAAGTGACACAAGATGATGTTGACAATGTCATCCACGCCGCACGTTCTGTTCCTATGGCAGCAGAGCGCAAACTCCTCCATGTTCTGCCGCAAGAATTTGTTATTGACGTGCAAGAAGGTATTAAAAATCCGATAGGCATGTCGGGTGTCAGAATGGTCGCCGCAGCGCACATTATTACCTGCGCCGACGACATGGCAAAAAATATGGTGAAATGCATCGAAAATTGTGATCTTATAGTAGATCAAACCATATTTAGCGCACTTGCATCGAGCTTTGCGGTACTGACCGATGATGAGCGAGAGCTAGGTGCGTGCGTGGTCGATATTGGCGGCGGCACCATCGATATTGTCATTTATACCGATGGCGCAATTCGCCATACGGCAGTGATTCCCTTAGGGGGCAATCAGATTACCGGCGATATTGCGAAGATTTTCCGCACGCCCATGAACAACGCAGAGCAAATCAAAGTCAATTATGCTTGTGCGCTTAAAGATATGGTAAGCATGGAAGAGACTATTGAAGTGCCAAGTGTAGGTGGAAGACCCTCAAGAGCGATGTCAAGACATACGCTCGCTGAGGTGATTGAACCACGCTACCACGAACTTCTCGAAATCGCTTACGAACAAATTAAAGCTAGTGGCCTTGAAGATCAAATTGCCGCTGGTTTAGTACTGACAGGCGGCACTGCCAAGATGGAAGGGGCAGTGGAGTTTGCAGAAGAAGTGTTTCAAATGCCAGTAAGAGTAGGAAAACCACATTCCATTAAAGGGCTAGCCGAATATGTTGATGATCCAAGTTACGCAACAGCGGTCGGCCTTTTGCAGTATGGAAAGCAACATTCTAATAATAAGAAAACGCTACCAAAGAGTGGCGAAGAAAGCGTGCTAAAACGCATTCAAAGTTGGTTTAAAGGCGAGTTTTAGGGGGCCTTTAAGCGCTAAATTAATAATAGGTCTGTGCGCACAGACTATAAAGTTATCGGAGAATGAACATGTTCGAACTGATGGACAATCCAACTGACGAAGCAGTCATTAAAGTAGTAGGTGTAGGCGGAGGCGGCGGTAACGCTGTTGAGTATATGGTCACGCAAGTAATTGAAGGTGTAGACTTCATTGCGATGAACACAGATGCTCAAGCATTAAAAAATTCCACTGCATCGGTCAAAATACAAATCGGCAGCGAGCTTACTAAAGGCCTAGGTGCAGGTGCCGATCCGAATGTTGGTCGCGAAGCGGTGATTGAAGACCGTGAAAAGATCAGGCAAACCCTCGATGGCGCCGATATGGTGTTCATCACTGCAGGTATGGGGGGCGGTACCGGTACTGGTGCTGCACCAGAGGTTGCTAAACTTGCCAAAGAAATGGGAATTTTAACAGTTGCCGTAGTGACTAAACCTTTCCCATTTGAAGGTAAAAAACGTGCAGAGTTTGCCAATCAAGGTATTGCTGAATTATCGAAATATGTTGATTCACTTATTACCATCCCGAACGAAAAATTACTCAAAGTAATGGGTCGTGGTACGCCATTATTACAAGCGTTTAGCGCGGCAAACGACGTGCTTCGTGGTTCAGTTCAAGGTATTGCAGAGCTAATTACTCGCACTGGTTTGGTCAACGTTGACTTTGCTGATGTGAAAACGGTTATGTCTGAAATGGGCACTGCAATGATGGGTAGTGGCGTAGGCCGCGGTGAAGACCGTGCTGAAGAAGCTGCTGAAGCTGCTATTGCTTGTCCATTACTTGAAGATATTGATCTTTCAGGTGCTCGCGGTATCTTGGTCAATATTACCGCCGGTATGGACTTTGCCATTGACGAATACGAGACCATTGGTAATGCTGTAAAAGCCTTTGCCTCTGAAAACGCAACCGTGGTTGTGGGTACTGTTATTGACCCTGAAATTAGCGACGAAATTCGCGTAACCGTTGTGGCAACAGGTATTGGTGCTGAACGAAAGCCTGATATTACCCTAGTAAATGATGGTCCTCGTGTACCACTCAAAGCGACGGGTACCGATAACATGACCGCTGACGCTGATTACCAAAATAGTCCGGCGCAAAAAGCAGAAGAAGAGCATGCGGTAGATGATCATGAGTATTTAGACATTCCAGCGTTTTTACGCCGCCAGGCAGATTAACTGGTCTGAACAGTCTATTTAGGCTCAAAAAATACTTGTAAAATTAAAACCCCTGTTTGTTCAAGGGGTTTTATGCTATTATTCACAAATATTTTTGATCAACTGAAACCTTTTAGCTTTTGTCTTGTCAGTAGACCGGACACTCACGCTTTTATTACAGACGGTAATTATGCTCAAACAGCGAACACTTAAAACTGCCGTAACGGAAACCGGCATAGGTTTGCACAAGGGACGTAAAGTGCGTATGACATTGCGACCGGCACCAGCCGATACCGGAATTATATTTCGTCGTATCGACTTAAATCCTGCGGTCGATATTCCTGCTAATGCAAGAGATGTTGCAGATACAACGCTGTGTACTTGCATTACCAATGAAGACGGTCATTCTATTCATACTGTTGAACACTTAGCCTCTGCCCTTTCCGGCTTGGGCATCGACAATATTATTGTTGAAGTCGACAGCCATGAGTTGCCAATACTTGATGGTAGTGCGAGTCCATTTATTTTCTTGCTGCAAAGCGCAGGTATTGAAGAACAAGATAAACCGAAACGCTTCATCAAAGTGAATAAAACGATTCGTGTAGAAGACGGCGACAAATGGGCTGAATTTAGACCATTTAACGGATTTAAAGTCGACTTCGCGATTGATTTTATCCATCCAGCTATTTCTCAAACTCGCCAACATTGCGTATTGGATTTCTCCAAAGATTCCTATGTTGACGAAGTTAGCCGTGCACGCACCTTTGGCTTCATGCGTGATTTAGAAATGATGAATTCAATGAATCTCGCACTTGGCGGCTCTATGGATAATGCCGTTGCACTTGATGAGTTCCGCGTACTTAATCCGGAAGGTTTGCGTTATCAAGATGAGTTCCTCAAGCATAAAATTTTAGATGCTGTGGGCGATTTGTTTTTAGGTGGGCACAATCTTATTGGCGAATTAGTGGCGTATAAAACGGGCCATGGTCTTAACAATAAGTTACTAAATGCTATTCTTGATGCTGAAGATGCTTGGGAATATATTGAGTTTGAAAGCGAAGAAAGCTTACCGATTAAATACATTGAGCCTCTTACTCATCTGGGAACTCGCTTTGCTTGATAGTGACCAAATTGGCCTATAACGAAAAAGCATAATGGGCATCATCTTTGCAGTGACGGTAAATATGACTGCACTTTAAGGGATTAAAAAGTAAACAATTATTAAAGCGCCGTAGTATTGGCGCTTTTTTATTTTTGACACTTTAACAATAGCTGTATTAGCATAAGCGCCTGAATTTTATGGCGATAGAGTAAATCCTTAGCATTTTGTGTATGAACTTACATAATGTCGATTCGGTATATGACTAGGATATTACGGCTATTCTCATTACACTAGCGTCTCGAAATCGCTGGCGTCGCGATGCTTTTTGGAACTCGCCACGACCTTGTATTGTTTTCGATAGTGAATAAAAGGCAATTATGAATATAACCATTTTAATTAAAGGAAAGAGCACTCGCTATGCTAAACGTTTGTCGTTACGACGTTTGATCAGTGGCTTTGTGTTGGCTTCGTTAATTTTGCTTATATCTAGTCGCTCTACGGAATCGGTATACGAAAATCAGATTCGCCTTAACTCAGTCAAAACCGGCTTACAAGAACAGGCTGCGTTGGTTGATTCACTAAAAGTAAACACAGATGAAAAGTTAGGTGTTTTAGTATCACAACTTTCTGCGATGCGCGCTCAAGTTGAGCATCTCGATAGCATTAGCGCAAGCCTCGCTGAAAAACATGGTTTGACCACTGAAGACTTTACTTTGTCAGAAAGTCTGCTCGCCACTGAACAACCGAACGAAAGCATTAGTCAAAGCATCGAAAAATTATCAGAAGCATTGGCGTTTAAAATAAAGCAGATCGATGCCCTTGAATCTATCCTTATTGGACTCAATATAGAACAAGAGTCAAAGTTAGCCGGGAGACCGGTAAGCAAAGGCTGGTTGTCTTCTTATTATGGGATGCGAAAAGACCCGTTTAATGGCAAGCCGACCATGCATAAAGGAGTAGACTTTGCGGGCAAGGCTGGTACTGGCGTTATCGCTACAGGTGCAGGCGTTGTAACATGGTCGGGAAAACGCTCTGGATATGGGAATTTAATTGAAATTGATCACGGTAATGGACTGCGTACCCGATATGGACACAACGATAAACTAAAAGTCCAAGTGGGTGATGTTGTAACTAAGGGTCAGGTGGTTGCAAGCTTAGGCAGCACTGGGCGCTCAACGGGCGTTCATGTTCATTACGAAGTGCTCAAAAACGGTAGGCAGGTCGACCCGCTACCCTATATCTATTAATCATTTCATAGCTCCTAGCGCCAACATCCTCAACCCTTCTCGTTTTGCTTGACTACGCTGCTTGTTATAAGTTGCTTATTACTGGTCACAGACCCATGTTATTTGTTACTATAACGCGTTTTTTTAATACTATACCAAATCGGATATCCCATTAGCATGTTTGCAAATATCTTCAAAAAAGTTTTTGGCACGCACAACGCTCGCCTGCTTAAAAAATTGCGTAAAACCGTGGTTGCCATTAATGCATTAGAAAGCGACCTAGAAGCCCTTTCCGACGAGCAACTGCAAGCGAAAACCGATGAGTTCAAACAGCGCTTAAGCGATGGTGCCACCCTCGACAGCCTAATTACAGAAGCGTTTGCAGTCGTCCGCGAGGCGAGTAAACGAGTCTACGGCATGCGCCCATTTGATGTACAAATGAAAGGTGGCATTGTATTGCATCAAGGTAAAATTGCCGAGATGCGTACCGGTGAAGGTAAAACGCTTACCTCTACCTTGCCTACTTACTTAAATGCTCTTACTGGCAACGGCGTTCACGTCATTACCGTGAACGATTACTTAGCAAAGCGAGATGCTGACTGGAGTAGAGCATTATTTTCATTCTTAGGTTTAAGTGTTGGATGTAACATTCCCGGTATTGGCCAACAAGAAAAGCGCGATGCTTACAACGCCGACATAACATACGGCACAAACAACGAATTTGGCTTCGATTACCTGCGCGATAACATGGCTTTTAGCCCTACCGATAGAGTGCAGCGTCCGCTGAGTTTCGCAGTAATTGATGAAGTTGACTCAATCTTAATCGACGAAGCGCGTACACCTTTGATTATTTCTGGCGCAGCGGAAGACAGCTCTGAGCTATACAAAAAAATTAATACCATCATTCCAAAGCTCAATCAGCAAGATAAAGAAGATGAAGAAGATAATCATGGTGAGGGACACTTCACTGTAGACGAAAAAGGCAAACAAGTTCATTTGACTGAAAACGGTCAACTTTTTGTTGAAGAGCTGTTATCTGAATCAGGTTTATTGCCAGAAGGCGAGTCGCTTTTTGCTGCTGCTAATATTCCTTTGTTGCACCACGTAAATGCAGCATTACGTGCACACAAACTATTTACTAAAGACGTAGACTACATCATCAAAGACGGTCAAGAGATCGTCATTGTTGATGAGCACACCGGCCGTACAATGGAAGGCCGACGTTGGTCAGAAGGTTTACACCAGGCAGTTGAAGCGAAAGAGGGCGTTAAGATTCAAAACGAGAATCAAACCCTAGCTTCCATTACTTTCCAAAATTATTTCAGAATTTACGACAAGCTTTCAGGTATGACCGGTACTGCCGACACTGAGGCGTTTGAATTTAACAGTATTTATGGGCTTGAAACGGTTGTTATACCCACTAATAAACCAATGGTCAGAGATGATCGCCCAGACAAAATCTACTTAACCGCCGCTGAAAAGTACGATGCGATTATCAAAGATATTCAACAGTGCGTTGAGAAGGGTCAACCGACCTTAGTAGGTACTGTATCTATTGAAAACTCTGAGCTAATTTCAAATATTCTGAAGAAAGAAAAAATTAAACATAAAGTCCTTAATGCCAAATTTCACGCCCAAGAAGCTGAGATTGTGGCTAATGCAGGTATGCCTGCAGCAGTTACCATTGCCACTAACATGGCGGGTCGAGGAACCGATATTGTGCTAGGTGGTAACCTAGAGGTCGAATTAGCGAAACTAGAGAACCCGACCGAAGAGCAAATTGCTCAGGTTAAAGCGAAGTGGCAAGAACGCCATGATGCAGTCATTGAAGCCGGTGGCCTCCACATTATTGGTACTGAGCGTCATGAATCGCGTCGAATCGATAACCAGCTTCGTGGTCGTTCTGGTCGTCAGGGTGACTCAGGTTCATCGCGTTTTTACTTGTCGTTAGACGATGCTCTTATGCGTATTTTTGCCTCTGAAAAAATGGGTGCAATGATGAAGCGTTTAGGTATGGAAAAAGGCGAATCTATTGAGCACCCATGGGTATCTCGCGCTATCGAAAACGCACAGCGTAAAGTCGAAGGCCGTAACTTTGATATTCGTAAGCAATTGCTTGAGTACGATGATGTAGCGAATGATCAACGCCGCGTTATTTACGAACAACGTAATGAACTACTGAACGAAGGTGATATTGGTAAAACAATCGTCAACGTGCGTAAAGACGTTATCGATACCGTTATCAATCAATATATCCCACCACAATCCTTAGAGGAAATGTGGGATGTAGAAGGTCTAGAAGAACGTTTAAAAGGTGACTTCAGCTTAGATTTACCATTACGCAAAATGCTTGAAGAAGACGACAAGTTATACGAAGAAAAGCTACGTGAATTCATTATCGAAAAATCTGATGCGGCTTACAATGCCAAAGAGCAGGCCGTGGGTGAGCAAGTGCTAAGACAGTTTGAAAAAGCGGTTATGCTGCAAACTCTCGATACGCATTGGAAAGAGCATTTAGCCTCTATGGACTATTTGCGTCAAGGTATTCACCTGCGCTCATTTGCTCAAAAAAATCCTAAGCAGGAATATAAGCGTGAATCTTTTGAGTTGTTTTCAGATATGCTCGATAACTTAAAGATTGAAGTGATCAGTGTTTTGTCGCGAGTTCAGGTACAAGAGCAAAAAGACGTTGAAGCCGTCGAAGCGCAGCGCAGACGCGCCGAAGCTGAAAAAATCTTTGAGCATAAATCAGCCTCAGCGGTTACCGATGCAAAGCCTGCACCAGAGCAAGCAGAACGTCCGCAAACCGTTCAGCGCCAAGGGCCTAAAGTTGGTCGTAATGACCCATGCCCTTGTGGTTCAGGTAAAAAATACAAACAATGTTGTGGCAAGCTGACCTAATACAGGTCACTTGTTAGCTTACTATTATGAAGCAAATAGATGTGGCGGTGGGAGTCGTGTTTTTAGAACGTGATGATCAACGCCGTTTTTTTATCTGTAAGCGCAATGCCCAGCAGCACCAAGGCGATAAGTGGGAGTTTCCAGGGGGTAAAGTGGAAACAGACGAAACACCCGCACAGGCCCTTGGGCGAGAGTTAAAAGAAGAAATTGATATACAACTGACAAATCCGCAACCGCTAATAGAAATCCCATTTGAGTATCCTGATAAACGCGTTTGTTTACACGTTTTCTTAGTAGGGGAATTTAGTGGTAACGCGCTAGGTGCAGAGGGGCAGCAATGCCTTTGGGTAAATGCCAACGATTTGCATAAATACACTTTCCCAGAAGCAAACGTGGCCATTTTAGATGCACTTAGAGAAATTGCCTTAATTCCCTAGCGAATATATGCCGATTCGCTCAGTGAACTCGGTGAGTGCGATAGTAGTCAATTTATACCAGAAGTGTTATTTTTATGCTCCGAAGATAGTGCATGGCTAATACTGATATATTTCCGTATTCATAAATACATACCTTTAGCCACCAAAAATAAGTAATTGGTAGACGAATCATGTTAAAAAAATACCTCACCTTAAGTGTACTAGCTTTGATGCCACTGTTTGTATCGGCAGAACAAAGTTTACCCGATCCCCTTTTTGAAGAACGAGAAGTTATCATCAAAGATGCGTCTAAATTTGATTGGATAAGGCTTAAGTCTGGTGAGTGGTTAAAGGGAGAGTTGAAGTCGCTATATGATAAAGAAGTGGAATTTGAATCAGACATACTAGACACCCTCATTATAGATAAAGAGGATATTTATATGGTGATTTCTGAGCGTATGCACAGTGCGCGCTTTAACGATGGGGTGGTATTAAACGGTAAGCTGGATATTGCTGGGGGCTTTGTTAACGTGGGTGGTGTCAAATCAAAATACCGTTATAGTGACCTTATCTCTATCGCGCCGAGCACTGAGAATGAACGTAATGCATGGACAGTTAAATTTGGTATAGGAGCCAACATCTCCAAAGGAAATACGGACCAGGAGGAGCTTTCAGCTAAGGCGAGCGTTAAGCGTCGTACTGCTTCGAGTCGCTTTTTGGCCGAATTCTTAGGTTACCGTACGACTAACAATGATGAAATAACAGAAAATAACATTCGAACCAGTGGTACCTTTGATTGGTTCTACACACAAGAAATTTTCTTTCGTCCAATTTTCTTCGAGTACAATCGCGACCCTTTTCAAAACATTGCGAATAAATATACGGTAGGTGCGGGTGTAGGGTATTACTTAATCGACACTGACACCACTGAGTTAGACTTTTCTGCAGGCCCTGCATATCAAAAAACAGAGTTCGATACCGTTGCACCCAATGAACAAAGCACTAACTCGTCAACGTCTTTCTTCGTTGAAACCAATTACGAACATGAACTGACAAAGAAAATAGACCTAAATTTTGATTATCGATACACCTTTGCTGAGTCCGCTTCAGGGGGCGATGCGCAACATGCAATGGCGAGTGTAGAAATAGAGCTGACCGACGATATTGATTTTGATGTTTCTGTTGTCTGGGATTACTTAGCTAGTCCAATCGCAGATTCGAGCGGAATAGTGCCCGAGAAAGAAGACTATAAGATGATTTTTTCTTTGGGTATCGATCTATAACACGTACCTAGTTAAAACAAGCAGTGCTCAGCCGTTGCAAACGCAATATTCAAGCCGTCGTAAGCCGCTTCGCCAATAAAGTGAGGATAGGTTTCACCGCCTTTCCACAAAATATTTTCGCCTTTAAAGTCGATAAAACACGGTGTTTGCGGCATCAACAGCTTAAAGTCTCGTCCATCAAGAGAGGGGTGGATCATTGCGCTACGCACACCGTCTTCTGTTTTTGGATATAACACATCACCTGTGAGCCTAAAGGCTGGCACAGCAGACAAGTCAAAATAAGTGTTGGAGTTAACCGCTTCAATGTAAGACAAAATGAGCTCTGTCATTTCCACCGTTTGTTCGTAAGCTTCCGCCCTAAGAGTACCTTGTGCCTGTGGGCCGACTTCAATCATTACGCTGCGTTTGCCTAAGGTACAAAAGTAAGGGTGTTGTTGGTACGCAATATGGTCTTCCACCAGAATGTTGGCATGGGGCATATGGGTTTTAACATAACGCGCAAGGTTGTGATTAAAGCTGTCATTCTCTAGTACAATCAAGGTAGGGCCCATGGCACTGGTAGTATTGTGAATGTCGATTAAAAAGTCGATTTGCGGGTCTGATTTCGGCCCATAATCACGATTGAGTGATTGCGCCAGCGCAGCCTCATGGCATAAATCATCTCTACCTTTGTTTTCCGCTAATTTTTGTAAATCAAACTGTCGGTTCAAATCTTCGTCGATGTAGCGTGTACGTGCCGAGATAGCAGCCTCATTGACCATCATTAACGACAGTTCGGCACTTGGGATCAGCGCTCGAAGATTATCGCTATTTTGTTGCCATTGGCGCAGGGCATATACCCCAGAAAGCTCATTACCGTGGGTGCCGCCACAAATTAATACTGAATCTATACTCATGATTTAAAAAAGTCATCGGGTTGTTCTCCAAGCATAGCCTCAATATCTTCAATATCAATGTTAACTTGGGTTTCAGCGTTATTATTTGCACCTGCGGGTAAGCGGTTTTCTTCATTAGCCCATTGGCCTAAATCAATCAGCTGACAGCGTTTGCTACAAAATGGCCGAAACTCAGATTCGGCATTCCAAATAACCTGCTTGGTGCAGGTGGGACATTGTACTTTTGTGATCATAATGTGCTTTCTTAATACTTATAAAAACTAACAGCAGGCAATTTCAAAATCGACATCTTGCGCTAGGGCCCCCGTGCTGCCCTCTGCCGGGAACAGGTTCATAAACTTAATACCGTAACGGTGCTTATTTCCGCTCAATACTGGGTAAAAGGCATTGTTATTGTCGCATCTCACCCTTACCAACTCTAGTTTATCTTCGACGGTACCTTGGTAAAAGCCATTCTTAGCCAATGCCGGAGAAAAGCGGCCGCGTTCGCGCAAAAACGACATCAGCATTTCAAGGCAGTTTTCAATTAGCTGGGTGTGGGCTCTAAATTGACTTATTTTTGCTTTTTTTACATCTTCTGGCTGCTTTAGCCAACAAAACAAGCTCGGTAAATCAAAACTAGTAGCACCGCCTGGTATTGAAAAGCGCTGGCGTATGCTGCTTAAGAATTTTTCTTCTTTGAGGCCGGAGCCGAGCTTTTTATTTTGTTTAATTTCGCCGGTGAGTTGATGTAGTTTTTGTAGAGCTTGGTCAAGGGCTGAGCTGTCGATGTCGGGGTGTTGCGACCAATGCACTAGGTTTTTTTCTTGTGTATCAATATCACGAATAAAGTCACTGCGTAAATCGATACGCTCAATTAACTCCATCACATCAAATAACACTTCAAAAAAATACAAATATTGGAATTCGTTGGTGGCAGACTTTACTTCATCGAGTTGATGAAAAAGTTGCTCCAGTCGCAAGTAATTTCTCACTTTTTCGCTAAGTGGAAACTCATAAAGTGCGACAGCCATGTAACTCTCCTTTTTATTTTTTATTTGCGAGTGTTAAATATTGTTGATGAAGACTGTCTACTTGTTCGCGCAGACTAGCAATATGCCCACTATTGTTGACCACATCGTCGGCAACTGCAAGCCTCTGTTGCCTACTGCACTGATTTTGCATGATTGCGCGAATTGTTGCTTCAGTTTGTTGCTTTTGTGCAACAGATTTAGCGTCTCTGCCCACGGCTCTTGCAAGTTGAGTGGCCTCGTCGAGATCCACAACTAATACTCTATCTACTAGTGTGTTGAGCTTGTTTTCGATTAACAAGGGGACCGACAACAAACAATAAGCAGATGTCGCACTTTTGGTTTGTTCAATCATGTGGTTGCGAATAAGAGGGTGAAGAAGATTATCGAGCCATTTTTTTTCGTTGGGATGTGAAAATACGCGCTGTCTTAGCCATGGGCGATTCAGTTCGCCGTTATCTAAAATAACGTTTTCAGCTCCATCAATGTTACTAAAATACGCCTGAATTTTTGCAAGGCCATCGGAGCCTTTTGCGACAACTTCGCGCGCTATTACATCGGCATCCACTACACAAATTCCGCGCTCGGCAAACAAATCCGTTACCGTGGTTTTACCCGACCCAATGCCGCCTGTTACGCCTACTACAAAGTGACTCATAATTTACATGCCTAGGAACATTCTAAACGGCATCATACCGATGTTTATTTACAAGATATAGCTTTTGCGAGTGACAGCGTATTTGTTTTCATCAGTTAACGGGTAAAACTTTTCTACGAAAATTTATAGGAATAGGAGATAAGCAAAATACTGATAAACAAACGAAGGTACAGTATTAAGCTCGCCAGCTTTGCCTATAATTATTTATGAGTATTGTGATTACCTACAATACTCATGAACTTACAACACACTAGTGTTTTACTATTAATTTTCTCAAGGAGAGAGACTATGAAAGAGCTTAACTTACAACAAATCAATCAAGTGTCGGGTGGCGACAATAAAATGACCGAAGGCTTTGCGAACGGAGCGGCATTTGGCACCATCGCAGGCGCCGCGATTACGGGCACTGTAAAAGGAGCCGCTAAAGGCGGTATTGTTGGCGGCTTAGTCGGCGCAGTATTTGGCCTGTCTTTTGGTATCACCACAGCGGCTGGGGGCGGTAAATTAGGCGAACGTGTTGGGGAAATCATCTTCGAACGAGTGCATGGGCGTATTCGTTCTTAACAAGATGTGAGTTTGTTTTTTGAACAAATGAGGGGTATAATTTAATGTCTCATAAGTAGTAAAGGAGCGGTATATGAAGGGATTTTCAGAGAAACAAAAAGTCGCGTTTTGGTCAATATTATCGGGTTTTGCAGTGAGCGTTTTTGCATTTTTGTTTATGCAAGAAGTGTTTACTGGTGTTAATGCGTTTTCAATAAGTGTTACCGCAATAGTCGTCACGCTTTCGGCTTACCCGATTTATTGCTTTGTTAGCAGCAACAAGCAAAAAGTTGAGCAATGGTTTGCATAAGCATACTGTTCGCGGCTTTCAAATAGAAAGAAAAACCTGACACGCTCAGGTTTTTTTATGCTTAGGTCTTTTTCATTAACTAAGCGCAATTACACCAAAGTATTTAAATACCAGTCGGCAATCGCATCACCATAAAGCATCGTCAAAAAGCCCGCTGCAGCTAAGTAAGGGCCAAAAGGGATAGCAAGGCTGCGCCCTTCGTTTTTAATAAACATCAGAGCGATACCAATAACGGCACCCACTACCGACGACAACAAAATCACAATAGGCAAATGCTGCCAACCTACCCACACGCCAATGGCGGCGAGCAGTTTAAAATCACCAAAACCCATACCCTCTTTACCGGTGGCAAGTTTAAAACCCCAGTACACTAAAAACAGTGACATGTAGCCTGCGATCGCGCCTATGATTGCATCGGGTAATTGTGTAGGCTCAAACAGGGTTATAGTAAGCAAGCCTAGCCACAAAAACGACAAGGTGAGCGTATCGGGTAGCAACATTTCGTCGATGTCGATAAAGGTCATGGCAACCAACAACCATGTGCCTAGAATAAAGGCCAAAGTAATAGGCGCATAGCCTAATTGCCATGCGGCGAGGGCGCTTAATACGGCGGTTAATAACTCTATGGCAGGATAGCGCTTCGAGATAGGCGTTTTGCATGATGAGCATTTACCGCCAAGAGCCAACCAGCTGAGCACCGGAATATTCTCCCAAGCACGTATTTTATGCCCGCATTTAGGGCAGCTCGAATCGGGTTTAACTAAGTTAAACGTACTGCCTGCATGCGGATAACTCTCAGGCTCGGCATCAGGGTGCTGATAGCCGTAAATTTCTGCTTCCCAACCCCGTTTCATCATGACTGGTACGCGGTAAATGACCACATTTAAAAAACTGCCGACTAATAAACTCAGCACAAAGGTAAAAGCAATAAATGCGGTGGGGGAGTTTTCGATAAGGGCGAGCATGGTGTAGTCCTTCGTGATTTTGTATAGCCTATCATTTAATGGGCGAACATCAACAATTGCTAAGTAATGGTGAATGTTTAGCCTGAATAGCTACAACTATACAGA
>CAZUON010000041.1:0-33981 GCA_964621345.1 uncultured Glaciecola sp. | reverse complement strand
TAACTCTCGGAGAACAGTTGATGAGCGATGTACCAATCGACGCGAATGAATCAGCGCAAAATCCTGCCACGCCGCCAAATAATGGCCGACGTAAATTTCTTACTGTAGCCACATCTGTTGTGGGTGCTGTAGGGGTAGCAGGTGCAGCAGTGCCTTTCATTGCATCATGGCAACCAAGCGCAAGAGCGAAAGCGGCAGGTGCCGATGTTGAAGTAGATATTAGTGGTGTTCAAGAAGGCCAACTGATACGCGTAATGTGGCGTAGCAAGCCAGTTTGGGTGGTAAGACGTACCCCTGAGATTTTAGCTTCACTTGGCACGGTTGAAGATAAGCTGAAAGACCCTAACTCAGATGAAGCGCAGCAACCAGCATATGCTCAAAATCAATATCGCTCACGCAAAGAAGAATACCTAGTATTAGTGGGTATCTGTACCCATTTGGGATGTTCTCCACAGTTTTTGGCAGAGGGCGCCTTCACCGAATATGAAGATGGTGTTCAAAATGGTTTCTTCTGTCCTTGTCACGGTTCTAAATTTGACATGGCAGGCCGTGTTTTCGAAAACGTACCTGCGGGTTTGAACCTAGTAGTTCCGCCATACTATTTTGTTGATGATAACACAATATTAATCGGCTCTGATGAGGAGGTTGCATAATGAACGCTTTGTTAGGCTGGATTGAACAACGCATCCCAATGATGCGTGTGGCAAATATGCACGCGGTACAATACCCTGCGCCACGCAACATGAATATGTGGTATGCCTTTGGCTTTTTAGCCACAATTGTTTTGGTAAACCAAATCGTTACCGGTATATGGTTAACTATGAACTTTGAACCTTCAGCGGAGCGTGCTTTTGCATCTGTTGAATACATAATGCGTGAAGTCGACTACGGCTGGCTGATTCGTTATATGCACAGTACGGGCGCATCAGCGTTTTTTGTTGTGGTATATCTGCATATGTTCCGCGGTATGATGTATGGCTCCTATCAGAAGCCTCGCGAGTTATTATGGGTATTTGGTATGTTAATTTACCTTGCCCTTATGGCTGAAGCTTTCATGGGATATGTACTGCCATGGGGACAAATGAGTTATTGGGGCGCTCAGGTAATTGTATCGTTGTTTAGTGCAATTCCGGTGATTGGTCCGGACTTAGTTGAGTGGATTCAAGGTGACTACGTTATCTCTGGTGCAACCCTCAACCGTTTCTTCGCATTGCATGTTATTGCATTGCCTTTAGTTATTGTTATTTTGGTATTCTTGCACATTGTTGCGCTGCACGAAGTTGGCTCTAACAACCCAGACGGTGTAAACATCAAGCACAAGAAAGGTAGTTTGCCAGAAAGTGATAAAACTAAATTCAAAATTCACGAATATTACACAGATAAGTATGACATTGTTGACGACGTGGTACCTTTCTTCCCGCACATCGTGCTTAAAGATCTGGTCGCGTTCGCGGTATTCTTGTTCGCTTTTTGTTACATACTGTTCTTCGCGCCAGAAATGGATGGTAAGTTCTTAGAGCATCCAAACTTCGAGATTGCGAACCCACTGAAAACGCCTGAACATATCTTCCCTGTATGGTATTTCACGCCGTTCTACGCGATTTTAAAAGCAGTACCAGATAAGCTTCTGGGCGTATTAACCATGTTCTCTGCAATTGCATTCTTGTTCGCATTACCTTGGTTTGACCGTGGCAACGTAAGATCTTGGCGTTACAGAAGTGGTCTACATAAAGTTAACCTTATTGTGTTTGCAATTGTGTTTGTATTCCTAGGTTACTTAGGAGGTACACCACAAGAAAATTGGAAAATTGTCGCATCTCAGTTTGCAACGGTAATGTATTTCGGTTTCTTTATTCTGTTGTTTATATATTCCAAAGGCGAAAGAACTAAACCTGTTCCAGAGAGGATACCCCGATGAGAAAATGGTTAGCAGTTTTATTATTTATACCTAGTGTCTCATTTGCAGCAGGTTCGAATCATCCTTTAGATGACGTAAATATTGATTTGACTGATCAGGCATCATTACAAAACGGTGCTAAGATATTTATGAACTATTGCCTAGGTTGTCACCAAATGCAGTACCAACGTTATCAGCGTACTTTCCAAGACTTGGGTATTCCTGATGATTTGGGTGCACAGTATCTGCAGTTTACTGGCGAAAAGGTGTCAGATTATATCACTAGTCCTATGCCTGCTGATGACTCTGCAAGATGGTTCGGTGCGCCGCCTCCTGACCTAACACTGGTTGCGCGAGTACGCGGACCGGAGTGGATCTACACTTATTTACGTACTTTTTACGTTGATGAGAGTAAAACTTTTGGTGTGAATAACTTAGTCTTTCCCAATGTAGGTATGCCGCATGTATTAGAGGGCCTACAGGGAACACCTACAAAAGTATATCGTGAAAAGATGGTTGATGGTTCGATGCAAAAGACTGAGGTTTTTGATATCGAAACTCCAGGGAATGGTAAACTATCGGCTGACGAGTACGATGAAACGATCAGAGATTTAGTGAATTTCCTAGAGTATACCGGTGAACCATCAAGATTACAGTCCGAAGCTATTGGTAAAAAGGTATTGGTATTCATTTTGATATTCTTCGTTCTAGCGTATCTTCTTAAGAAAGAGTACTGGCGGGGCTTGAAGTAATACTCTATAATCGCGGGTCAAATTTGAAAAGGGGCATATGAGTATTATGCCCCTTTTTATGCTTTAGCTTATTTATTTTAGATTCAATTCTTTGTTACAAAGAATGCGGAGGTTTTAATGGCAGTTGCCACCAACAAACGTTCTATCATGACCATGTTTTCGGATAACATCGATATCTACAGCCATCAGGTTCGTATTGTGTTAGCTGAGAAGGGTGTGGGCGTTGAAGTTATATTCACCGATCCTACCCAGCTAAATGAGGAACTTCTTGAGTTGAACCCTTATGGCACTGTGCCTACATTGGTAGACCGTGATTTAGTGCTATATAAGTCTCACATCATTATGGAATACCTTGATGAGCGCTTTCCGCATCCACCATTAATGCCTGTTTACCCGGTGTCTCGTGGCCAAAGCCGGCTTATGATGCACAGAATCGAACAAGACTGGTATAGCTTAGCAGGGAGAATCTTCAGAAACGAAGATGGCTCTGATGAAGCTAGAGAAGAATTGAAAGAAGCTATCTTGAGTTTAGCGCCGGTATTTGCAGAAACTCCTTTCTTCATGAGCGAAGAGTTTAGCTTAGTCGATTGCTACTTAGCACCTTTGTTATGGCGTTTACCCGCACTGAATATTTCTCTAAACGGTGCTGGCTCACGAGAAGTAAATGCTTACATGAAGCGTATCTTTGAGCGTGGTTCCTTTAAAGCTTCTTTGACCGACCAAGAGCGTGAAATTCATAACCCATTATAAGAATTAAACTGTAGTGAAGGATACAGCTTAATTGTAAGGAGTCTTGACAATGCAAAGTATGAGTTCAAATCAGCCTTATTTACTGAAGGCGTTTTTTGATTGGATCATCGACAATGGCATGACTCCTTATATGGTGGTAGACACCCAAAGCCAAGAGGTTGAAGTACCTGTTGATTTTATTCGCGATGGGCAAATTGTACTAAATGTCTCACCTAGTGCTTGCGTGAATTTCTTTATGGATTTAGAGCGGGTGTCTTTTCAGGCGCGTTTTGGCGGCATGCCGATGGTTGTAAGCTTTCCGTGCACGAGCGTGACCGCGATATATTCTAAAGAGAATGGAGCAGGTACAGTCTTCACCGCAGAAACGCTTGGAAGCGACAACGAGCCTCCTGCAGAATCAAAAAGCGAAGCCCCAAAAGATGCTAAGGTTAAACCAAGCACTAAAAAAGCTAGTTTGCGCGTTGTAAAATAACGCGCCAACAAACTTTAGTTAAGGAGTTCCATCACCCTAACTACTTTCACAACACCTTCAACATTTCTAGCCACATTCACCGCCGAACTAGCCTCTTGTTTAGTCAGCTGTCCCATTATAAATACTTCACTATCTTCAACAATTAAATCGAGCTTCAGTAAAGGTACGTTTTCATCAGCAGTCATTAGTGTACGTATTTTTGTTGCTAGCCAAATATCGTTCATGGTTGCGGTTGCTGGAATAGGGTCGCCTAGACGAACCTGATTATGTACTTTGTTGACTTGGGCAACGCTAGATGCAGCTTGTGAGGCACTATCAATGAGGCTTTGTTGATTCGCTTGCCCGGTTAAGAGTACTTGTCCGTTGTACACATTAACGCTAATGGCCGAATTTTCATCTATTCCTACAATATCACTAATGGCCGCATTCACTCTTGCTTCAGTTGTTTTGTCGTCAATTTGTGTTCCTGTTGAACGTCTATCGCTAGCAGATACTGCCGCAGTTCCTGCCGCGCCAACTGCTACAACCGATACACATCCACTTATGTGTATACATGCTAGGAGTACCAAAATTACTCTAAACATTTTGAATTAGTCCTCTGAATCGTTAATCGGAAAGAGTGTATTGTCGATGCATTCACACAAATTGTGGATGACCAATAGATGTACCTCCCTTATCCTAGAAGATATGGAAGAGGGAACTCGGATTTCCACATCATTTTCTCCAATTAAACCTGCCATTTCACCGCCATCTCTGCCAGTGAGTGCTACGATAGTCATATCTCGCGTTAACGCTGCTTGCATTGCGTTGATAACGCTTGGAGAGTTACCACTGGTAGATAATGCTAATAAAATGTCACCCGCTTGCCCTAATGCCTGAACTTGTTTTGAAAATACTTCGGCGTATGCAAAATCATTGGCAATTGAGGTAATTGTAGAGCTGTCAGTAGTAAGTGAAATCGCGGGTAGCGCCGGTCGGTCTCGTTCGTAGCGATTAAGCA
Source organism: uncultured Glaciecola sp. (assembly GCA_964621345.1). Classification (GTDB taxonomy): domain Bacteria; phylum Pseudomonadota; class Gammaproteobacteria; order Enterobacterales; family Alteromonadaceae; genus Glaciecola. The sequence goes on along the minus strand of CAZUON010000041.1, from coordinate 29,110 downwards.
AAGCTGATGAAAATTGCTGCGCGTCTGCCGCTGAACCACCGTTACCGCAACTTAATATTTTATTACCACCGATAAGTGCCTGAATCATCATATTAGATGCTTTGTTAATATGCTCTGGTAGCTCTTCTGAGGCAGCAATTTTAGTTTGAATACTTTGGGTGAAGCTCTTTTTAATGTTCTCAAGCATGCGCAGAATAACTCCTTGTGCTGCTATACGCTGTTTTATTATTATCGCTTTTGGTTAAGATAAGTTAGACGTTTTTTATCCAGTTTAATTCTGTGCCATCTATGGCAATCAAATCAATTCTCATATCAGTGTGATGACAGTTTAAATCAAGTGCCTGTAAATAGCACACGATCGCACGCCATAGTTTACGCTTTTTAGCAGGCGTAAACATCTGAGCAGCGCTGCCATGAGAGTCGTTTTCACGGTATTTGACTTCAACAAAGACCCATTGTTGCATGTCTTTGAAAATAAGATCGATCTCGCCTAATTTAACTCGGTAGTTTTGCTCAATAAATTCGAGCCCTTCGTTAATTAAAAAGGCTTTTGCTTGGTTTTCTGCAGCAGCGCCTGTTTCGCTTGCTGCCCATTGTGCTAAACCCATTTAGTTGTCTGCACTTATGTTTAATACGCTAAGTTCTCTGGTCATAGTATTGTGTGGCCCAACCGACAGCTCACCGCTCAAACCTTGCATGCTGAGTTGTTCAAAAACACTAAGCTTCAAAATGTGTTGAGTACTAGCCAATGCATCATAGCCAAATGCAAACAAGCGCAAATACGTACTCGAGGGTTCGTTAAATAAAATATTTACGTCGGTGGCAAGCTTACTATTTCGACCTTGCGGCAGTACAAAGGGCATATCCATAAATACTAGGTTTCTGAGGTCGCGCAGCGTGTTTTTGTTTTGTTTGTGGTTATAACTATAAGAAGTCGCAAACACGGGTAGCTGTTGACCGGTAAACAGACTCATACTGCTTTCTATAATAGGATTGATAAGCTCAACTTCATTAGGCCTTGCAAATACCACAAAGGCATCTACGTCGCGGCGATTGCGAGTTACGCTGTATACTTTCTCATTTACCAAATTAGAGAGCTGGTTGATGCGTTGCTGGCTTTGCAATACATCAAGAGCAGAAGTGATGCCTACGCGCATGGATTTATTGTCTGCGTACTTCACTTTACTTGGTAACAGCACGTCATCAGAATCTTGTGCACGAGCCCACTCATCTAAGAATGCATCGGTCATACGACCGGTTATATTGGAACTGTCATATATCAGTACGGGGTGCGCAATATTTTGCTCAAGCATTTTTTTCGCAAGTTGCTGGGCCTCTTGCTCTGGCGATAGCGCGAAAAAATGTGCTGAATAGTTAATTGCAGCAGTCTCTTCATTGACTTCAAGGGTGTTAGCACTGAGCGAGTTGTCATCAAGCTGATTTAAAAATAACTTAAGGCTTTGCTTGGGTGCAATGCTTTGCACAGCGTCAATGTGTGACTTGAGCAAAGGCCCTACAATTACTGAAAATCCACTTAGGGATTCGGCATTAACTGAATCAAGTAAGTCATTGTTTGAGCCAGTATCGATAAACGATAACGTAGTAGCGGAAGATATAGCATTTACTTGCTCGTAATAAGCGGCAATAACACCTTGTTTAATGGCTTCACCTTGGCTCGATAATCGCCCAGAAAGTGGCAATAACACGGCAATCGTTTGTTCTTGCTGAACTTCAAGTGAAAGGTAACGTGAGATTTGCTCTGGTAGCTCAGCAAATTGATTATTTGCAGTAGTATCGCTAACTAAGCTATTTAATTGGAGTTGGCGTTGTGCATCATTAATGTTGCGATCTTCAACCACATTTAATAAGCGCTGATATTTGAATAATTCGGGAAAGCGAGTAATGGCATCCATTCTCTCATTTGCTGTCAATTGCGCTAACCAATAAAATATAAGTTGGTCGTCTAATATCTGTAAGGGACTCGAGTCTGTTTCTATCGCTAGTAGCGTAACAAGCGCGTTTTCATATTGCTCCTCTAATCCTAGCTTATAGGCGCGTAGTGCTTTAAGCCTTGAAGACCACTGCGCATCGAGACGAGCACCTGCTTGCGCAGTATTTGCAGTTTCGTTTGCTAACACAGCGCTATTTATCCAGCTTAATACTTGCGTTAATGAAATATTTGAATCAAGACTAGGTAGAGTATCCGCTTTCTGGATTGTTTGCTCGTCAGCGATATTTTGAGCTATACGGGGTGGCAGTATTGCACATTCAGCACGCAATATATTTGCTTTTATGAATACGTTAGACACATCTTCAGCAGGAATTGTTGATGCAACCGAAACTTGATCTAATATCGATATACTATGCTTTAGTACAATATTAGTTGATAAACAGTCAGATTGACTCTGGTAGTTATCTGCAAGTTTAATTAGTTGATCAAGTAGCGCATTAAGGTCATTTGTCGCTTTGTATTGCGCAGTAAGTTTTGATACCTCACTGGTAACAGGCTTTGCTGCCTCTGTAGGCGCTACCTCAGCTTTTTGAGTTACGCTGGGCTTGCTAACAGGCGCAGTTGATGCGCAGCTAAATAAATAAGTGCTTACGATAAATAGGCCGATAAGTTGAAGTATTTTCACAAGACTCCTTGTCACTTGTTTGTTGCTTATGTCGCCATTGCATCTGTTGCGTTTGTGTATATAAATCATATTTTGATAAAGATTGCTTAACGTAACGTCTATATCGCTAGTCTAAAGCGCTAAATTTAAATTTCTAGCGTCTTTGACAGATTCTATACTAAAGGTCATGTAGAATATCAGCTTTGTGCTTGAAGAGTGAAGAATATGTCGCAATTTGGCTGTTTGTACATTGTGCCCACGCCCATAGGTAATTTATCGGATATTAGTGCGCGGGCGCTAGACACGCTAACGCAAGTGGATTTAATTGCTGCTGAGGATACCCGACACTCTTCTCGTTTGCTCGGGCACTATCAAATTGCTACACGAACAATCAGTATGCACAGTCATAATGAGCAGCAACGCAGTACATTGTTAATTGAGAAGCTTAAGCAAGGGCAATCCATTGCTTTAATTTCAGATGCGGGTACACCACTGATTAGTGATCCCGGCTACACATTGGTTAATCGTTGTCGAGAGGAGGGGGTAGAGGTTATTGCGTTGCCAGGTCCTTGTGCGCTGACAACAGCGCTTAGTGCCTCAGGCTTGCCCACCGACATGTTCAGTTTTTTCGGCTTTTTGCCGGTTAAATTGCAAGCGAAGAGCGCGCATTTACTAAATGCTGCGAACACGGGGCACACATGCGTATTCTATGAGGCTCCGCGACGCATTTTGTCTACTTTGCAATTATGTGAGCAAGTGCTGCCAGCACATACTGAGTATGTACTAGCAAAAGAACTGAGTAAAAGTTATGAGCGTTATGTATGGGGTGATATCTCTGTTTTGCTGGCTTACTTAGGCGCTGATCCTGCTCATGCAAAAGGGGAGTTTGTGCTGATGCTTTATTGTAAAACTCAGCAAAATGAAGGATTGCCCGACAGTGCACTTACCCTTCTAAAAGAACTTATGCCCCTAATGCCTCCCAAACATGCGGCTGGTGTAGTAGCAAAGCATTATGATGTAAATAAAAAGCAGCTTTACGAGTACAGTTTGTCGATTAAGGGGAATTGATACTGCGTGAAAATGCGTCAGTAGCGATTACACACTATCAAAAAGGTCTTGTACGCGTTGGCGTAGTTCCTCAATTTTAGTGATATCCGCTGGCGCTATGAAAATAGTATCATCTCCTGCTATTGTTCCTAACACGCCATCGGTATGACTTAATGAGTCTAGCAACCTAGCAATTAGTTGCGCAGCACCTGGACTGGTGCGAATAATGACCATGACATTGTTATGCACAATATCTAGCACCAGTTGTTTTAATGGGCTTTTTGCCGTTGGCATACCAAGCTCGGGAGGCAAGCAATACACCATATCACCCCGTGCATCTCTGGCTCTGACTGCGCCGAATTTGCTCAACATTCGTGAGACTTTTGACTGACTGATACTGTCAAAGCCTAGGGCTTTCAGTGCAGTCACAATCTCACCTTGAGAGCCGTAACTTTCGGTAGTGAGAATTTCTCTAAACGCCTTTATTAACGCATCTTGTTTATTTATTGTCATGCTGCACTGAAAAGTAGATTTGCCAAGCGCATATTGTGCTACACGTGTTAGGCATTATCAATTTATCTCGTAATTTCTATTCGTTTTGTGTGAAATTGATGCGCAATAAATCAGAATTTATTTCTATCAGACTATTGTGTCATTGAGATATTACCCTATATAGATTATTCTCACGCACGAATTTAATACCCTCAACCAGGAGATTGAACATGAAAGTAGCCGTACTCGGCGCTGCCGGTGGCATTGGTCAAGCATTGTCATTATTACTTAAAACTCAGCTACCAGCAGGTTCTGAACTATCTTTATACGATGTAGCACCCGTTGTACCCGGTGTTGCCACTGACCTAAGCCATATTCCAACCGACGTTGATGTAAAGGGCTACGGTAAAGACGACCTTGCAACATCGCTAAGCGGTTGTGACGTTGTGTTGATACCAGCAGGTGTACCAAGAAAGCCTGGCATGGACCGCTCTGACTTGTTCAATATCAATGCAGGGATTGTGAAAAATTTGATTGAAGCGTGTGCGGACAATTGCCCGAATGCTTGCATCGGTATTATCACAAACCCAGTAAATACAACGGTACCTATCGCTGCAGAAACACTTAAAGCGAAAGGCGTTTACGATAAAAATAAATTGTTTGGTGTAACTACCCTTGATGTTATTCGTTCTGAAACCTTTGTTGCTCAGCTTAAAGGAAAGAGTACATCTGATGTACACGTTCCGGTTATTGGCGGTCACTCAGGTACTACAATTTTACCATTGTTGTCGCAAGTAGAAGGCGTTAGCTTTACTGATGATGAAGTTGCAAGCTTAACAACCCGTATTCAAAATGCAGGTACCGAAGTTGTTGAAGCGAAGGCTGGTGGCGGCTCTGCAACTTTGTCTATGGGGCAAGCTGCAGCACGTTTTTGCTTATCGTTGGTCAAAGCGATGCAAGGTGAAGACGTTATTGAATACACCTTTGTACAAACCGATGATTCAGACGACGCAGCATTTTTTGCACACCCAGTGCGCTTAGGCAAAAACGGTGTAGAAGAAATACTATCTTACGGTGCACTAAGCGCATTTGAAGAAAAAGCTAAAAATGACATGTTAGAAGGCCTTCGTGGTGATATCCAACTCGGTGTTGACTTCGTAAACGCATAGCAAACCATAAGCCAGGGCACTTATTTGATTAAGTGCTCAGCGCTTAATAATAACTCGTGTTATTGATTACAAAGCCCTAAGGTCATCACTTAGGGCTTTTTTTATGCGAATTATGCGAAGTTTTACATGCACAGGCAATAATCGTAGACCTTTGTAAATGCAAACAAGAGTTTACAAATTATTGTTAGTATCTCGACTGGCGCGAATAAATGCATTCGAGTGAGGATAGTCGCTTTTTGCAAGGCGGTCATAAAGTACCACATTGGCGGTGGCCGCCAGGTTCATACTACTAAAGGTAGGAATATAGATGATATGTTCACAGCGCTCTACTGTAGCCTTTGGAATTGAGCCGTCTTCTGGGCCAAAGATATAAAAGGCGTTATCGGGGTGAGTAAATTCGGGCAACGGTGTCGCATTTTCGGCCAGTTCAACCGCCACAGGTATCGCGCCTTCTGGCATGGCCGACAACAAACACTCTACCTGCTGGGTAGGTATTTTATGACGCATTCCTTTTGTATCTTGGTTATATTCCTTCGCTCGAGCAAAGCGCTCGCCGGTATAGTATACCGACGATACACCATAACACCCTGCGGCCCGCAAAATGACTGCAACGTTTGTTGCAGATTTTGGGTTGACTAAGCCGATACTGACTACTTCGTTCATATTTACTCAAAGTACTTAGGTTTAGGTTTTCATTTGCCGTTATTTTTAGCCGGTATTGCGTATACCAACGGCAATGCCCGTAATGGCTACCATCATTGCGCGTTCAAGTGTTTGCATATCGTCATTTTCAGATGACTCAGCCTCCGCTTTGCGCGTGCGATCGAGTAACTCAATTTGTAAGTAATGCAGCGGTTGCAAATAACCCGCACGAATATTCATAGAGTCACGTCCAAGGGGATCGTCTTCCATCATATGCTCATGGCCGGTAATATTAAGCAAAGATTGCATGCTTTCACTAAGTTCTTCACGTAAGGCCTCGCCAAAATGTGCGAGATTGTCTGGCACTAAACGAGCGTCGTAAGCTTTACTGATGGATGGATCAGCCTTCTTAAAAACCATGTCGAGCATAGATAAACGCGACGCAAAAAATGGCCATTGGTCAATCATCTCTTGAACATCTTTTTGGTTCTCATTGACGTTCACCGCTTCAACTGCGCGCATGACCCCTAACCAAGAAGGTAATACAAGCCGTGTTTGTGCCCACGCAAATATCCAAGGGATTGCCCGTAAGCTCTCAATACCCCCACTGGGTTTACGTTTTGCAGGGCGACTTCCCAAAGGAAGTTTACCAAGCTCTTGCTCAGGTGTAGCTACTCTAAAGTATGGTACAAATTCTTCATCATAGCGCACAGTTTTACGGTAATTTTCGCAGCCTTTCTCAGCCATTTGTGCAACTAAGTCGCGCCATTTTTGTTTGGGTGCTGGAGGTGGCGAGGTTACAGCCTCTACCACAGCAGACGCATACAAAGACAAACTGCGTTTAGCTAATTGTGGCATACCAAATTTATAGCGAATGGTTTCACCTTGTTCAGTCACTCGAAAGCCACCGGCTAAAGAGCCAGGAGGTTGAGAGTGAATGGCAGCTTTTGCAGGTAAGCCACCTCGACCAATTGTCCCGCCACGGCCATGGAACAAGGTAAGTTTAATGTTTTGCTCTTCGGCAAGTTTAACTAGAGACTCCTGAGAGCTATATTGCGCCCAACCCGCAGCAAGTGAGCCTGCATCTTTAGCAGAGTCCGAATATCCGATCATTACATACTGACGACCGTTAATATAACCACGATACCAATCAATACTTAATAAGGCTTGCATAACATCAGGTGAGTTATTTAAGTCATCAAGGGTTTCAAATAGCGGAGCAACAGGCATTGGCCAATCAACACCATTTTCTTTGAGTAATAGTTGCACCGCGAGCACATCGGAGGGCTCACTGGCCATTGAGATAATATAAATACCAAATCCTTCACGGCCATTTTGTGAAATCACCTTGCAGGTATTCAAAACCTCCTGCACATCGTCACTTGGCTCCCAGTTTTTAGGAATTAAAGGACGACGAGAACCTAGCTCGCGTAGCAAAAATGCTTGTTTGTCTTCTTCTGACCATTGATTGTAATCGCCCAAGCCCAAATACCGGGTGAGCTCGCTAAATACATCTGCATGTCGTTGTGCGTCTTGGCGAATATCGAGTTTTAATAAATGAACACCAAAAGCATGTGCTCGGCGAATTGTATCTAACAATGCTCCTTGAGCGATTACCTGCATGCCGCAATCAAGAAGCGACTGGTAACACGTCACTAAAGGATTGAGTAATTCGTCATTACTTTGTAACCACTGCTCTTTTGGAATCCGCCCTTCGCGAGTTTTTTCGAGCTTTTCAACTAAAGGTTTTAATATGACTCGGTAGGGCTCTTTTACGTCGCCTACTTGCTCTCTTAATACATCGTTGCATGCGTTCATCGATAATTCGACATATAAATTATTGAGGTCACCTAAAAATAGCTTGGCTGCGCGACGACGAGCGCGTTGCAATACTTCTTCGGTCACTGTCGAGGTGACAAAGGGGTTACCATCACGGTCTCCGCCCATCCATGAACTAAACTGAACAGGCTTCGCATCTAATGGTAACTTGCTATCAAACTTTGTCGAAAGTAGGTCGTCCATATCCCGTAAAAAGTCAGGTACTGCTTCCCACAACGAGCTTTCAATAACCGAGTAGCCCCAGCGAGCTTCATCTACTGGAGTTGGTCTAACCGAGCGTATTTCTTCTGTATGCCAGGCTTGCGCAATTAAATCACCAATGCGGGCCTTTACTTTGCGCTGTTCAACGGCACTCAAATTTGGGTTATGCAAAATTTGTAATTGTGACGCAAGTGCGCGATGTTTATGTATTAAAGTACGGCGAGTAACCTCGGTAGGGTGAGCTGTGAGCACCATATCGATATGTAAATCTTCAATAGCACTCAAAATCTCTTGTTTGTTGACGCTTTTACTTTTTGCGTCCAATAAATCGCCAAAGTAATGCGACAGTGATTCCGCTTCTTGTGCTTTGCTATTAAATTCTTGCTCTGCAATGTTGGCTAAGTTTAAAAATTGAGCAAAAGCTCGACCAATCGTCAGTAAAGACTGATTATCTAAACTTGAAATTGTTTCTGCCAATCTCTCGGTGCTTACTTCATCACCTTGCGATGAGTGTCTGCCGTCGTGGCGAATTTGTTCAATGCGGTCTAGCCAGTCGCTTCCTAGCTCTGCTTCTATTGTTTCGCCGAGCGTCGCTCCTAAGTATTTAATGGTCTCTTTGAGCTGTGAGGCGAGGGCATCTTTGCTATCTATCATTTCATTCATACAGGCAACATTCTCCTTTAAAGCGATATTTTTACACACACATTTAACCCTAAACATACGCATATGAACGGCACAAGTCCATGCTTCTAATTGCATAAGCTATTATGTTTATTTGATTGAAAACTTACCAGTGAGCTTTCAGTTTCGTTTCATGCAATGTCTAATCAAAAAAAGTGTGCGTAGGTGTCGTTGCTATTTTTAAGAGCCTATTTAGCGTCAAGGTGTAATTAAACTTGCCTTTATGATAGCATTCGCGGCCTTTAAAAAACTGAATGTGGAGTAATTGTGGCAGATAAAATCTCAGGTGTAGAGCAGCAAGCGAGTTACGGTATTGGTTATCAAATGGGTGAGCAGTTAGCTTCTAATCCTTTTGACGGACTATCACTTGATATCGTTGCACAAGGTATCAAAGACGGATTCAACCGCGCTGAACCAGCGGTAAATAATGACGAATTGCGTGTTGCCTTCAACGAAATTCACCAGCGTTTGCAAGCTGCTAAGCAAGAAAAGTTTGCCGAAGTGGTTGAGCAAGGCGCCGCCTTTTTAGCCGATAACGCCAAGCGAGACGAAGTCACTACAACTGAGTCTGGCTTACAATATGAAGTAATTAACTCGAGCGATTCAAGTGAATCACCCACCGCTTCTTCAACTGTTAGAACGCATTATCATGGTACTTTATTAGATGGCACTGTATTTGACAGTAGCTACGATCGAGGTCAGCCCGCAGAATTTCCTGTTGGTGGCGTAATTAAAGGTTGGACTGAAGCGCTACAAATGATGAACGTTGGCGACAAGTGGCGTTTGTATGTACCTTCAGAGCTAGCATATGGTGAGCAAGGTGCAGGTGGTGCGATTGGTCCATTCGCTACCCTCATTTTTGATGTAGAGTTGCTTGAAATCATCTCTTAACTACCAAGCGATTATTCGCTGATTTTTTCAATAAGTATTATTTGTTTGGTAATAAAAGCTGCACGTATCGCGTTGCAGCTTTTTTTGTGTTCTTTTTTTGGGGTTAAAATATGGGATACAAAGCTCATTGACTAAGATTTGAGTTGGTGGCTTTTTGTGTCACAATATCAATATTATAAGTAAAAAAATGTAGCTAATGCTCCAGCAAAGCGTCAACATCATCAATACAGTGAATGCCTCCATAGGTAAGTTTGTTAGTTACTCCACTTTTGTGATGGCAATAGTCATGTTTGCAATTGTAGTCTTGCGTTATGGATTTAACGTGGGATGGATAGCGATGCAAGAATCGGTCATGTATCTGCATGCTGCGGTGTTTTTATTAGGCAGTGCCTTTACCTTTCAGCACAATGGTCATGTGCGAGTGGATGTTTTTTACCGTAAGTTTTCTGTGAAGCAAAAAGCTAAAGTTAATTTGTTTGGTAGTCTTATTTTCTTACTGCCGGTCAGTATTTATATTGGCACTGTCTGTTTTAACTATGTTGCTGAATCTTGGCGTTTGTTAGAAGGAAGCCGTGAGCCTGGCGGTTTGCCTTTTGTATATGTACTCAAGTCATTCTTATTAGTATTTGCAATATCTATGATACTACAAGCGGTTTCAGACATTATCAGCCAATCCCTGACGCTATTTTCACGGGGTCGTAAATAATGGAATGGCTTGCGCTAGTATTGTTTGCGGCCGTTTGTGCTACTTTATTATTGGGTTATCCGGTCGCTTTAACGCTTGCTGGCGTTTCATTGATATTTGCTGGAATAGGCGCGATGTTTGGCGTGTTTGACGCCAATTATTTACTCACCGCCCCCTCTCGTTTATTCGGTATTGTTAGCAATACCACCTTAATTGCTGTTCCCTTGTTTGTATTTATGGGAGTAGTGTTGGAGCGCTCAAAAATAGCAGAAGACTTACTAGTCGCCATGTCTTCAATTTTGGGACGTTTCCGAAGTGGTTTAGGTGTATCGGTCATTTTAGTTGGCATGTTGCTCGCGGCAAGCACTGGAATTGTTGGGGCAACCGTTGTGACAATGGGATTGTTGTCGTTGCCTACAATGCTCAAACGAGGTTATTCACCCGCTTTGGCCACCGGGACAATTTGTGCTACTGGTACCTTAGGCCAGATTATACCACCCTCTATAGCTTTAGTTCTGTTAGGCGATGTACTATCTAGTGCGTATCAAAAAGCCCAGTTAGATATGGGAATATTTTCCCCCGACAGTGTTTCTGTTGGAGATTTATTTGTTGGTGCAATAGTACCTGGTCTTTTATTGGTACTGTGCTATTTACTTTATTTATGGGGGGTAAGTAAGTTCTCGCCTGAGCAAGTGCCATCTCAAGGGCAGCAAAACGAGCACGCCTCTTTACTGTCTCTGTTAATAGCGCTGCTGCCTCCACTTATCTTAATTATTGCCGTGTTAGGCTCTATTTTATTTGGTTTTGCAACGCCGACTGAAGCCGCTGGCGTTGGCGCGGTGGGTGCGCTTATTTTGGCCGGTCTAAAAAGGCAGTTAGGCAAAGACAACATCAACTATGTAGTTCAAGAGACAACTAAAGTTACCTGTATGGTCTTTTTAATCTTGATTGGCGCGTCTATATTTTCTCTAGTATTTAGAGGCTTTGGCGGCGAGATCCTGTTAAAAGAATTTTTTACTTCATTGCCCGGCGGTGTATTTACCGCGATGTTACTGGTGATGGTAGTGATATTTTTGCTTGGGTTTATCCTTGATTTTATCGAAATTACCTTTGTTGTGGTGCCTATTGTGGCACCTATTTTAATCATTATGGGCCTTGACCCAATTTGGCTCGGCATTATGATTGCGGTCAATTTACAAACCTCATTTTTGACACCTCCGTTTGGCTTCGCCTTATTCTATTTACGCGGCGTCGCAAGCGACATTGTAAAAACAGAGCAAATATACAAGGGGGTTATCCCCTTTATTTTAATTCAAATCGGCGTACTGATTGCGATGGCAATTTGGCCTGAAATAGTCACATGGCTACCCGATGCGATTTACAATTAGCAATAAGACAATTAACAATTAGGAAACCCTATGAAAAAGCTGTGCTTACTAACATTTTTCAGCCTTGTTTTTTTATTGCAAGGATGTGGTGCTGATACGCAATCACAAAACGGTGCGACACAAGCACCAGCAAAAAACTATAAGTGGAAATTAGTCACCTCTTGGCCAAAAAACTTTCCTGGACTTGGTCGCGGACCAGAGACATTTGCGACATATGTAAATGAAATGTCGGGCGGTCGATTGGAAGTAACTGTTTATGGAGCGGGTGAGCTAGTACCTGGTTTTGAAGTATTTAATGCCGTATCCAGTGGCAGTGCGGAAATGGGTCATGCAGGCGCTTATTATTGGAAGGGTAAAATTCCAGCAGCGCCAATATTCTCGGCTATTCCTTTTGGCATGAATGCAACGGAAATGAATGCGTGGTTGCACTACGGAGGGGGTATTGAGCTGTGGCAGGAGTTGTATGAGCCTTTTGGGGTGATACCGTTTGCCGGTGGTAGCAGCGGTGTTCAAATGGCCGGCTGGTTTAAAAAAGAAATCAATTCAATGGACGATTTACAAGGCCTTAAGATGCGTATTCCCGGTCTTGGTGGAGAAGTTTTTAAAAATGTTGGGGGGCTACCTGTAACCCTAACCGGTGGCGAAATATTTACTTCCTTACAAACTGGAGCGATAGATGCCACTGAGTGGGTTGGTCCGTATAATGACCTATCCTTTGGTCTACATAAAGCTGCTCCATACTATTACCACAGTGGTTGGCATGAGCCAGGCACAACACTTGAGTTTATTGTCAACAAAGAAGCATTTGAGTCCTTGCCTGCTGACCTGCAAAAAATTGTTGAAGTTGCCACACGTGCGGTAAACCAAGATATGCTTGATGAATACACCGCAAAAAACCCAAATGCAATGTTACAGTTAATGAATGAACATGGCATTGATGTAAGACCCTTGCCTGATGATGTATTAAGCGCGTTAAAAGCAGCGAGTGCAGATATGATCGCACAAGAGCGAGCCGACGATGCCAATTTTGATAAAATTTATGCCTCGTACGATGAGTTTTATCAAAAAGTTAAGCAGTACCATAAATTAAGCGAACAAGCTTACTACGAAAATCGTTAATCGCTCGGCTTTTTGCCAGCTGGACTGATTTGTTCGTGGCATTGAGCAATATAGAATGCGCGGCAATTCGAAAACACTAATACGCAAAAGCTAATAGCTTTTTGTCCAAAGGAGCAAGAATGATAATTAAGCCAAAAGTGAGAGGATTTATTTGCACCAACGCTCATCCAGTTGGGTGTGCTCAAAGCGTTGATAATCAAATCCAATATATTGAATCACAAACGTTTGAAAATACCGGCCCTAAAAACGTTTTGGTCATCGGTTGTTCAACCGGTTATGGATTGGCATCCAGAATTACCGCAGCATTCGGTTACGGTGCAAATACCTTTGGTGTGTGTTTTGAAAAAGAGCCATCAGAGCGTAAAACAGGCACAGCAGGCTTCTACAATACCGCCGCTTTTCATGAAAAAGCACAAGCAAAAGGCTTGTTTGCGAAAACTATCAATGGTGATGCGTTTTCTGATGAAATAAAACAAGCGACGATTGCTCAAATAAAAGAGAATATGGGCAAAGTAGACTTGGTTATTTATAGCTTAGCCTCGCCAAGACGTACCGACCCAGATAGTGGAGAAGTGTATAAGTCGACCTTAAAGCCGGTTGGACAGACCTATACGACAAAAACCTACGATACAGATAAAGATCTGGTGCACGATGTTACTTTGGAGCCTGCGAACGATGACGAAATCGCGCAAACAGTAAAAGTTATGGGCGGCGAAGATTGGGAGCGATGGTTACTGCAATTAGGTGAGGCGGGTGTGTTAGCAGAGGGCTGTAAAACGACTGCATATACCTATATTGGTAAAGAGCTCACATGGCCAATTTACGGCCAAGCCACCATTGGCTTGGCAAAAGAAGATCTTGATAGGGCTGCTAAGGTAATCATCGACTCCCTCAGTGATAGCAAAGTAGAGGCAAATGTATCCTCTCTTAAAGCGTTAGTAACGCAGGCAAGTTCAGCAATTCCCGTTATGCCTTTATATATCTCTTTGATTTACAAAGTAATGAAGGAAGAGGGCACTCATCAGGGCTGTATTGAACAGATTGCGGGTTTATTCGACGATAGATTATTTGCCGCTGAGGCACCTGTTGATGAGTTGAATCGATATCGCATGGACGGTATTGAAACCAACGAAGCTACTCAAGCAAAAATAAAACACTTATGGGATCAGGTAACTCAGGATAACTTTCATCAGCTATCCGATTATGCGGGCTACCATAAAGACTTTTTGAATCTATTTGGCTTTGAGATTCAAGGAGTTGATTATGAGGCCGATGTTGATCCTATGGCAAAATGGGCATAGCGCGTTAACGTTTGTCGATAAGCCCACTTAGAATGGGTAACTCCTTTGAATTATTGCGCAAATTTGGTGGAATTATTTGTTAACGAGTAATTTCGCCTAAATACGCTTTTGGTATAATTACCATAGCCTTTGTGGGGTAGTTAATGCTAAAATCGGCGCGTTTTAACTGCTAGATATTCGTATGCTTCAAGAATGAAGATTCAGATACACCAGCAACTTACAAGAAAACATAATAATAATAAACACTTAGGGAGCTTTCCGTCCAATTTTAAAATTGCAACGGCTTGTTAACTATGGTGTTTTTTTATTCAGTAACCAAGTAGGGACCAATTCAAACTTGCTTGTTTTTCGCCTCAAATTGCAAAATGTTTGTTAGGCACGTTTAAATTGTTTTTTAAATTAAGAGTAGTCAAGTGCATATGATAAAGATAAAGAAAGGTTTAGACCTTCCTATCACAGGAGCACCGGAGCAAAGCATCGTTGACACGATCTTAGCGTCCAAGGTTGCTGTCCTGGGAGAGGAATATATCGGCATGCGCCCTACCATGCATGTTCAGGTAGGCGATGTCGTTAAAAAAGGTCAAATGTTATTTGAGGACAAAAAGAACCCTGGGGTGAAGTTTGTTGCACCTGCAGCGGGTGAAATTGTTGAGATTAATCGCGGCGCTAAACGAGTGCTACAGTCGGTAGTTATTGGTGTTAAGGGCGAAGACGAAGAAACATACCCTTCGTTTGATGATGCAACGCTTGCATCGGCAGAGCGCCAAGCACTTGTAGATGTGCTGGTCGATTCAGCACTTTGGACCACGATACGCACCAGACCTTATAGTAAGGTGCCTGACGTAGATAGTACGCCAAATTCAATTTTTGTAACCGCTATCGATACTAATCCACTTTCAGTTGACCCGGTCATTGTGATTGCAGATAGAGCCGATGATTTTGCATTTGGATTAAAAGTGCTAGGTAAGCTGACTGAGGGTAAAATATACCTGAACAAAGCACCTGGTGCGAATATTACAGCGAGTGGCGAAAGAGTTGAAGTTAACGAGTTCTCAGGGCCACACCCCGCTGGTTTAGCTGGTACACACATTCATTATCTCGACCCTGTTGGTCAGAAAAAGAAAGTATGGCACATCAACTATCAAGACGTGATTGCGATTGGTGCAACGTTCAAAACGGGTAGTCTAGACCAGACTAAGGTCATTTCTATCGCAGGGCCAATGGCAAAAACGCCTAAAATAGTACGTACTCAAGTTGGTGCTTGTGTCAACGATTTACTAGATGGACAGCTCGACAACGACCCCGTTCGTGTTGTGTCAGGTTCGGTATTAAATGGGACAAACGCATCAGGGCCGCATGCTTATTTAGGTCGTTATCACAACCAAATTTCTTTAATCAAAGAAGATAAAGAGAAAAAACTTTTTGGTTGGATCATGCCGGGTTCAGACCAACATTCAGTGACTCGCGCCTATTTAGGGCATTTAGCGGGTAAAAAGAAATTTAGTATGACATCCACAACCAATGGTTCTGACCGTTCTATGGTTCCAATTGGCAATTACGAGCGCATCATGCCGCTAGATGTTATACCCACATTGTTATTACGCGATATTATTTCTGGTGATACCGATAGCGCTCAAAACATGGGTGCGCTTGAGCTAGACGAAGAAGATTTAGCATTGTGCACGTATGTGTGTCCGGGCAAATATGACTACGGTCCTATTTTGCGTGACTGTTTAACCAAGATAGAAGCAGAGGGTTAAGTCATGGGTTTAAAAACATATTTAGAAAAAATTGAGCCTGATTTTGAAGCAGGTGGAAAATTTGAGAAATTCTATGCCCTTTATGAAGCGGCAGCCACCATTTTTTACACGCCTGGCAAAGTAACCAAAGCCAGTACTCATGTAAAAGATAGCATTGATTTAAAACGCATCATGATTATGGTTTGGATGGCAACCTTCCCAGCCATGTTTTATGGTATGTATAACGTTGGTCTACAAGCGTCATACGCTATTGAGGCTGGTGGTGCATTATATGATGGTTGGCAAGCCGGTTTGTTTACTGCCCTAGGTGGCAGCCTAACTGCGGACTCCGGTTGGTTCAGTATGATGCTATATGGCGCATGCTTCTTTTTGCCAATCTATGCAACCACTTTCGTTGTGGGCGGCTTCTGGGAAGTTCTGTTTGCTTCTGTTCGTAAGCACGAGATAAACGAAGGCTTCTTTGTTACTTCTGTACTTTTCGCCTTGACCTTGCCCGCGACGATTCCTTTGTGGCAGGTAGCTCTAGGTATTACTTTTGGTATAGTCATCGCTAAAGAAATCTTTGGCGGAACCGGGCGTAATTTCTTAAACCCTGCATTGTCGGGCCGAGCATTTTTATACTTTGCTTACCCAGCGCAAATATCAGGCGACCAACCTTGGATTGCGGCATCGTTGCCAGACGGTTATTCAGGTGCCACATGGTTAAGTAATGCCGCAAATGGTCAGATGGACTATACCGACATGAACTTATTCATGAACTCTTTCTTAGGTAACATTCCTGGTTCAGTTGGCGAAGTGTCATCACTTATGATTTTGCTAGGTGGCTTGTTTATTATTTATCTTGGGATAGCAAGCTGGCGTATTGTTGCAGGTGTTGGTCTAGGCGTTGCGTTTTTTGCGACCCTACTTAATTTCTTTGCGTCTGACCCAAGTTCAATCATGGCAATGCCGTTCTATTGGCACTTGGTAATTGGTGGTATGGCTTTTGGTATGTTCTTTATGGCGACCGACCCAGTATCTGCCTCTTTCACGAACCAAGGTAAGTGGATGTATGGATTCTTTATTGGTCTAATGACAGTGCTTATTCGTGTGCTCAACCCAGCGTTCCCTGAGGGGATTATGTTAGCTATCTTATTTGCTAACTTATGGGCACCATTATTTGACTATTTTGTTGCTCAAAGCAATATCAAGCGGAGGGTTGCACGTGTCGGCTAAAAAAGAAACTTTAGGTAAAACACTGGCAGTTGTTATTGGTGTATGTTTGGTCTGTTCGATTGTTGTAGCAGGTTCTGCGGTAGGCCTAAGGTCTATGCAAGAAACCAACGCAGCATTGGATAAAAAGTCTAATATATTAAACGCCGCTGGTTTGCTTGGTGATGCATCAAGCAAAGAAGAAATTGCTGATATTTACAATGAACGTGTAGAAGAAAAGTTCGTTGATTTATCTAGCGGTGAATACGTTGACAAGCCAACTAGCGACTTTGACATGTACAAAGCGGCGAAGAAGCCCGAGTTCATGGTGAAAGTCGAAGGTAGTAATGTTGGCTTTTTACGTCGTTCGAGTGTTGCCAGTGTGTACCACGTAAAAGACGAGTCAGGAAACGTCACCCGTTTAGTGTTGCCTGTGCATGGTTCTGGTCTTTGGGACCTAATGTACGGCTTTCTTGCATTAGACAATGACGGACATACGGTACGGGAACTTATTTATTATCAACACAAAGAAACACCGGGCCTAGGGGGCGAAATTCAGAACCCTGACTGGCAAGCAAAATGGGATGGCAAGCAACTGTTTAAAGACGGTGATGTCGCCATTAGCGTTGATAAGAATGTAGGTGATGGTAATCAATATGCGGTAGACGCGCTTTCAGGTGCGACTCTTACCAGTAACGGTGTAGAAAATACTCTGCAATACTGGGCCGGCGAAAACGGTTACGGTAATTACCTTAAACGTCAATCTTGGAAATCATAAGGCACGAACATGGCTGATACTAAAGAAATGAAACAAGCCCTCTTCGGGCCGATAATTGGCAGTAACCCTATCGCATTGCATGTTCTTGGAATATGTTCTGCATTAGCAATTACTACTAAACTAGAAACCGCACTTGTAATGTCACTAGCGTTGACAGTGGTATGTGCATTTTCGAATCTATTTATATCGATGATTCGAAACCAAATACCCTCAAGTGTGCGAATAATTATACAAATGACCATCATTGCCTCTTTGGTAATAGTAGTTGACCAAGTATTGAAAGCCTATGCGTACGAAATATCTAAGCAGCTTTCTGTATTTGTTGGCTTGATTATTACCAACTGCATCGTAATGGGACGTGCTGAAGCATACGCAATGAAGAGCCCGCCCTTCATGAGCTTTTTAGACGGTATTGGAAATGGCTTAGGTTATAGCTTTGTCCTTATTGTTATTGGCACAGTAAAAGAATTATTTGGTTTTGGTACCATTCTTGGCTTTGAAATCCTTCCATTAGTGCAAAACGGTGGTTGGTATCAAGGGAATGGTTTGTTAATCCTTCCATTTAGCTCGTTTATGTTAATTGGACTAATGATTTGGGGTATTCGTACCATTCGCCCTGAACAAGTCGAACCGAAGGAATAGTACTGATGGAACATTATGCAGCATTAGCAATCAGAGCCATTTTCGTTGAAAACATGGCCTTGTCTCTATTTTTAGGGATGTGTACTTTCCTAGCAGTATCAAAGAAAGTAAAAACATCAATGGGCTTAGGTGTAGCGGTAATCGTGGTATTGGGTATCTCCGTGCCGGTTAACCAACTTATTTATGTAAATGTGTTAGCACCAGGTGCTCTTGCATGGGCTGGTTTTCCAGATGCAGACCTAAGCTTTCTTAACTTCTTAACCTTTATCGGCGTTATCGCAGCCCTCGTCCAGATACTGGAAATGACACTGGACAAGTTCTTCCCAGCTTTATACAACGCATTGGGGATCTTCTTGCCGCTTATAACCGTAAACTGTGCAATATTCGGCGGTGTTGCCTTTGCAGTGCAGCGCGAATATACCTTAAGTGAAAGTGTTGTTTATGGCATTGGCAGTGGCATCGGTTGGGCAATTGCAATTGTGCTTCTGGCCGCTGTACGTGAGAAGTTAAAATACGCTGACATGCCAGATGGTATCCGTGGATTAGGTTCGGTATTTATGATCGCAGGGCTTATGGCTCTCGGTTTTCAATCATTTACCGGCATTTCACTGTAAAGTGAATTAGGAGCAAACGATGAATCAGATAGAAATTTATCTCGGTGTTGGTATGTTTATCGCAATCGTACTAGTACTTGTATTAATTATTACCTTTGCGAAATCTAAACTCGTTCCAAGTGGCGATGTTAAAATAATGATTAATGATGACCCAGATAAGGTCATTACCGCATCACCAGGCGGCAAACTCTTAGGTGCGCTGGCGGAGTCAGGTATCTTCGTATCATCAGCCTGTGGTGGCGGTGGTTCTTGCGGTCAGTGTACAGTAGATATTAAAGAAGGCGGTGGTGAAATTCTACCTACTGAGCTTGACCATATCTCCAAGCGTGAAGCAAAAGAAGGTTGTCGCTTATCGTGTCAGGTTGCGATTAAGCAAGACATGAAAATTGAGTTACCAGAAGAAGTATTTGGCATCAAGAAATGGGATTGTGAAGTTATTTCTAACAATAACGAAGCGACGTTCATTAAAGAACTGAAACTTAAGATCCCTGATGGTGAAAGCGTGCCTTTCCGTGCAGGTGGTTACATCCAAATCGAAGCTCCACCCCATCATGTGAAGTATAGTGACTTTGATGTACCTGATGAATATCGTCCTGATTGGGAGCGTTTTGGTTTCTTTGATGTGGAATCAAAAGTTGATGAAGAAACAATCCGTGCATATTCAATGGCTAACTACCCAGAAGAAGCCGGTATTATTATGCTGAACGTGCGTATCGCAACGCCTCCGCCTAATAATTTGAGTTTACCCGCTGGTAAAATGTCATCGTTTATTTGGTCTCTTAAAGAGGGAGATAAAGTGACTATTTCTGGCCCATTTGGTGAGTTCTTTGCTAAAGAAACCGAAGCTGAAATGGTATTTGTTGGTGGTGGTGCCGGAATGGCTCCTATGCGTTCTCACATATTTGACCAACTACGTCGCATCAAAACAGACCGTAAAATCAGTTTCTGGTATGGCGCGCGTTCGAGTCGTGAAATGTTCTATGTTGAAGATTTTGACATGTTACAAGAAGAAAATGAGAACTTTAATTGGCATGTTGCATTGTCAGATCCGCAACCAGAAGATAATTGGGAAGGTTACACAGGCTTTATTCACAATGTACTGTTGGAGAATTACCTGAAAGACCATCCTGCACCAGAAGATTGTGAGTTCTACATGTGTGGTCCACCTATGATGAACGCCGCGGTTATAAACATGTTGAAAGACATGGGTGTTGAAGACGAAAATATCATGCTCGATGACTTTGGTGGCTAAACAAAAGAATCGGTATTACTAAAAGGGGCTTTTGGCCCCTTTTTTATATTACGTTTAGAATTGGATTATAAGTACTTATGCAGATGAAACAAAAGTTGATGAAGCTAACGGTTTTAATAGCATTATCGTTGCTAATAGTTGCTTGTGGTCGCACAGGTGAACAGCTTGAATCGTTATCTGGTCGCACGATGGGAACCACTTATAATGTGAAATATTTACAAGACGACGCTGAATCGAGAATAAGCGCCAATGAATTACAAAACAAACTCGACCAGCGTTTGCTTGAGATAAACCAGTTGATGTCGACGTATATACCTGACTCAGAACTGTCATTGTTAAATAAAGCTCCAGCCAACCAAGCGTTTCCGATTAGCACAGAAACCCGCGATGTTATTCTCGAGGCTCTCAGAATATCTAAACTCAGCGAAGGTGCCCTTGATATAACAGTCGGCCCCTTAGTCAACTTATGGGGCTTTGGCCCAGACAATAAGCCCGACAATATCCCGAGCGCTGAGCAAATACAAAGCGTTAAAGCGATGGTCGGTGCTGATAAGTTCGTGCTTGATGCAAACCGTGTGATCAAAGAGAATGCAGGGGTGTACATCGATTTATCGACAATTGCCAAGGGCTACGGAGTAGATGAGCTTGCTGCAATTTTAGAAGACTACGGTATTAACAATTATCTGGTTGAAATTGGCGGAGAAATGCGAGTTTCCGGAACTAAACAAAACAACGAGGACTGGTTAGTTGCGATAGAAAAACCGATTAGCACTGAGCGAGCGGTTCAGCGTATCATTTCGATTGGGGATAATGCGATAGCGAGTTCCGGTGACTACCGTATTTACTTTGAAGAAAATGGCGTTAGATATTCACATCTCATTGACCCAACTACCTTCTATCCGATTCAACACAATTTAGTTTCGGTATCAGTGGTCGCGACAAGCACTATGGAAGCAGATGGCCTAGCAACTGCATTAATTGTAATGGGGGCCGATAAAGGAATACAGCTTGCTGAAAGGGAAGGTATTGCAGCATTATTTATTACAAAAGAAGGAACCGAATTCGTGGAATACCGGTCTACTGCTTTTGAACGTCAGGTCAACGTAGTTCAGTAACACAGTTTAAAGAGGTTATTTTGAGTATATTTATATTAGCATTTGGGTTTTTCTTACTGATGGCTCTGGCCATGGGGGTAGGCTACATCTTTCAGCAAAAGAGTATATCGGGCTCTTGCGGAGGCTTAGGCGCATTAGGCGTAGCAAAGGCCTGCGATTGCCCTGAGCCATGTGACCGTAAAAAAGCTCGTATGGAGCGCGAAGAGGCCAGAGAGAAAAAGCTCAAAGAGTGGAAGGATAACCAAATTATTTAGAATGCGAAAGTGGGAGGCCGCTCGCGATAATGACGGACAATGCTAAATCGAACAGCATGACACGCATGTGTAATACTGCTTGTGAACGAGAAAATGTCATTCCAGCGCAGGCTGGAACCTCCCAATGAATCAGTAAGGCTACCCAAAAGCATCCGAATTTAACTCCAGTCGTTGTTTCTGGAAGACTATCGCCTTCGCGATAATGACGGAAAATGCTTACACTATTTAGCTACTAAAAATTCAAAGACTGCTTAACATTTGAATGCTATAGAGATACATTAAGGATCTGCGATATTTAAAAGTAGTAAGCAACATGGCGCAAGCTCTAGATTCTCTTCAGTCCAAAACGTTTGCTAGCCGCACGCTTTTTATCTCTGTGTTGTTTGCATCAATATTTGCTGCGCTTTCGGTGCTTGCAACAATCTATGCTTTAAAACAGATTAAAAATCAAACCTTAGAAGATTACGGAAGTGCACTAGAGGTTGTTTTAGATACATCAGAAAATGGCTTAATTCAATGGGTGAGCCGTCGTCAAAATTCGATATCGCAAATATCAAACAGCAATATAATCCAACGCCTTAACATTGACGAAATACAACAGCAAACTGCACCAGGCAAAGAGCCGATAAGCGAGACAATATCGCGTATTAAAGACGAGCTTAGATTGTTGCAAGATATTAAAGGCAATCAAGGGTTTATTATCTTCGCTACAAACGGTCAAGTTGTGTTATCGACCGCATCACAACTGCGCATAGATGCGGTTAATATTTCAACATCGCATTCGACTTTATTTAATGATGCTATATCGAAGGCGACTATTATTCCTCCTATGATAGTTCAAGATATCGATAACAACCCCCGTACTCTTTTAATGATCACCACACCTATTAGAGTATTGGGAGAAAGTATCGGTGTTCTAGCCGAGTTGTACTTTGCCAAAGATGAACTATCGCAGATCACTTCACTTGGGCGTATCGGCTCTTCAGGAGAGACCTACCTATTTGACCGAAATGGCATTATGAACTCCGATTCGCGTTTTAACACCACGCTTGAAAAATTAGGTCTATTAAATCCAGGCCAGTCTGCGGTTTCAAATGTTCGGCTTTACGATCCAGGTATTAACTTAATGTATAACACAAGTGCGGAACGGTCTATGACAGCACTAACCTTGATGGCCCGTTCGGCTACAGCAGGAGAGTCTAGTAAGAATGTCTCTGGCTATCGTGATTACCGGGGAGTGCCAGTAATTGGTGCGTGGCGTTGGTCGCCAGAGTTAAACATGGGGATCACAACCGAAATTGACCTAGAAGAGGCGTTATCGAGTTACTACAGTGCTCGTTTTATTATCATCGCTTTGTTGAGCTTATGTTTGTTTTTACTTTTGATATTGGCCACTAGCTTATATCACATGGTCAAGCGCGCAAATACCGAACTACGAGAAGCCGCACTTAATCTAGAGTCACAAGTAAAAGAAAGAACACAGCAACTTGAAAAAGCTATGCACGATTTATATCAAGAGCAGGCAGTGCTGCAAGGTTTATTCGACGCAATCCCCGATCCAATTTTTTGCAAAGATGCGCAAAAGCGTTATATCAAAGGTAATAAAGCATTTTTTGAAGCCTTTAATAAATCGTCAGACCAAGTTATAGGCATGACCGATGCACAAATCGCACACGAAAAAGACCAAATCTTCTTTGATCAAACGGATGATGAGGTGCTCGCAACGGGTAAGCCTCTTGTTATTGAAAGAGCAACGCATCAAGAGAATAACCCTGAAGCTGTGTTTGAGACCAAAAAATCACTGTTGCGGTTCGCTAACAACGAGGCTCCCGGTATTTTGGGGATCTCCAGAGACATCACACAGATGAAAAAGAACAAGGAAAAGTTAATTCAAACATCGTTAGAGGCTCAAGCGGCCAATAAGGCAAAAAGTGAGTTTTTGGCACGTATGTCACACGAAATACGTACTCCCATGAATGGTGTTTTGGGTATGCTCGACCTGGTCATGAATTCGTCTTTAAATGCAGACCAAGTGAATAAGTTAAATGTGGCGAAAAGCAGTGCTCGAAGCTTGTTGGGTATTATAAACGATATACTAGACTTCTCGCGTGTCGAGGCGGGTAAGTTGGAACTAGAGCAGCTAGACTTTAATTTACAGACCTTGCTTGAAGACAGCGCAAAAGCCCTTGCGATAAAGGCGGAAGCGAAAGGTATAGAGCTCTTAGTCGATGTCACACGTGTAGAACAGCTCATGGTTAAAGGCGATCCGATGCGAATACGCCAAGTGATTACGAACTTGCTCAATAACGCTATTAAATTTACCAAAGAGGGTCAGGTTCTACTCAGTGCCGAGTCATATTTACAAGATGATTTAAGCGGTAGCCCAAAAGTCCAATTTGTCTGCAAAGTGACCGATAGTGGTATTGGTATTCCTAAGGATAAGATCGGTAATTTATTTGAGTCGTTCTCGCAGGTCGACTCCTCGACCACGCGTTTATATGGTGGTAGTGGTTTGGGTTTAGCTATATCTAAACGTTTGCTAGATTTAATGAAAGGCGAGATAAACGCGCAAAGTACGCTCGGCAAAGGTAGTTGCTTCACTTTTGAGGTTGGGCTTATTAAGAGCTCGCTTAAGCCTAAGAGTTTACCCGACCTAGACATCAGTAATTGGCGGGTGTTAATCGTTGATGATAACCCAACTAACTTAGATATATTATCAAGCCAACTATTGAATATAGGAGTCAGTTGCTCAACGGCAATCGATGCAGCCTCCGGTTTATCAATGATTAAGCAAAGTGATACTCAGTTTGATTTGGTTATCACCGATATGAACATGCCGAATATGGATGGCTTATCGTTTACCAAATTATTACGTCAACAGGTGCCTTATGGTAAGCAGCTAAAAGTACTGATGCTTAGCTCTATATCCTTTAACGTAAGCAGTAGTGAGCTCAATGCACTGGGGCTCGACGGGTGCTTGCTTAAACCGGTGGCGACGGTTGACTTGTTCAATACAATCAAGCTTGTTGCAAGCGCCGATACTCATGATGGCGAAGCTCAAGCGATCACCGAGCAAAGCCTCTTAGGGCTAAACCCGAATTCTTCAGATGACGGGTATCGTTGGCCAAGTTATCACCGCGTTTTAGTGGTAGAAGATAACCCGATTAATCAGTTAGTGGCACAGGGGCTGATGCAGCAGTATCGTCTTAATTATGATTTAGCTGAAGATGGCGAAGTTGCCCTTAATATGCTGCGCGATAGTGACGCTGAGCAGCCTTTCACCCTTATTTTAATGGATTGCCAGATGCCCGTCCTTGATGGCTATAGTGCCACCAAAAAGATACGTTTGAGTGAGGCTGGGGCGCGTTATTCCGATATTCCTATTGTTGCGATGACCGCTAATGCGCTTAAAGGAGATAGAGAAAAGTGTATTGCAGCAGGGATGAATGATTATGTTGCAAAACCCATCGACAGCGGACATTTAATGAATGCATTGCAAAAAGGCTTTTCTCTGTGCCCCAGTCATCTTCTGCAACACGCGACGAACTATGTTCATACTGAGCATATACATTACCCTCACACCAAGGCATTAATTTTGCCTACTGCGCCACTAAAAAGCATGGATTGGCAGCACAAAGCGCCAAGTTTATCGTTATCACCCGATATCTACATCCAAAGTTTGTCGTTGTTTAATGAACAAAATAGTCAGCTGAGCTTTCCAGATAACCCACAAGCAATGCATGATTTTAAAGCGTACCTGCATACGCTTAAAGGAAGTAGTGGTAATCTAGGGTTTGAAATGCTGTTTGCATGTTGCCAGGCATTAGAGGATAAAATAGAGCAAAATACGATTACGCATAGTGATATTGAACAATTAAACTCGCGCATTGAAGATAGTGTTGACGACGCCAGAGCGCTAATTGAGGCCAATGCAGCATTTGATATTAATGCCCGCACAAGCGAAGAAAAAGGCGAAGAGGCCAGAGCGTTAAATGAGATCTATGCAGACATTGAGAAGTACGCAAAAAACAGAGAGTTCGTGCCTTACGCTTTGGTCAATGAGCTAAAGGCAATGGCAATAAAACATCCCAATGAGCAAAAGCTGTCAGAGGTCATAAAGGCCTTAGATCATTTTGACTACGATAACCTTTCGAATATCTTGGCTGGGCCCTAATGAAACAGACAACACTCGCTTCCCACACTATTTTAATTGTAGACGACGACCCAACCAATATAAATGTATTGGCGAGTTATTTGCAGCCTTATAAAGCAAAGCTGCTGATTGCCAATTCGGGTAGCTCAGCTTTAGCTGTACTGGGTCACTCCGTGCCCGATATCATTATTTTAGATATTAACATGCCTGGACAATCGGGCATTGAAGTATGCCGCATCATCAAGCAGGATGAGCACCTCAAGCATATTCCTGTATTGTTTTTAACAGCCAGTTCGAAAGACTTATCAGAGGCCTTTGAGGCCGGAGGCGTTGATTATATTCTCAAGCCTGTGCGTTCTGAGGAGCTTATCGCAAGAGTTAATACCCACTTAAAAATCAATCAGCTCTTAGTGTCTTTAGACAAGGCCAATTTAATGCTAGAAAGCGTTAACGAGAGCTTAGAGATTAAAGTCCAGGAACGTACGTTAGAGTTAGTTAGCTCCAATAAAAACCTGCGCAGAGAGATTGATGAGCGTAGGCGTTTGCAAGACAAGCTTACCTATTTGTCGAATTATGATTTTGTAACTCGTATGTTCAATCGTAATTCTATGGAGCAAGAGCTCAAAGGGGTAATGGAGCGTGGTGAAATTGATAGCGCTCGTTGGTTTTTATACTTTATTGATTTGGACCAATTTAAAATTATCAATGATACCTGTGGTCATGTTGCAGGTGACGAATTATTACGTCAGATTGCAGAGCTGTTGCGCGGGGGCTTCGACTTTAGATGTATCTGCGCTCGTATGGGAGGAGATGAATTTGCGGTTTTATCGCAAAGCGCATCCCTTGATAGTGCGATAAAGCGTGGGCATTTGATAAAAGATAGCATTGAAAGTTTAAAGTTTGAGTGGAACGACGAAATATTTAAACATTCGATTAGTATGGCGGTGGTTGAAATCGATGAAAGTATCGATTCGGTGTCACATTTGTTAAGTATTGCTGAGCGAACTTGTTTTGAAAGTAAGCGCAAGGGCGGCGGTGAAGTCTCGATTTACAATTACAGTAAAGACTATATAGATAAAACACAGCAGCAAATGAAAATTATCCCGTTGATACATCAGGCTATCGACAATAATCAGTTTGAGTTGTATTTCCAGCATATTTTTTCAAATAAACAACCTGATCTTAAGAAAATCGAAATCCTGTTGCGGCTAAAAGACGAGAGTGGAAAAATAAAACCACCAGGTCACTTTATTCCTGTGGCGGAGCGCTTTCACCTAATTACTGAAATAGATAAATGGGTGCTAGAGAATACCTTTAAGCTTATCCCTAAACTGCCTTCCGATCTTGTGGTATCTATTAATCTTTCGGGTGAGTTTATTATAAAAAGCAATGCGGTAAGTTTAATTACTTCCTATCTTGAGCAGTACCAAGTTACCCCGAGTCGAGTATGTTTTGAAATTACCGAAACCTCTGCTATTTCAAATATTGAAGCGACTCATCGTTTAATGCTTGAGCTTAATAGAAAGGGCTGCTTGTTTTCATTGGATGATTTTGGCACAGGTACATCCTCTTATGAATATTTAAAACAGTTACCTGTTGATTACGTTAAAATAGACGGCATGTTTGTAAGAGACATCGAGAATGATGAGATTAATCGTAAAATGGTAGAGTCAATCAGTGGCATTGCCAAAGCAAAGCAGATAAAAGTGATTGCCGAATGCGTTGAAACTGAAGCTGCGCTGCATATTATTAAAGACATGGCGGTTGATTACTATCAAGGTTTTGTTGCGCATACTCCCGCGCCATTAAGCACACTATTTGTCGATACTCAGTAGGCAGCATGCGTAAAATTGTGCATGTGGATATGGATGCATTTTATGTCTCGGTAGAGATTCGAGACAATCCAGATCTAGCCGGGCACCCGGTAGCGGTGGGTGGCAAAACAGCAAACCGCGGTGTGCTCACGACCTGTAATTACATTGCCCGCGAATATGGCGTTCGCAGCGCAATGCCATCTGCTTTAGCGCTTCGAAAATGCCCTAAGTTGATTATCGTGCCGGGTCGAATGCAGGTATATCAAGAAGTTAGTCAACGTATTCGCGAAATATTCTCTCGTTATACCTCACTTATTGAACCCTTATCTTTAGATGAAGCCTTTTTGGATGTTACCGATTGTGAGTTGTTTAAAGGCTCAGCCACTTTAATTGCCCAAGATATTCGAAAAACGATTGAGCAAGAACTCCAACTGACCGCTTCTGCGGGTATTGCGCCAATTAAGTTTGTAGCCAAAGTCGCGTCAGATATGAATAAGCCCAATGGACAGTATGTTGTCACGCCAAATGAAATTTCGGAGTTTATTGATGCTTTGCCGCTAAACAAAATACCGGGCGTGGGCAAGGTTACCTTTGAGAAATTACAGCAATTAGGTTTACTCCACGGAGCCGACATAAAAGCTTTGCCAGAGAGTTATTTAGTCGAAAAGTTTGGCAAGTTTGGTCGCTCTTTGTGGCAAAAATGTCAAGGGAACGACCCAAGAAGGGTAGAAACCTCGAGGGTTAGAAAGTCGGTAGGAGTGGAACGAACTTTTAGTACAAATCAGGTTGAAGAAGCTGAGCTTGCAAGCTATCTCACTGAAAAGCTTATTCCGGAGCTTGCTCAGCGAGCAGACAAATATCTATCGTCCAGAGGCATTGACAAAATAGGGGTCAAAGTAAAGTTTCATGATTTTGTGCAAACCACCAAAGAGGTTAAACACGATAGTATCGATAAAGAGATATTGCTCTCACTCCTGCACGACGCTTTGCAACGAGGCGAAGGCAAACAAGTGCGCCTTTTAGGCGTACAAATTGGCCTACAAGAACCTAAAGAGCCTCAAGCTCAGTTAGTGTTTGATTGGGAAGAGTAAATATTATTTGATTGTGTTGAATGAGGTAGCTCATATTCAATCTTATAGGGCTTATGAATAGGTTTGGACGCTCAACTGAGCGACATTAAGGCGTTAAGCTGTAATTGGCTTATTGCAATTTTAATAGTACCTAAGAGCGAGGTCGGGCATGAGTAAGAAGGTTTATTGCGGTCGTTTCTGACGTAAAACGGACATAATCATACAATACACTTAAACATCATTTGTGTTACTACGCATCTTAAACTACGCAGTGCCGTCATCGTGTCCTTCGCCTAATGCTGATCGCTTAAGAATATAAATAAAACATTGTCATTACAGCGGAGGCTGTAATCCCCATAAATATCCTCTAATCTGAACTAACACGGTGATTATTTGA
>CAZUON010000040.1:11460-33981 GCA_964621345.1 uncultured Glaciecola sp. | reverse complement strand
TTAGCAAAACTTGTAGATAAAAACCGCTAAATATCGAAATCTTGATGAAATTTTGCTTTGTATTGAGCAGGCGTATACCCGGTACTCTTTTTAAACAATTTGGCAAAAGAGGAAGCATCTTCGTAACCGACTTGTAAGGCTAATGATTGTATATGTTTGTGCCCGCCTTCAAGCAATCGTTTGGCCTGCTCTACGCGAATAGTTTGTATGTATTCAATAGGGCGCATGTTTACCCATTGCTGGAACTGTCGATTCAAGGTTCTGTTAGTAATATTCACCATATCTGCTAACTGAGAAACACTAAGCGGCAGCTGATAATTATCTTCGATGTACTCTTGGACCTTAATTAAATGCGCTTGTTGATGTTGTTTAAGTAGCCTTACATTAGCAAAAGCGCTTTGATGACTCTGCTGAACATCGATGACATGTGCCTTTGCGACCTGTTTGGCAATATCTCTACCGCAATAGCGTTCAATCAGTAGTAAACACAAATTATGAAAGGCTGCTCCGCCGCCTGCGCAATAGATACGCTCAGATTGCGTGACCATTTGGTTAATATGTAATTTAACGTTTGGAAACATCTGAGCAAATAAAGCGGCATATCCCCAATGAGTAGTAGCATTGTGTCCATCTAATAAGCCCGCTTTTGCCAATAAAAAAGCGCCAGAACAATTGCTAGCAAGATCGCAGCCTGCTTGGCTAATGCGCACCAAATGCGGTAAAAGAGCTTGATTGTCATATAAGACTTTTTCAATAGAGCCCCCAATCGTGGGGATCAGTAAAATATCGGTTTGTGTTATGTCCTCCAATGCTTCGTTTGCGTGCAGCGTAATACGATTAATGCATTCTACTGGTCGCTGATTAAGGCTGGCTAAACTCACACTGAAGCGCTGCTCGGGTGCTAAGTGATTAAAGCGTTGCCACGATACTCCAGCAAATGAGAATACATCCATTGCACCGGTGATTACCGATGAGAGCGCGCCGTCAAACCCAACAATCGTAACTCGGTACTTCTTATAATAAGGCATGGTCTTTTTCTTTAATAAAAGGTGTGCCGACTAAGCTTTTGTAGATAAAAGCCGGATTAAGCATGATGTATTCACCAAAATAATAGTTGTCTTTAATCGCCATAATATTGGCATAAATGACACTAAAAGGAAATGTGAACTCACGTTAATATAGGAAACCTGATAGACGTAATTAACAATTTTTAAACATTCTTTTGTAAATAAAGAGGTCAATATGGCGGCTGATACACTTATTCACGATATGGAATTACCCTTCCAGCTCTACGATGTACTTAACTGCGAGTCGCTCTGTACTCACGACAAATTTGCTGAGCACAACCGCGAAACCTTTGACGCTGTTTTAGACACTGCGCACAAAATGGCCGCGAATCTTTTTTTACCTCATAACCACATTGCTGACAAAAACGAACC
Organism: uncultured Glaciecola sp.; assembly: GCA_964621345.1. Taxonomy (GTDB): domain Bacteria; phylum Pseudomonadota; class Gammaproteobacteria; order Enterobacterales; family Alteromonadaceae; genus Glaciecola. Next base: position 32,542 of record CAZUON010000040.1, on the reverse strand, counting down.
GACCTTTGATGGTAAAAAAGTCAGCATGATTAGCGATGTAAAAGTAGCTTTTGACGCCTTCAGAGAAGCTGGTTTTATTGCTGGTCGTTATTCTTTTGAAGATGGTGGCATGCAGCTTCCTGAGTCGGTGATGACGGCGGTGTCAGGGTACTTTATGGCTGCTAACCCCTCCACAACCGGCTATCCGTTTTTAACAGCCGCGGCAATTAACGTTATCAGTCACTTTGCAAGTGAGTCTTTGAAACAGCAATTTATGCCTAAAATGATGACCGGTGATTTTACTGGCACCATGGCCTTAACCGAACCCCATGCAGGTAGCTCACTTGCCGATATTCACACCACCGCGGTAAGGCAAGATGACGGTACGTATCGTATTAAGGGTTCAAAAATATATATATCAGGGGGAGAACATGAACTCTCCGACAACATCGTTCACCTTGTGTTAGCGAAAGTGCCCGGTGGTCCTGCCGGTGTAAAAGGTATTTCGCTGTTTGTTGTGCCAAAGTATCGCCTCGATGCAGACGGCAATCCAGCCGAACGAAACGATGTCCAGCTTGCGGGTTTATTACACAAGTTGGGGTACAGAGGTACTACATCTACCGCCTTAACCTTTGGTGAAAATGGTGATTGTCATGGCTATTTGGTGGGCGAGGAACATTTTGGTCTGCGTTATATGTTTATGATGATGAATGAAGCACGTATTGGCGTTGGTTTTGGTGCTGCGATGATTGGATATCGCGGTTATCAGTACTCATTAGATTATGCAAAAGACCGAACTCAGGGCCGAGTAGCGCCAAATAACAAACCTGAAGATGACGCTGCACCGATTATCAAGCATGGCGACGTAAAACGTATGTTACTCGCGCAAAAAGCGTATAGCGAAGGCGGTATGGCTCTGTGTTTATACGGCTCAAACTTGATTGACCGAATTAATACTTGCGAAGACGCAGACGAAAAAGAGGGACTACAAGAGTTACTTGATTTGCTCACGCCAGTGCTCAAAGCCTGGCCATCAGAGTATGGACCGAAGGCAAATGACTTAGGTATTCAGGTACTAGGTGGCTCTGGTTATACCCGCGAATATATGTCTGAACAATTTTGGCGCGACAATCGTTTAAATCCCATTCATGAGGGTACTAACGGGATCCAAGCACTAGATTTAACCTTCCGAAAGCTGTGGCAAAAGAACGGTTTGGGTTTAAAGATATTGCAACAAGAAATACAGCGTGACCTTTCTTCCATAAAAGGGGAAGAGTCTGTGAAGCTATCGCAAAAGCTTCAGCAATATTTGGGCAAACTACACGATTTACTAACGCATGTTGGCAAGTCGCTGCATAGTGGCCAGCACGAGGCACTATCGGCAAATGCACAAGCGATGATGAATGCTTTTGCGAGTATTGTAGTGAGCTGGATATGGATTAGACAAGCAAGCGTTGCTGAAAATCTACTGGTAAATGCCGCGAGCGAATCAGCAGCAGCGTTTTACAAAGGTAAAGTACAAGCCGCAAAATATTTTTTAGATTGGGAGTTGCCCACTATTGAGCGTGACCTCCAACTTTTACACAACGACAACGATGTCTGCGCACAGATGCAGTCAGATTGGTTTTAAGGAGAATATAATGAGTCAAGTAATGAATAAACAATGGAAACTTAAATCACGTCCGGTAGGCGAACCCACTCAAGAAAATTGGGAGTTTACCACCACTGCATTGCCTGAAGTTGGCGATGGTCAAATGCTTGTTAAAGTACATTATGTTTCTTTAGACCCTGCAATGCGCGGTTGGTTAAACGATGCTAAATCTTACATTGAGCCCGTCCAGATTGGTGATGTGATGCGTGCCGGTACGGTAGGAGAAGTGATTGAAAGTAAGCTCGACGGTTTTGCCGCAGGCGACTACGTTGTAGGGTATGCCGGCGTTCAGCAATATCAAGTAAGCGACGGTAAAGGCGTACACAAAGTTGACCCAAATCTTGCACCTCTATCAACTTATTTAGGTGTGTTGGGTATGCCAGGTATGACCGGTTACTTTGGTTTGTTAAAGTCGGGCGAGCCAAAAGAAGGTGAAACAGTCGTTGTCTCTGGTGCCGCGGGTGCCGTAGGCGGTTTGGTAGGCCAAATTGCTAAAATTAAAGGCTGTCGTGTAGTGGGTATCGCCGGTGGCAAAGAAAAGTGCCAGTTCTTAATCGATGAACTAGGCTTTGATGCGGCGATTGACTACAAAAGCGAGAATGTTAAAAAAGCACTTAGACAAGCATGCCCTAAAGGCGTAGACGTTTATTTTGATAACGTTGGCGGCGATATTCTTGACGATGTGCTTACTCAAATAAACTTTAAAGCACGCATTGTAATTTGTGGTGCAATAAGCCAATACAACAATACAACCGCTGTTAAAGGACCTTCTAATTATCTGTCGCTACTTGTTAATCGCGCGCGCATGGAAGGGATTGTTGTATTTGATAATATCAAAGAATACCCGATTGCGATGAAAGAAATTGGCGGCTGGGTACAAAGCGGTCAAATGAAAGTAAAAGAGCACATTGTTGATGGTATCGAGACATTTCCAGACACGTTAATGATGCTCTTTAAGGGCGAAAACTTCGGCAAGCTTATATTAAAAGTGGGTGAGTAGATATGACTTATCCTGCAGCTGATGTAACCAATAAGCGTATTTTAATTACTGGCGGCGCTTCAGGTATTGGCGCAGCGAGTGCTGTGCTGTTAGCACAACGAGGCGCTAAAGTTGTGATTGCTGATTTGGCTGAACAAGCTGGCAATGACATCGCCGAGCAAGCAACAAAAGACGGCCACAGTATCGCTTTTCATAAAGTAGATGTTGCTGATGGAGAATCGGTCAAAGCATTGTTTGGATTTGCCATGAAAACCTTAGGCGGTCTAGATGTAGTGATTAACAACGCTGGTATTGACCATAAGCCTGCCCCCATGCACGAGCTTAGCGATGACGATTTTGATCGTCAAATCGCGGTTAACCTTAAAGGGGTATGGCATTGTATGCGCGGTGCATTAGCGTGTATGTTGGGCAAAGGAGGGCACGTTATTAACGTGGCGTCTGTTGCTGGTTTGCGCTCTTCTCCAGCAATTTCAGCCTATAGCGCGTCCAAGCACGGTGTAATGGGACTCACAAAATCTGCCGCGGTAGAGTATGCGAAAGCAAATATTCGCTTTAATGCAGTTTGTCCTAGTTTTATAGATACACCAATGGTGCAAAATACCTTAAAAACATTAGATGAGCGTGGTCAAAACGCAATAGTCAAAGCTAGTCCTCTGCGTCGCTTAGGCCGCGTTGAAGAGGTATCTGCAGCAGTCGCTTGGTTATGTAGTGACGAAAGTAGCTTCATGAACGGACATGCGTTTACTTTAGACGGCGGTATGCTTGCTTAATAAGCAAGCTTGTTTTTAAAAGGATATCGAAATGAAAGACTTATTTGATTTAAGCGGAAAAATCGCAGTTGTTACCGGTGCAAGCCGCGGTATTGGCGAGTCTATCGCCCGTTTGCTTGCGTCTAAAGGGGCCCATGTGGTTGTTTCAAGTCGAAAAATTGAAGCTTGTGAAGCGGTGGCAAACAGTATTAGAGAGGCAGGGGGTAAAGCGTCGGCTTTTCCATGCCATGTAGGCGAGATGACTCAAATAACGGCTTTATTTGATCATATCAAAAGCGAATTTGGCACCATTGACATACTCGTTAACAACGCTGCAGCTAATCCATATTTTGGACATATTCTCGATACGGATTTAGCCGCTTATAGTAAAACGGTAGATGTTAATGTGCGTGGGTACTTTTTCATGTCTGTTGAAGCGGGTAAGATGATGCGCGAGCAGGGCAGTGGTGTGATTTTAAATACCGCTTCGGTAAATGGGATCTCGCCGGGCGATATGCAGGGTATTTACAGCATTACCAAAGCCGCGGTTATCAGCATGACTAAGTCCTTTGCCAAAGAGTGCGGTAAGCATAATATTCGTGTAAATGCCTTATTACCTGGCCTCACCGATACTAAATTTGCATCGGCTTTAACGACGAACGATAGTATCCTGAAATCGGCCTTAAAAGTGATTCCACTAGGCCGCGTGGCAGACCCAGACGAGATGGCTGGAACGGTACTTTATCTAGTATCGGATGCCTCGAGTTACACAACCGGCGCGTGCGTTATTGTGGATGGTGGAATGCTTGCGTAAAGTTATATAAAAATGGTGATTTTGGTTTTGCGCTTGGAGCTAAGTGACTAGGCGCAAAATTAAATACTATGTAGATTATAGTAAGTATGATTAGCGTATTGAGCGCGTGGCGGTTATTGCACCCTATGCACTTACATCAATACGCTTTTTTCTCGCTTCTAAACGTCTGTCTTGCCCTGTACGGGTGTCTAACAATGGCTTGATATCACGCTGACGTCTGTCTTGGCCTTCTCTTTGATCATAACGCATCACCTGACCAAATACCGCCTGCTTGGCACTGTCGGCTTCACTCTCAGCCTTATCAAAGGTTACCGCTTTGCGTGCAACCGGCTTTGCTTTGTTTGTATTGACAGGGATGTACTGGCTAGGGATGTACATTATTATCCTTTAAGGTTCTAAGGTTGATAAATTTGCTCTTTACACCCTTATTAGATGAAATTTCGCACAAAAGTTCAACACAATAGTCATATAAATACACATGTAATGCCAAATTAAGCACGAACTTTACATTTTGTTGATGTATATTTGAGCTGAGATTGCTAATGACCGCAATTTTAACAATCAACTAAAACTATAAAAGGGACTCATATGAACAAGTTATTGCTTATTATTTTGGCTATTTTATTACCACCAGTAGCGGTATTTTTAAAAAGCGGAGCAGACAAGCATCTTCTTATAAACATCGTTTTATGCTTATTTTTTTACGTACCCGGCATTATTCATTCACTTTACGTAGTCACCCGCTAAAACGAAACCAGCGGCGCTAAAGCTTACTTAGCGCTGCTTAAAAGCGTATAAGCGCAATAAAACAAAGTCATCTGAGCGAAGGCTTAATCCCATTCCTAAAAGCATCATCCGTCATACCGACAATGCTTGTCATGCAGGCAATATTTGTCATGCCGGCGGAGGCCGGTACCCCTGTCAAACAACCGTGGCCGAATTAGGAGATTCCTGCCTACGCAGGAATGACGAAAGGGGCGAGCTACTCGCATCTCCTACCGTCATGTCGGCGAAGGCCAGTACCTCTTACAAACAAGGATTAAGAGCAAATTCGCATGTTTTGTGCCAGCTTTTGCTGCCGAATTAAGAGATTCCAACCTAGGTTGGAATGACAAATTCTCCTATGCGAACAGTATTAAGCGTCGGCCGAGAGCTCCTAAAAGTAAACATTCTAAGCTTTCAAAGTATCCGCAATCGCCTTAGCAAGCACATCTACATTTGCATGGCTGATCCCCGCAATATTCACGCGGCTCGAATCAACAAAATACACACTATGTTCTTTTATTAATCGTTGCACCTGCTCTGGCGCAATACATAAAAATGAAAACATTCCTTTTTGCTGATTTACAAAGTCAAAGTCTTTATCTACGCCTTGCTTATTTAAATTATCAACTAAGAGCTTACGTAAGGTAATCATGCGCTCGCGCATATCTGCAACTTCAGTTGTCCACGTAGTATAAAGCTGCGTGTCAGACAAAATAATATCAACCAGTGCACCACCATACGAAGGCGGCATGGAGTAAATACCACGGGCGACAGATTGAATTTGCGATTGTGCAATTTTTGCGGTGCTAGCGTCTTTTGTTAATATTGCTGCTAAACCAACGCGCTCACGATATAACCCAAAGTTTTTACTACATGAGGCAGCAACAATCACTTCTTCACAGCTCTCTGCTAATAAACGCAGCCCATAAGCATCTTCTTGTAAGCCATCACCAAAGCCTTGATAGGCGACATCTACAAAGGGTAAAAATCCATTATCGACTGCCAGCTTTGCTACCGCTTGCCATTGTTCGTTAGTTAGGTCTGCGCCAGTAGGGTTATGACAGCAACCATGTAGTAACACCACATCGCCTTTTTTGACATCTTTTAAACAATCCATCATTTCGTCAAATTTGATACTAGCTGTGCTTTTATCAAAATATGGATAGGTTTTTAGGGTAATACCTGCATCGCCTAATAAAGGCATATGATTCGCCCATGTTGGGTCACTTACCCAAACGACAGTATCTTTATTTACTCTAACCAGTAATTCAGCCAAAATCCGCAATGCACCGCAACCACCAGGCGCTTGCACTGCGGCTACGCGCTTATCTGCTAACACTTTGCTGTGAGCCCCAAAAAGCAATTCCAGCATGCCATCAATATAACCTTGATGTCCTTGCGGTGTAATGTAGACTTTGGAACTTTCACGTTCTTGTAATACCGCTTGTGCCAAGGTAACAGCCTTTAAAATAGGCGTGTTGCCATGCTCGTCTTTGTATACACCCACACCCAAATCAATCTTTTTAGGGTTGTTGTCTTCTTTAAATGCAGCCGACAGGCCAAGAATCGGGTCGGGAGAAAGGGCGGGTAATGTTTCGAACACGAGCGGTTATCCTTTAAAGTAGTTGTTAGCGATAATGAACGCTGTTTAAAAGCGTTCGTGTGTTGGCATTATGCCCGAATTAGGCAAAATTTCGAGCTGAATATTCAATCAATGTGGCTTTAAGTTGGAATATTTGAATGCTATTTAGCATCCAACTTAAACAAATAGCACTGCTGGTCAACAACTTCACTTTGTGGATTAAAACTCCGTTCTTGCCAAAATACCTGTCCAAAGCTATCAAGTAACAAAACGGTGCTAGAACGAGTACCGTAATCAGGCGATGAGATAAAGATTGAAGATAATTTACGTTCCCATTCAATGGGCACACCGGTTTGAGGGAGCACTTCATCGCCGGCTTGATTGCTGTTCCCCAACAAGTGGAATAAATGCTCAATATTAAGCTCAGCGCTTTGCTGGCAGTATTTTGCTAGCTCACTGCGGCCTAAGTCTAGTTTCGGCCACGGGCTATTAAGGTTGGCGTTTGAGAGTCCGTAAATGCCTTTATTCAGACTATAAACAGAGTCTTCAAAGTTGTTATACACCTGTAAATTGTCTAGCTCACCAAACAGCAGATTATAACCGTTATAGCGCTCCGCATTTTTTGAAAGATGCTTTAAGTAAGCTTCGCTATTGAAATCTTGTGATAAAAAATCCATGACGAGCTCACCGCGACTATTAGCGTCGCTGCGTTCTTTCCCCGGCGCTCTTATATTTGTTAATGCGGCTAATTTCCCTTTTTTCGATACTCCCATCCAACTGCCACCGGCTTCTAGGTCTTTGCCTGCTAAAACACCGGGATATTGTGGCCAGAACTCAGAAGCTTGAGTAGGGCGTGGGTGAAACTCATCTCTGTTTGCGGCAATGATTAATGGAAAGTTAGGATGCTGCTCAACAGCGATAAATAATATACACATGGTATTTCAACAACTAAGGAGACTATTTAATAAGAAAGCTGTCTATACAATAGAGACTAGTTTCGCTAACATCAAACGAAATCGAGTGTTAAATCTTTCACTAATACGCTAAAGCATGTTCCTGTGGCGCATAAAGCGGCTTGCATAAGTTTGCTCTACTGTATTTAAATTATGGCGTTAACACTCAGCAATTAACTTTATACAGTGAAAAAACTTTGAATAAACGTGTAAGAAACACCCAATTAGTTCATGGCGATCGCTTACTAAATCGTCCTCAGCATGGTGCAGTGCATGAAGCAACAAACAACTCAGTCTTGTTTGAGTTCGACGATGTTGCTGATTTAGAGGCAGTATTTCAGGGTAGAAAGCCAGGTCATGTGTATTCACGTAGTTCATCAGGCTCGGCTGTTGCTTTGCAAAATATGTTAAACGCATTAGAAGGTGGCGTAGGTGCAGTATGTTTTGCAACGGGTATGGCTGGAATTAGCAGCACTATGTTCTCACTGTTAAAGGCCGGCGACCATGTCATTGTGAGTCGTTACTTGTTTGGCAATACTTTGAGCTTTTTTCAAACCTTGTCGGAGTTTGATATTGCGGTGAGTTACGTTGATGTGAGCAATGTAGCGAGCGTTGCAGAGGCTGTACAGAGCAATACCAAAGCCGTGTTTTGCGAATCGATTGCCAATCCAGGTACCCAAGTAAGCGACTTAGAAGCGATTGGAGATGTATGCGAACAGCATAACATACTGTTTATTATCGACAACACCATGACTCCAGCATGCTTGTTGGACGCCAAGGCGGTCAAAGCTTCCTTAGTGGCAACCTCACTTACAAAGTATATTGCTGGCCACGGTAATGTTTTAGGCGGTGTGATTGCTGATTTAGGGAATTACGACTGGTCTAAATTTGAAAATATTAGTGATAAATACAAAGTAGCAGACCAACAACAATGGGGCCTCACTCAAATACGTAAGCGTGGTCTGCGTGACATGGGGGCCACGCTTGCACCTAGCGCAGCGCATCAAATCTCGGTCGGTTTGGAAACTCTCAACCTAAGAATGCAGCAAACCTGTAGTAATGGCCTCGCGTTAGCTGAATATTTTGAACAACATAGCGGGGTGAATAAAGTCTTTTACCCAGGCCTAAAAAATCATCCTCATCATACCCGAGCAGGGAAGTTATTTAGCCACCAATACGGCGGAATTTTAAGTATTGAGTTGGCCGAGCATATCGATTTACGCGCCTTTATAAACGCTCTTGAACTTATTATCTGCGCCACTCATTTGGGCGACACTCGCACCTTAGTCTTGCCCGTTGCCACCACCATTTTTTATGAAAATGGTGCGCAACAGCGAGAGGCAATGGGGATTTCCGATTCATTACTGCGTTTTAGTATTGGTATTGAGAATATCCAAGATCTTATTGCTGACATTGATAGAGCAATGAGCAAAGTGAGTTGAGCGGGTGAGTAAAGTCTAGCCTAATCTTTCTAAAAAATAGTATTAAATACGCGAATTAATGCAATATTTTTCTTAATTGTAGATATATACAATGTCCTTAATCACTAAATAAGGATTTAAGATGAAAAATATATTAGTCATTAACAGCAGTTTACAGGGTTCAGCGGGTAACAGCACAAAAGCGGCAGCGCAATATGTATCGTCAATGTATGACGATGACACCGCTACTATTGAACAAATAGATTTGATGCAACTTGAGTTACCGCACCTGACACAAGCAGAAATGCAGGCCTGGGGCATAGATGCAGGTGCACGCAGCGCACAAGAAACTGAATTAGCAGCGTACTCAGAAAGCTTTATTTCGGCCATGCAAAGGGCGGATGAAATAGTGCTAGCCGTTCCAATGTATAATTTTGGGATCCCATCGGTATTAAAAGCCTTTTTTGACCGTGTCGCCAGAGCCGGTATTACCTTTCGTTATACCGAAAACGGGCCGCAAGGTATGTTAACGGGTAAATCAGCGACTATTTTAGCGGCTCGTGGCGGCAAGTATGCCGGTACTGCTCTTGATACTCAGAGTGGATATTTGAAAAACTTCCTTGAATTTATTGGCATTAATGAGATTCAGTTTTTATACATCGAAGGGCTTGCAATGGGCGAAGAATCGGCAAATACAGCGTGGCAAAATTTTTCTGCAAAAATTGTTGAACTAAAAGGACTGTCTGCTGACTAATACAGTAACTGCTAGTAAATGAGGAGTCATTTATTAGGAGTGTGTTCCTAGTTGAGTGTGTTGATAGCCCCGCCTTGTGCGGGGCTTTTTTTGTTTTAGATTTCGGCTTTATCCGCATCTACGCTTAGTTTCAGCGCGCGATATGTATAAAAGGTAAAAAAATAGCGCCATTACAGGCGCTATCTTTAAGCTCTAAACTGGTGTTACTAGAACAAGCTAGTCAGAGGCATTTTCAACAGTCAGTGCTGCTGTAAGGTCTTTGATAAAATCTTCGTCATCAGGCTTTGTAGTAGAGCCGTAATGCGCAACAACGTTACCATTTTTGTCCATCAGGTACTTGTTAAAGTTCCACTTTGGTGATTTACCCGTCTCTTCGGCTAGTTTTGCATAGAGCGGGTCAGCGTTATCGCCACGCACCGACATTGGTTCAAACATTGGGAAGTTAACACCATAGGTAAGCTCACACACTTCGGCGGTTTTACTTTCGTCTGAGTATTCTTGTGCAAAATCATTAGACGGGAAGCCCAATACAACAAAACCATCGTCTTTGTAGTTTGTATACAATGCCTCTAAACCTTCGAACTGCGGCGTGAAGCCACATTTGCTTGCAGTATTTACAAACAAGACTGCTTTGCCGCTGTATGCTTCACATAAATTAACGACTTCTTGAGAGTTTAGCTTACGCTTCATGTGTTTTAGTACGTCTGGACACTGGTTTGCGCTGGCGCTACCGGCGGCCATCATCAATGCCGCTGCCGTTATTATTTTCTTCATTAGATTGCCTTTTTTAGGTTATGCCGAGTAAACGCTCTTATATTTAGAGTGCTATTTTCTGGGTTTTATATCACATCATTAATATTGTTTTGGATTTTATTTAGATCACAAGCGTGTAAACTATGGTCGAGAATTTTTGATACGTCGTACTGACTTATGAAAATTAACCTATTCGTATTTAAACGTGATGAAAATAATAAGATGAAAACGCCTATGAAGACAATCAAGTTAAGTGCAATCGTGCTCGCCCTTTCAGTTGTGAGCGCATGTTCGGCAACAAAAGATGCAGGGACGCAAAATAAAGCATCAGCGCCAAGCAATAACGCAAGTTTCCCAACGGCTACAGTGACTCAAGCTCAAGCAAATCAGCGCTTGAGTGCCTCAGAAACTGTACAAAGCGCGAAGTTGACCATGGAGCAAATTATGGCCGACCCCGATTGGCTTGGTCGCCAACCTGAAAACGCCTTTTTCTCATTCGATTCCCAGAATATTCTTTACTCTCGTAAGCAAGAAGGTGCAACGCTACGTGATTTGTATATGACCAGTGCAGATGCTGGCAATGGTGAAAAAGTGCCATTGTCGGAGCTACATGAAGTGTCTTACGATGCAGTCATCGACGATAAAGACCACGACTTTATTGCATGGATATATGAAGGCGATGTATTTGCTAAAAAACGAGGCAGTAATGATATTGTGCAACTTACCAGAGACTCAGCCACTGCGAGGAATTTACGTTACTTTCAAGAATCAGGCGTATCGTTTCAAGTAGACAATGGTTTTTATAGCATTAATGCAGATGGCACTGAGTACCAACAAATTATGTCTTGGAAGTTTGCTGATGCACCAAAGGCAGTAAAAGCGCCTAAAGACTATATTGCAGAGGAACAACTCAAGCTCATCGAATACGTAAATGTCCAGCGTAAAAACCGTCAAGACAGAGAAGATTTGCGTAAAGCCATTAAAGCACAAAATGATGCAGTAATGGGTACAGAGATTTATTTGGATAAAGGCGAAATAAATGTACTAGCAAGCCTTTCACCCGACGGTCGTTACGCAATTATCGTTAGCCGCGAAGATACCGCTACGCGTGACGATAGTGATATTATGCCCGATTACATTGAAGAAGATGGTCGTATTGCTGCGCAACCCGTGCGTCAACGGGTTGCCGATGCTAAGCCGGTAAGCCATTCTATTTATTTAGTCGATGTGGCAAATAACACACATAAAGAAATCTCTTATGTGAATTTGCCGGGGTATAACGAAGACGTATTAGAAAACGAGAAGCGCGAGAATGCGGAGGCGAGAGGGGAGACCTATCAGGCAAATCGTTTACCTCGTGATATCGGACTCTTATATAACTGGTACGCTAGCGCTATGCCCATACGTTGGCAAGATGATTCTAGTAATGTCGCCTTAATGCTTGAAGCGTGGGATAACAAAGACCGCTGGATAGTGACTATGGACGCCAGTACAGATTCAGCCTTTACCACTCAACACCGTTTACATGATGATGCTTGGATTAACTACCGCTTTAACCAATTTGGCTGGGTAGAAGACACATCCTCTTTGTACTTTTTATCAGAAGAATCTGGCTATTCTCATTTATATGTAAAACCATTAGACGGTGAATTACGTCAAGTCACGTCAGGTAACTATGTTGTAGATGACGTGCACTTATCTAAAGACGGCAGCCACGCTTACTACAAAGCAAACGTTAAACACCCCGGTATTTTTGAGATATACCGCACCAACCTAGCAAGCGGTGAAACCGAAGCCTTAACTGACCTTAACGGTATGACCGACTTTGTGCTTAGCCCCGATGAAAGCCAACTGTTGCTGACCCATAGTAAGCTGACTATGCCTCCGGAGCTTTATGTTAAAGCTAATAACGTAAGCAGTGAGCCAAAGCGTTTAACCAATACGGTGAGCGATGCCTTTTTATCCATCGATTGGAAAGCACCGTCTATTGTGGCCATACCTTCAAGTGATACTGAACAGCCAATCTATTCACGCGTTTACATGCCTGAAAACGTAAATGCTGAGAAACGTCGAGCGGTAGTGTTTAATCATGGTGCGGGCTACTTGCAAAACGCACACCTTGGTTGGTCAGGATACTTTAGAGAATTTATGTTTCATAACTTGTTGATTAGCCAAGGTTACGTAGTACTTGATATGGATTTTAGAGCCTCAGCAGGATATGGGCGAGATTGGCGCACTGCAATTTATCGTCAAATGGGTACTCCAGAAGTACAAGATTTAAAAGACGGCGTGGACTGGTTGGTAGATAACGCAAATGTAGACCGCGCTCGCATTGGTACCTATGGTGGTTCTTACGGCGGCTTTTTGACCTTTATGGCGCTGTTTAATGAGCCTGACCTGTTCCAAGCAGGGGCGGCACTTCGTCCGGTATCGGATTGGGCACATTACAATACGCCTTATACCTCTAACATTTTAAATACACCTGACGTTGACCCAATTGCTTACGAGCGCAGTTCACCGATTTATTTCGCTGAAGGCTTAACTAAGCCATTATTGATGAACGCCCCTATGGTCGACAATAACGTGTTTTTTGTGGATGTTGTCAGATTGGTACAACGTTTAATTGAGCTGGAAAAAGAAGATTTCGAGACGGCTATTTATCCGGTAGAGCCTCATGGTTTTGTACAGCCAAGCTCATGGTTGGACGAGTACCGCAGAATTCATAAGTTGTTTGAAACTCACTTGTAAGAGTCATTACAGAGTGCTTGCACATATGCAAGCGCTCTACTTATTTTGTAGCGCTTCTCGCGGTCTCGATAATAAGTGCGATAAAACCCGTCAGTACCCCAAGTACTGCTCCCCATAAATGTGCATCTATTGCCACACTCGCTCCAATCAACGCTTCTGTATCGGCGTTTGAGCCGCCAAGTTGCTCGTATAATAACTTAGTAATACCAAGTGCTATCAGTACATAAGTCGACATTCGTTTTGTTTTGAGGTCGAGCACTAAAGCGAAGGCAAAAATACCGTGTAAAGTGCCCGATAAACCTACATACCATGCAATGGAATTCAAGTGCTGGGTGACTTGCAATACTATCGACAGGCCAATGGTACATGTCAGCATAACAAAGAGTACGCGTCGCCAACTCAATTGCTCATAAAACAGAAACCAAGTGAGGTATAAGCCAGCGAGATTTAACAGTAAATGCCATAGATTGGTATGCATAAAGTGGGCACTTAAAGTGCGCCACATCTCATTATTTTTAAATGCGTCTTGCGTAAGCACTAAATGTTGGCTGATTGATTCAGGGAGCATAAACATGACGATGCAAAGTAGGGCAATAATGCAACAACTTGCATAGTGTTTATAAGCTCTAAAGCCTAAAGCCGTTATTTTGCTCATTGCTGCAAGACATTTCCTTTGTATTGATGTTGAGTAGCCACATAGTGTCGTTTGTGTTGTAACGCCATCATGCTTGTAAGGGCTACGAGTATGACAGCCTAAGCTAAAAATGGGGAGAAAATACTACCGTGAATGTGCATTGTGATTAAAAAGCTGGATAAAAAATGCGTTAAAAGAGTCTTTTAATGGCTAGGGATAGTGTTTTTAATGTCTACCACTAGCCATTTCCCGCCATCTCTAATCATAGATAGCGTCTTTAGGTCTACGACTTGTTCACCCTCGAATTTACCCACGATTTTGACTTCTATATCAGCTTCTTTTTGCACATCTGACAGTATTAGCGTGCCGCCCGAAACAGGGTCTACTGTCATTTCGTCGAGGCGAAGGTTTAGCATATGTCGTTGCACATTTTTGTTGGTATGGTGATTTTTTAAGATGCGCGCGAAGCGCTCGTCTGAAAGCTCTATAGCGGCATCTAGGTTTTTGTCTTGATATATTGCGCGCATAAATACAATGGCTGTGTACTGTGGCGTATCTGTGCTCATCATGCCATAACGCCCGGCGTTTATGTCTTCACTGTTGTCACCTGAACAGCCAGCAAGTAATAACACCGACAATAAACTTATTAATATGTATTTCATTACGTATATCACCTCTAGGTAAGGTATCGACCAAAGGGGAGGATTCATAAGGTGATTTTTGTTTGAAATGATAGCCTTTAATGGTGTATTTACACCTTCATACACTGCGCACAAAAAAAGAGAGCCGAAGCTCTCTTTTACGAAATGCCTTGTTAGTGAGGTTTCAGTTATTGCACTTCTTCGTGCTCAGAAAACTCACCCGCAAATAATGGACTACTTAAATAACGTTCTGTACCACTCGCTAGCAATACCACTATCACTTTATCTTTGTTTTCAGGACGCTCAGCAAAACGCTTTGCTGCAACAACTGCGGCACCTGAGGAAATACCCGCTAAAATTCCTTCTTCCTTCATTAAGCGTTGGCACATCGCAAAGCAGTCGTCATTACTAACACGCTCTACTTCGTCAATTAAGCTCAAATCAAGGTTGCCAGGGATAAAACCTGCACCAATACCTTGAATTTTATGCGGCGCTGGGGTCAAGTCTTCGCCGGCTAAGGCTTGGGTGATAACAGGTGAGTCTTCCGGCTCAACCGCTACGGTGGTAATTGCTTTACCTTTTGTTTTTTTCAGGTAGCGCGATGTGCCACTTAAGGTGCCACCTGTGCCTACACCAACTACAAATGCGTCGACTTTACCGTCGGTAGCATCCCAAATTTCAGGGCCAGTAGTTTTTTCATGAATTTCTGGGTTAGCAGGATTGTCGAACTGATGCATAGGCACGTATTTGCCCGGATTAGCTTCCATCAATTCTTGGACTTTGGCTACCGCACCTTTCATACCTTTAGGTGGCTCAGTTAAAACGACATTTGCGCCAAGCGCTTTGAGCAACTTGCGCCGTTCAAGCGACATACTAGATGGCATGGTTAATGTGATTTTATAACCACGAGATGCTGCTACAAACGCAAGTGCAATCCCCGTGTTACCGCTGGTCGCTTCGATAATTTCTTTTTCTGGAGTCAGAACACCTTGTTTCTCGGCGTCCCAGATCATATTCGCGCCAATACGGCACTTAACGCTGAAGCTTGGGTTGCGGCTTTCAATTTTGGCGTAAACATTACCAGAAACAATACGATTTAATTTTACTAGGGGAGTATTACCAATGGCCAGTGAATTATCGTCGAATACGTTCATGTTGCAGAATCCTTTTATTTTATCATTAGCACTATTTTAGTTAGCGACTTATTTATCGACTTAAGTTATCAAAGCATATCAATAAACTTAAGTGTTGTGTTATGCGTAAAATGTTTACATTAGCTTAAGCAATAATGTAAAAAAGCAAAGGTTTATTTTGCTATATCTTATTTTTACTTAACATTATTACTGGGTATACGCTTAAGTCTCAGGTTGAGAGCACTAAGACCGTATCGCTAAGATAAAAATTACACGCTTTGCCTTTTTATCGGGTCAAAGCGTTTATTTGAAACGCTAACATCAAATTTTGGGTGTTGTAGCCATCAAAATACAAAAGAGAGAAGTAATGGGATTTACAGGTACTGAAAATTATATCGCGAGTAAAGAGTTACAGCTTGCTGTAAATGCGGCAATTACCCTTGAAAAACCTTTACTTATAAAGGGCGAGCCGGGAACGGGTAAAACTATGCTGGCAGAGGAGCTAGCAAGTGTTCTGGGTACTTCGTTACTGCAATGGCATATCAAATCGACTACCAAGGCGCAGCAGGGTTTGTATGAATATGATGCGGTATCACGCTTACGCGATTCGCAGTTAGGCGATGAGCGTGTTAAAGATATTAGCAATTACATTGTAAAAGGTAAGTTGTGGCAGGCCTTTACAGCAGAAAAACGACCCGTTTTGTTAATCGATGAAATCGACAAAGCAGATATTGAGTTTCCTAACGACTTGTTGTTAGAACTCGATAAAATGGAGTTTTTTGTGTACGAAACTCAAGAGCGAGTGGTCGCCGCTCAACGTCCCATCGTGATCATCACATCGAATAATGAAAAAGAGCTGCCGGATGCCTTTTTACGCCGCTGTTTTTTCCACTACATTCAATTTCCGAACGAAGAGCAAATGCGACAAATCGTTGAAGTGCATTTCCCTCAACTCAAAAAGGGGCTACTCGATACCGCGCTAAGCAGTTTCTTTCAGATTCGTGATGTAAACGGGTTAAAGAAAAAACCGTCAACATCTGAACTTATTGATTGGCTTAAATTACTCGTGGCAGATGATATTCCACCCGAAGCAATTGCCGACAAAGACGCAAAAAATGCGCTACCGCCACTGTATGGTGCTTTACTTAAAAACGAACAAGACATTCATTTGTTTGAAAAACTAATGTTTATGGCGCGGCGCAATGCTAACTAACTTTTTCTTTACGCTTAGAAAACATAAAGTCGCAACAAGTATCACCGAGTATCTCGATTTAATGGGTGCATTAAAGGGGCAGGTTGTCTATGCAGATATGGATGGGTTTTATTACTTAGCTCGCACGGTATTAGTAAAGGATGAGAGTCAGTACGACAAATTTGACCGCGCTTTTGCTGAGTATTTCAAAGGCGTGCAACAAATTGATTTGTTTGACGAGAACATTCCCGAAGAATGGCTACGCAAGCAAATGGAAAAAGTGCTCAGCGAAGAAGAGAAAAAGCAAATCGAAGCATTAGGTGGCCTCGATAAACTGATGGAAACTTTGCAAGAACGCCTTAAAGAGCAAGAGAAACGCCATCAAGGCGGAAACAAGTGGATTGGGACAGGTGGTACATCACCCTTTGGCGCTTATGGTTACAACCCAGAGGGCGTAAGAATTGGACAAGACGGTAACCGCAACTTTTCAGCTGCAAAAGTGTGGGACAAGCGCGAGTACAAAAATTTATCGAGTGACGTTGAGCTAGGTACACGTAATATTAAAGTAGCGCTCAGGCGATTGCGTAAATTTGCTCGAACGGGGGCAAGTGAACAGCTCGATGTCGACGATACCATTTCATCTACTGCGCGAAACGCTGGCTACCTTGATATAAAAATGGCACCTGAGCGTCGAAACGCGATTAAGCTACTGTTGTTTTTTGACATTGGCGGGTCGATGGATGCGCATATTAAACTTTGTGAAGAGCTGTTTTCAGCGGCGCACACCGAGTTTAAGCATATTGAGTTTTTTTATTTTCATAACTGTATATACGAGGGGGTATGGAAGGATAATTCTCGTCGCGGCTATGGCGATCTTGATACTTATCAGCTTCTCCATAAATATGGTAGCGATTACAAGGTGATTTTTGTGGGCGACGCTACAATGGGTCCATATGAGATAACCTATCCGGGTGGCAGTGTGGAGCATTGGAATGAAGAGCCTGGTAGCATATGGATGCAGCGCATCCTAAACCATTTTGAATACTGCGTATGGCTTAATCCTCAGCCAAAAGAATATTGGCATTATCATGCTTCGATTCAAATTATGCAGGAAATAATGCAAAACAAAATGTATTCACTCACCCTAGAGGGGATAACCGAGGCTATTAAAGCGCTATTGAAAAAATAGCGCTTTGTTTTTCAGTCTCAGCTAATTTGAAACTATAAAAGCCCGCCACTAATGTGTAAACTAGCCACAAAATTTAGCGCTGTTAGGCATAAGCAGTAGGCGACCTTGAAAAGACTAAACAAATATATAAGTGACACTGGATTTTGCTCGCGCCGAGAGGCTGATAAATTAATTGAGCAACAGCGTGTTCGCGTAAATGGCGTTGTGCCCGAACTGGGCACCAAGATTGGTGACACCGATAAAGTATCGGTAGACGGTAAAACCATTAGTGCTGTGCCAGAGAATAAAAGCGACCGTGTGTATTTAGCCTACAACAAACCGGTTGGCATAACCTGTACTACTGAGCGTAAAGTGCAAGGTAATATCGTTGATGCGGTTAATTATACACAGCGTATTTTCCCAATCGGACGTTTAGATAAACCATCTGAAGGCTTAATATTGCTTACCAACGACGGTGATATTGTTAATAAAATTTTGCGTGCCGAAAACGCTCACGAGAAACAATATCGCGTTAATGTCGACAGGCCAATTAGTCCTTCTTTTTTACAGAAAATGGCTAGTGGCGTGCCAATTCTTGATACCGTCACCTTACCTTGCGAGATAAAACAAGTTGGTAAAACCAGTTTTGATATCGTTCTCACACAAGGTTTAAATAGGCAGATTCGGCGTATGTGTGAGTATTTAGGCTATTCGGTGACGCGTCTTATTCGCAAACGCATCATGCATATTAAACTCGATGGGTTAAAAGCAGGGCAGTATCGTCAGTTGAGTCAAGATGAACTCTCGCAGCTAAATGCACAAGTACAAGGCTCCTCAAAAACCGCGCATGACATAAAGTAAGTATGGGTGAGTTTAAGCGAGAGTTTAGCGAGTTAACAAAAATTGCATGGCCGCTGTTGATTGCGCAGCTTATGCAGACCATGATGGGTGTGTCCGATACCATAATGGCTGGGCGCTATGACTCTTTAGATATGGCCTCGGTGGCAATTGGTCACAGCGTAACTATGCCTATTTTGATTTTCATGCAAGGTGTATGTTTAGCGCTATCACCTATCGTTGCGCGTTTTAATGGTGCAAAAGACCCCATGCAAGTTGCCAAACCGGTATGGCAAACGTTTTACCTCTCTATGTTCATCGCTGCAATTGTAATGCTGTCGGCATTGTGGATGCCAAATCTGTTAAATCTCCTTGAAATGGACGCGCGCATGCGCAGCGAAACTCTTCAGTATGTGGTCTTTGTATTGATGAGTGCGCCGGCATTTGCTATTTATCAGAGTCTTCGAAACTACTGCGAAGGTTTATCAAAAACACGCCCCACCATGGTGATAATGTTCGCTGGTTTATTAGTGAATATTCCAGCCAACTATATTTTAATCAACGGGTTGTTTGGCCTGCCTGAAATGGGCGGGGCGGGATGTGGACTTGCTACCATGATTGTGTTTTACGTCATGGCCTTTGCTACATATTTATATACGCTGTTTGCAAAAAAGCTAAAACAATACGAGTTATATCAGAGCATCTGCAAACCTGATCCTGCCGTTATACTTGCCGTGGCAAAACAAGGCGTTCCGATTGCCTTAACCTTTTTAGCCGAAGTCAGCCTGTTTGCGGCAGTTGCTATTTTACTTGCACCCCTTGGCCACATGACGGTGGCTTCGCATCAGGTGGCACTTAATTTCTCCTCGTTAATCTTTATGATCCCCCTGAGCATTGGTTTGTCGGTCGCGATTAGAATTGGCCACCTTATTGGTGAAGAACGCACTCCTGTGGCGAAAACAGCATATTTTGCTGCGCTAGTATTAGCGACGTTTACGGTGTTGATTACAGCGAGCGGTACCATTTTAGGTCGAGATTATATTGCAAGCTTGTACTCCAATGAGCGAGAGGTAATTGAATACGCAAGTGCCTTGTTGCTCTTTGCTGCTGTTTATCAATTCTCAGATGCGGTGCAAGTGGTGTCAGCAAATGCGCTGCGCGGTTATAAAGATACAAGAGCCATGCTTATGATCAGTGTATTTTGCTACTGGGTTATAGGCTTTCCTACGGGCATCATTTTAGGGCTAACCGACTACGCCGGGCCAGCGATGTCGGCAAAGGGCTTTTGGATTGGATTTATTGTAGGCTTAAGTTCGGCGGCAGTGCTTATGACTTGGCGGGTCAGGATAGTACAACGTCGTTTGTCTAGGCTTGCAATTTAATACTGCTTGTTGGTTTATGTTTTTGATTTATGGTGAAGCGGACTGGACTTGTGCGTATACTCAACAACAAATATCAGTAATTTATTAACGCTATTAAACTAACCTTATATTAATTCTTAGATAGGATGTTCATGCAAATGTCACTTAAATTTTTAGGCCGCAGTACCGTGTTGTGTTTTATTGTTGCTTTGGCCGGTTGTGCAGCAAATCATACTTCGAGTAAAACTGAATACAAAACAAGTGCGAATTTTACGCCTATAAAAAATGTCCTTATTGTTGCGGTTGGTAAAGACAAATATCACACCATGGAAGTAGAAAATGCCATCGGTGAAGAGTTAAAAAAGGAAGGTGTAAATTCGCTAAGTGCCCACACCAAAATAAAAGAAGAAGAGGCCTTTAATAAAGAAATGATTTTGGCTCTTGTCAACGAATACAATTTAGATAGCGTAATGGTGAGCCGCATTGTGCATGCTAATATCAATAGACTAAAAGCGAATGAGCGAACAGAACTTGTTGTAGACCGCCCCTCTACTCATACGCTTGCAGATATGTTCTTTTATGTGGTTTATGACGGTGAAACAACTTATCAAAAAGAAATTTCGACCACTTCTATTATTGCCACTGACGTATTTGCTGCTGACGATGAAACTAAGCTAATCACCCTAGAGACAAATGTTACGGGTGTGCAAGATATT
The DNA here is from genome assembly GCA_964621345.1 of uncultured Glaciecola sp. Taxonomy (GTDB): domain Bacteria; phylum Pseudomonadota; class Gammaproteobacteria; order Enterobacterales; family Alteromonadaceae; genus Glaciecola. The sequence goes on along the minus strand of CAZUON010000040.1, from coordinate 11,691 downwards.
CACTCTAAAGTGGTATCGTCAGCCTCACACGTTGTGAGTGAGTTAAAGAAACAAAAGTTGATTGATTAAGGAGCGATTGCTCCTTCATTTCGGTCACATTATCCTTCATTCTAGCGGCCAGCCGTCACTTTAGCAGCTACCCGTCACTTTAGCAGCTACCCGTCACTATAGCATCCACCCGTCATTCCAGCGCAGGCTGGAACCTCCTACAATAAACAGCGTACTAACTTG
>CAZUON010000040.1:0-11360 GCA_964621345.1 uncultured Glaciecola sp. | reverse complement strand
CGCGCAGGTTAGGGCAAAGGGGAACGCAAGTATATTCAAGATGCTTTGACCTTTCTAAATACACTCACCATTGCGATGGCCATTAACCACCAAAGCGAAAGGCTACCGCCACCGCCACTGGAGCTAGTTTCTACGGCAGCTTGGGTTAAGCTTATTGTGACTTGGTCGTTCACCGTGTTAATACCGTCCGATACAGAAATAGGGTAGCTAACAGAGGCACCAGAGCGTGGGACGTTTACACTTAAACTAGTGCCTTCAACGCCGTTAATCGTAATAGTTAATGGGTCGCTTTCAGTATCACTTGCAGTTATCGTAATGGTCACTCGCTGACCGCCACTAGCATTAGCCGGTGCACTGATGCTTTCAATCACTGGCGCGTCGTTGTTGGCGACATTCACTGTAAATTCTGCGCTAACCACATTGCCATTACCATCATCAGCTTCAACGGTGTAGACCAACTCAGTTGCTGATTCAACACTGGGCGCAATCAAACTTACTTCGCCATTGTTTTGCAAAACCGGCGTTTGTGGTCCCGCGCTTTGAGTAAAGCTTAGGCTAACTGCGTCGTTATTAGGGTCAACAATATTGATGGGTACAATTAATGTTTGCGTTTCAAACACATTCAACGTAGTCGACGGATTACCATTAAAGTCAATGCTAGGAGGGCCCTCTATTTGTATGGCTTGTGTTGGCTCGATGAGTGCGCTGCTATCATAACTTCGTCCGAGCAAGGTACTGTTAAGTTCAACATCCACAGGACCCGCTGTGACGTTTTCCCCTACGTTTAAGGTAAATACTATGGATGAGGAGTTGCCATCAAAACTGGCTTTATTCACGCTGTAGCGCAAAGTATCGTTGCTAATCACACCGCTACCAACATTACTAAAGCTAGTTCCTGCAGGCGCGGGTATGTTTAATTCATAGTTACGCGCCTCGTTGGTATTATTTGCTGCAACCAGTATGGTTAAATCAACGCTATCACCTTGCTCAACTCTTACTTTGTTGGCATTTAATGCAATATCATTACCGATTCTTCTAATGTCTACTGCAATTAATCCAAGGTTGTTAGAGCGCGAAGAAGAGCTTCCCATTTCGATTGCACCATAAAAATCATCTCCAGTTTGAGCATCTGATAATTGATGAATAAAGCGCATATCAAAAGGTTGGGAAGACGACAAAGCGCTAGGTGCCTCTACCGACAAACTATCATCTTGTTGGTCATTTACCACCGCATAACGCATTTCAAAGGTATCGCTTGCACTGCTACTGCCGCTAAAGCTTTGCACAACAATAAAATAGCGACCCGCTTGCGGATAGTTAACAGCTATTTCTTCACTCGAATTGCTGGAAATACTCTGACCTATCTCTTCAAAACTAGAAATCTGTCCGTCGTTGTTGCTATCGAGTACTAGATACAAGTCTAGGTCTGAGGCGCTTGATGAAACAATCTCAGTGATTAGTCTCTTGGCATTCGTCGGCACTTGAATTTGAGTTATCACAACACCGTCGTTGATATCATCAAGGTAATCACTTGGCTCAGAGTCTTCTGCGATTTCACCTATCACTTTAGTCGCTTTTACCAAACTAAACGGACTCAATACAAAGCTTTCTAGGTTAATAGCATCAATATCTTCAACAAGCAGACTGTCGTTGTCACGTGTTGCTTGTATGGACACTTCGGTGGGAATGTCGCCAATTGACGATAATATACTGATGGGAAGATGTAGGTTAGGCGAGTTGTCGGCACTTAAATTTAATTGTCCGAATACATAGCGGTTTTTGTCGGCTTCACTGCTGTCGATGCTGACTTCAATGACCTGAGTTTGACCCGCCTGAATCGTAAATTGTTGAGGTGACACACTAATGCTTAACCCCTCATCAAAGGCCTCTGCGCTCACATCCCATACTCCGTCCTCAGTAGCGGTAAAGGTTCGAGACCATGTGCATATGGCAACGCACTCATTATCGGTAATACTGGGCAAATTTAAGCTACGGGGTTCACCGCCAATTGCTGGCTCTGCTAATAAATAGTTCAGCCGTGTTTCGTTAAGTATCAGTCCAGCTTGAGCTGCTAAGTCGACTTGTACGCGTCCTGAACCCATATCAAAAAAGTCTGCGCTGCTTGTACCATCTTCTTTAAGCACAGAGGTAACCGCTGTCATTGCTAGGGCAGAGCGAATATTGTCGGGTGTCCAGCTAGGATGTGCAGCCTTTAATAAAGCCGCCGCACCTGCTACATGCGGGCTCGACATGGAGCTGCCCGACAAGTAATTAAAATCGCCTGCAAACGGGTCAATGCCATCGTGACCAAAGCGTTGGTCGGCATAAGCTGAATATATATCTACACCAGGGGCGGTAAGGGTGGGTGCTAAGGTACTAATAGTTGTATTTGGGCCTCGCGAAGAGCCTGAGGCCAATACATCAACTCTTGCGTCATCGATATTTTGCGAGGCAACGCCGGTGGTAATTGTTGCACGGTGATTAAACCCGCTAGCAAGCCACTGTTTGAGTCGGTCACCGTCATCGGCGTTAATATGAATACCGGGTATAACGTAGGCGTCGTTGGCTAAAAAGGTTTCGCCGCCTTGTACGTTTGCTAATACATAGCCGCCAGCACCGCCGTCTCGCACATTTTCTGCTTTTTCTACTCGGGCAATTTCACCGCGGTCACACACTACTATTTGGCCGTTAAAGGTATTGGTTGGAAATGGCTGCAAACATTGTGCGGAATCATTTCCAGGGTCGTTAGGGTTGGTAAAATCACCTGCATACACGATGTTAGCGGTGATGCTACCACTATCACTTTGACCGGTGATTGCAGCAGGCGGGTTAGTGCCCCCGGTAAAACCATTAATCTGTTTTACAAAGGCGTTTTGCCGTCCGTGTTCACTAAAGGCAACGCTGGTGTACCATGGTGAGTGCTTTGACGATGATGATACCGCTGGCCCAGAGTTTCCGGCCGATGTTGCAACAAAAATCCCAACGCTTTGCGCACTTAAAAATGCCCGCTCGGTAGGATCATTCCATGGGTCGCCATCACCGCTGATAGAAAAATTAATCACATCAACCCTATCTTGGATAGCATCCTCAAGGCTTGCGATAATTGCCGAACTTGGACAATCAGCGTAGGTTGCGTCTTGATCTGAGCGCCCTCCATAACACGCTTGATACGAAATAATATTTGCTCTTGGGGCCACTCCCGATATTTGTTCAAAGCTGAAACCAGTAGGCGTTCCAGATGACTCTTCTTGACCTTGCGTGGGTAAGGTTTCTGGAAGGTCATTTAATACGTTGCCAGCGGCTATTGCAGCAACATGAGAACCATGGCCACCATAATCCTCGCCATTACGCGCTAAATTAGGAGGGAAAACCTCGGTATCGGAGTAACTGTTGGTAATGGTGCTATAGCTGTAAACACCAATAAGCTTGTTATTACATAATTCAGAGAAATTTCCTGCACAATCACCCAGATAAACCCCGTCGCCCAGCGGGTTTGTATGCACGTAACCATCGCCGCTGACTTCAGCAAAAGAGGGGTGGTCGGTATTAACACCTGAATCGATGATACCAATGACGATGCCTTCGCCTTGTGTTTGTTGCAAACTACCAACATTCCCTTGCCATAACCGCGGTGCGCCAATTAAAGTGGGCCCGCGGTCGGTGTTGGTTTGATATACTCTTTCACGGCTTATGCGTTTGACTTTGGTGTTTTTTGTCAACTCCATTGCTTGGTCTTGGGTCATTTTTACAGCAAGTCCATTTAATGCGTATTGATAGCGCATCAAAGGTTGTTCAGGGCTTACCTTTGCAAGTTCTTGAATAAATTGATTTTGATACTTATCTAAAAAACTAAGGTGCGCCTGCAAACTAATATTTTCAGAATTCTTGTTTCGGCTATTTCTTAGGCTGCTTCGGTCGTTGTTTGTATTTTGAGAAAGAAGCTGGCTTTGTAGTTTGTCTTGTTCCACCACCGACGGTGCATGCAGCTCAACGATGTAAGTGTACGTGCCTGAAGCAAGATTCGGCTCATACTGAAATGCTGCCCTAGGCCGCTTGTTGCTCTTATCGGCGTTAAGGTTTTGCCTAATAACTTGTGTGCTAGCAGCGCTGTTTGTTAAAGCATTCCCGAGTAATGCTTTGTTATTGACCGGTGCTATTGCCTGTGACTGAGCCTTCGCTTGACTGCCTTGGGCAAGAAATTCCTTGGCATTAACGTTATCAATGGCATAAACATAACTTGTCGCTAGTTTTAAGCTTACAATATTCAACGACAGACCAATGGAAATGGCTAGGGCGATTTTAGTCATACAACTCTCCGACACGGCACGCCAAAGCTGGCGTCCATTACTTTAAATGCTTGTTAGCGCTTTAATGACATTACTTACGCTAGTTTAATACATCACTAATACGATAAAAAAAAGCAAAAGCGCTTTTCTTTAATAAAATGTACGTTTAAATATACAAATTCGTTACAAATAGGATGGTTATTTTACTAAACTTGGTAAATTAGAATGGTCATCCTGTTTAATTCGTTGTGAGCGCAACTAATAGCAATGCGAGCAGAAACAAGCTTGTCTAATATACTCATATTATTAGTACACAAACGTGTTAACTCTGGATTGCTCTATGACGACTTCGAATAAAGATACTATGCAAGATAGAAACCACCTTTCTCATGTGACCAATACTCACGAAGCAAAGGTTATCAGTAATGGCTTAATTGATATTCCCATGTTGCAATTGCTCGACGAAAACGGCGTTGTAAATGATGGTGCTACGCTTCCTGACATTAGCCAAGACACTGCCCAACGTATTTTAGAGTCCATGCATTACACGCGCTTGTTAGATGAGCGCATGATTGGTGCTCAGCGCCAAGGCCGTATTAGCTTCTATTTGGCGAGCCGCGGTGAAGAAGCGTCTACGGTCGCATCTGCTGCAGCCTTAAGTGATAACGATATGATTATGTCACAATACCGAGAGCAGGGCGCATTGGTATATCGAGGTTATTCCACAGAACAGTTTATGAACCAAATGTTTAGCAATCAGCTCGACCCTAATAAGGGGCGTCAGATGCCGATTCACTATGGTGATAAAGCGCTTAACTTTATGACAATATCCTCTCCTCTTGGCACGCAAATTCCACAGGCTTCGGGTTACTCATATGGGCAAAAAATGGCCGGGCAAGCTGCAATTACCATCTGCTACTTTGGCGAGGGGGCTGCATCGGAAGGGGATTTCCATGCCGGTTTAAATATGGCTGCGGTACTCAACTGCCCGTGTATTTTCTTCTGCCGTAATAATGGCTACGCGATTTCAACGCCTTCTACTGAACAGTTTGCTGGTGATGGCATAGCGTCTCGTGGCATAGGCTACGGCGTTAAAACCATACGCGTTGATGGTAACGACGTGTTGGCGGTGTACCAGGCAACGCAACTCGCTCGTGAGATTGCTTTGGCAGAAAACTGCCCAGTACTAATTGAGGCAATGACCTATCGCTTGTCTGCGCACTCGACCTCAGATGATCCAACGGGCTATCGTAGCAAAGAAGAAGAAGAGCAATGGGCGAAAAAAGATCCGGTTTTGCGTTTTGAGGCCTGGCTTACCAGTAAAAAATGGTTTGACCAAAACGCCATTGACGAATTTAAAGAAAAAACCCGCGCCGATATTCTAAACGCATTAAAAGTCTCTGAAAAAGTGCCAGTAAACCCGCTAGAAGATATCGTTGAAGATGTATATGACAGTGTGCCGTGGCATCTACAAAAGCAGTTGGATGAACTTAAAGAGCATGTCAGCAAGTATCCTGAAGCCTACCCTAAAACCTCTGGGAGAAATTCATAATGGCGCAAATGAATCTATTACAAGCAATTAATAACGCCCTTATTACCGCCATGGATGAAGACGAAAAAGTCATGGTGTTTGGAGAAGATGTTGGGCATTTTGGCGGCGTATTCAGAGCAACCTCTAATCTTCAACAAAAATTTGGTAAAGGTCGCTGCTTTAACACGCCTTTAACTGAGCAAGGGATCATTGGTTTTGCCAACGGATTAGCCGCCCAAGGGTCGGTGCCTGTTGCAGAAATTCAGTTTGGCGATTATATCTTTCCTGCCTTTGACCAAATCGTAAACGAAACTGCAAAGTGGCGTTATCGCTCGGGCGGACAGTTTAGCTGCGGTACGCTCACTATTCGCACTCCCTATGGCGGTGGCATTGCAGGCGGACATTATCACTCACAATCTCCCGAAGCGTTTTTTGCGCACATTCCGGGTATGAAGGTAGTGATCCCGCGTAATCCTTATCAAGCAAAAGGTTTGTTGTTATCGTCTATTCGCGACGATAACCCAGTATTGTTTATGGAGCCAAAGCGTTTATACAGAGCTGCGGTAGGTGACGTGCCTGAAAACGATTATACCTTAGAGCTTGGTAAAGCAGATTTAGTCAAAGCCGGCAGCGATATCACCTTATTAGCTTGGGGCGCACAGGTTGAAATTATTGAAAAGGCAGCTGAGCTGGCTGAAAAAGACGGTATTTCTTGTGAGATTATTGATTTGCAGAGCATCCTGCCTTGGGACGCTGCCGCGGTTTACGAGTCGGTATACAAAACGGGTCGCTTGTTGATTAACCATGAAGCACCGCTAACAGCAGGCTTTGCTAGCGAAATTGCCGCAAGTGTTCAGCAAGAGTGCTTTTTATATTTAGAAGCGCCTATTGCACGAGTATGTGGTTTAGATACACCATACCCGCTCGCGCATGAAAAAGAATATATGCCTGACCACTTAAAAACCTACGAAGCGATTAAACGCACGATGGACTATTAGGAGATATGACAATGACAGATTTTATCTTACCTGATATTGGTGAAGGCATTGTAGAGTGCGAACTGCTTAAATGGTTAGTCGCTGAAGGAGACGTAATAGTTGAAGACCAAGCGGTAGCTGAGGTAATGACCGATAAAGCCACCGTCGAAATTCCTGCTATGTACAACGGTGTGGTAAGCAAGCTTTATTATCAAGAGGGTGATATTGCGAAAGTACATGCCCCTTTATTTGCGATGTCGATGGAAGGCGAAGCACCAAAGGTGAATACAGTCGACAGCGCGGCTCAAGTCGAACAAGAGAGCTCTGCTAATACTAATAATGCTGGGAGTGCGACCAAAACTGAATCTTTCTTATTGCCAGATATTGGCGAGGGTATTGTGGAGTGCGAAATTGTAAAATGGAGCATTGCAGAAGGGGATGTGGTTGAAGAAGACCAAGTCGTGGTTGAAGTCATGACCGACAAAGCCGTTGTTGAAATTCCGGCTAAGTACGCGGGGCAAATCACTAAATTGCATTATCAGCAAGGGGACATTGCTAAAGTGCATTCGCCTTTGTTTGAACAGAATATTGCTGATCTTGGCTCAAATACTCAAACTACTAATGAGCAAAGTGCTAACAATACCAATACTGCGGCGTCACAGGCTAAGCCTACACCTGCAGCCCCTAGTCATGAGCAATCTACGTCTAGTGCTGATTTAACAAACAACAAACAAGGTGAGAACTTTGAAGCGCCTGTAGATTCGGGCCGCGCTATTGCAAGTCCTGCGGTAAGACGACTAGCGAGAGAGCTTAATGTATCATTAGCAAACCTTGTGGGTAGCGGTAAAAAAGGTCGTATCGTTAAGGCTGATGTATTCAATGCGGGTTCAAATACACAAGCATCAAATGCTACATCAGCAAATACTTCGGTTAGCACGAGCGATTCGCAGAGTCAGCAAGGTGCAAGCCTTGCAAATACCGCAGTTGCGCAAGTGAGTGCTGATAGAGTTGAGCCGATAAAAGGCATACGTGCGGCCATGGCAAAGCAAATGGTGGCAAGCGTAAGTACTATCCCTCATTTTACGGTCAGCGATGAACTGGTCATGGATAATCTGATAGCGCTGCGCAGCCGCTTAAAACCTGAATTTGAAAAGCAGGGAATAAAGTTAAGTTTTATGCCGTTTTTCATCAAAGCGCTGTCGTTGGCGATGCTTGAATTCCCAGTGATCAATAGCCGCTTAAATGAAGATGCTAGCGAACTGACCTATTTAGGCAGCCATAACATTGGTATGGCGGTCGATTCTAAAATTGGCTTGTTAGTGCCAAACATCAAAAACGTGCAGCAACTGTCGTTAAAAGAGGTGGCGATTGAGGTCAATCGTATTATTGACAGTGCACGGGAAGGTAAGTTGTCTAATACTGATTTGACCGGCGGCAGTATTAGCATTTCGAATATTGGTACGCTAGGCGGCATCACCGCGACACCTGTAATCAATAAACCTGATGTGGCAATTGTTGCGCTAGGCAAGACCCAAAAATTACCGCGTTTTGCTGACGATGGCAGCGTATTTGCGCAAAGTATTATGATGGTTAATTGGTCGGGCGATCATCGCGTAATAGATGGCGCAACCATGGTTAAATTTAATAACTTATGGATGAGTTACCTAGCCAACCCCGAAAATATGTTGGTTAATTTGCGATAAAAAGCTATTCGCGCCTCACTTTCCCGTCTAAGGCTTTAGCGAGAAAGTCGAGGCGCGTTTGAATATTGTCTTTAGAATCACAGTTTTTGCAGCGTTTAAGTAAACGCTGCATATCTTCAAAGTGTTCTTGTGCACCTTCTTCGTCATTACGTAAAAGCTTCATTAGCGCTAAGCGATACATTGCGTCGTGCAAATGTTTATTTAAGCGAATCGCACTTTCAAAACTTGCTTCGGCGTCTTCGGATTTACCTTGCTGAAGTTGCGACATGCCGACCATATATACCTGATAACCACGGTTGTCGCAGGTTAATGTGCGCAAAGGCCCTTGGTCTTGCCCACTTTTACTCGACGCCATAGCAGAACTAGAGTTTACGCCAATATTGGGTGTGTTAGCGGTTATATCGCCGGTGAGAGATTGTGTTAGTTGCGAATTTCTCATATCAGTCGCAAAGGCTTCTCTTGCTCGCTCTGCTCTAAGGGCACATCTCACATTATCTTTGAATTTGATTTCCGCTAACTCAAAGTTACCCGACGAGAACGCCTGCAAAGCCGCATCACCCGCTCGACCTTCAATGCTGATAGTTTCAACATCTTGTTGAGCAGGAGCCTCAGTGGAAGTAGGTGAGCGCTGATTTTCCGATTCAGAAAGCTCAGTGTTTGCTGCTGAGGTATTTTGTGCGTCGCCGGTGTCTTGTGCAAAGCTTAACGAAGTAAAAATGACAAAGCATACACAGCTAATTGCGAGTATTTCAGACACACTAAATAAAGCCGCTAGAGGGCTCTTTACTAATAAAGTGGACATAGATTTTGACATACTTACCTCAAGCTTTTGAGAGGGAGAATATACGGCTAATAACATATAGCTTACCTAGAATAAGCAGTATTCATTAGTTCTTAAGGGACTTCAAACGGCGAAGGCTGAAAAGGGATAACGAAAATGCTTAATTGCTTTGCGATATGCGCTTAAAGATAATATCTTTTAGCGAGTAAACATCTCTTGTTCAAGTAGTTGAACTTATTGACTCTTTGCTGACTGCTGACGAGGCTCAAATAGATCTTTTTCAAAGTCCAAATACATTATTAAAGCTCTCACCCTGTCGCATTCTTTCAAGATTGGCATAAAACTCACGCTTATTCACAGGTTCGGCGGCTAATCGAGCGGCTCGGTAGTTATTAAATGCGTTTTCATTATAAAACTGATGGCCATAAAATAAGCTTTTCACGGCTTCAAGCTCATGACCAGATAACGAGATGTTTTCTGGTAAGAACGGCTCTCTTAAATCAACGGTCAGCGCTACCCCTTCTTCAAACCACCTTGGCATTTTCAGAACTTGTGTTAGCCAGCCAAGTCTTGCGTATATTTCTGCATGCACTAATTCATGCGCAACAACATCGATATTTTGTCCTTTTGGGCCAATAACCAAGCAGTTACTGAATGGGCTGAAATGCGAGGCTGCCGTTTCAGATGCAAAGAAGGTGCTTGATGCACTTTTATCTGCCGTTAAAATTAGCGTTGGAGTGGCAATAGTTTCACCAAAAGTATCGCTTACTCGTTTCGCAGCATCCTTCAAATAACTTAAATCTTTTACTGTATCGTGAGTATCTTTAGCAATAAATACATTTGCTAGTGTTTCTTTATAGCCTAGGGGAACGGCCAGTTCACAAGCAATTGCACCTTTGAAAAGGTACATGGGAGCTGCGAATAATGCAAAGCCGCTTATAAGGTAGAAAACCGATATCTTTTTCATTCTTTCACCGTGAGCTTTAATTATTAGCCCGAGAATAAACCGACAGTAGCGGAAACTTACTTTCGCCAAAGTTAATAGTAAGTGAGAGTGTCTCATGCGCATTAAATGAATATAAAAATTCACTTGGCGCAACACGCTTACCGTTTGCAACAATCGCCATAATATGTTTTTGAGACAAACTCCGTTTACCAGAAGCAAGATTTGTTGCGGTGACTACCGCCCAACGTTCACCCTCATCGTTGCTCATCAAAGCAAAGCTGTTTATCTTAAAATCGCTTTGCTCTGGTTGGATATTAGATTCATTGGGGAAGGCTAATTCAAAGTTTTGGGGAACGACTCTATCTATAGAAAGTGCATCGTCGTTTGCATAACTTGTAAACGAAACAGCGAACAAGAGCCAAAATATCCTTTTTATCATAAGTCTTCCTTTTATTGTGTCATTTAAATATTGATAACTACATGTGACCAAACCCACATGCTTTCTCTGCTTGAGATTTATTGTAAGAACCATTTACCATGAAGTCTAATTGTATAATGGTTAATACTGCGGCTTTATCAGTATTGTGCTTAGAAGCTTTCCATTTCCATTGCCTCAATGCTTCCGCCGCGTAGTCATCAAACACGCCTTCAGGAAACGATTTTTGTACTTTATATCCGCCAGCTGTTCCATCACGGTCAATACCTACTATAAATTCGACGCAGCCAGACACACCATCTCTGGCAGCAATAATTGGATATTGAGGGTTTTGCCGTTTTGTCACCATCCAATAATCTTTAATCGTTTCTTTGTTATCGTCTGATGTTAAATCAATATAATCTGCCGACTCTTTCGTTGTTTCATCAGCGCTCTTATTTGAGGTGCAAGCTACTGTAAAAATAAAAAAAGTAGAGAGTATTAGTGCTTTTTTCATTGCTAATTCCTTATAGCTAATCTAACACTTAGCTTAGCAGGTACAGAGTTAAATGAATAAGATTTACACATCTACAATTACAGGTAACCATTATCCAATGAGTATATATGTTGTATCGATGCACAAAGCTTTAGTAATCTGCACAAACATTTTATACTCATGTTCATCGTCCTTCGCCACCAAGGCATCTCGCCGTTTGAGGTT
>CAZUON010000039.1:0-34514 GCA_964621345.1 uncultured Glaciecola sp. | reverse complement strand
AAGAAGAACTCATTTGGCGGAAGAATCGTTTAGCATAAAATTCGGCCGCCAATGATTGAGCCCGGGATAATGAAGGTATTAATGACCCTTTATAAAATGTTGTTTAGCGACAAGCCAATACCAAACCTTGTTTGTTGATGATTGTAATCAATCAAGCTTTCACCATAGCCGTTAAATGCTGTTGCATACCCACGTAGTTTCCCATACAACGGAAAACTTACGGTTAACTCTCCAGAACCATTATTTGTAGAAAAGTTTTGACGTCCAAGAAATCCAAATTCTAAATCGTTCCACTTATAAACCATACCCAATTCGAAATGCCCCATGAAATCCTCTATATCAGGATTGTCATCCCCTTCGGGGTCAAATTCAAACTCTTTTGGATCCTCTGACAAGCGATACCAAGGACGAAAAGATAACGCAAAATTGTTTTTCTCATACAAGAAATTGGCGTAAACACGATTCCAACTTCTGCTAAGATCTTGGCCACGTCCATTAGACTGATGTTCTATCCCAAACATTATTGATGTAGAGCCATTAAATGGCTTCCATGATGTGGGGGCAAGATAGAAAAGCTCAGGCTGATAATTAGTTTCTCTAAAAGGTTTTGAAATCCCACTAGCATATATTTGCCACCATGCCTGAAGAGTAAAACCCATGTACAAACCATCACCCTCTACTAAAATATCCCCAGTATTTAAAGGTACTTTCAGACTAAGTTGAAACTTCGCTTCGGAGTCTTCTAAATTTTCTTCAAAACCATTTAGCGTGCGGTATGCTTCTTTGTTAATACCGCTACTCGAAATAATAGGTAGCAGATAATTCTGTTTGTGTGGCGTGATCACCCACTCGGCAAACTGAGATGTACGCTCTTGCTTGTTTCGATTAGTTAGCAGGCCCGATGAGCTTTCAGTCACAATAGGTTGTTGCTCAACGTTACCGTGATTGGCCGCATCACTTGCACAACTTTGCCGAATTTCTTGAAGAGTGAGGTCAGCATTGGCAGTTAGTGCCATTTTCATCACGCATTCATTATATTGCGAATCATTTTCTGCAAATACAGCTGCTGACGACGTTGTTAACACAAATAAATAAACCAAAGTCAAACGCATAACTTTCCATCCAAACTCGTTTTAGTAATAGATAAACCTAAAGCAGTCGATTTGTCGTTGTATAACTTAATCGTCTAAACGCTGGTCGACAAATCTCTTACATCTTTGCTCGCTCCAATATTGTTCATTCAGTTTAGCCTTTTATAGTTGCAATAGAAATAGGTTGTTGTGGTTGAATTAGCCGGACACCTCAAGAAAGGATAAACTCCTAAGTGTTGCATTTGATTTGCCATGCAAACCTAAGCATCTCAGATGAAAAATTAAAGTCTTTCATGTGTCAGCCGATAACACCGATACACTAAATTATTTTTTACTTGCTCGTTATCATTTATATGCAACCTTAAAGGCTTAGTATGTTGACCCAATCATCTTCTACTACTGGTTTTACACTCGTAGAACTTATAATAGTTATTGTCATCATTGGTATACTGTCGATATTCGCGGCGCCGCGGTTTATTGATATTTCTACGGATGCAAAAATTGCGTCAATCCAAGCTATCGCGAGTCAAGTGAAAGCCGCAGCAGCTTTAGCGCAAAACAAAGCAAGAGCGCAAGGTTTACGAAGCGCACTTGTCAATCCCTCTAGTAATGCTGATGGCAATACACAGCCAGGCTATTTCGTAGACTTTCCATTTGGTACATCAGAGGTTGATTTTCGCAATTTGTGTCCTGAGAGCCTTGCTGAAGGCGCCGATCAGCTGTCCATGCTTGACTTTCTTGATTTATCTGATGATTTAGAGACAAGAATAACTAACCAATACACGTTGATTGGTTATGATTTACCAAGCTCCGGTCAGCCTACCAATCAAGGCTGTTATGTTATTTACGATTCATTTGGCCAGCCTAATTGCACGGTTACCCCTGTACTTGCGGATTGTTAATGAGACCAGTTCTGTATTATTAGCACATAGAAACATGAACCTTAGCGCAATCTATCGGTCTACACTCCTAATATTAAGGCTAGTTTAACGATAAAAATCATTGCAAAACATTGACTTAGACTTGGTGATAACCAAAGGATATGGAATTCATGAAAATGCTGCTGAGCTAAACAGTAGAGCCAGTGCCATGCATCCGAAACCTAAGGTTTTTTCTTCAGTAAAGTGGTTTATCGTAATATCGGTATTCGCGCATAGCTTGGTGCTGTTGATACTATTGAAAACGTCGGTCGATATTATACCCGCGCCACATTCGATTGATGTACCCCCTCTCAAAAGTTACTTATATACCCCACCTAAAACAACGCTTGTTCAAGAAGAAAAGCCTGTTATTAGGGGGCAAGATACAGCAACACAAGCCCCCTCACCTTCTGTTGTAAATGAACCTTCGGCCATCAATAAAAAGAGCGCTGAACAATCAGAACCAACATTAATCGACAAAATCGCAGGCCGAGACGACGATACTTCTAAACCGCTCACGACTGAAACAGAGCAAGCAAAACTACTTCAGAATAAGTCTCAATTGTCACCTATAGAGAAAAGCACACAACGCTATCAGCTCAATAAAGAACGATTAGACAATGCCGTACAAAACTATCAACGGTCTTTAGATAATGCAGCAATTAATAATATGGCACAGGAACAAGCGCGAGAATATCAATTAAGAAAAACCTCACCATTACTCGATATACCAGAGCTCCCTACTAAAGAAGAACGGGCTGCCACCCTTCGTAAACGCGTGGTAGATTGCAGCAATAAGGCGAAGTTAGGTATCAGCATTTTAACGAGTTTGATGGGCGGTACAGTGCAGTGCCGTAGCCATAATAATGCACAAGAATTTATTGATAAACGATTGAATAAGGGCGTAAAACAAAAAACAAAAACTAATCCACGTTGATTATTAGCATGGGCCAGATACGTGTTAATCTACAGTCCGTTCAATTTTATACATATTTATCAGAGGAAACATTATGCAAGTAGCGTTTATTGGTCTTGGTGCAATGGGTTTTCCAATGGCTCGGCATTTACAAAATGCCGGTCACGCGGTCACGGTATACAACCGCAGTCAACAAAAAGCTCAAGCATGGCTAGAGCAAAACTCTACTGGCAGTATTGCCAGAAGCCCAAAAGAAGCGGCTAATGGTGCTGAAATTGTTTTTATGTGCGTTGGCAATGATGACGACGTTCGGTCAGTGGTATATGGCGATGATGGTATTCTTTCAGGAATGGATAAAGACAGCATCTTGGTCGACCATACGACTACCTCCGCTAATTTGGCCCGAGAGTTAGCGCAAAGATGCGCCCAACAATCGCTTTATTTTATCGATGCACCGGTATCTGGCGGGCAAGCAGGTGCAGAAAATGGAAAGCTAACCGTTATGTGCGGTGGTAGCAACGTGGCCTATGAGCGTGCGGCGCCTTTATTCGATAGTTTTGCTCAAAAACATGCACTTATGGGCGACGTAGGTAGTGGTCAACTTACAAAAATGGTCAATCAAATATGCATTGCAGGCATTGTACAGGGCTTATCAGAAGCGCTGCATTTTGCACAAAATGCCCAGCTAGACACTGAGCAAGTCATTGAAGTAATAAGCAAAGGTGCAGCGCAATCCTGGCAGATGGAAAACCGCTCCAACACCATGACAAAGAATGAGTTTGATTTTGGTTTTGCGGTGGACTGGATGCGTAAAGACTTAGGTATTGTGCTAGATGAAGCGAAACAAAATCAAAGCACCCTGCCTGTTACGGCCATTGTTGATCAGTTCTACGCTCAAGTGCAAAAAAATGGTGGCGGTCGTTTTGATACCTCAAGTTTAATTACGCTTTTAAAGTAAGCGTTTAACGTTTTGCCAATAGTCGGTCTAGGTTATCGGCAAAAGCTTTACGGTCTTTATGTGCCAGCGGAGCGGGTCCAGAGCTCTGAAATCCACTGGCGCGCATAGTCTCCATAAAGTCTCGGGTATTTAATAAGCTGCGAATAGTTTGTTTGTCAAACATATCTCCCCGTGATGAAAGCGCATAGCCACCCTTCTCTATTACCTCTGCCGCTAGCGGAATGTCTGATGTGATCACTAGGTCATCAACATTGCACTGCGCCACCACTTCGTGATCTGCCACATCAAAGCCTGCTGGAACTTGTATGCTCTTTAAATAAGGCGATGGAGGTACCCGTATTATGTGGTTTGCAATAAAAATCACCTCTACCTTTGTGCGCTGAGCAGCTTTAAACAATATCTCTTTAATGACCACTGGACAGGCATCAGCATCTACTATTATTTTCATATCGGTTACGATGTTTCCTCAACGTGTATTTACAATAAAGCTTGTAATAAAAAGTAGGTAACAAAAGCAAGCATGGTCGAAATAACGAAACTTAGTACCGCGCCCTCTTTAACCATTTCTTTAATTTCAATTTCGCCAGTGCCATAGGCTATCGCATTGGGAGCCGTTGCAACAGGTAGCATAAAGGCACAACTAGCCGCCATTGCCGCGGGAACCATGAATATAGCAGGGTCTACACCATAATTTATGCCCACCAAATACAAAATAGGCATGAGTAAAGTGGTGGTTGCCACGTTACTAGTGATTTCTGTGAGATAGGTCACACATAAGCAAAGTAACAACAAGGTAATTAGCAGTGGAAGATACATAAAATTGCTCAATCCATCGCCAATCAATTCACTTAAGCCAGAAGCCATAAAACCTTTAGCGAGCGCAATCCCCCCAGCAAATAGCAGCAGCATTCCCCAAGGAATATCAACCGCAGTTTTCCAATCAAGTAAACGCTCTCCTTTACCATTTGGCCACATAAACATTAGAATAACCGCGCCAAGTGCAACGGTGCTATCACCCGCTCCAATTACCCCTAACAAATCACTCCAGCCACCAAAAGGCTCATTACGCGTAACCCATGCAAGTACAGCAATACCGAATACCAACAAGGTTCGACGCTCTTCAACCTGCCAAGGGCCTAATTGGGGTAAATCAACCTCTAAGGGCCCTTTTAAATGACGCGTGAGCCACAAAGCCATAATTGGAATAGCGATTATTACGCATGGGATCCCAATCATCATCCAGGTCACAAAGCTGAATTCCTGTCCGCTTTGCTGTTCATATAAACCTGCAAAAATAACGTTAGGTGGTGTACCAATCAACGTACCTATACCGCCAACACTCGCGGCATATGCAATACCTAAGACCATTGCAACTTTTAGTGGTCGTTCCTGAATTTGTGCAAGCACCGCAAGCGCTATTGGCAGCATAATAAGTATTGTTGCCGTATTTGAAATCCACATACTAAGCAGTGCCGTTGCGACCATGAAGCCAAATACCAAGCGTTTTTTACTATCAGCGCCAATTGCATTGACCATGATGATGGCGAGGCGCTTGTGCACCCCTGACCTTTCCAAACTTTTAGACAACATAAAAGCGCCCATTAACAACAATATTACATGGCTACCAAAGGCAGAGCTAACATCTCGGTGGTCTAAAATTCCGAATAGGGGCAACAAGGCGAAAGGAAGTAACGAGGTTACCGGAATAGGAAGCGCTTCGGTGACCCACCATATTACAGTGAGTACAGTGATCCCAGCGGTAATAGCGGCAGCATGTTCAAAGCCAAACACAGCAAAGCAAAGATAGAAAACACTCAGCGCAATAAGCGGACCCAACACAAGATAGCGATTTGTTTTAGTCATTATTTACCTTTGTTCATCTTTAACTATTTAGAGAAATTCGTATAGAAAACATGCAATCACTTATGTTTGCTAAGGCCTTAAGCAAACATAAGTGATTGCGAAGCATATCAATTCATGTCATATTGGCACGAGTGTTAAGTTTATAAGTGTACATGTCAATGTTTATAGCCGTTGAGACGAGTGATCTGGTGCATTCTACAAAAATGTCTGAGGAAAATTATTCTCAGGCTATCGGTATTCTTAAAAAACAATTAGCGCATAATCAAACGCGTTTTAATGCTCGGTTTGATATTTTCCGCGGTGACGCCTTTCAGGTCGTCTACCAAGCCCCTGAACATGCTCTACGCGCTGCGTTAATGACACGTTTTAAGTTGATGTACAGCCTATCTCAGGGCGCAGTCGAAGTCACCCAAGCGCTGAGCTTTGGCGTTCAAGAAAAAGTAGATGACGCGTTTTCTGAAGCGATGGGCGAAGTATTTATCAATTCTGGAAGACTACTGGAGACCACTAAACGACGGCAAATACAGCTGGTTTTCAAACATATTGATAATAAGACGCTTGTTAGCGATAACGGTGCTATTGGGCTGATTGTTAATTATTTAAATATGCAACTGTTGGGCATCACGCAAAAGCAAGCTCAGGTGCTATTCCATTATCTCGACGACGATTTTCCAGAGCAGCAACTCATTGCAGATAAACTTAATATTACCCGACAAAATGTCGCCGCTCATTTAAAACGCGGCGGTGCAGACCTATTAAAACAAACGATTCAATTTTTTGAAGACGCGAGCAAGCGCAACACAACAATTCAAAACACACACAAAAAGCTCATGAGAAGTAAGGAAGCGACAACATGACTCTATTTTTATTATTATTACTCGTACACCTAGTCGCAGACTTTTATTTGCAACGGATTTCATGGATTGAAAGTAAAATAAAATATAAAGAAAAATCCATTGGTTTACTTAAGCATGTGTCTACGCATTTAGCCCTTAATGCCGTTGTCTTATTTGCCTTTGTTGGATTTTCTTGGCTAAGTGTAATTGCAATCTTAGTGATTGTGTTAACACACTACGCCATTGATATTTGGAAGACTTATCAAGGTTTTTATCTTAAATCTTTTCTGATTGACCAAAGCGCCCACATTTTTATATTGGCATTGGTCAGCGCTTATATTTCACAGCCAGATCTTTCTCAGTGGCATGAAGTGGCATCTGGCTTTACGCAAACTAAACATTTGATAGTACTTGCTGTATTTCTATTCGCGTGGAAGCCTTTGTCGCTGATCATTCAGTTAATTCTTTCGCCTTTTACCAAAGATATGCAACCCAACGATGCTAATCCAGGCCTGCCTTACGCTGGAGAATGGATTGGTATTTTGGAGCGCTTTCTAATCATTATTTTTGTTATGTTGGGTCAATATGCAGGTGTAGGCTTTTTATTAGCGGCAAAAAGTGTATTTAGATTCGGCGATATGCGCCGCGAACAAGATAGAAAGTTAACCGAGTATATAATGTTAGGCACCTTATTTAGTGTAAGCCTTGCAGTTGCCTTAGGTCTCTTAGCTAATTATGTGCTGGAGAATTTTGCTTAAATTTTTGCAGCTTGTCTCTTATGACAACACATGTGCTTGTGTAAAGTCATTAAATGGCGTAGGCCGACCCAATAGAAAGCCTTGGAACTTGGTCACGCCTGAGTCGGTTAGCAACTGAAACTGCTCTTCCGTTTCAATGCCCTCTACTACGGTTTCTATATCTAAGGCACTACACAAGTTAAGAATGGCAGAGAATAGCTTTTGCGCCTTGAGATTGTCTGCCAAATTTATAATAAATTGACGGTCGATTTTGACCACATCAAAGTGATACTTGGATAAATAGGAAAGTGATGAGTATCCCGTACCAAAATCATCTAAGGAAATTCTAAAGCCAAGCTCATGAATGCGCTGAAAGTTCTGTGTCGCTAGACTCTCATCTACCATAAACACAGACTCTGTAATTTCAAGCTCGATTAGACTTGCATCAATGTTATGTTTCGCTAAAAGAGTCTTCGCTAAGTCGATAAAGGCCGCTTGTAAAAACTGACTGGATGAGATATTCACAGATATTGGGATACTGATCCCATTTGAGCCTAACAATGTGATGTAGCTCATCGCATTGTCTAATGCTAGCTCGCCAAGTTGATATTCCATTCCATGTTTTTCTATTAAGGGAATAAACACCCCAGGAGAAACAAAACCATGCTTATTGCTCTGCCATCGACATAAAGCCTCTGCACCAATCAGATTTCGGTTCTGATCAAACTTTCCCTGCAATACAAAGTTAAGTTCATTATTAGCAATGGCTTGCCTGATATCGTTTACAAAGGTAATTTGTTTTACCTGATCATCAGTCATGCCTTGGGTATAAAGTTTCCAATCACAGCCCTCTTCGGCTTTTGCATGATAAAGTGCGGCATCGGCATTGCGAATAAGTTCGCTACTACTACTGCCATGATCTGGGAACAACGCCACGCCCAAATGAGCATGAAGGTTAAAAACTTGGCCGTTTAGGTTAATTTTTTCGTTAGCGATAATAGTATTGATACTACGAATCCGTTCACTTACGCCAGCATGATCGACTTCAGAAAAAACCACTATAAGCTCATCTCCACCCCATCTCGCTAAAAATAATGCATCGGTAAGTATGCTGCGCATCTTATCCCCAATACTTTCTAACACTGAGTCACCATGCTCGTGCCCAAATGCCTCATTGATTTGTTTAAAACCCTCAAAATCGATGTAGCATAAAGAGAATTGTGCATGTTGAGATAGCCCCTCTTGCGCCAACTCTTCTTTTTCTTTTATCAGTGTGTCTAGAGATGACTTTAGCGCTCTGCGGTTCAGTAAACCGGTCAGTGAATCGTAGTTTGCAAGACGATACAAAATAGCATCGTTCTTTAAGCGTTCACTTAGATTGGTTAAAGCGACAATGTAGTAATCTTGATTCAATTCTCTGGCATGGAACAAGTTAAATGCGAGTCTTACCGGAAGCGTTGCATCATGGGAGTCAATATTACTCGGCGTGTACTCAGTCTGTTTTTCTAAAAAACCATGGGTGTCTAAGTTATAGACATCACTTTTTGTAAGCGTAACGCAGGTTGCAAAATTGGTATTATTTAAAGGAGTATAGTGCGGGTCTATTTGGTTATAGAATGCGGCATTTACGTCAACTATGCGCAGGTTTTTCTCAAGAATTAGCATGGGTTGAGAAGTCTGAGCGAAGGCATAGCTCATAATATGCGACTGTGACTCGTTGTTTTTTTGGTCTGTAACGTCCTCAAATGTTCCAACGAGCATGTTAACCCCGTTATCGTCGAGGGAGGTGACGCGACCTTTCAACAGTAGCCACCGATATTCATTGCTAAATAAAAAGCGAAGCGTAAATTCGAAAGAGACCAATGATTGATTAAGGATAGACTGCCATTTACGCTTTAGCTCATTGACTTCGTCGGCATGCACATTATCGCAAAATTCAGCGAATGACGCGTATGTATTTTGTTCGCGGTACTGCCCATTTTGAAATGCCTTTATTACAATTTCGCCCGGATCACGATGCCATGACCAAACTGACAACCCTGAGCCCCACAGTGCGAATTCCATCATACGATGATCATCAAGCTCGTCTTCATTAAAAATCTGATAGTCATCAATTGCTTGCGGGCTCTTGGGCGCAACGATCTTCTTTTCTTCTTTTGTATCCACTTCGTCTTGACCAAACAAATAGACGGTTGAGCCCGTTGCAGGCCTATTATCTCTTTTATCTGTCATCTGCTACTCATCATATCGGAACAAAAAGAGTGCTCTTGCTAAAGCACCTACGAACTTAAAGACACTTTCTTTAAATCGTAGCAGACAAATGTTTAGTTGTCGCTTTTGATTTTGTTCGCTTTAGTTTTGTTTCTTCTACATCTTTGCGAACAATACCTAACTTCCTCCCAGTTTTTCTCCCACTTTTTGCGCCAAGTAAACGGTAAGTCACAGACAATACAGGTTTTTTGCGGAAGATCAGATTTCTTCATTTTGACTTAGCTTTTTAAAAAAGAGTTCTGCATCCTGTTTAATATGCTCGACCTTTTTCTCATCCATTTTTTCTAAGGTTCTATATATCATTCCCATACGCGGGTTCTTTTGTAGCGTGGCTTTGTGGCGAATCAAGAAGTCCCAATACAGGTAATTAAAAGGGCAAGCCTGATGTCCGGTCTTCTCTTTAACACTGTATTGACATGACTGACAGTAATTAGACATTTTATTAATGTATGCACCGCTTGCTGCATATGGCTTGCTCGCAAGTAGTCCACCGTCGGTAAATAAAATCATTCCGCTTACATTGGGCAATTCAACCCATTCGTAAGCATCAGCGTATACAATGAGATACCATTCATTGACCTGGTCTGGGTCCAATCCTGCCAATAACGCAAAATTACCCAGAACCATTAAACGTTGAATGTGATGAGCGTAGGCATTTTCTTTTGTTTCTTTTACGCATTGTTTGAGGCAGTTCATTTTAGTCTCGCCTCCCCAATACAAGTCAGGTAAGGCGCGTTTTGCGTTGAGGTAGTTTTTTTGCTTATAGTCAGGCATTAAATGCCAATAAAAACCCTTAATATATTCTCGCCAACCCAATATTTGGCGAATAAAGCCTTCAACTGAGTTCAGCGGCGCCTGGCCTGCAATATATGCCTGCTCTGCTGCATCCATACATTCTTTTGCCGATAACAATCCCACATTGATATAAAAACTGACATGTGAGTGATACATCCAAGGTTCATCTTGTACCATCGCATCTTGGTACTGACCGAAGTTCTCAAGACGTTGGTCAATAAATTCATTCAGAACTTTGAGTGCTTGTTCACGATTAACGGCATAATGGAAGTTGTCGATGTCGCCAAAATGGTCCGAAAACTCGGTTTTTACTAAAGCAATTACGTCTTGCGTAATTTCATCAGGCTCAAAACGAGTGGCCGTGGGTACATCAAGATCTTTGGGTGGCTTCTCACGATTTTGACTATCGTAATTCCATTTGCCACCAGTGGGCTCTTTCCCTTCCATTAAATAGCCATGCTTGCGGCGCATCTCGCGGTAAAAATACTCCATACGAAGCTGTTTGCGCCCGTCGGCCCAATTATCAAAGAAGCGTTGCTCAGCTAGAAAACGATTATCCTCAGTGATTTCAACATCAACGCCCAAGGCTTCATGCCATTTACCTATTTCTTTTTGTAAGCGGTATTCACCGGCATGAGCAATAACGACCTTATCGATAGAGTGCGTCTTAACTGCTGCCTCGACTTCCAAGTATAAACTGCCCTTGTTGTCTTGGTCTTGATAATGAGTGTAGAGCAGTTGATATCCCTCATCTTTGAGACTTTGCGCAAAATGCCGCATGGCTGAAAAAATAAACGCTATTTTCTTTTTGTGGTGTTTGACATAAGTGGCCTCTTCTTTCACTTCTGCCATTAGTACATAGTCAAGCTGCTTATCGATAGACGCGAGTGAAGCAGTATGCAGGCTTAATTGGTCGCCTAAAATAACGCAAAGTGTGGCCATTGCTACTCCCCTTTTATTTGAGCAAATGCATCAAGGGCGCGCTGACGAGATTCTTTTAAATCAACAAGTGGCTCGGGATATGTGTCTCCTAAGCTTACATTTGCATTCCTAAGAATCTCTTGTGGTGCTTCCCAAGGTTTGTGAATGAACTTTTTCGGTAAGTCTTTTAATTCAGGACAATAGGTTTTTATATACTTGCCTTCTTTATCAAACTTCTCACTTTGTAACACCGGATTAAAAATTCTAAAATATGGCGAAGCATCGGCACCCGAGCCTGCAACCCATTGCCAACCGGCTGAGTTACTGGCAGTATCCGCGTCGACTAAACAATCCCAAAACCACTGCTCTCCTTCGCGCCAGTCTATCAGCAGATTCTTTACTAGATAGGAGCCAACAATCATTCGAACCCGATTGTGCATATAACCGGTTTCATACAGTTCGCGCATTCCTGCATCGACAATAGGCACCCCCGTCTTACCACGTTGCCATGCACTCAAGTCTTGTTTGGCACTGCGCCAAGGGAACTTATCAAACTTACTGTTAAAGTTGCGCTTTTGCATATCATCAAAGTGGTAGAGTAAATAATAAGAAAATTCTCGCCAACCTATTTCGCTCAAGTAAGTATCAACGCCTTCGCCTGATACGTTGCCGTTAAAACCGTCTTTTATTGCATACCACACCTGATTAGGAGAAATTTGACCAAAATGTAAATAAGGTGAAAGTTGCGACGTGCCGCGCACTGCGGGTAAATTTCGTTGTTCAGAATATTCGGTAATAGCCTCATTAATAAACCAATGCAACTTACTGCCTGCAGCCTGTTCAGATACCGTCCACATTTTAGCCATACCACTATCCCAGCCAATTGTGGGAAGTAAGGCTAAAGCCTCGATATCTTTAACAGCATTACCTGGTATCGATTGCTCAATAGTAATCTCTGGCTTGGGCAATGGATAGCGTGGGTCAGGCCTAGACAAACAACCGTTGCGGTAATAAGGGGTGTATACTTTATAAGGCGTTCCATCTTTTTTAAGCACCTCCCACGGCTCCCAGAGCAGCGAGCCATTCATACTTTTCGCAATTACATCGCTGTCTTTAAAGTGAGATTTAATATCAGCGTCACGTTTTCGTGCCCATGGTTCGTACATTCTATTCCACAAGATATGAGTCGCGTTATATTGCTCGGCTAGACTCGTCAATATCTCTTTAGCGTCGCCTTCTTTCACGATCAGCTTTTCGTCAAGTGACTGGGCTAAATCCATCAATGCATGATGCAACCACCATTTTGACGCTCCACCCAGATCTGCTTTATCTGGTGCACTGCTGTCTAGAATATACACTGGGATGATATCGCCATTGTCGCTGGCTGCTTTCAATGCGGGGTTATCTTTAATACGTAAATCTTGTCTAAACCATACGATGCTTGTTGTCATGTATTTTGTATGTCCCTATTTTAATCGCGATGCACCTTGCACCACCATTGCATAAGCGTTTAATAGTTATTCAACACTGCAGTATTTAAGTACCGTGGTTGAGTCATTCTCTTATGCGATTTCTACTAATAAAGCGACTAAACCGATCGATTTTTATTGCTCATCAGTAAGCATTTTATTGATTTAAAAAGGATGTAAGATTATGCCAAACGCTTCCACAGGACTGCATTGGTTTCGCCATGACCTAAGAGTGACCGACAATGAAGCTTTAATCGCTCTAGCGGAACGCGTATCGAGCGTTACGGGTGTGTTTGTAATGGACTCCAATTGGGATGAGAAAAGCGAGTATGGGTTCAAACACATGGGCCTGCACCGGCGAGGCTTCATTGAGCATGCCTTAGGGGACTTAACTGAACGCTTTAAGAAACTTGGTGGAGAACTGCTAATACTTTATGGTGACCCACTTGAATGTATTTTGGAGCTGATTCAACAAAACAATATTTCGCATATTTCTTATGAGACACACCACGGTTTTAATGAAACAAAGCAGATTAAACAATTAGAAGATTGGATAAATCAACAGTCTTTAAACATCGAGCTATTAGGCGGAGGTAGCAATTATTTGTATCGTGATGAAGACTTACCCTTTGCACTTGAAAACATGCCTGATACCTTTTCTCCGTTTCGTAGAAAAGTAGAAAAGTATGCGCAAGTACAACTTCCTAATGTAACGCCTATAGCATTTAGCTCGTACCCAATAAATTTGGATAGGAATCACGTTTACGTACTCAGCAGTACCCCAGAAATCCCCGAGGATGGATATAACGGTGGTGAAAGTGCCGCACAAAAACGGATTGAGACGTATTTCTTTGAATCAGATCGCATTGCACAATACAAAGAAACACGAAACGGTCTCGATGGTTGGGATTTTTCGAGCCGTTTGTCCGTTTTTTTAGCCCATGGTTGTGTTTCGCCACGTTACGTTGTGCAAAAAATTAAAGAGTATGAAAGTCAAAGAGTCGCAAATGACTCTACATACTGGTTGTTCTTCGAACTTTTGTGGCGAGAGTTTTTTCATCTGCAGCATAAAAAACACGGTGCACGATTTTTTGCAAGAAACGGTATACAACAAAAGGTACCACCGCAAAGCCAACATCGGCTAAGCCATAAGAACAGCGCTGACGCCTTTGAAAAGTGGTGTAGCGGCGATACCGGTTACGACATCGTCGATGCATGCATGCGCCAACTCAACCAGACTGGGTTTATGTCAAATCGTGGTCGTCAATTGGTCGCCAGTTGCTTTGTACATGAACTTGGCCTCGATTGGCGATATGGTGCGGCGTATTTTGAGCAGCAGTTAATTGACTTTGATGTAGCCAGTAACTGGGGAAATTGGCAATACTTAGCGGGCGTAGGCGCCGATCCAAGAGGACACCGACAGTTTAACTTAAACAAGCAAACTGAAATATACGATCCAAAACGGAAATTTGTAGACTCATGGCTAGCGTCTTAACTCAATGAAAAATGATAGCGCGCTAACAATGCATCTTAAGCAACAGCACGCACCTGACGAGTTCAATGTGGTGTGGTTGAAGCGTGACCTTAGGTTACGAGATAACCGAGCATTGTTAGCAGCGCAACAAGCTAAGCTGCCTATCGTATTGTTGTACATCGTAGAGCCTATTATGTTGAATGACCCGCATATGGATATTCGTCATTGGCGTTTTATTTATCAGTCTCTATTAGATATTAAACAGCAATTAGCAGAGTTTAAGGTTGTTAGTCATCCCCTTGGCAACTCAAGCGAGCGGTGCAAGCCGAGCGTAAATACTCTGCAAGGAGACGTATTATCGATTTTTAAACATTTACATGAACTCGGCATGCAGAAGGTCTTCAGTCATCAAGAAATTGGCGTTGATGTAAGTTTTCAACGAGACAAAGAAGTAGCAAAGCTGTTTCAGTCGCTTGATATCACATGGCATGAATACGCCCACGGCGCCGTTAAACGTCCCCTCGCCCATCGTTTTGAATGGCGTAGCCATTGGCGCGAGGTTATGACTCAGGCAATGTACGATATAGATGTTTCTTCACTTGAGCTAATAGACTTAAGCCAAAACAAACTATTTTCGGCCTTTGTGCCACCAGTTAGCTGGACTGAGAAACCAGCAAACTTTCAACTTGGTGGCGAGAAGCGCGCATGGCATGTCATGTACGACTTTTTTAAAGGACGGGGAAAAGGCTACTTTGGCAATATAGGTAAACCGGAAATGGCTAGGCGAACCTGCTCTCGTTTATCCCCATATTTAGCATGGGGTAATATCAGCATCAAACAGGTGTATCAATTCAGCAAGCGCTATCAAAAAGAAAAGGGCTGGCAACGCTCAGTAAATGCCTTTCAGGCCCGGTTAAGCTGGCATTGCCACTTTATCCAGAAGTTTGAATCTGAAGCGAATATGGAAAACCGTCCGGTCAACATAGCTTACCAAGACTACCCTTATTGTGAGGGCGAATTAATGCGCAATCGCCTAGATGCTTGGAAACAAGGAAAAACCGGAGTCCCAATAATAGATGCATCAATGAGAGCGGTGATAAGTACAGGCTATCTGAATTTTCGAATGCGCGCGATGGTAGTCAGTTTCTTATGCCATCATCTAGATGTAGACTGGCGAGAAGGCGTGATCCACCTTGCACAACAATTTTTAGATTTTGAACCCGGTATCCACTATCCGCAATTTCAAATGCAAGCGGGCGTTACCGGTACCAATACCATTCGCCTGTATAACCCAGTTAAACAATCCATCGATAAAGATCCAGACGGGCTGTTTATCAAAAAGTGGGTACCGGAGTTAGCGTCCCTACCCGCAGAGCTTATTCATAGTCCTTGGGCTATACCGCCGCTAGAAGCTGCCATGTATGACTTTGATGTACGGCGTGATTATGTCGACGTAATTGTTGAACCGGAAGAAGCAGCGCGCAGAGCTCGTAAAAAGCTATGGGAATATCGTGAGCGTGATGCAGTAAAGCAAGAGGCTAAGCGTATTTTGTATCAACACTCAGTACTTAATTAGCACAGTAACCGAGCTAATCGTTACTATCGAGCGCGTTAGTGTCTTGCTTTGGGATAGGAGTGCTGTTTTCAGTATTTTCTTTTGCTTTGAGCCGTTGCAGCTTCGCTTGCTTTTTCTTATCGTCTTCTTCCAACCACTTATTTAGAAAGCGAATTTGACCATTTCGATAGGCTGCGTATGTGATGCGTAAAGAATTAGATAAAATATCACTATCGGTCCAATTGGTTTTCTCCACAATTTCTTTATAATTTTCCATGGCCTCTGGGCTTATATAGCCTCTAACCATCTTTTTACCCAGTAATTTCTGGCGATCACGATAGCGCTTTTGTTTCTCAGCATTCGCCTGCATTTTTTTATTTCTCATGAGCATCATGTCCTTGTTTGTCACATAGTTTAGATGAATTCTTTTTGTGTGTTCAGCTTTTATGATTTATTTTTGCAGTTTATGCCGCTTTTTTTCAATTATTTTACTGTTCAGAGTTGTTTAGCGTACAAGTGTTCGCTAAATTACGCACTGTCTTAAGTTTCGAGAGTTAAAACGAATTATATGTCAGATAAACAACATCAATTTACCCGTGAAGACCTTTTAAAGTGCAGTAGTGGCGAAATGTTTGGCCCGGGAAATAGCCAGTTACCCGCGCCAAATATGCTCATGATGGATCGCATAAATATGATTACGGAAGAAGGCGGCGAGCATGGAAAAGGTTATATTGAGGCCGAATTAGATATTAGCCCTGACCTTTGGTTCTTTGAATGTCACTTTCCTGGTGACCCCGTAATGCCTGGTTGCTTAGGGCTTGATGCTATGTGGCAACTTGTTGGCTTCTTCTTAGGTTGGGCTGGTGGCCCAGGTAGAGGGCGCGCTCTAGGTGTAGGCGAAGTAAAATTTACCGGCCAAATTCTTCCAACGCATAAAAAGGTCACTTACAGAATCGATTTTAAACGCGTAATTAAACGCAAATTGTTTATGGGAATGGCCGACGGTACTGTATCTGTTGATGGCAGAGTCATTTACAAAGCAAGTGACTTAAAAGTTGGACTGTTCCAAGATACTTCTTCGTTTTAGTTCCTAATTATACCTACTTTGAAAAGTACACAGCGCTAAAAAATCACACATTTTAAAAACAAAAACGCCGAGTATACACTCGGCGTTTCTTTGTGAATTAGTGTCTATCGGGGATTGATCCCCAACTGTCTGTCTCCTGTGGCCTCTCGCCAACCACCTAACCAATGCGATCTTGCATCAAACGCTTGAAATGGACAGTTTTCTTTTGAACGACCTGAAATACCAGCATGATAGCCTTTTGCATGTGCTCTGCTTAACTTATCTCGTTTTTGTCTTTTCATAAATAACCTCTCTTGATTAGAAGAAATGACATTTTACCTTGTCCATTGCACTAATGAGTTCGACAGAGACTACGTTATATACCAGCCACTTTAATTATCATGCAAAGAAACAAACATGTCACATATATAGAGATACGCCACAAAGCTGAAAAGTTCAACCTACAGAATGAGAGAAATTAGGATAAGTATTATAACTTATTGAAAATAAGCGATTTGCTTTTTGGACTTTTTTTATCTAATAAAGCAACTATTTATTTACTTAAGTTATTAAAACAAAACAGGCCGCTATTTAAGCGGCCTGCAGCATGGTTAACGTCTATTATTTTGTTCTAAATCGTCTAAATACTGCGATGACAAACATAAAAGATAAGAATATCAAACCGTTACTCGCACCTTCACGAGGTAGGTCGATATCTCCCTCATCGGGAGTTGTGCACACCGGTGGCTCTGCGCCATTTGGTGAAAGCTTCAAAGACACAACTGTAGTCTCTAAAATCTGCTCGCCATCAGCGTCTAGAATGAACTCGCCACGTATGTTTTTGATCCCACGCAAAATAGTCGCATCAGCAACTATTTCGCCACTGTCATTAATACTGTTTGCTGCAACTATAGTGTAAGGTGCATCGCACTCAATCAAGTCATTCAGGTTAAGAAACTCATCGGTCTGAGTGTCGTATACAAAACCAACCTTACGTCTTGGTGTATTGGTATCTATATCGGCCTCGCCAACTACTATCCCATTATTATTAACCGCTCTTGGAACCGTTCCAGAACTAACAAAAAAGCCATCAGGAAAAGTCAAAGTTTCGGTATTTAAATCATAGAAGAACATTCTATCTCGAGGTTGGTTATTAATACCTTGAACCTGATATCCCACAATGAGGCCTGAATCATTAATATCTGTGGCAAAGTTGGGCAATCTGTCGTCGTCTTCAATTAAGCGTCGGGTTTCGCCGTTTTCGTAAACCATGGCTGCATTGGCAACAAAATTATTTACCAATACATTACCAAAACCTACTGCTGTGCCATCGTTGTTTATTGCAACGGCTTGATTAATAAAGTTACGTGACTCGTCTGCCTCAGGTGTAAAGGTCAAATCATAAGGTTGCGCAGATAACACCTGAGCTTGCGCATCGAGCTGCCAAATTGTTGCACGGCGCACAAATTGTTCCTGAACGCGCACCTTAAGCTCGTATAGGCAAATATCTAGCGGTACGGTAAGATCTTCAGCGTTACATGCTTCAATGCCAAGAGTAATAGACTCTCTAACATCAACCGATGAAAAGCCTGCCACCTGTAAGTTTTCGCTAATGTCACTCGCTTGACTAACCCCTTCGAGGGTTGAGTCAATTGGCGTTAGCGGCGTAGTTTGCCCATTATATTGCACAAAACCACGCTGAATAAAATCAGCAATTACTGCGGTTATCTCGTCTCCGTCTTCGTTAACAAAAGTACTAGGAAAGAAAGTCGAAGAACTATTACCAATGATGTACTCACCATTGGCTGACCCAGTACCCAAAAAGTTCATACCAAAGGTAAATCCGTCAGTCTCTTCTTGCTCCTCATCAAAACCAAATACATATTCAACATCGGTGCCATCTGTTTGATATAACACTCGGCTTGCTAACTTTTGGCCAAAGCTCGTAAAACTAATCGCGTTGTTACGAAAGGCATTGCTCACTATCGTGTAGTCATCGGTATTAAAATCACCTTGCGCAGCCGCATCTGGGTCAGTGAGATTAGGAAAGTTCTCAACATCGAACAAACTCATATCAATAGGAGGATTAAACGGGTTTGTTAGCGTGCTGATAATTAACCCAGTATTGTCAATTGATGAGCCAAATTGATTAACCGAGATATCGGTTACGGGTAACTCTTGTAGGTCATACGCAGTGGCGTTTACCACTAATGGCGTTGCGCTTAATGTTGCCGCCATCAATAAATTCAATTTCATTAAAAGTCCTGTTGCTACTCGTTATTTTTTAATTCTTCTAAAGCTTCCCAACGCTCGAATGCAACTTCAAGCGCCGACTCGTGTTCTTGTAACTCATCTAATATAGGTTGAGTGACATCGGTGTTTTGCGAGAAAAAGCTAGGCTCACTTATTTGTGCCTGTAGCCCCTCTATCTTTGTTTCTAATTCTTCTATGGTTTTAGGTAACTGCTCAAGCTCTCTACTATCTTTGTATGATAACTTGTTCGGGCTTTTTTGAGTAGTTTTCTCAAGCTTTGTGGCAGATTTAGCTTTAGTGCTACTCGTTTGGTCCTTTACCTTTTCTTTGTTTTGTTTCTGCGCGTGTTGCTCATACCATGCTTTTGTATCGCTGTAACCGCCTACAAAATGATTAATTTTGCCCTTACCCTCAAAAACTAAACTGGAGGTCACTACATTATCGATAAATTCGCGGTCGTGACTTACCAGCAATACAGTACCCGTGTATTCCACTAACAGCGACTCAAGTAGTTCCAGCGTTTCGACATCAAGGTCGTTGGTTGGTTCATCTAAAATCAATAGATTACTGGGTTTGAGCATGAGCTTGGCTAACATTAACCTGTTTCGTTCACCGCCCGATAAAGTCGATACCGGCGCGTTGACCCTCTCTGGACTAAACAAGTAATCTTGCAAGTAGCTAATTACATGGCGAGGTGAGCCATTAACCGTTACCTCGCGCTTGCCGTCGGCGATGACGTCAATTAAGGGTTTATCGAGTTCTAATTGACTTCGGTGTTGATCAAAATAGGCGATATCTAAGTTAACCCCACGTTGTATCTCGCCTGTATCGGGGGCTATATCACCTAAAAGGAGTTTGATTAAGGAGGATTTACCGCATCCGTTTGGCCCAATAAGCGCAATTTTATCGCCTCTGCTTATTAACAAGTTGAATTCTTCTAGCAGGCGATTTTTCTCGTACGCAAAGCTAACATTACTTAGTTCAAACACACGTTTGCCCGAACGCTGACCATCACCGCCTTGAATAACAGCAGTGCCTAATACCTTGCGTCTGGCTTTATACTCTTCACGCAAAGACTTAAGCGCTCTAACTCTTCCTTCATTTCGGGTGCGCCGGGCTTTAATGCCTTGTCTTATCCATACCTCTTCTTTGGCGAGTTTTTTATCAAATTCTTTTTGTTGTGTCGCTTCTACTTCAAGATCATGGGCTTTCTGTTCTAGGTATTTATCGTAAGTAACCGGGTAAGAAGTCACCTGCCCTCGGTCAATATCGATAATACGAGTTGCCATATTGCGAATAAAACTACGGTCGTGGCTAATAAACACCAAACTACCTGAAAACGACAACAAGGTTTTTTCTAACCACTTAACCATATCGATATCGAGGTGGTTGGTGGGCTCATCAAGAAGCAGTACATCAGGTTGAATCACCAAGGCTCTTGCTAAAGCCGCTTTGCGACGCCATCCACCAGATAAATCACTCAGCAGTTTTTCTGCAGGTAAACTCAACTGGGTCAGTACATTTTCAATGCGCTGTTCTAGTTGCCAGGCATTATTAGCATCAAGTTGTTCCTGCAAGGCTTGCAGCTTATTCATCGCTTGTTCTGAATAGTCGGTGACAATTAGATTCGCTTGCTCATGATACGCTTTAATCAGATCCGCATTTTTACCTAAACCTTCAGCCACATAATCGAATACGCGGGTGTCGTTATTTGCCGGAGGGTCTTGTGGTAACCTTGATATAAGTGTTTCACCGGCAACAATACGCTGACCATCATCGAGTTTTATTTCGCCACTGATGACCTGCAACAGCGTTGACTTACCACTGCCGTTACGCCCTAAGATGCAGACCCTTTCTTGAGATTGAATATTTAATTCAGCACCGTCAATAAGTGGTGGCTGACCAAACAAAATAGACGCATTTTTTAACTGTACAAGATTCATGCTATAAATTGTTCCAACATTTCAACATCGAAGGGCCAGCCAAGCTCGGCTTGTGTATCGTGCCTTTTGATAACGGGAATGCGCACTGCATATAAGTGATAAAGCTCGGCATCATTACGAATATTCGCACTTTGCAAATCGACTAATACACGCTTTTGTGGAGGCAGTTGCTCATATACATCCATGGCATGGTCGCATAGCTCACAATTAGGTCCAGTGTAGAGAGTAAGTGCTAAAGTTTTCTCAGTCATTAGCGCTTTAACTCCCAACAATGATGAATTTTTGGATTACGAGAAAAGTCCTCTGGTAATGTCTTGCGACCTAAATCCGTGGCTTTTATGCCTAAACCGTCGAGGGAATCCTGATCGAGCTTAAACTTACGTAAGTTGTTACTAAAATAAACAAAACCTCCGTCTTGCAAACATGCAAATGCATTTTTTATGAGCGCAATATGGTCACGCTGCACATCCCAAGTATCGTCCATGCGTTTTGAGTTAGAAAACGATGGTGGGTCAATAAAAATTGCATCAAACTTTGGTAATTGACTCTGTGCCCGACTGCTTAACCACTCTAAGCAATCAGCCTGCTCAAACACATGCGTGCCTTGAATATTATTCAATTCGAAATTGTCTTTAGCCCAATTAATATAGGTACGAGACATATCGACACTAGTGACCGATTTTGCCCCATGCAGCGCCGCATGAACCGATACGCTGCCGGTATAGCAAAATAGATTAAGCACGTGCTTATGCTTACTTTTTGCAGCAAACATTTGTCGTGTGGTGCGATGGTCTAAAAACAAACCTACATCAAGGTAATCAGCAGGATTAATAAGAAACTTTGCGCCATACTCATTCACCGTAATACGTTTGCCGCTATTACTTTGCTTTTGATATTGATTAGTACCGCTTTGTTTTGCGCGTTGCTTCACCACAATTTGCTGACTGGGACAGTTCAAAATTCGTGGAATACGCAATAACGCTTGCTGCAAACGTTCCTTTGCCACAGCCTCTGGCAAGCTTTTTGGAGCTGCATATTCTTGTACAATCACCCATGTGTTATACACATCAATCGCAAAGTTGTAATCAGGTAAATCAGCATCGTAAATGCGATACGCCTCAATATTTTCACGCTTGAGCCATTTTTGTAAGCGCTTTTGATTTTTGACTAGGCGATTAGCAAATTCTTCAGCGGGCAGATTACCAAGGTCTTCAAAGTTAGCGAGGTTATCTTCATTTAAATGATAGTTTGCTACTACGCATTCAAGCTTACCGTTGTTCATGGCGTAGCGTTTGTTTGCGCGCAGTTTAAGTGCTTTTAATAGCTGAGGGTCGGATGAAAGTAAGGACACATGCCAGTTCGCAAAGTGAGTCTTAAAGTGCTTACCTAAGCCGTCAAATAACGGTAACAACCCCACATAATCGCCTAAACGTTCACCATATGGCGGATTGCTGACTAGGTAGCCGTCATCCTCTTTCACTTGCGCTTGCAGCGCGTCACATTGTTTAAATTCAATATAACGCGCCATACCTGAGGCTTGTGCGTTTTCTCTGGCCATATCCAGTACCGTGGTACTGATATCGAAACCATAAATTTTAGCAGGTGGCGTAACAATAGCGGCAGCGGCTTTGTCTTTAACTGCTTGCCAAAGCGCTTTGTCGTGTCCCAAAAAGTGTTCAAAGCCCCAATGAAAGCGATGTAAATTTGGTGGTGTATTGCTGGCAATCAGGGCAGCTTCTATCACAATAGTCCCTGAGCCACACATAGGATCTAACAAACACTTATTGGTGTTTTTTGTCCAGTTGCTTCGCATCAATACAGCGGCAGCAACCTGCTCTTTTAAAGGCGCGTCACCGGCTTGTTCCCGATATCCACGCATGTGTAAGCTTGTACCCGAAAAATCAATACAAATATCAAGTTTGTCACGGCGCAAACGCGCATGAATTTGTACATCGGGGTCTTGGCGCGAGACGTCTGGTCGACGACCAAGGTGGTCGTTAAATTGATCAACAATGGCGTCTTTAACTTTTAATCCGCCAAACTGGGTATTACGAATTTCTTTGTTTACGCCATTAAAACGTACAGCGAATGCAGAATTCACATCAAACTGTTGGGGCCAATTTACTTCTTGGGTTAAGCGGTATATGTCCTCAGCATCGTTTACAGTGCCACTTGTTAATACTAACAAGACACGATTTGCAATACGAGTGTGTAGGTTTAGAGTGTAAAGCTCCTCAAGTGTGACCGATAATCGGCACTGCCCTGGTGTAAGTTGAATGTGTCGCTCGTCGCCTAAAATCTGTTGAATCTCAAGCTTGAGTAGTTCATCAAGGCCTTTGGCCGCAATTAGCAGGCACTCGAGCGTGATTTCATTCTGATCTACGTTTTCAATCTGATCATTGCGCATTAACTAGTGCCTTTATTAGCTGAGGACCCTGATAGATAAAAGAGGAATACACTTGTAGTAAGCTTGCACCCGCCTCAAAGCGTGCTTTTGCATCATCCTCATTGCTGATACCGCCGACCCCAACAATAGGAAGTTTGCCCGCAAGCGCGGTATGCAAGGCTCGCGTTACACCCTCACTTTTTTGTGTAAGAACTTTACCGCTCAATCCACCCATTTCGTTGGCATACTTATGCCCAGCTACCGTATCTCGCTCAAGCGTAGTATTGGTGGCTATAACACCGTCCATTCCCGTATCTATTAATGTTTGTGCAATTTGTTCGATGGCGATTTGGTCCAAATCAGGGGCAATTTTCACTAATAAGGGCACCTGTTTACCATTCGCCAGTTTAAGCTTTTCGGTTTCACTGCGCAGGCCATCAAGCAAAGAATTGAGCGCCTCACCGTATTGGAGATTACGCAAGCCGGGCGTGTTCGGAGAGGAAATGTTGATGGTAATGTAGGACGCGTGCTCATGGACTTTTTTAAGGCACTTTACATAATCACTAAGTGCATCTTCTTCTGAGGTTTGCTTATTTTTACCAATATTAATACCCAATACACCTTGGTATTTGGCTTTTTTTACTTGTTCAACTAGGTAGTCTACACCCTTGTTGTTAAAGCCCATGCGATTGATAATGGCTTCATGTTCGCTGAGCCTAAACAGTCTTGGTTTGTCGTTACCAGATTGCGCTAAGGGCGTAACCGTGCCCACTTCAATAAAACCAAAGCCCATGGCGTCAAAGGCGTCAATGCACTCACCGTTTTTATCTAAGCCTGCTGCGAGACCAATCGGATTTTTAAAATCCAAGCCAAAACAAGAAATCGGCTTACTTGCTAAGTTCTGTGCATATATGGCATTGAGCATATTGCGCTGAGAGCGTTTTAAAAAGCCAATCGTAGTATCGTGGCTCCATTCGGGGTCACACGAGAGCAGAAGCTTTTGAATAATGGAGTACACGTAAATCCTTGAATGAACAATTAATATAGTCGAAGATATAAAAACGCCCTGCAAGCAGGGCGTTTAGTATAACCTGTAAGCGCTATAGTTTAATGGTTTGCGCTGATGCTTAACAGCATCAATTCACGTAAAGCCACAGAAAATTTAGCAAACTCATGATTATCTGAAGTTTTGAACTCTGTCATCATGTGATACCAGCGGTCTAATTTCACTTTATTTTCTTCAACCCAAGTACTTAAGATTTGGTCTGCGTCTTTACTGCTAGGTGCAGAATTGAGCAATACAGTGGTGAGCGCGCGCTGTTGCCAATCTAACTCTTCACGGTAAGAGGCTCTAGCGAGGGCTTGC
The DNA here is from genome assembly GCA_964621345.1 of uncultured Glaciecola sp. Classification (GTDB taxonomy): domain Bacteria; phylum Pseudomonadota; class Gammaproteobacteria; order Enterobacterales; family Alteromonadaceae; genus Glaciecola. Next base: position 9,694 of record CAZUON010000039.1, on the reverse strand, counting down.
CAATGGTTACTCACATTTTGCTGGTTTATTTGCTCAAGGAACCAATGTAACTCAAACTGACTACCGAGTTGGTAATACAAACGCGCTACTACATCAACCGGACGTTTCTCGCTTTCAGCAATTTGCACTAAATCCATACTTGAGAACATGTTACTAAGGCTTGCGACTCGGTAAGCACATTGTTCTGGTACGTTTTGACTCACTAGCTGTTGCGTGCGCTTTTCAACTTCTGCAAGCTCCGATGGCACCAAATATTTACCCAAGTTTTTATTAATGGTTGCAAATGGTGCTCTATACTTACTAATTGCAGTATCGATGTCCGCTAAGTTATCGCCATGGCGTAAATACCACCTCGCAGCGCGGCGCAACGAACGGCGCATATCATCTAGTAGCTGTAACTGTACATTGGCGTCAATGGTATTATCGAGATCTTGTACCTCTTCCCATAACGCCGCCATATCAAATACACCTTTAACAATACTGTAAGCATGTGCAATCTCTGCATTCGACGCTCCGGTTTCTTCTGTAAGGCGGAATACAAAGTTTAGTCCCATATCATTAACCATTTCATTGGTTAACTTAGTGGCAATAATTTCGCTTCGTAGAGGGTGCTCTTGCATTTGTGCGCGATACTTGTCGCGTAACACCGGTGGAAAGGCATTTAATAAATGCTTTTCATAATAAGGGTTATTAGTAATTGCTTCGATATTAAACGATTCTTTCAATACCATTTTGCCATAAGCAATTAATACGGATAATTCAGGTCTCGTTAGCCCCTGACCGGTAACGATACGTTCCGATATTTCATCGTCTGATGGAATAAATTCAAGTTCACGATTTAAAGCGCCATCACGCTCTAATCCATGAATAAATCGTAGTTGCTCTTTAAGTTGTTTAACCCCAGCAAGATGTGTAATTGAAATAGACTGAGTTTGGCGATAGCAATCTTCAATCACAATTTCGCCTACGTCATCGGTCATATCATAAAGCAATTTATTACGCTGTTTTAAGGTCAAATCGCCCGCGCTAACTAAGCTATTGAGTAGAATCTTGATATTCACTTCGTTATCCGAGCAATCTACCCCGCCCACGTTATCAATAAAATCAGTATTCACGTACGCGCCGTTAGCGGCTAACTCTATGCGGCCAAGTTGAGTTAAACCTAAGTTACCACCCTCACCTATGACCCTTGCATTAACATCCTTACCATTGACTCTGAGGCTATCGTTTGCCCTATCACCCACATCCGAATGGCTTTCTTTGCTGCTCTTAATGTATGTACCTATGCCACCATTCCAAATTAAATCTACTGGCATTTTCAGTACATTGTGGATGAGTTCATTCGGTGCCATTGAAGCTTGTTTAGTGCCTAAGCAAGCTTTCATTTCGGGTGAGAGCTTTATCGATTTCTCACTACGTTTAAAAATACCACCGCCTTTAGAGATAAGTTTTCGGTCATAATCGTCCCAATTTAGACTTGGATCAGCGAACAAGCGCGTGCGCTCTTTATAACTTGAAGCAGGATCTGGACTCGGGTCAAAGAAAATGTGCATGTGGTTAAAAGCACATACAATTTTCGTTTGTTCAGAGAGCAACATACCATTACCGAATACGTCGCCCGACATATCGCCTATACCAACACAGGTAAAGGGCGTAGTTTGGCAGTTGATCCCAATTTCTCTGAAGTGACGTTTAACTGATTCCCATGCACCTTTTGCGGTAATTCCCATTTTCTTGTGGTCGTAACCAACGCTGCCGCCTGATGCGAATGCATCGCCTAACCAAAACTTAAACTCATCAGAAATACCATTGGCAATATCTGAAAAAGTTGCAGTCCCCTTATCAGCGGCAACAACCAAATAAGGGTCGTCTTCGTCTAAGCGCACCACTTGCTTAGGCGGAATCACTTTTCCTTCAATAATATTGTCGGTTATGTCAAGTAAGCTACGAATAAAGATGCGATAACACGCTTGACCTTCGGCTTGCATTGCTGCGCGGTCAGCATTTTTTGGCATGCGCTTACATACAAAGCCACCCTTAGCGCCAACCGGCACAATAACGGTGTTTTTCACCTGTTGCGCCTTCACCAGGCCAAGTATTTCTGTTCTAAAGTCTTCCATACGATCAGACCAGCGCAGGCCACCACGAGCAACCTTTCCGCCACGCAAATGCACGCCCTCAACACGCGGAGAATAAACAAAAATCTCAAATTTTGGCAAAGGCAAAGGCATTTCAGGAATGCGCTCGGGTAATAATTTAAACGACACATAATGCTTAGCATTACCGTTTTCGTCATTTTGGTAGAAGTTGGTTCTCAACGTAGCATTTATCAAATCTAAATAACGACGAATAATTCGATCATCATCCAAATTAGAAACACCATCGAGCTTCTGGAAAATTTCATTTTCCAAGTTTTCTAGCTTTTTAGCACTGCGCTTTGTCTCTGGACAGAATTTTTGTGTGAAGTACGCAATCAGGTTTTCAGCAATATCAGGATAAGAGGCAACGGTATTAGCAATATAATCGATACTAAATGATGAACCAATTTGACGCATATATTTTGCATATGCTCTAACGATGGTGACCATGCGCCCAGGAATTTGTGCTCCCAATATCAAACGGTTAAATCCATCATCCTCAAGTTGAGCGCTCCACACATCAGAAAATGCATCTTGAAATAACGATTGTGCACGGTCCATATCAAAGTCGTGACTTTGCTTGTGTAGCATTGTGAAGTCCATTACCCAACTGACTTCGCCATTTTCGTTGGTAACGCGGTAAGGGCTTTCATCGATAACACGCAATCCAAAGTTTTCTAACATCGGTAGCACGTCAGACAAGTGAATCGGCTCGTTCAAGTGATAAAGCTTAAGCTTTACAATGTCAGACTCTTTGCTTTCCTCTTGTGGGCGATAAAACAAAATATCTAGAGGCGTCTCTTTAGTTAACGACTCAATGTATTGAATATCGACTAACGCTGCACTTGGAAGGTTTTGCTCGGCATAGCTTCTAGAAAAGGCATTGTCATATTTACGTACAACCGACTTACCGCTTTCTTCGCCATAATATGCCACTAACTTACTGTTCAATTTGTCTTGCCAGGATTTAGTCAACTCAATGAGATTTTTCTCTATTTCGTTCACATCGAACTCCATATTATTATTGGTTACGCGCGCAATATAGTGCGTTCTGGCATACACACTTTCTGAAAAGTAAGTATTAAATTCCACATCGCCTTTTGCTGCAAAAGAACGTTTCAGCAATGCTTGCGTGTCTTTACGCAATTGCGTGTTATAACGCTCTCTGGGGACATACACCATACAAGAGTAGAAGCGCCCAAAAGTATCTCTGCGCACAAACAACTTAGACATTCCGCGCTCTTGCATCTGGAAAATACCTAAAATAATTTGTGCCAGCGCCTCGTCAGAGGTTTGCAAAAGTTCATCCCGTGGATAGGTCTCAACAATATTTACAAATGCTTTGTAAGCATGTGTGCCAATCTCAAATCCTGAGAGTTTACACATGCGATTGATTTTTTCTTTCAGCATAGGTAGGTCGGTAGCGCTGCTGTTATAAAATGACGCAGAATAAAGACCTAAGAACCGATGTTCACCTATAACGTTGCCTTTTTTATCAAAGACTTTAATACCAATATAATCCATATACGCAGGACGATGTACACGCGAGTGTGTATTCGTTTTGGTCAAAATTAATGGATTACTTGATAAAGCCTCATCACGAGCGGTAGCAGGCATTTGCGATAGTAAACGTTCTTTGTCGCTTACTGAGTTTTTCATTAAACCTAAGCTACTATCGTTATCAGGAACCCAGCGATGGTCCCCTTCAATAGCTACCACTGAATAATAGCGATAGCCCATTAAGGTAAAGTTATGGTCATTTAGCCAATTCAGAAAGGTTTTACCTTGTGACTTTACTTCCTTGTTTGCTTTGCTTAATGACTTATCTGACTGCTTGGTAATATCTGCAAGCTTTTCACGCATCGCTTGCCAATCCTTCACCGAAAGCGAAACTTCAGACACTACCGAATGCAGTTCATCAGTGAGTTTTTTAATATCTTCAGCTCTTGACTGCCTATCTATTTCAATGAAGAAAACAGTTTCAGAGTGGTGTTCTTCTTTTCGCGCTTCAGGATTCACGAATTCACTTACACGATGACGCTTATCACGTTTGAAATGCATAGGTGTGTGAAGAATGAGATGAGACGTAATATGTAAACGGTTTATTGCCATACGAACCGAATCTACTAAGAACGGCATATCGTCAACAATAATTTGTATTATGGTATGTGACGACTGCCACCCATTTTTTGCAATCTCAGGGTTAAACACCTTTATCAGCGGTGTACCCTCGCGCTTGTCTTGTAATTGCTGCCATAGGCTCAAGATTGAGCCATATAAATCGCTATCGCTGCGACCGACTAGATCGTCAAATGACATATTCTTGAAAAGAAGCTGACCAAACTGCTGAACTAATTGCGCATCGTTATCGTCAACCTTTTCATTAATGAGTGAAAAAACTTGCTCCAAGAGCACCGAATGTTGATGGTGTGTGACTGTCATATACAATCTCGATTTGTGTTTGTTAAAAAGGCCAATCCTTTGTTAACGGTATTTTCCTAAAAAAATTAATAGTTTACTAGTAATTATTTAACGAGTTTTTTACAGTTTGAATAAGCATTTCGTATTTTTGCATAATAAAAAGGAGTCGAATGACTCCTTTAAAAACTAAAACCATGCATAGCTAAACCTGACAAGCGCTATCGCTGTGCGAGTCGACTTATTTGATGAGGTCTGACAAGCGCATAACTATTTATAATTATTTTTCAGCGCTATTTTGATTACCCGATTTAAACCACAATAAACGAGCAATGGCGGGCAATACAATGATGGCACCCAACATATTTACCACAAACATAAACGTTAGTAATATGCCCATATCCATTTGAAACTTAAGTGATGAGAATACCCAGGTACTCACTCCAATCGCAAGCGTAATACCAGTAAACAACACTGCACTTCCCCGCTCTTGTAAAGCGGCATAATAAGCTTGTTGAACGCTTTCACCTTCACGCAAACGACTATTCATTGTTGATAAAATATAAATACCGTAATCGACACCAATACCGACCCCTAATGCAATAACAGGCAATGTTGATACAGTTAAGCCTATTTCAAGATAGGTCATCAGAGCCTGAGCAAGGATAGATACCACATAAAGCGGCACAACAACGGCAAGTGTTGCACGAATTGAGCGGAAACTGATTAAGCATAACAAAATGACCGCGCCAAACACGTAATACAACATGGGATCTTGAGAAGACTCCACCGCCTCATTAGTCGCAGCCATAACGCCGACCGGTCCGGATGCAAGTTTGAAAGTAAGTTGCTCGCTTTCATATTCTTGTCTAATTTGTTTAACCGCATCAACCACTGTGTTAATTGTTTCGGCCTTGTGGTCTTCCATAAATAGAATCACTGGCATAGCTGAGCAATCACTGTTGAGTAAGCCTGAAGAAGTAGGAACTCTTGATACCGCTTGTACCATAGTCGCTTGATTACGCGGTAATACTTGCCATTTAGGATTGCCCTCGTTGTAACCCGCGTTTACTTGCTTTGCGACTGATGCCAACGAAATCGCTGACTGCACGCCAGGAATGTTACGCATACGCCATTGAAAATCATCAATTGCGGTCATCAAGCTAAAATCTGTACAGGCCGACTCAGGCCCTTCAACGATGACTGATATATAGTCAACGGTGATTTCATACTTGTCAGTAATTAAGAAGGTATCTTGGTTATAGCGACTGTCTTCGTGCAGTGCCGGTGCACCGGCATGTAAATCACCTATTTTTAACGATTGTGATTGTGTTAAACCCCATGCAAAAAGCACCGAGGTTATACCAACAATCACCAAAGCTGACTTACTTGATGCGCAACCAGATACAAACTTCCACATCTGAGAGTCTTTATTTTTTGCTAAGTAGCGAGCCTTATTTTTTTCACTTAACCGCGCGTAAGACATTAATACCGGTAAAAGCAATAAATTTGTTAAAATAATTACAGCGACACCCATACTGGCAGTAATTGCTAGCTCTCTAATAATGCCGATATCAATAACCAATAAGGTCATAAAACCAACGGTGTCTGACAACAAAGCAATGCCGCCTGGTATTAACAATGTTCTAAAGGCATGCTGTGCTGCAACTTTTACATCCATGCCTTGTGCTGCACGTTTCCCCACGGAATTAATCATTTGTACACCGTGACTAACACCAATAGCAAAGACTAAAAACGGAACAAGTATGGACATGGGGTCCATACCAAACCCGAATACGGTCAACAGCCCTAACTGCCAAATAACTGCAATAAAGGAACAGGCCAAAGGCAAAATGGTTAGCATGATCGAGCGGCAGAAGAAAAATACCATGATAGCGGTAATCGCAATGGCAATCGCAAAAAATGTAACAACGTCTTTTGCACCATTAGCGACATCACCAATCATTTTGGCAAAGCCAATGATATGAATACTGATTCTGTCGGTTTCGTATTGTCCGCGTAATTGTTCTTCAAGCTCATCGGCAATTGCGAGAGTGTCGAGAACCTCGCCTGTTTCAGGGTCAATTTCAAGCAATTGTGCGGTAACCATCGCGCAGCTAAAATCATTAGATACTTGACGACCAACGATGCCGGCTTTGTCTATATTTTTTCGAACCAACTCAAGTGCAGCAGGGTTATTAGAATTAAAATCGGCTGGAATAACCGGACCACCAGAAAATCCACCTTCAACAATTTCGGTAAAGCGCGTAGACGGCGCAAATAGCGAAACCACCAAAGAGCGGTTTACTCCGTTAATAAAAAAGACTTGGTCGTGTACGTTTTTTAATGTGTCGAAAAAAGGCTTGTTAAAAATGTCTGACTCGGTGTCGCAAACCGAAACAAGAATATTGTTTGCGCCGCCAAAATTTTCCTGATGCTTAATATAGGTTTGCATATATTCATGATTAAGCGGAATGTTTTTAGTGAAGCCTGCGTCGAGTTTTAACTGTGACGCTTGATATATGAGTACCAAGGTAATCGCCGCGAAAATAGATATAACCACTCCGCGATGACGGAAAATAGCCTTCTCAAGTGTGTCAATAAATGCATTCATAGAAAATTTGTTACTCTACAGGTTGTAGGCCATTAGCACTTACTGCTGTAAGTACACCACCATGTATAAAAGCATTACTAATGCTTGATGAAATATCGCTGTTAATTTTACTTAATGCTACGTGTAAACGGCACCCTTCGGTATCTGCTTCTTGCAGCTCATTGCTGTTCAACAGATTTGCGTCAACACTTAGTACGACACCATTGTTTCCTACAACAAATAAGCCTTGTTCAGTATCTGCAATAGAATTTAGCGAACTAGTAACACAAGTACTAATACGCGACCAATCTTGCTCTGTGCCCTTAACAAACATGTTGCCACGTAAACCGACGGCTAGTTCACTGCCGTTTGAAAGTTGTTGAACATCAAAAAATGAACCGTCATAATTTACGTCAAAGCGCTTCCAGTTCTGTCCTCCATCGGTGCTTTTCGCAATAAGTCCAGCTTCGCCTACTAAATAAATGTCATCGCCACGCTTACTCAATCGGTTAAAGTGGGGAAAGATGTAATTGAGCTCTTCTTGGTAAAATTCAGGGTCATCTGCGATGCTTTCTAAATATTCATTGTCGTCGTCAGACAATAAAGATACTTGTTGCTCGGGGGACCATGACGAACCCGCATCTTGTGTACGATAAAACAAGCCATAGCCACCTATAGCGATAGCTTCATTGGCATTTAAAAACATTACGTCTAGAAACGGCCTGTCTAGCTCAACATTATTGAAAACGACTTCCCAACTTGCCCCAGCATCTTGAGAGCGAAGAATGCTAGCGTCATGGCCAACCGCTAAATACGTATCACCTTGCGCATCCACTGCTGTTAACGTTACCGTGCTGGGAACGCTAACTTGATCAAGTTGATTATTATCCCCAATCAGTACATGCCCTCTTTCGCCAACAACAATACTCTTGTTGGTATTGGCGCTGTTAAATGTGACAACATCTAACAAAATTGATTCTTTTACGAGCGGGGCAACATAAGCGCTTTGAGCATGAACACTTAATGAAAAAGCGATTGTTAATACAGAAACAGTAAATTTATTTATCACATGCGTCCTATAAATCTTTACTTAAAAAAAAACGGTTGGCTAAGCCAACCGTCATTTGTTTAACGCTTGCCTGCGCGCCTCAGAGCTTGTGGAGTAAACTCTCTATCATTTGGGCGAACACTAAAATCATACATCTTCTCTTCGTTATCTAAGCCTACAGCCAGATAACGACGTGAGTTGAGGTCATGATAAACGTCAAGCGTTGACCAATGCGTCGGTACGTCATAATAGTTGACCCCGTAGGCTAACGCAACACGATATAACTCGCCGCGGTTATCATACATGTCAGCAACATGAATTTGCCAGCTGTCTTCATCGATGTAGAAAACACGTTTTTGGTACACATGGCGGAATTCGTCTTTAAGTGTTGCTTCAACTACCCAAACGCGATGCTTTTGGAAACGTGTAAGATCTGGATTGATATGCCCAGCTTTCAAGATGTCAGAATAGCTTACCTGATCGCTATGCAACTTATAGTTGTTGTAAGCTATAAATAGTTCCTGCTTACCCTTTAGCTCCCAATCATAACGATTTGGTGACCCGTTAAACATATCGAAATCATCAGTAGTACGTAAGCCGTCGGCTGCTGTCCCTGGTGCATCATAGGCAATATTCGGAGCACGGCGCACGCGGCGTTGACCAGTGTTATAGGTCCATGCTTGACGTGGAGTTTTGATCTGATCTAGCGTTTCGTGCACAAGTAATGCAGTTCCGGCTAAACGAGCTGGGTTTGTAACAGACTGTTTAAATTTAAACAGCATATTATCTTCTAGTAGCTGCTCCGGCGTAATGCCTGGCTCAGCATATTTAATCATCAGAGTTTCATCAAAACCAATAACATTAAAGTCGCCGCCGGCAGTAACCGCTGCTTGACCACCATAACGCTGAACCGCTTGACCACGGTAACGCAGGATATGATTCCAAATAGCTTCTAAACCATTTTGTGGTACCGGGAACGGAATACCAATAGAGGCACCAGTAACACCATTACCACCATCTAATAATTCAGCTCGCGTTGCATTGACAGCGGTTGCATCATAAACATATTGCGGATTAGAAGCAGTACGTCTTGTCTCATACACCGGCATTCTATATGTGTCTGGGTAGGTTGCGAATAGGGCCTTTTGTCCATCAGACAAAAATTGGGCATACTCCTGATAATTTTCAGCGGTAATCGTAAACAACACTTCATCTTCTGGGAAAGGGTCGATATGAAAACCGCCTGGCTCAAAACCTGCAGGCACAGTTGTAATACCGCCTGTGTACGCAGGAATGCTACCATCTGCATTAGCAGCCATTTCTCCACCTAAGGGCGTTAGCTCTGCTCCGAGTTTTGCCGCCTCAGCTTCAGATACTTTTGCAAGCGCTGAATGACTGGCTACTGCTATTGCAATACTCGCTGCAATTACACCAAATTTCTTCATCATTTTAACGTCCTTAAATTGCATATTTAATATTAAATGAAACAAAGTCTCT
>CAZUON010000038.1:0-34867 GCA_964621345.1 uncultured Glaciecola sp. | reverse complement strand
GTAATGACGGATAGTTGCGGTAATGACGGATAGTTGCGGTAATGACGGATAGTTGCGGTAATGACGGATAGTTGTGGTAATGACGAATAGTTACGGTAATGCAGGACAACTGCTTAAACGAAGGTTATTGCGCGGTCAGGCTACTAACTTCAATCGCTTTTTCAATAATTTAGCGTTATGCTTTTTTGAATCGAAGCTTTTTAAAGTTTTGTTTAATTAAATAACAACTACTAAAAAAGGACAGAAGGATGCTCAGGTCAACCTTTAAACGCTTTTTATGCCTAACACTTGGCTCAGCTTTGTGCATAAGCGCAAATGCGGCGCAAGCTGACGACGACAGCGGCACGCGTATGTTGCGCTACGCCGATATTCATAAAGATAAAGTCACTTTTGTCTATGCTGGTGATATTTACGTAGCCGATATTCAAAGTGGTAATAGCACGCGCCTTACAAGTCACATAGGCATGGAGCTTTTCCCTAAATTCTCTAGAGACGGCTCAAAAATAGCGTTTTCAGCTGAATATAGTGGTTCGCGCCAAGTGTATGTGATGAACACCGACGGCAGTGAAATGAAACAGCTCACCTATTACAACGATGTAGGTCCCATGCCACCTCGAGGAGGCTTTGATTATCGTATACTCGATTGGAGTGCCGACGACCAACATGTGTTAGTCAGAGCCAATCGCCTTCCGTGGGGCGTGCGCATGGGACGTCCAATGCTGGTGCCAGTAAATGGTGGTTTAGAACAATATCTTGCTGTACCTGAAACGGGTGGCGGTATGCTATCTGGTGATGGTAAAAGCTACATTTATACGCCTATAGACCGTGAGTTTAGAACATGGAAAAGAACGCGAGGCGGGCGCGCGCAAGACGTGTGGAGCTATGATTTAGAAAACAACACCAGCAAACAGCTGACCACACACCCTGCTACCGACAATCAACCGGTATGGTTACAGGGCGATATTTATTTTGCCTCGGATCGTCAATACACCCTCAATTTGTTTAAATATGTAGAAGGCACTAGCCCCGAAAAAATTACTGATCACGATGACTACGACGTATTGTGGGTATCAGCAGGACCCGATGCGTTAGTCTATGAAGCGGGTGGTTATTTATGGCGCTATGCGCCGGGAACTCAGGCCACGCAGCTTAATATCAAGGTACAAGGCAACCGCGAACACCTACAAGCCACATTTAAAGACGCGTCGAAGAACATTGATTCACTCGATATTGCAAGAGATGGTAAACGCGCTGTTTTTGCTGCTCGCGGCGAACTATTCACCGTACCGGCTGAGCATGGCGAGATACGCAATATTTCAAATACGCCCGAGCATCGAGAAATTTCAGTGACATGGTCGCCCGATGGCAAGCGCATTGCTTACTTAAGCGATGCAAGCGGCGAGTATGAAATTTACACCAAAGCCCAATCGGGTAAAGGGGAGGCAACGCAAGTCACTAAAAATGGCAATATTTGGCGTTTTGAGCCTGTGTGGTCCCCTAATAGCCGGTCACTGGCTTATGCAGATAAGAATCAAACCCTGTGGATCATTCAAGCCGATGGTAAGCGAGAACAAAAAGTCGACCGCGCTACTCGCAACGACATAACCTATTATCGTTGGTCCCCTGACAGCCGTTGGTTAACCTATACAAAAGTAGCCGACAATGGCATGTCCTCTATTTATGTCTATGACACCAAAGAAAAATCGATACATCAAATGACCCTCGATAATACCTCGGAGGCTAATCCCGTATTTAGCCGCGACGGTCAGTATTTGTTTTTTACATCGGAGCGAGATTACAACTTAAGCTTTAGCAGCTATGAGTTTAATTATTTATACAACAGAGCGACTCGCGTATATGCGATGGCCCTGACTAAACAAGTGCCGCCCATTTATCCAATGAAAAGTGATGAGGTAGCATCAAGCAGTAGCACTGAAAAAGGCGATGAAAACGAAAAAGACAATGCAAAAAGTGATGTAAAAGTACTGATTAATTTTGACCAAATTGCCAGCCGCGTAATGGCGCTTAACGGTGATAGCGCCGACTACAGTAATTTGGCTGCAGGTAATGATGGGGTATTTGCGCTTCGTTCGCATAACGGTAGTAATGACCTAGTGCAAATGAACATCAAAGAAGATGAAGCGCCAAAAGTGGTCGCAAGTTCAATAAGTAACTTTATGCTGTCGCAAGATGGTAAAAAGCTATTGGTGGCAAGCGGGGGTGATTTTGCCATTGTGGACGCAAAACCTGAGCAAGATATCAGTAAATCAAAGCTCGATTTGAGCGACATGCATATTAAGGTTGACCCTAAAATTGAATGGCAACAAATGTATGACGATGCTCTGCGTATTGCCAGAGATTGGTTCTACGATCCTAACCTACATGGCATGGATTGGGACTTAATTGAACAGCGTTACCAACCCATGATTGATGCGGCTAGTCACAGAACTGACATTGACTACGCTCTAGGCGAAGTTGGCGGTGAGCTTAACGCCGGTCACGTATACGTACAAAGTGGTGACCAACCATCGGTACCACGTATAGATGGCGGTTTATTAGGCGCTGAGTTATCTCTTGATAAGAGTGGCTCGTATCGCATCGAAAAAATCTTTAAAGGTGAAAACTGGCATAGCGCGTTCCGATCGCCCCTGACCGAAATTGGCGTGAATGCGAGCGAAGGTGATTACATCATTGCGATTAATGGACGCTCCGTGCGTGACGTTAGCAATATCTATGAACTATTGGAAAATACCGTAGCTAAGCAAACCACACTTACCCTGAGTAAATCAGCCAACGGTAAAAAAGCCTTTGATACAGTGATTCGTCCGATTTCGTCGGAAACATCCTTGCGCTACCTAGACTGGGTAACAAGTCGCGCCGCTATGGTGAACAAATTATCGAACGGTCGTATTGGTTATATACACCTGCCGAATACCGCTGTGCCAGGCAACCGAGAGTTGTTTAAACACTTCTTGCCGCAAATAACCAAAGACGCGCTCATTATAGATGATCGCTACAACGGCGGTGGCTTTATTCCAGATCGCATGATGGAGTTACTAGGACGCAAAACCCTTAATTATTGGAAGCGCAGAGGCCTAGAGCCAAATGCTACGCCATTTTATGCCCACGACGGTCCTAAAGTGATGCTAACGAATGGCTATTCTTCCTCTGGCGGTGATGCACTGCCTTGGTATTTCAGAAAATTAGGGCTAGGTAAAATCATTGGAACTCGCACTTGGGGTGGTTTAATTGGTATTAGTGGCGCCCCGGCCTTGGTCGATGGCGGTGTGTTGTTACCTCCTACCTTTAGGATAATGGATACCGACGGCACATGGGTTGTTGAGAACGAAGGTGTCACACCCGACATCGAAGTGATCGACAGACCAGAGCTAATTTACAAGGGGCAAGACCCATCAATTGAGCGAGCGGTACTTGAGTTGATGGATGGTTTGCAAGAAAATCCTCGTAAATCTATTAAGGCGCCGCCTGCACCTACTGAGTTTTAAGGCGCTAACTGCATAACTGCCTACGATGCAGTAGTTTCGTAGGCAGTTTTTAGTAGTGTGAACCCGCAAAGCATGTTGGCGTTTAGCGATGTTTGAATTGAATACAACTGACTATTTTAAAACATAACAGTATGAGAATATCAGTGACAGAACCTAGAGAAGATGGGCGTTTAGAGCGCAGTAAACGTAGTCGCCAAACAATTATTGACTCGATGATCACCCTGATACAAAAAGGGGTGTACATACCCACCGCGCAGCAAGTTGCCGACGAAGCCGGCATTACAATAAGAACGGTATTCAGGCACTTTTCAGAAATGGACTTGCTATACAATGAAATAGAAGAAGTGCGTAAGCCCAAATATGAAAAGTTCCTTATTTCTAAAGATTTTTCAGCCTCCTTACATGACAGAGTTAATACTATCGTCAATGCCTACACAGATGCACATGTCGAATTATTCCACCTAGAAAAAGCGACCCAAATCATGATGTGGCGCTCCAAAGTTGTTCAAGCTAATTACCAGCGAAATCAAGCCTTAATGCGTAAATCACTTTTGAACATACTGCCTGAGTTAAATAACAAAACACCTTCTTTCAACATCGAGATTGCAGATGCGATTACATCTTTTGAATTTTTTGAGCGGCTGTATAGCTTTCAGGGGCTATCGATAGAAGACTGTAAAAAGATAATTACTATGAAGATGCTAGACCTAGTAAACGCTGCATAAGTATGTTTTGCACTCTCCCCAGATAAAGCTTAAGGATATTCACTTAAGTACCACGCTAATACTGATAGCCTTAAACTTTATTGCAAAAATACATTTCGGGCGTTAAAAATTTACTGAAGATATTCCTTTGTTGCATAAACTGCGCTAGTTTACTCTTAATAACGAAGGAGACACGTGTGCATTACGTGCTAACTCTTATCGCAAACAAACCTTAGTTTTTCATATGAATGAGCCTCAAAGTGTGAGTCATCAGCAAATACAAAATGTGCTTATTGTCGGCGGGGGCACCGCCGGGTGGATGACAGCCGCAGCGTTGTCGCATTTTTTAGATCCAAAAACATGCAAGATAAAGCTGGTTGAATCAGAAGATATCGGCACCGTTGGGGTGGGTGAGGCCACTCTGCCGCATTTACGATTTTTTAATCAAAAGCTGGGGATTGACGAGCGCGAATTCATGCGCGAAACACAATCAACCTATAAGTTAGGCATCGAATTTGTCAATTGGGGAGAGCGTGGCCATCGCTATATGCATGCATTTGGCGAATATGGTCAAGATTGTCAAAACATGCCCTTTCATCATGCATGGTTGCGTGGGCAAAAGCACAACATGGCCTCTTCTTTAAGTGACTATTCTCTTGCAGTAAACGCGGCGCAACAAAATAAGTTTCAGTTTCCAAGCGCAGACCCATCATCGGTATTATCAAAATATTCTTATGCCTATCATGTTGACGCAGCTCTTTATGCAAAATACCTTCGCAAACGATGCGAAAGCAACGGGGTTGAGCGTGTTGAAGGTCGCGTTGCTGAGGTCAATCAAAATAAAGACTCCGGTTTTATCGAATCGGTAGTGCTAGAAGATGGGCGCATGTTGGAAGGAGATTTGTTTATTGATTGCTCGGGCTTTCGAGGTCTATTGATTGAGCAAACCTTAAAAAGTGGCTATCAGGATTGGTCGCATTGGCTACCGTGTAACAGCGCTCAAGCTGTGCCGTGTGAAAGAGTTGAGCCGCTGATCCCGTATTCACGAGCGACTGCACAGGAGGCCGGTTGGCAGTGGCGTATCCCATTGCAGCATCGTACTGGCAACGGTTATGTATATTGCAATGAGTTTATAACAGACCAACAAGCTACCGACACCTTAATCAATAATTTGGATGCAAGCGCTAGCAGAGCGCCCATACAACTTCGTTTTACAACCGGTAAACGTAATAGGTTTTGGGACAAAAACTGTATTGCCGTTGGGCTATCGTGTGGCTTTTTAGAGCCTTTAGAATCTACCAGTATCTTTTTAATCCAAGAGGCGATTACCCAACTGATTGAGCTTTTCCCAGATAAACGTTGTGACCAAGCCCTCGCGAACGAATTTAATCGTTTGATGGATGGTGAATTTGAGCATATCAGAGATTTTTTGATTGCGCATTATCATGTGACTGAGCGAGACGATACGCCGTTTTGGCAATATGTGCGCAACATGAATATCCCCGACTCTTTGCAGCATAAACTCGATATTTATAAACGCCAAGGGCATGTTATTCATTATGCTAGCGGCGAGTTTGGCGACCCGAGCTGGTTGGCGGTGCTACATGGGCAAGGTTTGAGTCCTGAACATTTTCATCCTTCGGTGAGTACGGTGTCAGCAGAGCAATTACAGCTATTTTTAAAGCAACAACACAGTATGGTGACGCAAGGCGTTGAGCAAATGCAAATGAATCAAGAAATGTTAAACGCCTACCTTGAACAAAACAGCCAGGTGCAAAATGACTCCCGTGCAGCAGATAGCCTCTATGGCGGGTAACATAATCGTGAGGTCTTCGCATAAGCTTATGAGTAGGGTAGGCACTAATGTCTAAAGCGTTGGAGCGTGTTATTGTGCTTGGCAATACTCCTGCTGCTTGGGTGTCTTCGGTGTTTTTACGAAAACGCTTAGGTATTGAGGTCGTTTTAGTGTGCCCTCCTGCTGACCCTAATCGATTTAAAGTTAATCAAGCCGAGACTTTTACTCCTGATTTACTGAAGCTGCATCAAATGAGTGGCTTGCAAGAGCAACATTGGTTTTTACCCAGCTCTGCGTGTTTCCAAACCGCCACTCGAGTGCTTGGTAGAAGCCGAAATGGTAACGAGATTGATGCGATGCTCGCGTATTCAAGTACGGGGGCAAGTTTTAACGGCATGGAGTTTCACCACTATTTCCTTGGGGCAGGGCTAGAGAACTTTGAATCATACTCACTTGGCGCATGTATGGCACGTGCCAATAAGTTTGTGCACCCGGTTGCCGATCCTCGTTCCATATTTTCAAGCTTTGACTATGGAATGGCGATTGATGTCGCTAAATATATATCGCTTATGGTCAAATATGCGCAGCATTTAGGCGTAAAAGTTATGCACGTAGAACGTTTAGACCTTGCGATGTGCGGTAGCAAGATTAAGCATATACAACTCGCCGATGGTTCCTCGTGTAGTGCCGATTTGTTCATAGACGCGACCGATGAACAATCCACTCAACAGACAATGCACGACGTTGACTGCACAACAGTTAACGAATGCCAGGAAACCCTTTTTGCTAGCGTGTCGCAGCGCACCGCAGCACAGGCTTATAAAACTATAATTGCGAGCGAACTAGGTACATTAGAGTCGAATGCATTACCTAACGCTATGTGCTACCGGCTCAGCTACAATCGCGATGAAATGAGTCAGCAAGAGGCACATGCAGGATTGGCAGAGCGCCTTGGGATAAAACCGGAACAGTTAAGCTCTACAGTAAAGGCTAATAAAGCGATTCAACTCAACTCGCATTGGTTTGCTAATTGTATAGGTATTGGCGAGGGAGTAGGCAATCCGGCGCCCGCTTATTTTGGTAGCATAGAACTCGCCATCCGAAGTATCAACACGCTGATAGATATAATACCCGTTGACGATGACTTAAGTATTAATTGCCTTGAATACAACCGGCTGTTAGAGCAGAGCATTCAGCGCAGCCTTGAGTATCAACATGCTTTCAATTACTTATTGCACGCTCCTAGTAAAAAATTCCCATTACAACAAGAGCAGCCAGCCGCGTTAATGCTTAATGAGTTGTTTCTGAATAAACTGCATTTGTTTAAATCCAGGGGGCATCTTATACGATATGATAACGACCCGATTGCTAACTGTGTATGGATAAACCTCTGTATGCTTTGTGATTACAAGCCAGATACTCATCATCCTCTTTTAAAAACAAGCGCGTATAATGCAAGCCTTGCCGATATTGAGAAAATCAAAAGTCTCATTGCATTAAGCATTAAAAAGATTCCAAACCTTGGTGAATATCGTCAGAAACTGAGTGCGAGACCAAGTTAGCGACAGTGGTGTGATTTTAAACAGGATATGTCGCTCAAAATACCGTTAATTAATCATCATTACAGCATGATTAAAAGTATGACCTACAAACATAAACTGTTAAAAGTTTGTTATATAAAAAGCCCCGTATGAAGCCTTCGATAGCGTGTTTTATAAAGTTTAAGCACGCTTAACCCGTTGCATAAATGATGTATTGGCACTTTTACAAAATTTAATGCCTCAATAATTTGCACTATTTTGTCAGTTTAAAACAAAAACTCTCATTTATTGAAAATACTCACGAAATTAGCGGCTTTGAAATTACGTCATCAGTCAATTCAATAAAAACATAAATTCTTCTAAGGCGTTTAAAATTAATGGCTTTCGAAGATTCGGTGTGGCTATCTTTAATTGTTAACACATGATGCAAAAAATTCAATTTTAGATTTTATGAAAATCAACAATTAGCTTATGATTTTAATTCAAAAAATTTAATTGAATTACGTTATTTTGTTATTTTGGCGTGGTAAAAGCCTAAAAAGTTGCATAGCTAGCCTAATTTGTTGTACCCGAGTGTTAATAGAAAAATTACGCCTATTACAACTTGTTTACAAATAAAAGCGATTGGTTTAGTTTGACGATGACGCTAGTTTTACGATTGTTAACACATGGATGCTTAGCAATAGTAAAAGTAGCGCCGTAATTTCGAAGTTGTATCGTTAGCGAGCTGACAACGACACCACACATACTAGGTCGGAAGCGCTGGGTACATAAGAATTCCAAAACGGGAGCCACTCATGGTCAAGCACACAGCAACACACACACATTCGCAAAAAAGACGTTTTCGTAGAAGTCTTGTTGCACTCGCAATAGCGGGTATTTCTTCTGGCGCATACGCACAAGACGCCACACCAGAAGAAAACAAATCCAAAGAAGAAACAGTAGAAATAATTGATGTCAAAGGCCAACGTGGAAACTTGATGCGGGCGTCGGACATGAAGCGAGAGGCAGGGACCTTTTTAGATGCAATTGATGCATCTGATATATCTGCACTACCTGACACCAGTATTACAGAAGCGCTGCAACGCGTCCCGGGTGTTGCTATTGAGCGTTTCGCAGCAAGAAATGACCCAGATCACTTTAGTACAGAAGGTACAGGGGTGGTTATTCGTGGCTTAAGTCAAACCCGAAGCGAATTTAACGGCCGCAGTGCATTCAGTGCGAACTCTGGCAGCGGTTTAAGTTTTGCCGATGTACCTCCAGAGTTGGTAGGTAGTGTTTTGGTTTACAAAAACCAAATGGCAGAAATGGTAGAAGGGGGAATTTCAGGTACAATTAACCTCAATACCCGCAAAGCCTTTGATAGTGCTGACCGTGTGTTCGCTTTCAATGCTGAATATTCGTATGGTGATTTGCGCGAAGAAGGCGCACCACAGTTTTCCTTCTTATACAGTGATCGCTTTCAAACTGACGACATGGGTGAGTTTGGCTTCTTAGTAAACTACACCAATTCAAAAAATAAATTCCAATCAGATGGCGTACAAAGTGCTGTAGCTTGGGATGACCGTTCATTTAACAGTATTGATGACGGACGTGGCAATAACGCTTTATGGATTCTTGGTAACGTAACCGATTCAAATGGTAATGAGGTTATCGGTGCTGATGGTAACCCCATTCCACAACGCGTTGTGCGTGGTGCCGGCGCTCGCTCTAAAGAAGATGATCGTGAGCGTCAAGGTGGTTCAGCATCAATCCAGTGGAGAAGCCCAGATGAGAACACCTTAGTTACCGCCGAATACATTCGTTCTGATTCTTCACTCGAGTGGCAAGAGCGCGTTGTTGAGTATCAGCGTAATGATGATGCGGTGCTCACTCCGGTAGAGGGCACAGAGTTACAGTTTGACGAAAATGGTTACATGACCGAAGGCTTCTTAACCGCCGGTGCCGCATATCGCAGTAACGTACCAGGCGATGACCCCTTTGGCCGATTGCAGAATACGAGTAATTGGGGCGATTCAAACAACCCTGATTTTTGGACACTTTATGGTGGTCTGATTGAAACAAGTTCACGTTTTCGTAGAGACGACAATTTAGTAGAAGATTTCTCTTTAAACATTAAGCAAACCGTTGGTGACAACTGGTTCTTGGAGTTTGATGCCCAGCGGGTTGAAGCCGAAGCGCAAACTATTGACCACTCGGTGTTTATTGGTCAGCATGCGGTTGTTTACTTTAAAGACCAAGGCGATGATCCAGCAGATCTTGGTTTTTACGACCCGAAATATTCCCCTAGCGCAGATTTTGTTGGTGAGCTCCCAATGAATAGCCCCGATAATGCATATTGGCGCGCAGGTATGCCCCATTCAACTGACAATGACGGTAATGAAACTGCCTTCATGTTTGATGCCAAATATGTATTTGATAATGGCTTCATTGAATCAATCAAAAGTGGTGTTCGATACTCTAAACGTGAGCAAACCACGCGTGAATCTGCCTATCATTGGAAAGCACTCAAGCCTCATTGGTCACCAGGTGGTCCAGGCTTTGTTAACGATACCTCTGTACCAGAGTTGGCTGCTTTAGCTGATTACTACGAAGTTATTGATTTTAGTGGCTTGCAAGACGGTGCTATTGTTCAGGGAGCGCAATTTATTGCACCATCAATGGACTTAGTTAGAAATTACGGGGTGCCTGAGTTCGCCGACTTGCTGAAAAATCTAGGGTTAATTGGGCCGGCTGACCCCTACACATTGCTAAACGAGCGATTTGATGCTGAGGGCAACCCAACGGTAAATGGCAGCAATTATTTAGCAGAAGAAATTAACTCAATCGAAGACACCAATACGGCGGTTTATGTGCAAGCAAATTACGCATTTGAAGTCGGCGATATAATGATTGATGGTAACTTTGGTCTGCGTTATGTGGAGGTAGATACCGAAACCGATGGTTTCTTACTCTTCCCGAATTATACCACTGAATATTTCGAAGATAGAGTGCCTGACGGCGAGGTATTCCGTCCTGAGACAATTCCCGCACTTGCATTGCCTGCAGATGATAGGGCATTTGGAACAGGAAGCGCTGTGCCAACCACCTTCAGTGATACCTACACAAATGTGCTACCTAGTTTTAACCTAAGAGCCGAAGTACAAGATAACATGTTTGTTAGATTTGCGGTGTCAGAAGCCATTGCTTTTCCTAACTTAGGTAATCGCCGCGCATTTTTGCGTGTAGATGCCGACAACATTCAAGCTGAACGCTCGCCCCTGCTAGATGCAGATGGTAACCCAGTGTTAGACGAAAATGGCAGTGTAATACAACAAGTAGATAGCGCTGAAGTGAACTTTTATAAAGCCAATGGCGGTAACCCAAATCTTAAACCGATGGAGTCAATCAACTACGATTTATCCTTTGAGTGGTACTTCAACGACAGTGATAACTTTATTTTGTCGCTGTTTTACAAAGACTTGGAAAACTTTTTTATCTCAGGTTCGCGGGTTGAAAGTATTACAAATGTTGAGTCTAATGTAGCAAAAGATGTTCAGGTAAATGGCGCAACCAATGGTGGCGAAGGTTCAATGAAAGGCTTTGAGGTGTCCTATCAGCAGTTCTTTACTACATTGCCAGCTCCTTTTGATGGTTTAGGTATTCAGGCAAACTATACGCGCTTACTATCAAGCGGTGTACCTAACCCTGATTTAGAAGGTGGTGTGTCGCTAGGCACACAACCGGGCAACTTACCTTTGGAGCAACTCTCTAGTGATACGGTTAACTTTGTTGCGCTATATGAGAAAAATGCCATAAGTGCTCGTTTAGCCTATAACTGGCGTTCTGATTTTATGTTGACCTCGCGAGACGTAATTACGCGTAAGCCTGCATTTAATGAATCAACCGGCCAGCTCGATGGTTCGATTTTCTATAGTGTGACCGACAATATCGATGTAGGTGTACAGGCGGTTAACTTATTAGACGAAACCATTCATGTAACGATGTTACAAGATGGCGAGCGTTTAAACCGTTCTTGGTTTAATAACGACAGACGTTACTCGTTAATTGTAAGAGGTCGTTTCTAAACCTTAAGTCCCTGTCTTTAGCTCAGGCAAGCTGAGCATTAAGTAAAAGCAGTAATTAACGGCCTGTTGCAAATTGCATCAGGCCGTTACACACTAAGCCATATAGTGTTAATCATTGCATTACAGGCAGTGTATCCAAAGATGTGAGCAAATATGCAAACACAAGCTAACAAATCAATTCATGACGATAACCGAATAAGAAAAGTTGTTATTCTTGGCGGTGGAAGCGCAGGGTGGATGAGTGCAGCCCTTCTGGCAAAACAAATCACTACCGACTATTGCGATATCACCTTAATTGAGTCAAAAGAAATTGGCACTGTGTCGGTCGGTGAGGCGACAATACCGCAAATACTGCAATTTAATAGAGTGTTGGGTATAGACGAAAACGAATTTATTACTCGCACCAATGCGACGTTTAAACTCGGCATTCAATTTAAAAACTGGGGCCAAATAGGTGACGACTACATTCATCCCTTTGGTACGCCTGGCGCTGCAATTGGGCCATTAGCCTTTTACCAATACTGGCTTAAATCAAAAAACCTGGGTAATCCACACCCTTTAGAACATTATTCAATCGAGGCGCGGGCAGCGCGAGAGGGGAGGTTTATGCGTCCAGCACGCATTCAAAACTCGCCTTTGAGCAGCATCGCCTACGCGTATCATTTTGATGCAACTTTATACGCACAGTTTTTACGTGAATTCTCAATTGAGCGTGGGGTTGAGCGTATTGAAGCAAAAGTTAGCAAGGTAAAACAGCGTAAAGCAGACGGATTTATAGAGAGCTTGAAGCTCGAAAACGGTGAAGTAGTTGAGGCTGATTTGTTTATTGATTGTTCAGGCTTTAACGGGTTGCTAATTGATAAAACCTTAGGCGCAGAATATGTGGATTGGCGGCATTGGTTGCCTTGCGATAGTGCCGTTGTAGCGCCCTGTGATATTAAACATGGGACTAATCCGAATACAGTATCTACCGCGCATACGGCTGGTTGGCAGTGGCGTATTCCGCTCCAGCACAGAGTTGGCAATGGTTGTGTCTACTCTAGTGCTTTTATGTCAAGAGATGAAGCAGTTAACAATTTAGTCACTACGATGGAAAGTGAGCCTCTTGCTGAACCGCGCGATCTCAAATGGGTAACCGGCTATCGCAAAACTCCTTGGGTGAAAAATGTTGTCGCAATTGGCTTATCCGCAGGGTTTGTTGAGCCTTTAGAGTCTACTGGTTTACATACCATTCAAAACTCCATTTCAAAACTCATTGTGATGTTTCCAACCAGAGACTTCGTGCAATCTGATATTGACGCCTACAACGATGTATCTGAAATTGAGTTTGCGCGCCTACGCGATTTTATAATTTTGCATTACAAAGCGACACAACGCGATGACTCTGAGTTTTGGCGTTATTGCAAAGACATGCCAGTGCCAGACACGCTACAAGAAAAATTCGATTTATATCAGAGCAATGGCCGTTTTTGGCGTCGCGACAGTGAGCTGTTTGGAGAAGGCTCTTGGATTTCGGTTTTTGCCGGTCAAAATGTTGAGCCTAAAGCACCACATCCGTTAGTTAATATTTTGCCTGACGAAAAATTAACTGACGAAGTAAATCACATCGAAATGGTGCTCAATAATTCGGTTCAGCAAATTCCAGCACATTTTGATTATATTAGTAAATATTGCGTTAAACCTGAGTTTAAACGAGTGGGGTAATAGGCGGTGTTGCTAGCGTTTAGTTCGTTTATTAAGTAGGAGAGTAAAATGAAAATCAGTCATCTGTTTATTTACTTAACTTTTGTTTTTATTGCATGTTCAGTGTCAGCACAGGAGGCTGATGACGGCAGAAATAAAGAGGTAGACAAAGCATACGCAAAGTTACTGACTTACCTACCTGAAAATGCGCAGCTCATACATATTCCATACGCAGATAAACTCAATAGTTATGGCGCAAATCACACTGTTGTGAGAAAAGACGATGCCGATGTCACCGGAGGGAAGCTGCTACAACTGCGTGTAAATCGAGCCAGTAAAAATGTATGGGATGATGCGGTTACCGCTGATATTGGCGGAGAAATTAAAAAGGGTGACGTGATTTACATGATGCTGTGGGCGCGCATCTCTCCAGAGGATAAAGACAACGACAGCGTCACGCTGCCCGCTATTAGTATTCAAAAATCTAGCGCACCATATTCTAAAGTAGTTTCAAAAGATATTACCTTGAGCCCAGGTTGGCAGACCTTAGCCATAGCAGGAAAGGCTAGCGATGATTTTCCTAACTACGGTAGCCAGTTAAACTTTCCGATTGCTAGCGGCAAACATATCATTGAGTTTGGCCCTGTGTTTGTGTTCAATCTCGGCCCTGACGCCGATATGAGAACCTTACCCTTTATTGATTAAGCAGCCTGCGGAGACCTGCATAATAAAGCTCGCCTTTGCATTTAAGGGGCGATGCTCAGCGCTTATTGCCTAGCCACGTAATCGTTCGCTTGTACATCGCCGATATAGCTATTATCTGCTGCTGCCACCGTTGCGGTATTTCTAAATACTTGTTTTACAACCAATGGCGCAGGGTGCAACACAAACTGATGATACTGTTGACCAAAAGGGTCAGCAAATTGCTTTACGTTAAATAGCGTCAGCTCGTCTCCAGCTTGCACTTTATGGTCGCGACCTAAATTAATTTGTAATTGATTGTTCGCTACAGCTAATACTCTGCCCATCGTTGGTTTGCAGCGAGTTAGCTCCTCAATGTCGCTAATGCTGTGTTGAATTTTACGGATAATATTTTGCCCATATTGGCTCTGCCAAAAACGCTGTGAGCCAACATCTACGCTGTCTCTGCTATCAAACTCCCATAGTGCGTCTGAGCGATAGGTATTTGCAAAGATCTCGTCCCCAGTAGCACCATTAAAAAGTGTAAGCGTAAAATCAAAGGCTCTGGATTGTTTGTTGCCTTTGTAAAACTCAAATGCAGAGGGGCGTTCAAGCTCAACAGAAATATCATCAATACTTAAGCTAAGGACATACTGCGTATTGGTTTTTTGTGCTAAAAATTTAGCTTGGTCAACGACATCAGCTTGATACCAATTAAATACGTAAGGTTCAATATGCGACAAATTGATGCCGGTGCTCATTTTACTGATGACACTCTGAAATTTTAGTGCCAATTCTTTGCCCAGGTCCTGGACTTGACCGTTGGCGGCCTGACCTTCGTAACGGATAGGGAAATAGGTAGTCGAAATACGTTTGGTATAATCGGAGGCTGGGCATTGCTGCTTTTGAGCAAATATATCAGCACGTATCGATACTGACACAACACCATCGTGATAAATTTCATCAACTAGCTCAACTGCTGATACCTCTCCTTTTGAGCGAACCTCTAAACGGTCATCTAACAATAGGCCATTGGTAATTTGTTGGACACTGGTGACCGATGCGCCGGCAAATAACATTGCTTGGCGAATGGCTTCCTCGGTCGCTTCCTGTCGTGCTTGTCCTTTATCACCGTTAACGACGACCGCTTGCCCAGTGGCAGAAAACCATGCAGCTTGACCCGCACTGCAGAAGGTTATTAAACAAACAAGGAATAACCACTTAAGGCTAATCAATGAGAACGGATTCATGGCACACTCCATAGTCAGCTAATGGCGAATCTTTTGCTTTAGCGTCATTTTTTAAAATATTGTTCATATATAGAGCATCTACTATCAAGTACTGTGCCAAATATAAAGCTTTGTAAAGCGAATGTGCCGAATGAGCTATGCGCTGTCGTAATAGCTGCGTGCATTAGCGGCGTGCAATAACCATCAAAGACTGATAATGCAATTAAAGTAAGCAAAGGCAGTTAAAAATAAGGCGAATGGCATAGGCTTTGCTTTATATATTCATCAATGGGGACATCCCTAATTAACTGAGTATTTAACGTATGCCAGCAAATTCAATCAATCATATATTGCCTGCAAACACGGCTAAGCGTTTGCAGCGTGTTTCTAAGCAATGTGCACTTGCCGCTTTAGTAGGCCTTAGTGTATGTGTAGGTGGCTGTTCGTCGACGATTTCAAAACACGTTGAATGGGAAACTATTCAACCGGAGAATTTTCCTGTACTGAATGCAGTAGGCTATGCGCCCATTGATGCACAATTAGGCTTAAACGCGTCAAGTAAGCGTATTCAAGCGATGAAAGCTTCTAAGCTTGATGCTTACCGGGAACTTGCCGAACAAGTATACGGCCAGAAAGTTGACGGCTCGCAGTCATTGGCAAACCTAGTGTTAACAAATAATGAATTGAAGTCTACAGTAGAAGGCGTTATTCGAGGCGCACGGGTAGTAAAGAGTTACCCGGTAGGTGACGATACCTATGCCACTGAGCTAGAACTTGATATGGCGGTTGTGTACGACATTTACCTTAGCACCGCCAAGCCTCGTAAAGTAAAAGATGTGAGTTATTATTAGCTGAATTGCTGTGATTACAATATGGATACACCCCTCACGTCATCGTGACGAAAGCCTAATGCTGCCCGCTTAAGAATTTAAATAAAACATTGTCATTACAGCGGAGGCTGTAATCCCCATAAATATCCTCTAATCTGAACTAACACGGTGATTATTTGAGGTGCTTTCGGCCTGCGCCGAAATGACGAGGGAGTTTCATAGCTTAAACGATGAGCATTAGGCGAAATCCACGACCTTCTAAGCAAACAACTGAGCTAAAATATTGGCGGATTGTTTAGACAACTTCTGAAGATTTTGAGGTTCCCGCTTTCGCAGGAATGACGGTAAAGGGCGCGGGAAAACGGTGAGGAGCGTGGGAATGACGATTCTTCGATACAAAAGAAGAAGGGTGGTTTTGTATGATAGCTTAATTACACGCTAATACCTTTACCAGCGCTATCGCCAGTTGCTCGGCCTGCTCGATTGTATGTCATCGACTCTTTTGCGCGCAGTTCCATCATCATGTTGCGTAAATGGACTAAGCGTAACTGCCCGTGCTCAACAGATTTAGCGTTGATTGCAGTAAGATACTTACATTCACCAAGCACCTTTTTACAACTTTCTAAAAGCACATTACATGCCTGTGGTACTTCGGATTGTTCTGAAACACGTATGTACATGATTTCAACAGCTTGATCTTGAGATTCAATTTTACTCAACAACTCTTCTTTGTCGTGTAACAACTGCATTAACTTCTCTGGCTCTCGAGAGCTTATGAGATGGAGTTCCTGCTCTAAAATTTCTTTTAGTTCGCACAATAAGCTGTGCTGTGTTTTGATCGCATTTTCAAGACTAGTCGTCATACATCACTCTACGCTTTCACGCCCAATATTTGAGACTCTAAAACGGCAATTTTATTTGCTAAGACTTCTGGATTAACACGGTATTCGCCCTCAGAGATTGCTTTTTTCAAGCGATCCACTTTCTCTTGGTTTACCGGTGCCTCACTACCTTTTTTCTGCACGTTGGTTAACTGTTGTGCAGATTGCGTTAACGAGACTGAATCCTGCTTTGCTGGTGCTGCGTTTTGCGCTGCACTTGCGTTGTTTGCACTACCCGATGTTTGAGCCTGCGTTTGCTGTTGCGCAAGCTTAGATGCATCAAGTTGTGGCTTGTTCGTATTGTTTATGTTGTTAATTGACATAATGTTTTCACCACCTATTATTTCCGCTACATCTCTGTATCGGCCGCACTGATGTAATCTTTAGTGCTAACTACGACATTTTTTTGTCGCTTTCGTTTACCATAGCATTTTATTGACAGAGTAAGGACCGTTGTTATTGTCACATATTCTATTTATTTTGCTATAACCCCCCAATTTTAAAGGGCTAAGCGTTTATTTATTTCGCTAGCCAAGCTGTTATAGCCTAACTAATTACCTAATAAACGCCTTTAAATCTTACTATCAAGCAAAAGTTAGCAACCTTTATACCAACTTATGTAAAGCTAGATCTTTATTTCAACTTCTTCGGTACCAGAGACCGTTGCAAAGACCATTTTGTCTGAAGACATATTTCGCACCTGAATCGTTTCGCCCATTGTTCCATCCTCTTCGGCAATACCATACACTTGCAAACTTAAACCCCCAGTCACCGCACTGATGGTCACCCGGTCTCCCTTACATACAAAGCACAGCATCGATTCATTAATGATAGTGCCAGGCCTTACGCGGCGTTTTAATCTTGCACCGGCAATATCTGATACTGCGCTGAATGTGCTGCCTCTCAGTTTACCTTTATCTATATCGGCCAGTTTGATGTTTCTTGAAGACAACATCGTTCCGGGACTAAGTGAGTCGCTGGTAACAACAACTTGCTGCATGTTTTGAATCGATACGTGGGTAAATGCAAACCAGTCGTTGCTTAAACAACTGACTTTTACCGATATGTTACTCAAACGATTTTCAAAGTTTGGGCTCTCAAACGTATAACCTTCAGGACAAGGACGCACATTTATACGTGGGTCAAGCTGCCTAACTTTTACCACCGTATTTTCATCTGGCGCATCTAATAAAGTGTTTAAAACATAATCGTGGGTTTGCACTTGAATAAGCTTATGGCTCGGTCCTTTCGCAATAGCGCTTATACTTATGAAAAATAAAGTAAAGACAATACTGATTCTGGTCGATATAGGAATATGTTTAATGTATTGCATCTTTTTCGTCCTTTTAGACATGCTGTGCTGTTATCTATCCGTCAGAAAACTGCCAGATGTGTCAAAAACAGAGCGTATTAGTTGTTCAATATTGGTGAGTAGGCAACTATCGTGCCGAACCATTATCGGGGGATTTCATGTCGGGTATTTTAGATTCGGTCAACCAGCGTACGCAGTTGGTAGGGCAAAACCGTTTAGAGCTACTTTTATTTAGACTAAACTCACAGCAACGTTTTGGTATAAATGTATTTAAGGTGAGAGAGGTATTACAGTGCCCACCTTTAACTTCTATTCCAAAACTCAATAGTTTAGTGAGAGGGGTAGCCCATATTCGCGGACAAACCATTGCCGTGATCGACTTGTCGATGGCAACAGGCGGTGCACCCATTGAAGATATTACCTCTGGCTTTATTATCATTGCCGAGTACAACCGTTCAGTTCAAGGTTTTTTAGTTGGCTCAGTGGAACGTATTATCAATACCAACTGGGATTCCATAATGCCCCCACCAACGGGTGCAGGAAAGGCGAGTTATCTGACTGCTGTCACTGAGGTCGAAGGCGAGTTAATCGAGATATTAGATGTTGAGAAGATATTGAACGAAATTTCGCCGTTATCGACAGATGTTTCAAGTGAAATTTCTGATAATGTTGATGTCTCAAAAAGTGATGGAAAACTTATATTTATTGCCGACGATTCTTCTGTAGCTCGTAACCAAGTGAAAAAAGCACTGAATACACTGGGCCTTGAGATTGAATTAGCAAAAAATGGCCTTGAAGCACTCAACCGCTTGAAAGAGATTGCTGCAGAGACGGGAGATGTGACCGATAAAGTCGGGATCCTAGTATCAGATATCGAAATGCCAGAAATGGACGGATATACCCTAACGGCCGAGATTAAAAACACACCTGAATTGGCGCGTTTGCATGTTATTTTGCATACATCGTTAAGCGGTGTCTTCAATCAGGCAATGGTGTCTAAGGTAGGCGCTGACGATTTCATTGCTAAGTTTCACCCTGACGAACTAGCGACAGCGGTACAAAAATGGCTACAAACCGATCTTAAAGGCAAAGCGTAAGTGACATTAGCTGCGATAAACAATGTAAGCGACAAGAGCTACGATCGCTTTTCTCGCTTTTTATCTCAGCGACTTGGCATTACTTTAGGGGCCAACAAGCAGTATTTGGTTAATAGTCGTTTAACTCTGGTAATGCGCGAGTTTTCATCGACTGACATTAATGCCTTTATAGAAATGGTAGTCTCTGAACAAAATACTGTGTTAACCGAGCGTGCGCTGGAGTCTATGACCACGAATGAAACCTTCTGGTTTCGAGACGAATATCCTTACCATATATTAAGCGATGAACTGTTACCGGCTTTAGCTAAATCTCAGAGTAAGCTGCGAATTTGGAGCAGCGCTTGTTCTTATGGACAGGAGCCTTACTCCATTGCAATGATTATCAGCGAATATCAGCGCCAACATCCGGGCGCTTTTCATCAAGGTGTTGAAATTATGGCGTCTGATATCTCCAAAAAAGTCCTTAGTTTTGCGCAAGACGGCATTTATGATGAGCTTGCCATTGCTCGCGGTTTACCTTCTGTTATGCAAGAAAAATACTTTTGCCGCTCAGATGGAAACCGACTACGAGTAAAACCAAATATCCAGTCACTAGTGCGCTTTAAGCAGATTAACCTGCTCGATAGTTTTTATTCATTGGGTAAATTTGATGTGATTTTTTGCCGTAACGTGCTGATTTACTTTGATGCTCAGAATAAGGCAAGCATACTGCAAAAACTTACCGCTTTATTGCCATCCCATGGCAGTCTGATGTTAGGTGCCGCCGAGTCTATTAACGGCGCTGAGCAACATTTGAAAATGGAAAAATGCCAGCGCGGCCTTTACTACAGCAAGCGCAGCTAGACTCAACCTTAGAACATCCCCATAAAATCTCCCTTTCTTTTTTACTTGGCATAGCAATTGCTAAATCCTGAACAAGACAAACGTTTAGGTACTAATTTATGGCCATTAATTTAGACCGCTTAGCAGGATTTCATCATAACGCGCTGAAAGTACGCGCCGACAAGATGGAGGTCATTGCGGGCAATTTAGCAAACGCAAATACCCCAGGGTACAAAGCAAAAGACATTGATTTTAGAACGGCAATGAACAGTGCCATGCAGGGAGCAAACAGCTCTCAAGCAGGCCCATCAGCTTTGGTGCGTACAAGTGAAAAACATATTGCGGGCACATCAAAACATAATTTTGATATTCATTACCGAATACCTGACCAAGCAGATACTGGTGATGCAAACACGGTTGATGTTCAGGTTGAGAGAAATGCCTTCCTTGAAAACGGAATGCGCTACGAGGCAAGCTTAATGTTATTAAACGGTAAATTTAGCGGCATGAAAAAAGCCATTAGCAGCGGAGGTCAATAATGAGCTTGTTTAATGTAATGAATATCTCAAGTACGGGTATGTCGGCTGAAAATGTCCGCCTAAATACCACTGCCAGTAATATTGCCAACGCAAACAGTGTATCGAGCAGTTATGAAGATACTTATCGTGCACGCCACCCTGTATTTGCCGCTGCGCTTGATAAAGCTTCAGCTGATCAATCAAAGGGTGTAGGAGTAGAGGTAAAAGGGATTGTTGAAAGTGACAAGCCGCTGCAAATCGAATATGCCCCAGGAAATCCGATGGCAGACGAAAACGGCTACATCTATAAGTCGAATGTAAACATCGTTGAAGAAATGGCAAACATGATGTCAGCTTCAAAAGCTTATGAAACAAATGTTCAGGTAGCAGATACCACAAAACGTATTTTTCGCCGAGTGTTACAACTTGGTCAAGGCCAGTAGGCTGGGTCAGTTAGGCGCGTTTAGCGTCACTGTCTTTAAGAGGATATTTTCATGAATGTGTTAGAACAGCAGGGTTTAAATCGCGATCTTTACTGGAATACCGAAGAGCAGGTAAAGGTAGCCAGTGACGATGACCAAACGCTTAAGCAGGAAGACTTTTTTGCTTTGCTCACCGAGCAGCTTGCGAATCAGGATCCCACTAAACCTGTCAACAATGATCAAATGGTGGCACAGATGACCTCATTTACTACCGCCGACGGGATCTCGCAGTTAAATGAGCAATTTAGCAGCTTTGCAGCATCGATGACCTCTAACCAAGCATTACAAGCCTCAGGCTTAATTGGTCAAGAAGTGCTGGTGACCGGCAATATTGGTCACAGAGACAGTGCAGACAGTTCAATCAGTGGTGTCATTATTAGTGAGCAAAGCACACAAAACACTGAAATAAATATTTATAACGGAGCGGGTGAGCTTGTTCGCACTATGCAAGTCGGCACACAACCTGCCGGTAACATTGAGTTTAACTGGGATGGCACCGACAACAGCGGCAATAGTTTGCCACCTGGCGATTATGCAGTGCAAGTACAAGGGGAAGTATTTGGCGAGGTGCAAGCATTAGCTACCGCAATTAACCGCCACGTAGACAGTGTGAGCTTATCAGGCTCGGGTCAGGGTGTAGTACTTAATTTAGATGGTGATGTCAGTATTAAACTAGACGACGTCATACAAATCGGCAATTCATAGGAGAATATACATGTCTTTTAATATCGCGCTAAGTGGTGTTTCAGCGTCACAAAAAGATTTAGATACAACTGCGAATAACATCGCTAACGTCAATACAGTCGGTTTTAAAGAGTCACGGGCTGAATTTGGTGACGTGTATGCAGCCTCTCTTTTAGCATCGGGTAAAACCAAAGTAGGTGACGGTGCGTTAACACAAGAAGTATCGCAGCAATTTTCTCAAGGAAGCTTGAGCTTTACAAATAACTCTTTAGATTTAGCGATTACCGGCAATGGCTTTTTTGCCACAGTGCCTGAAATCACCTCACGAGACTTTTCATTTACCCGAGCCGGTCAGTTCAAACTAGACAGCAACAACTTTGTGGTTAATTCCGCGGGTGATAATTTGTTAGGGTTTCCGGTGAATCCAGATGGAACATCGGCATCGGTAGCCTTAAGTACAACGGTTCCTGTGCGCATACCAGACTCTTCAGGTTCTCCGCAAAAAACCTCTGAGGTAGATTTACGATTTAATTTACCCGCTGGCGACCAAGTCAAAGACCCAGCCGCATTTGACCCCACAGACCCACTTACTTATAACGCGGCAACGTCAGTTACCGTATATGATTCACTTGGCGATAGCCACGTGATGACCTATTTCTTTATGAAGGATAACGATCCCAATAATGTCAACGAATGGTATGTTGCCGCGTCGGTTGACGATGTATTAGTTGATATGGCCAACTCAGATGGAACTGATGCAGACCCAACCACCGCGGTTAATTCTGTTGGCACTGATACTGGAAATGCTGTAACCGCCGCAAAACTACAGTTCAGTGATGGCGGTGATTTTATTGGCATTGAGTCGGCAGATGGTATTGCACAGCTTGACCGAAAAATTGTAACCGAAGCACTCGGCGGCGTAATTTTGGCAAACGGCTCTGATGCAACGCAAACCATCGCAATCGATTTCAATTTAGACCCTTTAGGGGCAAACCCTAACGAACCGACTCAATTTGCATCAGCCTTTGAAGTTACGTCATTGGAACAAGATGGCTTGCCAGTAGGTCGTTTAACCGGTATCGATATTGGTCCAGATGGCTTGGTTAGAGCGACATTCTCCAATGGTACTTCTGAGCCAATTGTACGTGTTGCCCTTGCAAGGTTTGCGAATGAACAAGGTTTGACGCAGCAATCGGGGACCGCATGGAAAGAGAGTATTTTGTCGGGAGAGGCATTGGCGGGTGAAGCAACCACCGGTACCTTTGGTGATATCAACTCGTCTGCTTTGGAGCAGGCTAATGTGAACTTAACCACAGAGCTCATTGACATGATCATTGCGCAACGAAACTTCCAGGCTAACTCCAGAGCCCTTGAAGTGAACAATCAGCTTAATCAGACAATATTAAATATTCGATAATCGTATTCAATCTTAAAATATAATCGTCGTTATAACTAACCTTATGATGTGAGCGGATTTAAACGCTCACGTCATTCCATCCTCCTTTTTTTATCCATTATTTTTGCTTTCTAGCTTGTCTGTAATGCAGATAAACTTCTGTCTTAAAGTCTGTTGGCATTTTAATTGCTTACTCTAGGTGTTTATTAACAGATAACGTCATTCTTTGACATGTTAAGGCAGTTAAAATGGATAAGTTACTCTACATCGCCGCCAGCGGAGCCAATCAAGATTTACTCGCTACCTCTGTGCGCGCCAACAATCTGGCGAATGCCCAAACGAACGGTTTTAAAGCTCAGTTAGAACAAGCTAGAGCGATGCCGGCCTACGGCGAAGGTTTGCCGTCTCGAGTATTTAGCATGACCGAAAGTCCTGCAAATAACTACGAAGGCGGAGCAATGATTACAACTGACCGTCCACTTGATGTTGCCATTCAAGGCGAGGGTTGGTTTGCAGTGCAAACCCCAGAAGGTGGCGAAGCGTTAACGCGAAATGGCAACTTTACCATGACCGCAGAGGGTGCCTTACAAGATACTAAAGGCAACTTAGTGTTAGGGGAAAATGGCCCTGTATTTTTACCTGTCCCTATTCAAAATGTCACCATTGCTGGAGACGGGACAATATCGACTCGCTTACAAGGTGCGCCTGAAAACGCGATAGAAGATGTGGGTCGTCTTAAGTTAGTGAATCCAGACTTAGACTCAATTAAACGAAGAGAAGACGGCCTATTTGAATTAAAAACAGGCGGTTTCTCTGAGCAAGACATAACCGTAGGTGTGCGTTCTGGCATGTTAGAAGGTTCAAATGTAAATGCGGTAGAAGAAATGGTGCAGATGATAAGCCTCCAGCGCCACTACGAAATGCAAGTCAAAGTGATGAATAAAGCGGATCAGCTTTCGATGCGCGGCAACATGTTATTAAGAATGATTTAATCGAAAATAATTAGCGAAGATACTTCGCTTAAGGTAGTTAAGATGCATCCAGCTCTATGGATAAGTAAAACAGGACTCGACGCGGCACAAACCGATGTGGCGGTGGTGTCTAACAACTTAGCAAACGCTAGTACTATCGGCTTTAAAAAAGACCGAGCGGTATTTGAAGATTTGTTATATCAAAACATTAACCAGCCGGGTGGCCGCAGCTCAGCTGACACCGAATTACCCTCTGGTTTAATGTTAGGAGCGGGATCAAAAGTAGTGGCTACCCAAAAAACACATACCCAAGGTAATTTGTTAACTACCGAAAACGCGCTAGATATGTCGATTCAAGGCCGCGGGTTTTTTGAGATCCAAATGCCCGACGGCAGCTCTTCATATACACGTAATGGCCAGTTTACTCTGAACGACCAAGGGCAAATGGTAACACCTGGCGCGGGCTTTGTGTTGCAGCCGGTCATAACCTTGCCGCCAGATGCTCAGCAAGTGACTATTTCACAAGACGGTGAAGTGTCAGCGCAATTAAGAGGTCAGGCTGAACCGCAAGTATTAGGGCAAATTAACTTAGCCGACTTTATTAACCCGGCGGGTCTGCAGCCGCTAGGTCAAAATTTATATGCTGAAACCGCAGTGTCAGGTGCACCTGTGCAAGGCGTTCCAGGGCTTGAAGGATTGGGTACTCTTGCCCAGGGCACCCTTGAAACATCTAATGTTAATGTAACCGAAGAGTTGGTAAACCTGATTGAAAGTCAGCGATTGTATGAAATGAACTCAAAGGTCATTTCATCAGTTGACCAGATGCTTGGTCAGGTTATTCAGCAGTTATAAGAGGTTTGTGATGAAGTTCTACACAGTATTTTTACTCATTGCATCGATTTTCCTAAGTGCATGTAATTCTACCGCACCCGAAACCGTCGCGGCGAACGACCCGTTTTATGCACCCGCAGTACCGGTGATTAAACGCGAGCAAATTGCAGAGAATGGCAGCTTATTTACCGCGTCGATGGCTAACAGCCTTTATTCTGATGTTAAAGCTCGCAGAGTAGGAGACATCATTACCGTTAGGCTGAGTGAAAATACCAATGCCACAAAAAGCGCAGGAACCTCTTCATCAAAAGAGACTAACGTTGACTTACAGCCCATTGTTGGACTAGGCGGAAACGCCATACAAATTGGTAGCGAGTCGGTGCAGTTCGGACTTGATTCATCGAACGAATTTACCGGTGACTCACAAGCGAGTCAGAGCAATAGT
This sequence comes from uncultured Glaciecola sp., assembly GCA_964621345.1. Classification (GTDB taxonomy): domain Bacteria; phylum Pseudomonadota; class Gammaproteobacteria; order Enterobacterales; family Alteromonadaceae; genus Glaciecola. The sequence continues at coordinate 9,392 of CAZUON010000038.1, read as the reverse complement.
TTACAGGGTAATATTTCGGTAACCGTCGTTGACGTTTTACCCAATCAAAATCTTATTATTCGCGGCGAAAAGTGGTTAACGCTTAATAACGGCGATGAGTATATCCGTTTAACAGGTGTGATACGCCCTGCGGATATTACGCCAACCAACGAAATTCAGTCGACCAAAATCGCCAACGCTCGCATTCAATATAGCGGTACAGGCAGTTTTGCACGTGCTCAAGAAAAGGGTTGGTTAACACAGTTTTTCTCTTCTAAATGGTGGCCTCTATGAGTCGATTTACGGTAGTACAGACATGGGCCTTAGCCTTCTTTTTATCAGCAAGCTCCGTCGCACCTGCCTTTAGCGCACAGCGCATCAAAGACTTAGCCAGTGTGCAAGGTGTGCGTAGCAATCAGTTAGTCGGTTATGGTTTGGTAGTTGGCCTGCCTGGAACCGGCGAAACTAGCCCATTTACCGAGCAGTCCTTTCGTACCATGTTAACGAACTTTGGGATAAGCCTGGATGCCAATGTAAAACCGAAGATTAAAAATGTTGCTGCGGTTGCCGTGCATGCTGAACTCCCCGCATTTTCAAAACCCGGGCAAACCATCGATATTACCGTGTCTTCGGTAGGCGAGGCAGCTAGCTTGCGTGGCGGAACCTTACTACAAACCTTTTTACGCGGTTTAGACGGCGAAGTGTACGCTGTTGCTCAAGGCGCTTTGGTGGTATCGGGCTTTGGCGTTCAAGGTAACGACGGTTCAAGTATTGTGAGTAATACCCCGACTGTGGGCACCATTGCCAATGGCGCGGTAGTAGAGCGAGCAGTACCAACTGGGTTAATGCAAAACGATTACTTAACGCTTAATTTGCATCGCCCCGATTTTAGCACCGCCCAAGCCATGTCAGACAAAATTAATCAGCGCTTAGGCGCAGACCCAGCAAACGGCTATGCCATAGCAACACCAATGGATGCAGCTTCGGTCAAAGTAATGGCGCCGCGTGATGTATCTCAGCGTGTAGGCTTTTTAGCTACCATCGAAAATTTTGAGTTTATACCGGCCACTGCGCCAGCCCGGGTTGTGGTAAATAGCCGCACCGGCACCATTGTTATTGGGCAAGACGTACGCCTGATGCCGGCGGCAATAACTCATGGCGGATTAACTGTCACTATTTCAGAAGGCGCACAAATATCTCAGCCGAATGCGCTCTCAGGCGGGCAAACTGTGGTGGTTCCTCAGTCTATTATTGACGTGGATTTAGGCGACAGTCGAATGTTTAAGTTTGACCCCGGTGTGACACTCGACCAGCTGGTGCGTGCGGTAAATGAAATTGGCGCGGCTCCGGGCGACTTGATGGCCATTTTGGAAGCTTTGCGTCAGGCAGGAGCTCTGCAGGGCGAGCTCATTGTTATATAGGTCATCTTGTCTACTCACATTATTAATTAACTAATACACGGATAAGCGTCATGGATTTATCGTCAAATGCAAAGTCACAACTAGAGATGTCAAGGTCGGTACACGACCTCGGCGGCCTCGATACTTTGCGTGCGGCAGCAAAATCAGGCGACCAAGGGGCGCTTGAGGAAGCGGCCAAGCAATTTGAGGCTATTTTTGTGCAAATGTTGATGAAGTCGATGCGCAAAGCCCAAGACGCAATGGCTGATAAAGACAGCCCATTTAATTCAGAACAAGTGAAGTTTTATCGAGACATGCACGACCAGCAACTCGCCACAGACTTGTCGACAAAGGGCAGTATTGGTCTAGCTGACGTAATAGTGCAGCAAATGAGTTTAAATAATGGGGTTATGCCCGCAAGCGCTGTGCGTAACGATGCAAATTTGGCGATGCTAAATCGAAATGCTAAGTTGCGAGCGCAAACTCCGATTTCAAATGATATGCAAAATAAAGCCGTTGCATATCAACAAGCGCAAATACAAGAAGGGCCTACGAAAAAGGCAGCATTTTCCTCACCCCAAGAATTTATTAAGTCTTTGTATCCCCAAGCACAAGCTGCGGCTGAGCGTTTGGGCATTTCAGCTAAAGCACTTATTGCACAAGCTGCGGTAGAAACAGGTTGGGGAAAATTTATGATTCACCAAGGGGATGGCAACAACGCACACAATTTATTTGGCATAAAAGCAGATAAACGTTGGGATGGTAAAAAAACCATGATAGACACCTTGGAATTTGAAAATAAGCTCCCGAAAAAACAAACGGCCGCCTTTCGCACTTACGATAATTTTGCTGAATCTTTGCATGACTACGTAGATTTTGTGAGCGCCAATCCTCGTTACCAGCAAGCATTAGAAAAAACAGCGGCGCCAAAAGAGTATTTTACTGAGCTTCAGCGTGCAGGGTATGCCACAGACCCCAAATACGCCGACAAAATCATGTCGGTATACAACAGCACAACCATGAGTGAGTTATTGCCATGATCCGCAACACCGATTTATTCTCTATTGCCAAAACCGGCATTAATGCGAGCAATAAACTTCTCAATACAACCAGTAATAACATTGCCAACGTAAACAGCGAAGGCTACGTACGAGAACGCACCACCTTTAGCAACCATATGAATGGTGGCGTGGACTTTGGTTTTACTGATCGCGTATTTGATGTGTTTGCGCAAAACCAACTGCGCCGCGATACCTCTTTTGTGGGGGAGACCCGTGCCTTTTTCGATAGAGTCGAAGGTTTAGATACCGTACTTGCAAGCGAAGCAAATAGCATAGCATCCTCCATGACTAATTTTTTTGGTGCGATTCAAACTGCCGCAGATGATCCAACTAATACTGCCTCTCGCGATGCAATTATGGGAACGGCGACCGGCATGATGAACCGTATTAATCAGCTTGGCGACTTCATGAAAGCCAAGGAAGATGAAGTGGAACTGCAAATTCAGCAATCTGTAGAGCGTGCAAATAGTCTAGTCACACAAATCGGCAATTTAAATGAAGCCATACAAGTGGCCAATGGTACGTCGGTGGTAGATACACCCACTAAGTTATTAAATCAACGTGACCAAGCTATTTTAGAGCTCTCTAGCATAGTCGCCTTAGAAGTGCGCAATAGCCCGAATGGTGATGATGGAAAAGTAGTTAATTTAACCACTGGCGAGTCTTTGGTGATGGCCGACGGTAGCTTTAATATTTTTGCCATGGGCGGCGAGCCTGATTTTACTAATCGGCAGCTTACGCTTATGACCGATTTTAATTCTGCTACAAAAAACGAATCGACCATTAACGTGGTTGAAGAGAATTTGGGTGGTGGTTTGGGTGGTCTCTTTAAATACCGAGAACGCGTACTCGAACCTGCGCAAAGAGATTTAGGTAAACTTGCCATTGGCTTGGCAGACGCGGTTAACACACAAAACCGCCAAGGCATGGATTTAGACCAACAACTAGGCGGTGACATCTTTAATATCGATGGTTTTAGCGCTATCAACTACCCACAAAATAGCGATTTGAGCCTACAAATGCGCGGTATTATTACTCCCGGTAGCAGCGGTGATGTGACTAACAATGATTACAAAGTAACGGTCATGAGTGCTCCGACCGGCACCCCCGCTGTGTTTGACGTCGAAGTAGCGAGCATGAAGAGCGACGGCACACCACAATTAGATGCAAGTGGAAATGCCATTGTACAAACCTTAACGGTTACCGCCGGTAATGGTAACTTAAACCCAACAATAGGCGGAATATCCCTTGAGTTTAATAGCGGTGGACAATATGCCGTGGGTGACCGATTTTTAATACAGCCGACTCGTATTGCGGCAGCTAATTTAAGTATGGCAACCACGCGAGGAGAAGATTGGGCCTTCGCGAAGCCCCTTCGAGTGGATAGCGGTGATAATAATTTAGGGGATGCCAAATTAATCAGTACGACGATTAGCAATACTGCAACTGGGACGTCGGTATTTGATGGGAATGGAGGTATTCACACGGCTGCCAACTCACCTTCTGCTACCTTTGGTGCACCGGTGACTATTCGCTTTACTGCTAGCGATGAATTTGAAGTACTCGACAATGCCAGCCCTGCAAATGTGATTACCACGGTGTCTGGGGTCAGTGATTTTAGCAACCTTATTGAACAAGCAAAAACCTCAGGTTCGCCCGCATGGCCAGCCGACTTCGCCGCATTAAGTGATTACCCGGGTTACGACTTTTCTCTGCAAGGTGAAGCAAAACCAGGAGATGTATTCAGTATTTCTTATAACACCGACGGTATTAACGATAATCGCAACGCCGTTGAATTTGCCCAGTTACAACAAAGCGATATTGTGCGTCAGGGCAATGGCTCTAACCAAAATAAAACGACTTTGAACGAAGCATATTCCTCTTTGGTAGGCTTTGTTGGCTCCGCCACTGCCAATGCAAGTGTTAATCTAGAGGCGGCGCAGGTGATGCAAGTACAATCTTCCGAATGGTTTGAATCCAGTGCCGGCGTTAGCTTAGACGAGGAAGCGGCAAACCTGATTCAGTTTCAGCAGTCTTATGCAGCGGCGGCGCAAATTTTAAGTTCCGCTCGGGATATGTTTGACACAATTTTGTCGGTGACCCGATAGGCGTATAGATAACAGACGATGAATAAACACATAAGCGAAGGCAAAACCTTATCTCTAGTAATCAAGAAACATAAGAGAACACAGGCATGAGAGTAACCACCAACTTAATTTTTGACCAAAACCTGCGCGCAATTAACAACAGCCAAGGTGAGTTGTCTGATTTACAGAGCCAATTGGCAAGCGGCAAACGCTTACTGCGTCCTTCAGATGATCCAGTTGGTGCTGCACAGGTCATTCGCCTCACCGAAGAACTCGATAAAATTACTCAGTACGAGCGTAATATTGATTTGGCGACTGGCAGCTTGGAGCTACAAGAAACTTCATTGCGCAGTATTACCGATGTGATGAATCGCGCTAGGGTGCTCACAGTTCAGGCGGGTAACGGCATATTCTCACAACCAGATCGCGAAGCGGTAGCGGTGGAGCTTGAGCAAATTCGCAACCAAGTCGTAGATTTGATGAATACGCAAAATGCCAGTGGTGACTACATATTCTCAGGTTACCAGTCACAAAAGCAGGCCTTTGTTTATAATCCTGCCAATAACAATGACCCAATCAAGTTTCAAGGGGATGATGGCACCAATCGTATGCAAATCTCCGACAGCGTGAGTATTCAAACCAGCAGTTCGGGTAAAAGTATTTTTGAAAACGTGAATGGTCGCCTTAACTTTGAATTAAGTGGAAGCAATGGCGCGACTTTAGGTGGTTACGGCATTCGTTACCAAGGAAGTTTTGATAGCTTTCATCAAAACAACTATGACCCTATCAATCCGGTTAATAATCAATATGAATTTACGATAAGCGGTGCAAACCAAGTTAGCGTTACCAATGTAGGTAGCGGGACGATAGTAGATACCTTGCCCTATGCTGCGGATCAAAATATGACCTTTAATGGCTTTGAGTTCAGTTTAAATGGTGCAGTAGGGGATTCAGTTACACTTGAGCTTAAGCAACCTGAAAAGGTCAACATAGCAGAAACGATTCATAATATGGCGCTAGCGCTTAAAAATCCTAGTATGTCCTCTCAGGAATTTTTATCTGCCATCGACGATACGTTGGTTGGGCTCGATAATGGCCTGGACCAAATGGCCCGCGAAAATTCGTCTATTGGCGCGCGCCTTAATATTGCACAATCGGTCAAATCATCCTTACTTGATACCGAAGTAACCACCCAACAAGCCCGCTCAGCCATTCAAGATGTAGATTATGCTGAAGCATCGACTGACTTCGCCCGACAAGAAACCGCTTTGGAAGCAGCATTTGCGAGTTTTCCGAGAATTGCGAATTTATCTTTATTCAATTTCATTTAATTTTAGCGTCTTTTTACTCGGCTCATGCAGGCCTTATTTTGTTGAGTTGCCCTGCATGAGTGCTACCCCTCAATAAAACGTAAAATCTTTTAAAATAATTTTATAGGCTTAAAAATTGAATTTTTAGGTCTTAAGTCCCTGTTTTATCAATCTCAAATTCACATTCACTTTTTAAAGGCGGCAATTTTTTGCCGCCTTTTGTGTTTTTTTTCTAAATTAGATTAAAGAAAAATTCTCTGGTGTCGTTACAGTCTTCGAGAGAGCCAGTACATGTACTTTTCAAAACCTGAAGAGTGATGTTCTACAATTTGTAAACAAATCACCGGAATACGTCCGGCTGCCAGCATCCGCTGGACTGAGAGTGCAGGAGAGACTTATGTCTATGTTCGTCAATACTAACGTTTCAAGCTTAAACGCCCAACGTCAGTTAACCAATTCAAGTAATTCACTAGGTACGTCTTTTGAGCGTCTATCTTCTGGGATGAGAATCAACCGTGCGTCTGACGATGCAGCCGGTCTTCAAATTACAGATCGTATGACCACTCAAATTAACGGCCTTAACCAAGCGGTAAGTAACGCTAACGACGCTATATCATTATCACAAACTGCGGAAGGCGCGTTGGGCGAAACTACTAACGCTTTACAACGTATTCGCCAACTTGCGGTGCAATCACAAAACGGTATTAACTCGGCTGATGACCGTCTGGCTCTTCAAAAAGAAGTGTCTGCGCTTAAGTTTGAGATTTCTCGTATTGCGAGTGATACACAATTTAACAAAGTTAATATCTTAGACGGTAACTTTTCTGCCGCCTTCTTAGTCGGTGCAAATGCTAACCAAAACATCTCGGTTAACTTATCAAGAGCAGGTGGCTTCGGCGCATCAAGCTTGGTTGGTACTTTGAGCGTTTCTAGCGCGGCTGGCGCATCAGCTGCACTAGCCACCCTAGACACTGCGATATCAGCAATAGGTGCGACGCGTGCTGACTTAGGTGCTCTAACTAACCGTTTCCAATCAACTATTCGTAATTTGTCTAATGTGTCTGAAAACATGTCTGCGGCTCGTTCACAGATTTTAGATACTGACTTTGCAAAAGAAACAGCTAACTTAACGAAGAATCAGATTCTTCAGCAAGCAAGCACAACTGTCTTGTCACAGGCTAACCAGCGTCCACAAGCAGCCTTACAGCTTCTTGGCTAATAGCGTATAGCAAGAGATAAGACCCTACTGTTTGGGGAATGAAGCCAGGAGGTAGTAACTTGTATTCACAAGCCAAACAGCATCAAGAGCGCGCTCACTCTTAAAGCTAGAGCGATTGGCCAGGCAATTCGATGCCTGGCCGCTTATTTCCCTTCTTTTTAAAATCTTTTTAGTTTTTTCCTAAAGGTTTTTGCCTATCTGTACGATAACTTATTCAAGCAGGGCAAACTAATAAAAACAATATCAACAAAGACTCTGCAAAACATCATGTTATTTGTTAAGAGGTATTCGGTACAACGTACTGACAAATTATCGATTAACAAGTCGCTGCCAATAAAAATAACAACGGCAGAAATTAACAAGATGCGGCCCAGCAGCATAAGCATTTATTATTCTGCACGAGCCAATAGCGTTAGGAAGAAAGAGTGATTTATCAACGTCTTAGTACATTGGTAATTTGCCAAATCACAATTGTAAGCTTCGGCTTATTCTGAGGTAATAATCATCTTGGAATCAATGAAACTTGCAGCAAAATACGTGTTTGGCTATATCTCACCGCAGTAATGCAAACCTTCCCAAACGTTAACATTGATTACATGCATTGAGTATTAGTGCTTGAAAGTCAAATTTCAGTCACAGGACTGACAAATACTTTACGGAATTAATATTGAAATTAAAAAACGCACGAATATGCGAAGGAAAAGTGCGGCCTGAAAAAAGGTGAATCAAGGGAAGTTGATAAATATACACTGAACTGCCAACGATCAGGAATGATGCCAGGAGGTAGTGAGAGGTATGAGGTCTGGAACATCATACCTGTCGTCAGCAAAGAGCTTTCGCTCTGTTACAGCATATATGCTTCATCAAATGTAGTGAACAATTGATGAAAAATGAATCAGTCCATGATTCGCATATTACAAAGCACATTATGTGCCAAAGTTGAAAATATGCACACGATTAAAAGTGTGTCAAAACCAAAAATTGAGTCATAAAAACAATAAAAGTAAATGACTCTTTATGAACAACCAAAAATCGTTAGGAGATTATTATGTCTTTATTTGTAAACACTAATATTTCGTCACTAAGCGCTCGCCGCTATTTGAGTGACACTACCACCAACTTAAATACCGCCTTTGAAAGGTTGTCGTCGGGTATGCGCATTAACAGTGCCAAAGATGATGCTGCAGGCTTGCAGATTTCAGATCGCATGACTTCCCAAATTCAAGGGCTTGACCAAGCAGTAAGAAATGCCAACGATGGTATTTCTTTATCGCAAACCATTGAAGGCGCGATGACAGAGATAACCAATGCGCTTCAGCGCGTGAGAACCCTAGCGATTCAATCGCAAAACGGGATCAATTCTGCTGCTGACAGAGGCGCACTACAAAAAGAAGTTTCGGCACTTAAAACCGAAATGTCGCGGATAGCACAAACGACCCAATTTGGGGGCGTAGATGTACTAAAAGGTGGGTTTTCTTCTATCTTTTTAGTCGGCGCGAATGCTGGGCAAACCATTAGTGTGAATGTATCTCGTCAAGATGGATTTGGTACATCTGGGCTCTTTGGTGCAAGTGCGGCAACACTTTCAGTATCTACAACTGGTCAGGCATCCGCAGCACTAACCGCCATTGATGCTGCAATCGAGGTTGTTAACGGAAAACGTGCTGACTTAGGTGCAATCCAAAACCGTTTTCAGTCGACTATTCGAAATTTAAGTAACATTTCTGAAAACGTATCGGCGGCAAGGAGCCGTATTAAAGATACCGATTTTGCCGCAGAAACGGCAAACCTTACCCGCTTGCAAATTATTCAGCAGGCCAGTACAACAATCTTAGGTCAGGCTAATCAGCGCCCGCAAGCAGCACTTTCGCTTCTCCAGGGTTAATGGATATTGGCTTATTTTAATGCCCTACGACAGTACCTTGTTCGAATACTGAATGTAAAAAAGGTGCATAGTCAGGCAAAAACTGACCAGTCAGCAATAAAACAGATAGTAAGTAGACTCTTTATAGGCTTGAGAGGCCCTTCGGCTAGCCAAGGATGGCAGCTCTTATCATCTGTTGAAGACAATAATATTCAACATAACAAACGCATACACCAAGTAAAAGGTCGACTAACAAGACTGAGAGTGTAGAGATTTGGTTGAGAGGCCAGTACTTACGTTCTACAATCCTGCCAGTCGACGGAAAAGTTTGCTCCAACTCCTAACGTGAGCAATTTGGTCGAGTCACCCCATGACTCGGCCTTTTTTTGTGCAAAAAGGGCGTTGCTTTCTCTAGAATTCTTAGCATACACCGTGCCAGCTTTTTAAAAAATGCACTAAACAACCTCAAAAA
>CAZUON010000037.1:0-35028 GCA_964621345.1 uncultured Glaciecola sp. | reverse complement strand
AATAAGCATTCTTATCATTAAACCCACGCAAAACCGTATACACCAAAATTCTAAAATCCAACCAAAGTGACCAGTTCCTAATGTATTCTAGGTCATATTCAATACGTTTTTTCATTTTTTCAACGGTATCGGTTTCACCGCGCCAGCCGTTTACTTGTGCCCAGCCCGTAATACCTGGTTTTACTTTATGGCGTAGCATATAAAAATCTACAAGCTTACGATAGGTTTCATTGTGGGAAACTGCATGAGGGCGGGGGCCAATGACCGACATGTCGCCTGTGAGTACGTTTATAAACTGGGGAAGTTCGTCTAATGACTTTCTGCGTAAAAACCCGCCGAACTTAGTTATTCGGGGGTCATCTTTGCTTGCTTGGGTTACAACCTCACTATTTTCCATTACTCGCATGGTTCTGAATTTCCACACTTTGATTTTACGACCATTTAATCCGTAGCGGTCTTGTTTGAATAAAACTGGCCCTCTTGAGGTCAGTTTTATAATAATCGCAATCAATAAAAGTGGGAGTAATAATAAACCTAGGGCGATTAGCGCCAGCACGATATCTTCTAAACGTTTAATCACCGCAACGCCGCCTGACATTGGGTTGTCATAAACGCTTATAGTTTGTACATCCCCTAAGTGGGCCATTTGACCATGCATTAGGCAGTACATAAACAAGTCGGGTACAACATGCACCGTTGCTGTGGTATCGCCAAATGCCTCTAACATGCCTTGTATTCTATGCTGAGCTTGAATCGGTAAAGCAATGTAGATTACGTCAAATTTATTGTCACGAGCAGCTTCAATACCCGCAGCAACGTTACCTTTAATTAAATCGTGGTATTTGGGGTCCAATCTTGAAATATTTCTATCGTCGTAAATGGCCTCGAGCTTATAGCCTATTTCAGGATTTTCTTGGGCTTCTTCAGCCAATCGTATGCCTTTTTCAGATAAAGCAAAAAGGGCAATACTACGGGTGTTGTGCCCGTGTTTGCGCATGGTGTGTAGAAACTTTTTAAATATTGCTCGCCAGCCTATTAGCGCGGTAAAACCAAGTAAAAACCATATTCCCAATACAACGCGGGAGTAGTCTTCCGACATTTTAGTAAAAAATAGCCCAACTAACACCAACGCACCCGCTAGAGACCAGCTTACAAAGGTGTAAAAAGTGATTTCTTTAAAGGTGCCAACACGCCAACTGCGGTATAGTGCGAATGACTCCGCTATGAGTGCAAAGCCTAATGCACCAAGCAGGGCCAGCATAAAGTATTCGCTGGTGTAAGGTTGCCGATAGATCAGCGTGGCTGCATAAATACTAAAGTGGATAATAAAAATATCAATTAGCCGATAAACCATACTAAATGTATTGCTGTTATCTTTGATGATGCCGCTTTTAATTCTGTCCATCCATCTTTATCCGGTAGTAACGCTCGGTCAGTGTTAGTTCAATATTTAGTGTTAGTCCAACATTAAACAAAACACTCGATTATATATTATTAAATAAGTCAGCTTTTATGAGTCTGTCCACATCGGCCAGAGTCTCAAAGCTATTCGCGTAGTGAATTTGTTTGACCGGTATATTATTCACCACGTTCGACAATTGCCTCAGTCTACTTACTTCTAGACCTAAGTTTGCGTAAGCATTCCCAAGTATACTATTTTGTAGTAAGGCCATAAGTGCCACACTGCTGCTCACTCTTGTAAGACCAAGGCTTCCTTGTGTTTCAGTTAAGTATCTTTGAGCTTGATTTGCCTTTTTGTGTGGCATCAGCCTTTGATTTTGTTGAAACGCAGCAAGATTTGCGCCATCGCGACTCAGTACGTAAATTGCACTTAACTCATATCTTTTATATGCATCCGTTGCATTAATGTTTAATTCAAGTTTAGCAAAGCGCTCGTGAACTCTCCGCGAATCGAGAGTGCTTTGAGCAAGTGCCTCTAAGGAGTCAGGCCACATTCTAGCTTTAGGCCAGCTCGGATACACGTAATACTTACTTTTTTCTTCGCTGCAATGAAGCGCCAACATATCGTCGGTGAGCCATATTGCGCCTTGTTGTTTAAGATATGCGCTTAATGTTGTTTTTCCCATGCCGCTTGGTGCGATTAACGCAATACATTTATCGTCTATTACAATTGCGTTGGCGTGAATGCATGGAGTTGACTTTACTTCCAAGAATAGCGCCATTGCTAACGTTTGAAAGTAATGCGCAGCTTCTGTAGTGCCAAGCTGCCAATCTATCAACATATTATTGCCCGATAGAGAAAATCTACCTTTACCCTCGCAATCAATATCTAACACTAAGGTGCTGTTTTCGGTTCGGTATAGTTTTACATTGGTAGTGTATTTTTTCCCAGTATCGCTCAATTCCCAAATGAGTGTTGAGGTGGGCGGTAGGTCTACATGTCCGTCTTGGACCGAGAGGGCATAGGGGAGTGCCGTTTGAGATTTTTTTGAGTTTGTGGGGCGACTCTCTTTGAGCCTTCGAGCAGGAATTGGTGTGCCATAAAACAAATCAGCGCCATGTAAAGGCGCTGAATAAGAATTACTTTTCATTGATGTAGTAACGCTTTTGGTAACGGGCCCTTGTTAACCCGAAAACGGGTTACGCTTGGTTTGTCCACCTTGCTCATCTGGAATACTTCCAGAAAAACCTTGTGTCAACTCTGCCAAGTTACCTGGATTAGTTATCACAGGTTTGACGTATGTTTTTTTGCTAGCTTGCGCTACTTCAGTTGTATTTGACATAGAAATAAGCCTTATCTTGTTACTGCTGAACGTCTTCTATTTGCCAATAATACCAAAGTAGCGAAGAATAAGCCAATACTTGCGGGTGCTGATACCTCGACTAATCCGTCGGTGTCGGAAGCAAAAAAGTACGTGCCGCCCTCTTCGAGTTGATTAACTAGGTTAACGTCTAACTGCCAAAATAAATCGTCAAACTCTGGATTAACTTGACCTGAGTGGCTACCTTCAATCTCTCCTAACAGTGAATCGAAAGGACGACCTACACTGGAATCGGGTGTAACGTCGATAATAGGAATAATGTCAAAGGCAATACCTGCAGCTTCTCCGTTGATCACAAAAGAGGTGATTGCTGCATCGGTGCCTTCATTTTGTAGTACCCAGTCCCCATAGAATGCACCAGCAGTGCCATTGTTACCATTTCCGAAATTAAAATCCGTATTACCGGCAACGGTCAAATTCCAAAACGAACCGAATGCTCCACCTGCTAACCCTTCTTCATCATCGAGCAAGCGGCCTGAGGTGCCAAGTGTATCGCTTGTGGTCATCCACAATGCAGTTTCGGATGAATTGTCGCTAAAATTAACGGTTACCGACAGGCCTGTCATGTCTGCACCTGTGATCTTAGCCTTACTAACAATAAAGGCGGCATTTGCCGCTGATGATAGCGCGAGTAAACCAATTCCAAAAATTACTTGCTTTAACATGTTATATTTTCCTCTTAAGCGATTTAACTAATACTACGCGTTGCAAATTAGCTAACTACGAATCGACTCGTGTACTTTTTTGAGTTTGCAAGAATTATTCCAAAAATAAAAACTCTATTGAATTCAGTTGAGTGCGGATTTGATCAAAAAATATACAGCTTAGGCTGATCAGATCTGTAAAAGAACTTGACACTTTTTTATACAGCAAAAACAAGTAGTTAATGGCGGCTTTGATCAATGAATGAACACTTAAAAATCTAAGATTGCAAATTATTGACAAGATCCGCATTATATTTAACAGACTTTTTCAGCCAATAGCGGCTATTTTATTGAAGGTAAAATGAATTATTTTTTTGCCGTTTTTGGTCCACAAACACAACGAGCATTTACGAAAATTTCGTTTGCTTTACAAACGTTTAGTAAATTAAGATGCGTGAATGTTGTTGCTTCAAGCTCCTGCTTGATGGGCGAAACAACTACTGATACCACACGCAATGAAACAGCTCCACACCCTAAAACAGAAACTCAGCTAAAGACGAGTAATTCCCTTTTATTAGACTCGCGCTTATCACAAAAAGGTTTTTTGGCCAGTAATTCTGAGCAATTTGACTGTAAATCAGTGTCAGAGTTGGCGCATTTATTCGAGTCAACCAGCGACTTGAAAAGTTTTACAGGGGAATTGCAGGGAGATTTCAGATATTTATGGGCAAATCCTAATGCTTATTCATTAACAATAGCGATATCGCCATTTAATCCGCAAACACTGTTTTACGCGGAAATTCCAGAGTGCAAAGATACTTACCTCATCTGTAGCGACCTAAGTCCCTTTCTTAATTTACTTGAGCCAAAAGCAGATACGGTATCTCTTGCCATGTGGCTTTCGGGAAGGCCTGATCCAAATCGGTCTATGTATAGCAACATACACCAGCTACCACAGGCAAGTATGCTTACATTTAGTCTTGGTGCATTGGGATCTAATTCAGAATCTCCACTAGTAACTCTAAAGACAGAGCGTTTTTGGGATATTCAAACAAATGTTGCTGGCACCGATTGTAAAGACCAGAAAACCCAATTACGCCAACTTATACAAACTAGCGTTTCGCGTTGTATTAAGCAAAGCCTCGAAGATGATGGCAACCAAGCTCTTGCGCCAATATTTACTCAGTTGAGCGGCGGCATGGATTCAACCAGTGTAAGTGCAACAGCCTTTAACCTAATGCCAAGCGCTAATAAAAACCTGCACAGCATATCGCACACGTATGCTAATACTCAAAGTTGTGATGAGAGTGATAACATTCAAGCAATGATCTCGCGCTACCCTTTTGCTAAATCGCATTTCATTGAACTTGATAAATACACCGAGCTTAGTTTTGCACAGCTATATCCGACTCATCCACAAAGCCCGGGTATGGTTTTATCCCCTAAGTACCATGAAGAAGCCAAACTGCTAAAAGCTTGTGGTGCAAAGACAATGCTAACAGGTAATGGTGGCGATGAAATGTTTTGGGGCCACAGTTTTGCGTATTATGATCGCCTAAAAACAGCAGACTTGAGAGTCGTCGGTGAGGTAATAAAGGGAGCTCGCGAATTAAATGTGTCGGTATTACGCGCGCTGCGTTCGGTTTTTATAAGCCCCTTAGTGCATTATGATATTTTACCTATGTTAGCTTTTGCCACTCAATATAAAAAACAGGCAAATACTCTACATCAGGCTCAGCAAGCTGAATCGGCGTTGACCCAAAAGCTAGTTGCGCGAAACATGCATTTGCCGTCTTGGTTAACTGTCAAAGCTTCGGAACTGGTCAGTGCGCAGCAATTTGAAAATGCAAAACGCAACCCGTTTTTATCTGGAAAACATGGCCTGACAAGATATGCCCGCTACGACGGCTTATTTAATAGCTCAACATTTAATAGTATGCGTTCGTATCAAGCAGTGTTTGATCAATATGGATTGAACTTACAACATCCTTTATTTGATAAACAAATAGCAGAATTCAGCTTTGCTATCGATCAACATTTACAAATTAGCGGTAAATATCCAAAGTTACTGTTACGTCAAGCAATGACTGAGGATTTACCAGAACAAGTATGCTGGAATAGCCATAAAACCGTGTTTGACCAGCATTTTGCGAAGCTGGTACAACAAAATGAACAGTCCCTACGAGAGCTATTAAAACATGAAGGCTTACAAGACTTAGGTTTGCTTGATAACACCGCTCTACTTAAAAGCTTTGATGAATTGGTGCAAGACCCTCACCCCTCACTTAATGTTGATTTGTTGTATGCCATTTTAGTGCAATCTTGGTATCAAACGCACATCCTTAAACTGGAAGCTTAAGCTTAGGCACAGTTAGAACAAAAGACTGTTAGAAGTCAGTCTGCAACCGAACATGACCATGGCGATTAATCTGGCATTTCCGCGTTTATTGCCTGTGTAAATAGCGCGTTATGGTGAGTAATTTCTTGATATTGACTCAGTGATTCAGCGTTATCGTTTATCACTGTACCCTTACTAGTTATCCAAGCGTGGGCTTTCAGTTGTTTAGATTGAGCGTCTGAACCTGAATGCTCAAATTTAACGCCAATGTGCAATTGGCATTGCTCACCACGACGTTCAATCATTGTTTTAAGAGCTAAACATCGGCGCATGCAGTTTAATGGGCGAGGAGAGCGTCTTACAATTGCATCTATCGCTTTGCGCAAATTTTGTATGTCTGATAGCGACAGGCTCTTTTCTGTTTTTGCTGGTGTAGTGGCGATATTTAGGTGTTGCTGCCAGTCTTTAAATGCTCGTTTATTGATAATACGATCCCATTTAAGCAAATACCAAAACGCTTCGATTAACAGCAAATACTTAGAAGAAGGTGTCAGCATTTTTTACAACATGAAAATGTTATTCGGGGTTGGAGATACATAGGAGGGCTTTGTCGAGCAAGGTTTGAATCATAGCTGTAATATCAGCTTGAGCTTCTTGTGCGCTAACGTCGTAGTTTGCGCATATTTGGGTGACAACTTGTTCAACACTGGCGCCACCACTGAGCGCTTCGAGAATCTCGGTTGCGCTGTCGTTTAAAGTAAAATATTGCCCGCTTTGCGAATCGAGAATAACCATTTCATCGCTGACTTTCTGCATTAATGCGTTTTCACCCATCGTGATGCGCGTACTTGAATTTATCATTTTCACCTTTATGTTTTGTCGATTTAACCTCTAATACATCTTATATTAGCTCACGATGTATGACTAACCTTTATGGTGCCGTCTACAAGCTCAAACACTTGGCTAGCTAACTCACGGAGCTCATTATCGTGGCTGACAATAATAACGGTATGCTCAGCAAGCGCGCCTCGTAGTAGTTCTGCAAATTCTTTTTTACCTTGGCTATCGGCAAAGGAAGTTGGCTCATCAAACATAATAACTTGCTGATTTAACAACAGGGTTCGTGCCAGTGAAATGCGTTGACGTTGACCACCAGATAATAACACACCATTATCTCCTACCTGGGTATCGTAGCCTTTTGGAAGTTTTTCAATAAAGGCATGTGCTCCCGCTTTTTTCGCTGCATCTACGACAAGCTCAAATACGTCGGTTTTGTCTGATATGCCAAGCCCATAACAAATGTTATCTATAACACTTCCGTAGCTTAATGCGACATCTTGCGAGACTAAGCCAAGGTGTTGGCGTAACGACGGCAAACTAGATTCACGTATATCTTGCTCGTCAATCAAAATATGACCGTTTTGTGGACTCATGAAACGCATTAGCAAATTCAATAGGCTAGTTTTACCGGAGCCATTTTTACCTACAATCAAATTAACTGAAGCTGGCTTAAAGTGGGCGTTTACTTTATTAATTAATATGCTATCACTTTGGTAACTGAAACTAAGTTCGCATAATTGTATATCGCCTTTTTTAAATGCTAAATCTTGCTTGGTAGCTATAAATGGTTCGGGGGCTTGTTCAAATACCTCTATGATGCGTCCTGAAGCACCTATTGCTTGTTGTAATTGTCCATATACACCGGCCAAGTTGCTCATAGGTCTTGCAAATAGCAATCCGTACATCAATAGCGTGATAAGCTCGCTAATACTAATTTCTCCTGCGCGATAGTGAAGCGCACTGAGCAATACAATACCGACAATCCCAACGGAAATAAGCATTTGCAGCAAGGGTGATATCAGCGCCTGTAATTGAAATTGTGACTGCCTTAAATTGAGCATGCTCAGCGCACTTTGCTGAAACTTTTTACTCTCGAGGTTTTCTTGGCTAAAAGACTTTATTAACTTTATGCTGGAAAAGTTTTCAGCTGCAATAGAGACGATGTTGGCTTGTTGCGCCGTTACTTGTTCAGACAGTGGGCGCAATTTTCGTCCAAGCAATTTTAACAATATGAAAAAAGCGGGCACACTCAATGCAATCATCATTGCAAGGGTAGGATTGATACTCGCCATCAGTAACAGCGCCCCCGAGGCAACTAATATACTGGGTATTAGACTTGTAATAACCCCCGACATAAAGTGGCTAATCACATTTGCGTCGTTGCTGATCAACGACAGTACCTCACCTTTCTTACGTTGACTAAAATAGTCAAGCGGTAGCATTTGAATGTGGTCGTACAGGCGACAACTTAGGACCTTAAGAATACGCGCACCGACCATATTTACCTTAAAGCTGACTTGATAACGAGTGACAGTTTGTAACAGGATGAGGAGAAGCCATATCGTAATGAAATAGCTATAAGGCCAATCAATATTTGTAGTTAAGATCCCACGCTCAGACGGCTCTTGTAGCACAGAACTAGCAAATTGGCCGATTACAAAAGGAATAGATAAGCTTAATACACTTTCGAGTATCATAAACGCGCCAACAATCGTAAACGCTTTTTTATGGGGGCTCAGATACTCTGTAAAAAATGAAACATGCATAGGCTAAAGGCTTGAAAGCGACTTAATGACTCGAGTTTATTGGCATACTATCCTATGAATCTCAACTTTGCTTAACAATTATCACCTGTCGACGGAAAGATTTAATTGTGAGTTTATCGCTTGTAATACTATAACATTGCCAATGATATGTGATAATATCACCTCTCAAATTTTACTCGTACAACCTTAAATACCAAGAGATCGACTATGCAAAGTCTGAATAGTGTGCGTCGTTGTGCACATAAAACCGCAAAATCTTTTACTATGAAAAAAACCGCGTTATCTATCGCTCTTCTGTGTTCATCCAGCCTTACTTTAGCGAATACTATTTCCGGCCGAGTAATTGATCAGGTTGGAAAGCCAATCACCGAGGGCGAAGTCCAACTGATGGGCTCAAACAAACGCGTGAGCATAGATCAAGATGGACGCTTTGTTTTTGAAAATGTGCGCAGTGGGAAAGTAGAATTACACGTCGCATCGCCTAATTATGTTCATGAAAGCACTCCCATTATGGTAACTGAACAGGGTGTTAGTGATTTTGAAATTAAAGTCATGAGCTCAAGTATTGAGGTCTTCGATGTTACTGCAAGCGCCTTTCATGCCTCTAATATAGAATCAGCAGCGCCAGTGACTGTGCTTGCAGGCGAGCGACTTGACCACAAGCAAGCGCCCACTTTAGGCGACACTTTGCGAAATGAAGTCGGTGTACACAGTTCATTTCACGGTAATGTGGCAAGTACCCCAATTATTAGAGGGCTCGATGGGCCACGTGTATTGATTACACAAAATGGTATGGACGCTTCAGATGCCTCGCGTGTTGGGCCTGATCATATGGTTGCTGTAGAAACAACAGCCGCTGAACAAATCGAAGTATTACGAGGCCCTGCCACTTTATTTTACGGTAGTGGCGCTATTGGTGGTGTGGTAAACATTGTTGACCAACGTATCCCCGATAACAACGATGCAGAGGGTGAATTAGCATTAACGCGTAATTCGGTAAATGCCGAAGAAGGTGTTGCAGGTTTTGTTAAAGGCGGTAGTGGAGACTTCGCCTTTAACGTCGAAGGTTTTTACCGTGATGCGGATAATTATCGTATTCCCGGTTCAGCTGAAAACGAAGAAGCCCATGATGATCACGACGAAGACCATGAAGACGACCACGGCGAAGAGCATGACCACGAGGGCGGTGAAGGTGTTGTAGAAAGCTCGCAATACCGTACACAAGGTTTTACCCTAGGAGGTAGTTACTTATTTGACCAAGGTAATATTGGCGTATCAGTTCAGCATCTTTCATCTTTATATGGCATTCCAGGGCATGCTCATGAAGAAGAGCATGACGATGAGCACCACGACGATGACGATGATCATAGTGATGAGCACATGGAGGAAGGAGAGGAGCAAGTGCTTGCTGACCTTCAACAAAATCGTTATCAAATGGCCGGTGAATTCCAGTTAAACTCAGATGTAATAAGTGCAATCAATTTTGGAATGTCGTATACCGATTACCAACATACTGAAATTGAAAACGGTGAGCCTGGCACAACTTTTACCAATGATTCGTTTGAAACCCGCATTGAAATGTTACATCAGCCAATGGCTGGTTGGCGCGGTGGCATCAGTTTACATACAAAGTTAAGTGATTTTTCAGCGGTAGGTGAAGAGGCCTTTACTCCAGCGTCAGACACTCGCTCTTTTGGTTTAGGCTTAATTGAAGAAAAGCACTTTGGCGATGTTTTGGTGCAACTCGGCGGACGAATTGAGCGAGTTGAGATTGACGTGCCAGCTCTCTTTTCTCCTGATTTAGAGGTGCACGAGCACGATGATGATCATGACGACCATGATGAGCATATGGATGATCACATGGGGCACGATCACGACGACCTAGAAAGTCTATCAGTAGATTTTACTCCCTACAGTCTCTCAGCAGGTGCGGTTTGGGATTTTGCAGAAGGCTATAATGTTGGTCTATCGTTTATTCATGCGCAACGCGCACCGTCAGCAACTGAGCTTTTCAGCTTTGGACCTCATATTGGTACACAGACCTATGAAATTGGTGCGCTGTATGAGCTACATGAAGATGGATTTGAGATTGGTAATGGTGACTTTGAGCTAGAAACGTCAAATAACTTTGATTTGTCCTTACGCAAATTTGCCGGTGATGTGGGCTTTGTGGTGAACGTATTCTATAACAAGGTAGATGATTATTATTACGCTGCCGATACTGGCTTGTTCGCTGAGTTCTCTCATGACCATGATGAAGAAGGACATGACGAGGATCATGATGACCATATGGACGATCACGACGACCATATGGATGACCATGACGATCACTCTGATGAGCACGGCGACGAACACGGTGATGAACATAGCGATGAGCTTCCAGTGTTCGCTTTTGTGAATAGCGATGCAACTTTGTATGGCGCAGAATTTCAAATAAACTACAAAGCAAGTGACAGCATTAAATTGTTTACTCAAGGGGATATTGTTAAAACTGAAGTCGATACCGACCAAGGTAAGCAAGATTTACCTCGCACGCCACCCGCAAGGCTAACCTTTGGTGGTGAGTTTTCTCACGAAAATTGGTTTATTGATGCGCAGGTAATGCGAGTATTTAGTCAATCTGATGTGGCAGAGTTTGAAACCGAAACTGATGGCTACACAATGGTGGATGCTAATGTGTCGTATTTTACCTCTATTCAAGGTTACGATATCGAGTTGTTTGCTAAGGGGCGAAATTTAACTAATCAAGAAGCACGCGTGCATACTTCTTACTTAAAAGATCTCGCGCCGCTACCAGGACGTTCTGTCTTGTTAGGGGTAAGGGCTACTTTTTAAGAAAATAGTAAGCTGCTGCAAAAGCATGGTTAGTCGAGGCTGGAGGAAGATTTTGCGAGTTTACGTAAAATTGATCGATAGTTTTGATTGTAGCCATGCTCAGATTATCTTAATCTATACCTAACAAAAGACTGCGTAACATTATGCGCAGTCGGTTTTTTTGAATTGGATAACGCTAAGCAGTATGTCTTTAGTACAACTCACCATACCATTGCTTGTTTTACTGACCATTGTGCTTTGCATCATGGCTTATGTCATTTTGCGTCTGCGCAATCGATTAAAACAACTCACTCGCAATATGTTGGGTAACTTACCGCAATTACATACTGTTGATGAGCCAGAGAGTGAAGAGCCTCAGCCGTTTACCGACCGACGTTTTGTCGATAAAGCTGACGAAGCGCAGCGCTTAATTAAAACCTTCCAAAAATTTGTGCCGAAGCAATTTGTTGAGCATATCAAAAAACAAAATGAGGGCGCGCTTGAGCTAGGCAAAGCCGCGGCCGATGAAGTGGCCATTTTGTTTTGTGACATACGCGGATTTACTGGCTTGTCGGAACAAATGCAGCCACATGAGCTCATGAAGTTCTTAAATTCTTATTTCTTACGCATGAATGATGCGATCCATCAAAACAATGGATTCATTGATAAATTTATTGGTGATGCCATTATGGCGTTGTTCGACCATCCCGGTGGCAACAATTCAAACAAAGCCGCCGACTCTATACGTGCAGCCATCGATTTACAAAGCGCACTTGCCATGTATAACAAGCAACGTAGCAGTGTCGATTATCCGCCTATTGAAATTGGTGTAGGCGTTCATTTTGGCCCTGTAATTATTGGCACCGTTGGTTGTGATGACCGTATGGATACCACCGTTATTGGTGATAGCGTGAATATCTCTTATCGTTTGGAGTCCTTAGCGCCCCGGTATGAAGCAGATATCATTGTTAGTAGTCAACTGCTCGACCAACTTTCGATGGACGCAAAGTCTGAAATTGCTTATCGATTTGTTGATTTTGTCAGGGTCAAGGGCCGAAAAGAGCCTATTGAAGTCTACGAAATTCTCAATCACTTGCCAAAAGACATACAATTATCTCGTTATAAAACTGGATCTATGATTCAACAGGGTGTCGAATATCGTAAAAGTCGAGACTGGAAGGCTGCAATGAAGTGCTTCCACGGCGCGTTGATGATTGACCCCGAAGACAGCCTGGTGATTCATCACATGGAACAGTGTCACCGCATGCGCATCGCTGAGCTGGCAGGCTCATCAGATGGCGCGTTAAATATGGTTTAGAAAAGCGTAGCTTAGCCGATAACCTCTTATAACGAATCTAAAATAGCAAAGCCTCGAATACGGGTATCGTAAAACATACTCAACGATTCAGTGTTTTATGATACTTATACAATATTGCTTTCTTATTAGGCGAATCTTTTGGGTAAATTATAGAGAATGGATACTACAAGCATACTTATACCACTTGCGATCATTTTATTGGTCGCGTTGTTGTTGTGGCGGTTAAAGAACTCAAACAATGATAAAGATTATTCCAACACTCTGCTTAAAGTACGACAAAAGCGCAAAGGGAGTATATACGCAGACCCAAAAACCCCTGGGGATATGCTCAATACTTTAAATGCAGATAAACCTCCGCGCCCAGAACCTGTAAATGAAGCAGAGGTGCCGGATATCCCAGAAGACTTTCTTGAATTGTCGTTAATAAATTATGATTCCTTTCAAGGGGATAATAAAACCACCAAAGATTTCAAGAGTTTGCGTAAACCACATCCTTTATTGATGTCGCTTAGTAAAAGCATTACCGACGCACAAGAACTCATTAATATTGTGAGATCGGACCCAGAGTTGGTGGCGATGGTGCTTAACATGGCTAATTCTCCTTTCTTTGGGCTGCGCAAAGCGATTACCGATATAAATCATGCTGTAATTTACTTAGGGATTGCTCAAGTTAAAAACTTAGCGACTCAATTTGCGATATCGCAAAGTTTTGAGTTTGATACTCCACAACAGCAAGAGGCATACGAGCGCGTTTGGAAAACTAGCTTTCTAGCCAGTGCAATGGCTTTGTTTGTGGCGCGAGAAGCCAATTTAGAAAATCCATCAGAACTTTCGACTCGGTGTTTGCTCAGCTACTTAGGCGATATAACACTGCTGTCTATAGAGTCGAAAGCCGCAAACTTTTATACAAGTAATACGCCTTTGTACATGCGAATTAAAGGCATGCAGTCTCTGTTCAACAGCAACGCAGCGGTAATAGGTGGTGTGTTTGCACAACACTTAAAACTACCCAAAGAACTTCACGAAGGAATAGGACTCGCTTATCAACCTATGCACAATCAATGGCAAGATATTGATATTTCCTTAGAAGAGAAAAAGAGTATTCTTTTTTGCTATGCACTATGCCGTTTGGCCGAATATTATGCGTTAGAAGCGGATTCGTCTTATGCGAAATCGCCAAGCTTAGATTACGCTACGGCGCACAAACCGGAACTATTTCACTTACAAGTACAGTTACAAGAATGTGGATTAGGCCATTTAAACGCCTTGTTACAGAGTCCTCGGACTAAAATAAAGCTGTCGCAAATGTTAGGCGATTTAAAGAAAAGCCTAGAGTAATTGGCGTTTGGCAAATCAATTAGAAAGGGGTGCTAACATGGTATGTTAGCGCCCCTTTTTGTTTGTTAGATTCTTTGCCGATAAAGCACTTATTTATAGAGTAACGAATTCTTCTCCAGACGTCGGATGAATCGCTACGCAGTTATCAAAATCTGCTTTAGTGGCGCCCATTTTAATCGCGACTCCAAATCCTTGTAGTATTTCATCCATGCCATAGCCGATACCGTGTATTCCCACCACTTTTTCGTCGCTTCCTGCGCAAACGAGTTTCATTTTAGTCGCTTGGCGATGGCTGGTCACCGCGGTATACATAGCGGCAAAGCTCGAATTGTATACTTTGACATTGTCTTCGCCGTATTTTAGTAGCGCTTCGTTTTCACTTAAGCCCATTGTGCCTATGGCTGGGTGGCTAAATACAACGGTAGGAACATTTGTATAATCCATCTTTGCATGGGTTTGTCCGTTGAATAAGCGCTCGGCTAACAATCGTCCTGCTTTTACTGCCACAGGCGTGAGCTCGACTAAACCAATGTTATCGCCTACTGCATATATGTTTTTTGCACTGGTGTTTTGATATTCATCCACCACTACATAACCGCGAGGGTCTAGGTTAACATCGGTGTTTTCTAGTTTAAGCTTGTCGGTGGCAGGTTCACGTCCAATTGCCCATACCAGGCTATCAGCCTCTAGGGTTCTGTCGCCGTTTAGTTTTACCAGCAAACTACCGTCTGCTTGCTTTTCAATAGATTCAACTTGGGTATGAGGATGCAGCGTAGGGCCGTCTTCCTGCATAATTTCGACCAAGGTATCGCTGAGCATATCGTCAAAGTGGCGTAGAGGCTTTTCGCGGCGCACTAACAGGTGTGTTTCACTGCCGAGTGAGTGCATGACCCCTGCAAGCTCAACAGCAATATAACCTGCACCTACCACAACCACGCGTTTTGGTTGCTCAGCTAGTTCAAAAAAACCATCGGAATCAATACCAAATTCGGCACCTGGAATAGGCGGCCTAATAGGGCGCCCACCCACGGCAATATTAATGTGCTCAGCGGTGTAAATAGTGCCATCTACATCAATGGTGTTGTTGTCAATAAAAGTCGCAAAGCCATTAATAAGCGTGACATCATTATTGCCTAAAACGCGGTCGTAAGACGCATGAATACGGCTAATGTAAGCATCGCGATTTTCAATCAGCTTTGACCAGCTAAAGTTATTTACTTCTACATCAAAACCATAGTCGGGGGCATATTTGTGGATCGCTTCGGCTACCTGTGCGCCAAACCACATAGCCTTTTTAGGTACACAACCTACGTTTACACACGTACCTCCAATCGCTTTAGCCTCTACAATGGCGACTTTTTTGCCGTAGCGAGATGCTCTATTAGCCGAGGCAATACCGCCGCTACCGCCACCAATACTTATATAATCAAAGTGATTTTCTGAAGTTGTCATAGCTTTCCATTGTTGTATGTTATTTTTGTTCAAACTTACTTGTGCAAATGTTTAACCCGAAATATATTTAAATAAAAGAAGGTTAGAGCCCTTATAAGACCTGATGTATTTGGTTTTCTTTCATCGAAATCGTTATATCTGTAGGCTTGGCTTGTCTTTTTAATCGTAGTCACTAGTGTAGTCGATTTTTGCGAAAGTAAAAACGCTTAAGCCGTGAAAGCATTAAGCTTGTATTTTTGTGATCTTCCCCCACTTATTCACAATACAAATTGGCACTACAAATTAGTAACATCCACCTTCAGCGAACGCATCCGAATAATTACGCCAGCGAACAGGTACTTAAACGAGCTGTTGATACAAACATGGTTATCTGATGCGAACAATACAATAGTAAATTAGGGTTTTTATGAGCAATAGCATTCAAAGCATCACCACTGATGACGCCTTGGTCGACTTACCAGCGCTTCCGCAGTTTTCGAAAATAGCACCTAGTGAGATTGTTGAGAGTATCAAAACATCTATACAGGGGTGTAAAGCAGCGGTTGAACGCGTGGTCGAAAGTGGCGAATTAAGCTATGCGAACTTAGTAGAAACGCTGGAGCAAGCAGACGACGAATTGAGTCAATTATGGTCACCCATAGGCCACATGAACTCGGTGGTAAGTTGTGACGAATTGCGCGAAGCCCATGATGCGTGCTTGCCGCTTCTCTCAGAATATTCGACTTACTTAGGGCAACATGAGAAGTTATGCGCCCTTTATCAGGCATTTCAGGCATCTGAAGACTTTAAAAAGCTTGATGGTGCACAGAAAAAAGTCATAAATAATGCGGTGAGAGATTTTACACTTTCCGGTGTAGCCTTGTCGGGTGAAAAAAAGCAGCGTTATGCTGATATTAAGCGTCAGTTATCTGATTTGTCTTCTGGCTTTTCAAATAATGTGATGGATGCGACACTTAATTTTACTAAGCATATTACTGATGAAAGTCTCTTAGATGGTTTACCAGAATCGGCAAAAGCTGCGGCCGCGCAAGCTGCCCAGCAAAAAGATCTAGATGGATATGTGTTTACCCTAGATATCCCAAGTTACTTACCCATAATGATGTATGCCGATAATGCAGAACTACGAGAAGAAATGTACCGGGCATACAGCACGCGTGCTTCAGAGCTCGATACGCCCGATGCTAAGTTTGATAATACTGACATCATAAAACAAACTCTTGCTCTGCGCTCTGAAGTATCTAAGCTCTTAGGTTTTGAGAATTACGCAGAGTATTCGCTTGCCACTAAAATGGCCGAGTCGACTGAGCAGGTTGTAGGTTTTTTACATGACTTAGCGCAGCGTTCTAAACCGCAAGCCCAAGACGACGTAGCCGAGGTTCAAGCATTTGCTATGGCGGAGCATGGTATTGATTCGCTAAATGCTTGGGATTACAGCTATTATTCAGAAAAGCTAAAACAACAAAAGTATGCAGTGTCTGATGAAGAGCTAAGACCCTATTTTCCAGAAGACAAAGTCATTTCAGGTCTCTTTGAAGTGGTTTCGCGTCTCTATTCACTCAGTATTGTAGAAGTGAAAGGGGTGGATACGTGGCATGAAGACGTACGCTTTTTTGAAATACGAGATGCGGTCGTAAAAGGTAGTGGCGAAACAGGCACTTTG
The DNA here is from genome assembly GCA_964621345.1 of uncultured Glaciecola sp. Classification (GTDB taxonomy): domain Bacteria; phylum Pseudomonadota; class Gammaproteobacteria; order Enterobacterales; family Alteromonadaceae; genus Glaciecola. The sequence goes on along the minus strand of CAZUON010000037.1, from coordinate 18,075 downwards.
CGCGGTAGCTTTTATTTGGATTTATTTGCACGAGCGAAAAAGCGTGGCGGTGCATGGATGGACGAATGCAGGGTAAAAAGAATGAATGCCAGCGGGGCAGTGCAATCTCCTGTGGCCTATTTAACTTGTAACTTTAATGCTCCAGTAGGCGATAAGCCCGCATTATTTACCCACGACGAAGTCGTTACCTTGTTCCATGAATTTGGTCATGGAATTCATCACATGCTAACAAAAGTGACTGTTGGTGGCGTATCAGGTATAAATGGCGTGGCTTGGGATGCTGTAGAGTTGCCCAGTCAATTCTTAGAAAATTGGTGCTGGGAGCCCGAGGCATTGGCCTTTATCTCTGGGCATTATGAAACAGACGAGCCACTGCCTAAAGACTTACTCGATAAACTGCTCGCCGCAAAAAACTTTCAGTCGGCGATGCAGATGCTGCGACAAATTGAATTTAGTTTGTTTGATTTCACCTTGCATCAGTCTCCCGGTGACAGTGTTGACGTGAGCACTGTGTTAGCCAATGTGCGCGAGCAAGTTTCGGTGATAAAAGCACCAGCGTTTAACCGTTTCCAAAACAGTTTTGGGCATATATTTGCTGGAGGCTATGCGGCAGGCTACTACAGCTATAAATGGGCTGAAGTATTATCGGCAGATGCCTTTTCCAAATTTGAAGAAGAAGGGATTTTTAATCCTGAGACTGGTCGCAGCTTTTTAGAGAATATCCTTGAAAAAGGTGGCTCCCAAGAACCTATGGCGCTATTTGTTGCATTTAGAGGACGCGAGCCTAATATCGATGCTCTGCTTAGGCACAGCGGTATTAGCGGTGACGCACAAGCGGCCTAATATAGGGGCGTAGGTTAATAATGATTGAGCACGGTAGGGACACATGGCAATAGAAAAGTTTGATGCTATTTATAACAGGGTGTGCGAGCGAAAAGGCAGTGAGGCAATGGTTGAATCGTTGTTATCGGTGCCTTTAACAAAACAAGACCTTTTAAAGGTGCCTGACGACCGCTTTTTATCTGAGTTTACTAAAAAGGTGTTTCAATCGGGCTTTGTGTGGCGAGTTGTAAGACAAAAATGGCCTGATTTTGAAGAGTCGTTTTGGGGCTTTGATGTTGATAAACTGCTACTTATGCCCGATGAAATGCTCGAAAAAAAGGCCACCGATCCCAAAATTATTCGTAATCTATCAAAGGTCCGCACTATTCGCGAAAACGCGTTTATGGTCAAAGACGTGGCCAACGAGCATGGCAGTTTTGCGACCTTTGTTGCGAATTGGGATAGTAGAGATGTCATCGGCTTATGGGAATATTTAAAAAAGCATGGCACTCGCTTAGGCGGAAACACCGGCCCCTATGCACTTCGCTTTTTAGGAGTAGACACCTTCTTACTCTCGCGAGATGTAGAGGGCTACTTTACCCAACATAAAATTATCACTGGCTCTGCGCGCTCAAAACGTAGCTTAAATGCAATACAAGCGGCATTCAACGATTGGCAGCAGCAAAGCGGACGTTCACTTACTGAGCTCTCGCAGTTACTCGCTTACAGCGTGGGCGACAATTACGTAGGCATGCAAGCTTAGCTTAGATTTTCACGGCTAAGCGAATAATGATACTTGTAATGTCAACACTGTATGTATATCAGTGCAGAGAGCGCAAGTATATTCGGCATGACGTTTAACATCCTTAGTAATTAGGCTACACTTATCGGCATCAAATCAATGAGTTAATCTTTATGACAACCGAAAGCGCTCAGGCGCAATCTGAACAGTCTGACACAACAGACTTTGGCTTTAAAAAAGTAAATAAATCAGAGAAAGTTTCGATGGTTGCTGATGTGTTTCATTCTGTGGCCGCAAAATACGATGTGATGAATGATGTTATGTCGATGGGCGTTCATCGGTTATGGAAGCGCTACACCATCGATTGTAGTGGTGTTAAGTCAGGTCAAAGAGTACTTGACCTAGCCGGAGGTACGGGCGATTTAGCGGCAAAATTTAGTCGGATTGTAGGCGAAAAAGGGCAAGTGGTATTAGCTGATATCAATCACTCAATGTTGAAAGTGGGTAAAGAGAAACTCACCAATATGGGCATTATTGGTAATATTGATTACGTGCAAGCAAACGCTGAAGAATTACCTTTTCCCGATAATCACTTTGACCTGATTACCATTGCCTTTGGTTTGCGCAATGTTACCGATAAATCTGCCGCCCTTGCTAGTATGTTCCGTGTGCTAAAACCGGGTGGAAGATTACTTGTTCTTGAATTCTCAAAACCCAGCTCTGAAGCCTTGAGTAAAGTGTACGATGCTTATTCGTTTCATGTGCTACCTCGCATGGGGCAGCTTGTGGCAAACGATGCAGAGAGTTATCGCTATCTAGCGGAATCGATTCGTATGCACCCTGATCAAGACACCCTTGAGGGAATGATGCAAGAGGTTGGGTTTGAGCAAACGAGCTACCACAACCTCACCGGCGGAATAGTCGCCTTGCATAGAGGTTTTAAGTTTTAAATGCCCGCGAATCAGGCGCTTTGTGCAGCCATTGAAATAGCCATTAACAAAGCCCTAGCAATATCGCTCAATGGGCCTGAGCTGATTGTGCCTTTGCATGAGAAGCGTTGCGTCTTATATTTGCAAGAGCTTGATACTACATTTGCATTTCAATTCTCGCCACAGCGAATTGATGTGCTCAGCCTAGATAAGGTTGAGCAAGCCTACCTAGATGACATGCCTGATTCAGAGAGTTATATCTCGGTTTCGTTGTTTGCCTTAAGTGAGTTAAAGCAAACCAGTAAGCTAACTAAACTCATTAAACAAGGTAAGCTCGATTTTTATGGTGATTTGGGCATTGTACAAAAGTTTAGTCAGGTCTTTTCGGGTATAGAGTTCGATATTGAAGAAACGTTGTCGCAATACATAGGTGACGTGCCGGCCTACACCGTACTTAAGCAAAGCAAGACATTGCAAGAGCAAGCAAAAAAGCAGTTTAGTTTGTTATCGCAAATGATGTCGGATGCCGCTCTAGAAGAAAAGCCCATTGCGGTACGGCCCATTGTTTTAGCTAACTTTGTTGATGAAGTCAGGCAACTTAAAATGGATGCAGAACGTTTTGAGGCACGCTTAAATCGCATAGCTCAACCGATAAGTAGTCAGGAAAAGAAATGAAAAATCGTCGTATTTATCGGCTCTACCGCATCGGTAGTGTGCTTTTACAGCATGGCTTGGATGAGCTTATCCCAAAGCGTTTTAGGCCTTGGTATTTCCGCTTTTTGCGTACCTGTATATTTTGGTTGCACAATCAACATAAAGGCGAGTCACAAGGACGGCGTTTGCGGCTAGCATTAGAAACATTGGGACCGGTGTATATCAAATTTGGTCAAATGTTGTCGACCCGTCGCGATTTATTAAGTCCAGATCTAGCGCAAGAATTAGTGGCTTTGCAAGATAATGTACCCCCATTTGATTCTGATGTTGCGCAAACTATTATTAAAGAATCTTTGGGGTTGGATAGTTTGAGCGATATCTTCGATAACTTTGACGCAAAGCCTCTTGCATCTGCGTCAGTTGCTCAAGTACATACGGCAACGCTTAAGCAAAACAACGAAGACATCGTAATAAAAGTGTTGAGACCAGGCATTAAACAAACCATTGAAGACGACGTAGACTTGCTCTCATCCATTGCCAAAGTGGTTCAGCGCTGGTTGCCAGATGGTAAAAGGTTGCGTCCTGTAGAGGTGATTCGGGAGTATCGACGCTCAATTTTAGATGAGCTAGATTTACTGAGAGAAGCAGCAAATGGGATTCAAATTAAGCGAAACTTTGAAGGCTCTGATGCGCTATACGTGCCGCATTTTTACAGTGAGCACTGTACGCGCAATGTGATCGTGCTGGAGCGGATTTATGGTATTCCAGTATCTGATATTGACGCTCTGATTGAGCAAGGTACGAATTTAAAACTGCTTGCAGAGCGTGGCGTAGAGTTATTTTTTGCTCAGGTCTTTCGAGATAGCTTCTTCCATGCTGATATGCATCCGGGTAATATTTTTGTTTCTTACGAACACCCTGAAAACCCAAAGTATATTGGTATTGACTACGGAATTGTTGGAACGCTGAACAAAGAAGATAAGCGCTATTTAGCTGAAAATTTTATCGCCTTTTTTAACCGAGATTATCGTAAGGTCGCCCAGTTACATGTCGACTCTGGTTGGGTGCCTGCAGATACCAATATAGACGATTTTGAAATGGGTATACGAACGGTGTGCGAACCGATTTTTCAAAAACCCTTGGCCGATATTTCTTTCGGTAATGTGCTAATGCAGCTTTTTAATACTGCTCGCAGATTTGACATGGAAGTACAGCCGCAGTTAGTTCTTTTGCAAAAGACCTTGTTATACATCGAGGGGCTTGGACGACAGCTGTATCCTCAACTTGATTTATGGAAAACCGCCAAACCTTTCCTTGAAAATTGGATGAAAGAACAAATTGGTCCAAAAGCAATGTTTAATCAAATTAAAGAAAATTTACCATTTTGGAGCGAAAAGCTACCCGAGATGCCTGATTTGATTTATGACACGATGCGCCATATCAAGCAATTACCGCGGCAATTAGAAAAGCAACATGAAGAGCAACTCGCTCAAGCGATGCGGCTACAAAAGGCGCGTACCACGAGTCATTTAGCAATTGCATTAACCATGGCCTCGCTAGCGGCGCATTTATTAGGACAGCATTACATCTATAGCCTTGCCCTTGGGGTTTTGGCTACCATTGCTTGGTATCGTTCATTTAAGTATTAGGGGGCTTCAGGCTTCTACAATTAAACGCCAACCGGCTTTATGTTGTAACCAGCATTCGTGCATTAACTCAGTGTGAATAAGGGGATGCACAAGCTTCATATTCTCAGCAAACTTCAAACGCCAGCTGCCATCATCGTCAATGGTTAAGCTTAAGCTTGGAATCGCTTCGTCTTTTCGCCTGTTAACTAAAATGACGCTGATGCGCAGGATACGCATTGCATTGATGAGCATTTGTTGCAGGGTAGATTTATAGTTTTTTAACACATTCAAATCAATTTCTTGGCGATGCATTTTTACCAAATCGGTGATCATAGAGCGTTGCAAGGTGGTAAAGCCGGTAAGCTCAACATGGGAAAGTATGTAAGCACCGTGCTCATGATAAGATTTATAGCCAATGTGTAGGCCTAATTCATGAAGGGCTGCAGCTGCGCCCGTAATGACCTCGGTATCAAAATCACAGAACTGAGTTTGCTCACACATTTTACGGCACAGAACCACCGCAAGATTACGGCATCGACTGCTATGGTTAGGGTCAATATGAAAGCGCGATACAAGCTGATTAATACCTTGTTGGCGCCGGTCGCTTTTTTGATAGTTTTCTAACATGCCATATAAAATGCCTTCGCGCAGTGCACCTCCCGATATTTGCATGTTATTGATGTTTAGGCTTTCAAATAGCGCGATTAATATGGCAAGGCCGCTCGGGAAAATGGCTTGCCGGCTAGGGACGAGCCCTTCAATATCTAAGATGTCGATATGTTTTGCTGCGATACACTGTTCCATAAGTTGGTATAAGTAAGGTAAACGAATAGCATCGTTTATCCCTTGCTTCACTAAAATATTGGTTACCGCTTGTGGGGTGCCTGAGGCGCCTAAGCACTGCTCCCAATCAAAGCATAAAAAGCTGTCTTGGTGCTCGCCAATTGCCTGTTTAGCGTGTGAAATGGCTTGTTTAAAACCGTCTGCGCTAATCTCTCCGCCATGAAAATAATGCTCCATGTAAGTGACGCAACCCATATTTAAGCTGGTCAAATATAACGGCTGTAGGTCTCGGCCTATAATAACTTCCGTGCTCGCCCCGCCGATATCAATTACTAAGGAGTTTCCTTGGTTCGCTGAGGTATAGGCCACACCTAAGAAGATTTGTTTGGCCTCCTCTGCACCGCTGATCACATTTACTTTTTGCTTGAGTATGCGTTCAGCTGGCGCAATAAAATCCGTAACATTTTGTGCAAGTCTTAGTGTTGCTGTAGCAACAATTTTGATGTTTTTCGGAGGAATATCTTGGAGTTTTTCTGAGAAGTTACGTAAACACACCAATCCACGCTCTATGCTCTCATTACTTAAATGGTTGTTTTCATCAAGGCCGGCTGCAAGTCTCACTTTTTGCTTATTTTTACTTACAATTTGGACGCTACCAGAGAGTACGCGCACAATAACCATATGAAAACTATTTGAGCCCAAATCAACAGCGGCATAATACTCGTCTTGGCCAGCTGATAACTGCAATTCGCCCATATTTCCCACTCTGCTGATTGATATTAAGTGTTTCACAGTAATGGGGGAAATAACATCATTCCCCCTTAGCATATAGCGTTATGCTTGCGGTTTTCTTGCTGGGCGACGTGTTCTACCGTCTTTGCGAGGTCCTTTGCTATTACGTGGACCGCCTCTACCGCCTGTGGTTTTACCACGAGGTGTGCGAGGTCGCATTTTAGGTGGCTTTACATCTTCCAACAAAAATAGCGGATTGTAGTCGGTTACCGGCATATCGTGACCGATATAGACTTCAATAGCTGTTAAGTTTTGCGCGTATTTTTCACAGGCAAAACTGATTGCTTTACCCAATTCGCCAGCTCGACCGGTGCGGCCGATTCGATGCACATAATCTTCAGCGTCATCGGGCAAGTCATAGTTAAATACGTGGGTGACTTTGTCGATATGCAATCCGCGAGCAGCAACATCAGTCGCAACTAGAATATCAAGATTACCTTTAGTAAAGTCTTCAAGTATGCTCAGGCGTTTCTTCTGCTGAACATCGCCACTAAGTAAGCCCACTCGATGACCGTCGCCCTCTAACCAACCTGCTACCCACTCGCAATCGTTTTTAGTATTGGCAAACACAATTGCTTTGTCAGGCCATTCTTCTTCCATTAATGTCAGTAAAAGAACGGGCTTGTCTTCGTTTGAAGGATAAAATAATTCTTCGCTGATGCGAGCATTGGTTTTTGTATCAGGCGTGCTTTCGACGCTAATCGGATTGTTCATATGTTCGTATGCTAGTTCTTGTACACGGTAGCTTAAGGTTGCAGAAAATAGCATATTTAAGCGTTGACTAGGCTCAGGCATACGGCGGAACAAATAGCGAATGTCTTTTATAAAGCCTAAGTCGAACATACGATCGGCTTCGTCTAATACCGCAACTTGAATATTCTCTAGTGTGAACACGTCTTGTTTGTAGTAATCGATAATGCGGCCACAGGTACCAATCAGAATATCTACACCAGCGGTTAGGGTATCGCGTTGACTTTCGTAACCTTCGCCCCCATATACGACTCCAACTGATAATTCAGTGTGCTTACTCAGTAATTTTGCGTCGTTATATATTTGCACAGCAAGTTCACGAGTTGGCGCCATTATGATGGCTTTAGGGCCGTTCTTAGTGGTCTCTTTAGGATTGCTTAGTAAATAATGATAGGTGGCGACCAAAAACGCGATGGTTTTGCCGGTACCGGTTTGTGCTTGCCCTGCTACATCTTTTTGTGAAAGTAAAAGGGGCAAACTCATGTCTTGTATTGGCGTACATTGAGTTAGATTAGCTTCGTCCAATGCCTTTACTACTAAAGGGTGGATCGGAAGCGACGAAAATAACGTATTGGTTAAATGTGTTGTTGGCATAGCTTATAGCTTATCATTGCTTGCATTGAAAACCGATTCTATATAACACTATTAGGCAAATCTGAAAATCTCAGACCGTTCCCTAACTTGGAGAGAAGAATGAGCGACAAAATTATCGCATTAAGTGACGACAAATTCGAAGCCGATGTAATCAATGCATCAGGTCCTGTTTTAGTTGATTTTTGGGCAGAATGGTGCGGCCCCTGTAAGATGATCGCTCCTATATTAGACGAAATCGCGAGCGAATACGACGGCAAAGTAACAGTTGGCAAGCTGAATGTCGATGAAAATAGTGAAACACCACCAAAATATGGTATCCGTGGTATTCCCACACTCCTATTATTTAAAAATGGTGCGGTAGCCGCGACCAAAGTTGGTGCACTTTCGAAAACTCAGTTACAAGAATTTTTAGACGATAATATCTAAAAATAAGCAATAAACTCGCAATTAAAGAAAGCCAATTTACTGATAAACATCGGTGTATTGGCTTTTTTATTATTATTTTCTTTGTTTTTTTAGTAAATACTGTTGAAAACTGGACGATACTAAAATTAGGTGCTACCTTTAGCGAACTCACCAAGTGTAATCACTTCGCCTTAAGGCATTTCAAAAATTATCTGTGGCTTGCGTTGTCAACTTACATTGCATGCTTGAATGGCTCAAATGTCGATTTTGATTACAAACCGTCAATCAAATTAATTTATCTTACAAGCTGAATATATTTCGTTTGCCTTAAATAAACTCAAAGATCCCCCAACATGAATTTAACCGAATTAAAAGAAAAACCGATTAGTGAACTCGTAGCCTTATCAGAGTCTATGGGCCTAGAAAACCTTGCGCGAGCGCGCAAACAAGACATTATATTTTCCATATTGAAGGCACACGCCAAAGGCGGGGAAGATATATTTGGCGATGGCGTATTAGAGATACTGCAAGACGGGTTTGGCTTTCTTCGCTCAAGCGACTCGTCTTATTTAGCGGGACCAGACGATATTTATGTCTCTCCTAGCCAAATAAGACGATTTAACTTGCGCACTGGCGACACCATTGCCGGAAAGATCCGCCCGCCCAAAGACAGCGAACGTTATTTTGCATTGTTAAAGATTAACCAAGTTAACTTTGACCGCCCTGAGAATTCTCGTAACAAAATATTGTTTGAAAACCTCACGCCCTTGCATGCTAACGATCGTTTAAAGATGGAGCGTGGTAATGGCAGTACAGAAGATATTACGGCGCGCGTATTAGACTTAGCCTCACCGATTGGTTGTGGCCAACGTGGCCTAATTGTAGCACCGCCGAAAGCGGGTAAAACGCTGTTACTACAAAATATTGCTCAGTCTATCGCGGCTAATCATCCTGATTGTGTGCTTATGGTGTTGCTCATTGACGAGCGTCCGGAAGAAGTAACAGAGATGCAACGCTTGGTACAAGGCGAAGTGGTAGCATCTACCTTTGATGAACCAGCGAGTCGCCACGTTCAAGTCGCCGAAATGGTGATTGAAAAAGCGAAGCGACTAGTTGAGCATAAAAAAGACGTTGTGATCTTACTTGATTCAATTACTCGTTTGGCACGCGCATACAACACAGTTATACCTTCATCAGGTAAAGTATTAACTGGTGGTGTTGACGCAAACGCACTTCATAAGCCTAAACGATTCTTTGGTGCTGCACGTAACGTAGAAGAGGGCGGAAGCTTAACTATTATCGCAACCGCGCTAATTGATACCGGTTCTAAAATGGATGAAGTTATTTACGAAGAATTCAAAGGAACAGGTAACATGGAGTTACACTTGAACCGAAAAATTGCTGAAAAACGTGTTTTCCCTGCTATCGACTTTAACCGCAGTGGTACACGTCGCGAAGAACTTCTCACCTCTCAAGATGAATTACAGAAAATGTGGATTTTACGTAAAATCGTTCATGAGATGTCTGAAATTGATGCGATGGAGTTTTTAATTAGTCGCTTATCGATGACCAAAACCAACGATGAATTCTTTGACTCGATGAAGCGTCAAAAAGGTTAAGAAACTTTAATACTGACGCGTTGCCAGCGCGCGGTATAAGTGACGTAGTAATATAAGCCCATCATTTCAGAATGATGGGCTTTTTTTATATCTAAAAATTTGACCTAATGTTTTAAACCTTCTAATTGATGTTTGGCATCTCCCTTAAAGCAATCTTTAAGTTAGCGAAAGTTTTGCCATGCTCGCTATTTCTTCTCAAAATATACTATAGTGAGACAGTCCCTGCACTTACGCCACTTTAGGAATGCATATGCGTCGTTCGATTTTATCCTACTCAATTTTATTGTTTTGTCTCTTTTCTCTACTGACTTTTTTATTACCTGTACACGCAAGCGAGACTCGTTTGCTGCGCTCGCCAACAATTAGCGAAAGTCATATTAGCTTTGAATACGGTGGTGATATTTGGCTTGCAGACCTCAGCGGTAACAACGTAAAGCGCCTTACCAGCACAAGCACTGTTGAGCGTGAGCCACACTTTTCACCTGATGGTAAAACCATCGCATTTAGTTCTAATCGCTCCGGTAGCTATTCGGTATATACAGTGAGCACAGATGGCGGCAAACCTACGCGTTTAACTTGGCATGCCGATGCGGCTTTTGTTAGAGGCTGGACGCCAGACGGAACTAAAGTGTTGTTTAGCTCTGGCAGAGACACAGCGCCGCGACCTATTTACCGTTTATGGACAGTTCCGGCAAGTGGTGGGCCAGCAAGTTTAGTGAACCAGCAGTGGGCAAACAACGGAGCATATTCACCGAAGGGTGACAAGCTGGTAATTGACCGTATGCAGCGCTGGGACCAAGAGTGGCGTCATTATCGCGGAGGACAAAATACAGCTTTGGTGGTTCTGGACTTAAGCACCAATGAAGAAATTAAAATACCCAATGCAGCCACCACTGATGTAGAGCCGGTGTGGCTTAATGAGCATATTTATTTCATTTCAGATCGTGCGTGGGTGGCTAATGTATGGGCCTTTTCGCTTAGTACCAGACAACTTGAACAAATCACCTTCTTTGAGCAAGACGACGTAAAGCAACTTAGTAGCAATGGCAAAATCCTTGCTTTTGAGCAAAACGGCTACTTGCACACGCTCGACCCTAAGACAAAAAAAATCACGCGACTTTCGATTACCGTAAAAGGCGACTTTCCGTGGGCAGAAACTCAGTGGGAAGGCTTATCTCAGAGCGCTCGAGCGGGAACTTTGTCGCCCACGGGCAAGCGTGCAGTATTTCAAGCGCGCGGTGAGATATTTACGGTACCTATTGAAAATGGCAATGTGCGTAATCTTAGTCGAAGCTCAGGCGTTGCCGATCGTAAGCCGATTTGGTCTCCGTTAGGAGATACCATTGCTTGGTTTTCAGACCAAGGTGGTGAAGGCTATCGCTTAGTGCTGCAAGCGCAAGACGGCCTATCTGCCCCAGAATTTATTAGTATTGGTGAGTCTAAAATGGCGTGGGAGCCTAAGTTTTCTCCCGATGGCAAGCATATCGCCTTTGTTGATGATGATGTGAGAATTCGCGTACTCACCCTCGCGAACAAAAAGATACAAACCATTGATGTGGGAGGCACCAACATTGAGCGCGGTGATAATGGCATTGCGTGGTCGCCTGACTCAAAGTGGTTAGCCTATTCAAAAGCTGCGTCTAATAGTTTCAGGCAAATATGGCTGTGGTCTTTAGACAACAATAAAACCAGCGCTGTTACTAATCGTTTTGCTGATTCGCATTCTGCTTCATGGGATTTAAGCGGTAAACATTTATACTTTTTAGCCAGCACCGACATTGGTTTGCAATCCGGTTGGGCGAACACCAGCTCAATGGGGGCGCAGTCACAATATTTAGCTTACGTGATCAACTTAAACATCGATGATCCCTCACCTTTTGCCCCCAAAAGTGATGAGGAGCCCAAGCGCGACAACGGCGATAAAGACGATAAAAAAGAAGAAGATTCAAAGGGTGAAGATCTTGTTGTTAACATAGACTTTGAAAACATAGAGCGGCGCATTTTTTCTTTGTCTTTAGCCCCTGCAGACTACGCATTTACTGTGAGTGGCCCTGCCGGTCAGGTATTTATTGCTGAGCGCGCCGACAGTGGCCCTATGCTAAGCCTACATAAATTTGTTTTAGAGGATGCTTCGGCAACTAAGTTTATCGGAGGTGTTCGCAGTGCGAGTATTTCAGGCGATGCGAATCATTTATTGGTAAATGCAGGCTCAGACTGGAAAGTACTCGATACCAGCGGCCCAGAAGCAGACGATGGCAAAACTCTCAAACTAGATTTACAAATGAAACTTAACCGTCAAGAAGAATGGCGGCAGATGTTTTTAGAAGCGTGGCGCTACCAACGCGATTATTTCTATGACCCGAACATGCACGGAAGAGATTGGGACTTAGTGCTTGAGCGCTACCGTCCCTTAGTTGACTTTGTGCGCCACCGCAGCGACTTAACGTATTTGCTCGATATGGTAAACGGTGAACTCTCAGTAGGGCACAGTTTTGTATTTGGTGGCGATTTTCCTGAAACACCTGATTCAAAAGCTGGGTTATTGGGTGCTGATCTTCAAGTGACTAAAAACGGCTGGCAAATATCGCGCATCTTTACGGCAGAAAGCTGGAATCCAGATTTATTAGGTCCGCTTGATCAACCTGGAATCGATGTTGCGCCGGGTGATTATATTGTAGGTATCAATGGAAGGGAGCTCAGTGCATCTGACAACATCTATCAGTATTTAGATGGCACGCTCGACACGCAAACGATACTGCATATCAATTCTAAAGGAAGCTTTGAAGGTGCCCGCAAAATAACTGTAGTGCCAACAGGCAGCGAAACAAATCTTAGGCAGCGAACATGGGTTGAAGATAACCGCCGTTTGGTTGATAAACTATCGGGCGGTAAGCTAGCTTACGTATGGGTACCAAATACCAGCAGTTCAGGTTTTGTAAATTTTACTCGCTACTTTTTTGGGCAACAAGATAAACAAGGCGCTGTCATCGATGAACGTTTTAACGGTGGAGGTTTGCTCGACGATTACATGGTCGATTTAATGTCTAGAGACTTGCGAGCAGCCATCACCAACGAGGTGCCAAATGGTTCACCAATGCAGCTCCCTGCAGGTATCAAAGGACCTAAAGTGTTGCTGATTAATGAGCTAGCGGGGTCGGGCGGTGACTTTTTCCCTTGGGTGTTTAGGCAACAAAAGATTGGCCCCTTAATTGGTATGACAACGTGGGGGGGCTTGGTTAAATCTTCAGTTCACTATGGTTTGATAGATGGGGGGGCACTCACTGCACCTGATAATGCCATATTTGATCCAAGTACCCAACAATGGATAGCAGAAAATACAGGGGTTGCGCCTGATATTCGAGTGTATCAAGATGCAAAGTCTTTAAATGCCGGGAGAGACCCACAGCTTGAGCGTGGTGTGCAAGAAGCGCTGGAGATGTTAGAGCAACGCAAGGTTTTGGTGCCTGTAGCTCCGCCATTTCCGACACCAGCAAAAAGGCCCGCGCAATAGCGGGTTTTGAAAGTATGAATAGTTATTGCAAAGGAAGTACTGCGACGCCATTGCTCAATAAAGAGCCAATATACAAAGTATTGTTATGTTCTTGCACAGAAGTAATCGCATTGTAGGTGTCGCCTGCCTGATAATTTGCTACTACATTACCATGCGTATCAAAGCCGAGTAGAAATCCGTAGCCCTCTTTTGGTGCGAGCCATTCTAGGGGCAACGCCCCCATCACTCGTCTTAATATTGGAAAGGCTGAAAGACCCTCCACGCGCCAGTCTCGTAATGCTATCATGCCTACCCAGAAGGTATCGCCACCGTTAAAGCTGATGTTGTCGGGCATGCCAGGTAAGTTGTTCGCAAATACAGTGCTTTGACCTTTTTGCGGACCGCTAAGATGATACTTCATAATGCGCGAGCGTCCGGTTTCTGCTACCAATAAATAAGCATCTTCGGGACCAAGTGCAACGCCATTTGCAAAAAACAACCCGCTCATCAACAGTTCGGTTCTGCCTGTAGTGGGTGAGTAGCGATAGATTGTGCCGGTAGCCGTTGCTTCAATAAAATCATACATGTAATTGGTAATGCCATAGCGGTTGCTTGCATTTGAAAAGTAAATATCGCCATTTTGAGCTATAACGTGATGATCCACAAAACGCAGAGCCATACCATTAACGGCATTGACCAATACACTTATCTCGCCATCAGGCGATATCGACAATAAACCTTTGACAGCGTCTGAGACAATAATGTTGCCTTGGGCATCAAGCTTTATACCTAAGGGGCGGCCACCAGTATTGGCAATAATACGAGAGTTTGTAGGCGAATTAACTGGAAATGAAACCACGTTACCGTTAGCCAACCCTGTATAAGCAATGCCTTCATCGCTTATGTATATATCTTCAGGACCTAGCAATACATTGGTATTAAAAACTCTAGCTGCGCGTAAGGCATCGTTTTTAAGAAACATATTGTTTAAACCGACATTAGCATCAGGCTTCCAATCCACAGGTCTTACTGGTGACACAGCAAACAATGCGCCGGCCACGATAACTACGACCAATATTATGCCAATTAAGGTTTTCTTCATTGTACTTCCCTAGCTATTTTATATCTTTAGCGGCTTCTTCCACTGGTGGAAATGGCAGAGCTTCATAATCAGGTATCAGTTGAGATTGCAGCATCTCTTTTAACAATTGTGAGTACTGTGCAGTATTTACCTAAACTGCAAAGTCCTGCTTTGCGAATATAGCTAAAGACAATAGCAGTAGCACACTTGCTACTATTGCTTTATGACAAGCTTTGTACAGTTAGCTAAAAAAGCAAAATTCAAAGGTTGATAAGCCAAATGCAGATACACAAGACTGAGAATAGCGACTAAAGCTTATGTCTGTCAAAAATTTGTAAGTAATTTAAACAGTTAAAGCTGTTTTTATGAGCAGTCTTTATTTTTGTCGCTTTCTTGCTAGTCTTAGCCTATGGTAATTAAAAAATCTAACAAGCAACACATATGTTCTAAGGGTTTCAATATGAAGTTACGTTTTCCATTATTAACCAACATGTGCTTAGGCTTCATGAGTTTAAGTGCAATCACTACAAATGCTTTTGCAAACGACGTAGTTGCGCAAAAAGCAGATGCCATTGAGGCTCAAGTCATTGAATGGCGACATCACTTACATCAATACCCTGAGCTCTCTAACCGAGAGTTTGAAACGGCAAAGTATATTGAGAAACATGTTCGAGCTCTGGGCTTAGAGGTGCAAACTGGCGTTGCCATAACAGGTGTCGTCGCGGTATTAGACTCTGGTAGACCAGGCCCAACCGTTGCATTGCGCGCAGACATGGACGGTTTACCTGTAAAAGAGGATAATGATTTACCCTATAAATCAGAACAAATAGGTGAATATAACGGTAACGAAGTGCCTGTTATGCATGCATGTGGTCATGATACTCATGTGGCAATGCTGATGGGGGCCGCTGAAATTCTCACCGGAATGAAAGACCAATTACGCGGTAAAGTGAAGTTTATTTTTCAACCAGCTGAAGAAGGTGCGCCACCAGGCGAGCGGGGCGGTGCAGAAGTAATGGTAGAGGAGGGCGTACTTAAAAACCCCGATGTAGATGCTATTTTTGGTCTGCACATAAGCTCTGGTGCTGATGTAGGCACCGTTTTGTATCGTCATGGCGGTATAATGGCGGCGGTTGACCCTTTTAAAATTGTGGTAAAAGGCAAACAAGCGCATGGCGCTTATCCTTGGAAAAGTGTTGACCCGATTGTGACTTCCGCTCAAATTGTGATGGCCTTACAAACAGTGGTAAGTCGCGAAATTAAAGTAATAGACGATGCGGCGGTGGTCAGTATTGGCTCGATTCATGGCGGAAATCGTTCGAATATTATTCCGATGGACGTAGAAATGGTAGGTACTATCCGTACCCTTAACGAGGCCGCACGAGAGCATATGTACGAGGCGATTCCGCGAAAAGTTAAGGGGATTGCTGATAGCATGCGTGCGGATGTGGAACTTACCTTACCGCTAGATTATAACTATCCAATTACCTTTAATGATCATGCGTTGATGGATCAGATGCTACCGACATTGGTAAACACCGCGGGTAAAGAAAACGTGATTAATTCGAAGCCAGTTACCGGCGCAGAAGATTTCTCATTTTTCCAAAAAGAAGTCCCAGGAGTGTATTTATGGGTAGGTGGAAAGCCTTTAGATGTAGCCGAAGAAGATGCTCCTGCGCACCATACACCTGAATTTGTGGTTGACGATAGCGGAATGAAGTTAGGAGTAAAATTGCTGACTAATATGACTATTGATTATTTAAACAGCGAAAAATAAACAGGACCGTCTGGCGAGTGGTTTACGCTACGCGGCGAGTCTCAAGCGAAAAAGAGCGACAGGTGTCGCTCTTTTTGTTCCTTTTGGATATAATATCAGGTTTTCGCCATGCACATCTTTGCGTTAGGCGTGCACTTACTCGTTTAAAGGATCCTACATGGCTCAAGTCGCTATTGTAATGGGCTCACAGTCTGACTGGCCCACCATGCAGCAAGCTGCAAAAATGTTACAAACCCTAGGGGTGTCGTTTGAAGCGAAAGTCGTTTCGGCGCATCGCACTCCGCAATTGCTTACCGAGTTTTCTGAGTCGGCAGCTGCAGCCGGGTTTCAAGTAATTATTGCCGGAGCCGGTGGAGCCGCGCATCTTCCGGGCATGATAGCGGCTCACACGCATCTTCCAGTATTTGGATGCCCAGTGCGCTCGAGTCAGTTAAGTGGGATGGATTCTTTGCTTTCGATTGTCCAAATGCCAAAAGGGGTTGCCGTGGGCACTCTGGCAATTGGTGAGGCAGGAGCGGCCAACGCTGGTTTGTTAGCCGCTCAAGTTATTGCTTTAAACAACGCAGACGTTAGAGAAAAAGTTATCGCCTTTAGAAGCACGCAAACTGAAACCGTTTTAGCTAACCAAAATTTGGAGCTCTAATGAAGGTATTAGTATTTGGTGCAGGTCAACTTGCTCAAATGATGTATTTAGCAGCAGCTCCATTGGGTGTTGAGGTTTACGCTGTTGAGGTGAATTCGCGCGAAGTAGTTAATCCTATGACCAAAGCAAAGTTAGATATGAGCATTGAATATGCTATATCTGATGTACATGCGATAACTGCAGAATTTGAACATGTACCAGAAGACTTGCTCGATTTAGCGCAGCAAAGCGGAAAATTACTACCGAATATGGCCTCTATTTTGACCGGTGCTGATCGTGTCAGAGAAAAATACATATTACAAAATAATGACGTTGCGAATTGCCCGCACTACATTGTTAACGACCCTGTGCAAATCGATAACGCATTAGCAACACTGGGCGATAAGCTCATTTTTAAAGCTAGTCGCGACGGTTACGACGGTTATGGCCAGTGGCGTTTATTTGATAGCAGCGAATTAGAACAATTGAAACATGCGCTTGCAAGCTTAGATTTGAAAGCCGTGCCTCTCGTAGCTGAAACGATGCTCAGTTTTGATCGAGAGATTTCAATAATTGGAGCAAGAGATGCAAAAGGAAATATTGCATACTTTGACATTGCGGAAAACCTCCACCACCAAGGGCAATTACATGTTTCAGTAGCACCCGCCACGCATTTAACTGAAAAAACAAAAGCGCAAGCTCATGAGATATTCAATAAAATCGCTACAGCGCTTGATTATGTTGGCGTGCTCGCGGTTGAGCTGTTTGAAAGTGATGGTAAGCTTTTAGTTAACGAAATAGCGCCTAGAGTGCATAACTCAGGTCATTGGACTCAAAAAGGTGCAAGCACTTGCCAATTTGAACAACATATTCGAGCGGTTTTAGGTTTCCCTCTTGGCGATACAACAAGCCAGGGCGTAACGGCAATGATTAATATTATTGGCTGTACAAGTTTCTCAAGAGACTTAATTAGTATCCCGGGGTGTCATTTGCATTGGTACGGCAAGGAGCTTCGAGAAAAGCGTAAGATGGGTCATATTAATGTGGTAGCGCAAAACTACAACGAACTTGGAAAAAAATTATTAAATTTATTACAGTACTTACCTGAAGAGTACTTTGTGCTGCTCAGAGACGAAGCTAATCGTTTAATTGCCGTAGAGGCTTGACAAGTGCGCATAAATTCATAAAATGCGCGCTCTCAGAAAGTTTCTGAGGTGTAGAAAGTGTGCCGACTTAGCTCAGTTGGTAGAGCAACTGACTTGTAATCAGTAGGTCGCCAGTTCGATTCCGGCAGTCGGCACCATTTTCTTTTCCACCCCAGCAAATACTCAAAGATATCCCATGATGTTCTAACATCGAACTGACCACCTACTGATAAATCAGTAGC
>CAZUON010000036.1:17023-36229 GCA_964621345.1 uncultured Glaciecola sp. | reverse complement strand
TTGGCGCGCAAAATGTGTCGCAAACTGAATTGGAGTATGCGTTTAACTTCTTACCGTTTTAATGGTGCTAAGACTGCTATGTAGCTTTTACTGCGCAAGGCTGTAAAAGCTACTTACTATGCCCCATAAAAACATGTCATACTAATTTTATAGTTGTTAAATCAAAGAGTTATCTTTTTTGATGTTGGCGCTAAATTCGCAGTATGTAGTGTTTTAGCCTCAAAATAGGATGCAATAACAATGAAAGGTTTCGCGATAAATACGGAAGTAGAATGGGAATGGGGCCAAGGAAAGGCTAAAGGAAAGGTACGTCGTCGCTACACAGAAAAAGTGACTAAGACAATTAAAGGCAATGACGTCACTAGAGAGGCGAGCGAGCAGCAACCCGCCTATTTGATTGAACAAGACGATGGAGACGAGGTATTAAAATCTCACTCAGAGCTTAAAAAAGTTAACGATTAAACGACACAAATCTGGCTTGTCGTTATTTCGTTTCATCCTTATCTATACCCAACAAACGCCTCGCCCATGCGGGGCGTTCACTTTTATATCGATAAGGGTTGTCGGGCACTTCCATTGCAGGATTCGCCTTTTTGAGAGCCTCTATAAAGGCGCGTTTATCGATATGATGATTACCCAAAGTAAGAGACTTTGATTCGCCCGATTTAAGTATAAAATAGTGGTTTAAATATCCACCTCTGGTGTCGGTAGACTGTTTAAAAGCGACAATGTCTGCGACAGGAACGCGCCATTCAAAATCTCCAAAGGTTGGATCAAAGTAATAAAATTCTTTTGGCGATATCCATATTGTTACCGCTTTGTTTGCTCTGAAAAAGTAAGTCGCTAAAGCAAGTAAGATGAATTCTATTGGCCATATTGCGATATTGATTATGTCGAGGGCTTCGGAGACATGATTGCGCATCGTTGGCAAGTAATGATGCAGGGCAAAAAAGATGGCTAAACAAAGCACTGCGTTCATCAATAGGATGAGCGCAGTTTTGCGTTGCTTCCGTTCGTAATGAAAATAAGTGACCATATTGTTACGCTAACTCCATTTATTGCAACCTTTACAGTAATGGATGATGTCTAGTGCGTCAAATAAGAGCGCCAAGCCATCTAAGTTGTTACACTTAATGCCTTAAGAATATCTTGATGAGTGTCAGCTTGAATGACCCAAGCATACAACACGAATATGAGTGTTTAACAAAAGCGATGAACCCCCATGAATTTTGAGTCACTTGGCTTAAATCCGCTACTAACAGAGCAAATAACCACGCTTGGTTACACCCAAGCGACTGCAATTCAGTTAGCCGCAATCCCTGTTGTATTAAAGGGCAGAGATGTTATGGCAAGCGCCCAAACCGGTACGGGTAAAACGGCCGCTTTTGCGCTGCCTTTGCTGCATCAAATATTACTAGAGAAGCAAAAGCCGCAAGGCCAAGAGGACATTGCCAGCGATTTGCCTGTTAATAGTTGCCTCACTAATAGTAAGGTCGCAATTTCGGTACTCGTGCTCACGCCTACTCGAGAACTTGCACAGCAGGTCCATAACAGCTTTGAAAAATACAGCGTACTGACTGAGCTTAAGTGCGTGGCTGCCTATGGCGGTGCGAGTATCAACCCGCAAATCACGCGGCTTGGTAAAGGTTGTGACGTATTGATTGCTACGCCCGGGCGCTTACAAGAATTACTTTATAAAGAGCTCGTTGACGTCAGTAACATTAAAGCTTTGGTACTCGATGAAGCGGATCGCATGCTCGACATGGGCTTTATAGTCGATATAAAACGCATTCAAAAATCCCTACCCCAAGACAAACAAACCCTGTTGTTTTCAGCTACCTTTAGCCCTGAAATTCTTGGCTTAGCTAAGTCTTTTTTACATGCCCCAGAGCGCATAGAAGTAGATGCAGTAAATGCGACAGCAACGCAAGTTGAGCAGTTGGTTTACCAAGTGGATAAACATCGCAAAAGTGCTTTGCTGTCGTATCTCATTGGCATGAAAAACTGGCATCAAGTGCTTATCTTTACCCGCACTAAGCAAGGCGCTGACGAGCTTGCTAAAGAAATGAAAAAAGACGGCATTACCACCGACTCGATTCATGGTGATAAGTCTCAAGGCGCACGGGAGCGCATTCTTAGTCAATTTAAAGAGGGCAAGCTACGGGCCTTAGTAGCCACTGATCTAGCCGCCCGCGGCATCGATATAAAGCAACTGCAATACGTGATTAATCATGAGCTTCCTTACAATAGCGAGGATTATATCCACCGCATTGGCCGCACAGGCAGAGCTGGCATGGCCGGGCTTGCAGTGTCTTTGGTAAGTGAAAGCGAAAATTATTTGCTCGCAGATATTGAGAAATTACTTGGCGAGAGTTTTATCCCTCAATGGCTTGAAGGCTTTGAGCCTGAGCGTTTGGCGTCGACTAGTCAAAAAGGGAGTAATAATGCACGTGGAACACGACCAATGTCGAAAAAAGCCATGCGCGCTCAAGCGATTAATGGCAAAGATAATAAAAAACGCCGTCCGCACCGGCGCAGATAACATCGCTTAAGTCGCCTTATTTGAATATGGATAAACACAAAAAAAGCCGCTTACATCAAAGCTACTACCGCAACGGTGAAAATCACCGCGGTGGCGCAGACGTTTCCTTTGGCGACATTGTTAAACTCTTTGGCTTTCGGGGTATCGAAGTTGGTAAATGGGTCACTAGGGAAGAGCAACAAATAGCAGCGAATTTGTTTTTTGACGCCCTGAGCGATTTGATGGATATTCTTCAAGTACCACCAGAAGTACTCTCGCTAAGAGGTACCCTTGCGCTTGCCTTTGGTGTGGGCGGACAGAAACACGCCAGCGCCCACTATCATAGTGCAAAGCGCCAGCTCGCTCTTGCCAAAAACGCTGGCGGTGGCGCTTTGGCCCATGAATGGTTTCATGCCTATGATCACTATATATCCAGTAAAATATACAACGTTGAGCGGCCGAATCAATTTGCAACCGAGATTTGGCTTAATGAAACACAAGATATCCTAGCGCATCCATTAAACGAGCAGCTAGATAGATTGTTTCAGTGTATTTTCCTCAACGAAGACGGAACTGGCTCCAGCCAACTAACCCAGCGCAGCATTGAAGCGGATAAAATACGCAACACTTTTTATTACGCCCGACCACAAGAAATAGGCGCTCGCGCGTTTGAAGCCGCCATCCAGCATCACTCCATCAAAAATGCGTTCTTAGTTCAAGGTACAAAACAAAGTGATGAAGCAAAGTTTGGTCTCTATCCACAGGGGGAAAAGGTGCAGCAAATACTGAGTTTGATTCAACATTATTTTTACTATCTGGGTAAGGCGCTTACCAAAACTAATAAAAAATAAGCATAATTGAGGAGAACGATCGTTTTTAGGGCCCTGTTTGACTATTCATTAAGGGCCTACACTTGTATCAAAACGGTTAACTCTCTCTTTTGTAGGAGGATTCCCAGATTAAGTTGAGACTAATTCAACTAAGGTTATTACTTAGAATATCTCCAACTAAACATGGGTATATGGGCTTATACCTTGGACCTTAGCAAAATCCTTTATCCTTTGCGTTCTATAAATACCATGTTTTAGGAGAGGGTCATTGTCTTCCATGTTACAGCCTGTTGAAGGTAAATTTAGATTAGTCACGCGCAGCGATTTTGATGGATTGGTATGCGCAGTTTTGTTAAAAGAAATTGGCCTCATTGACGATATTAAATTTGTGCATCCAAAAGACATGCAAGACGGCACTGTAGAAATCACCCCTAACGATATTACCACCAACCTGCCCTACGTTCCGGGCTGTCATATTGCCTTTGATCACCATGCTAGCGAAATTACTCGCCGCGGCGACAATGCAAAGTCGAACCATGTTATTGACCCAAATGCGCCCTCAGCGGCTCGCGTGGTATACGATTATTATGGCGGAACAGATATTTTTCCAGAAGCTTGGAGCGACATGATGGCTGCGGTAGACAAAGCCGATTCAGCACAGTTTTCTAAAGAAGAAATCTTAAACCCAAGCGGTTGGGTGCTATTAAACTATTTAATGGACAGTCGCACGGGCTTAGGTCGATTTAGGGAGTTTAGAATATCTAATTATCAGCTAATGATGGCGCTCATTGATTGCTGTCGTAATCACAGCATTGAGGAAATTATCGCTCTTCCCGATGTACAAGAGCGTGTAGAGATGTATTTCGACCATGCTGAAAAGTTCAAGCAGCAAGTGCTCGATTGTGCAACCGTGCATGGCAATTTAGTGCTACTAGATTTACAAGACCAAGAGGTGATTTATGCAGGTAATCGCTTCATCATTTATGCCTTGTTTGAACAATGTAATATCTCTATTCATCAAATGTGGGGCTTCCAAAAGCAAAATACGGTATTTGCAATTGGTAAATCGATATTAGACCGAGGCTCAAAAACCAATGTTGGTGAGTTATGTTTGCGCTTTGGCGGCGGCGGGCATCATGCAGCTGGGACCTGCCAGGTTGACAACGATAAAGCTCAAGATGTGAAGCAAAGTCTTATAGAACAAATTACTAATGACGGCTGATACAAGCATAAGTCAAAATAAGCTCTAGCTCTCATTTACAAATAAAAAAAGGCGCAAATATACTCAGATTTGCGCCTTTTTTTGTGCTTATAACTCGTAACATCTTCAGGCTCTTTTTTAAGCGGCTAAATTTATTGTATGATTGCTCTAGCGTTCGCGTATTCCTAGCAATCAATACAAACAAGATAATGAGGTTTATTTGTTTAGTTTAGTCATATATAAGCGAGTAATAAGCAAAACCCTTGGGCTCAAACTCGGAGCTTTGCTCGCCTTAGTGCTATGCATCACCGTGCTAAGTGGGTGCACAAGTACCTCAAGCCAAAAACAGGTGGTCAATTATGGGCAAAGCGACAAAGACTACCTCGCTCTTAAGCAAACCATTAGTAACAAACTAGCTGACGCCACCACCTTTGACCGAATTTTGTTTACTTATCCGCTCACCTCATTTTATGACCCGCACAGCGATGCCGAACAGTCGGCGATGTTGCTTACCGAAAGCTATACCGAGCAAGGCAATTACCCCGCCTGTTTAGAAGTTGCCTCCAAGCTTTTGGATATCAATTACAGCTCCTTAACGGGACACTTTGCCGCCTCAGACTGCGCGCGTTTAAGTGGTGATGCAGACACGGCTCGCTTTCACACTTGGGTGCTCGATAATTTAATTGAAGCGATATGGCGCACCGGCGATGGGCAAAGTCCTGAAACGGCCTTTATGATTAATTCTAGCGCCGATTTATACGCCTTTATTCAGTTGCATCAGCTTGTGGCGGTCGGGCAAGATTTGGTGTATCTACAAAAAATACCTATTCAAAAAATCACCATTCAAACCCCAGAAAATAATCGTATCTCAACCTGGTATTTTAATGTCACACCGCAATTTAGGCGTGGGCTTATTGATGATTTAGAGGCGTCTTAAGTGACTCAATAATGCGGTGTGCTGCTTTTACAAAAGCAGCGGGTTCAATAATGCAAGCGTGTTTGCTGTTGTAGCTGACTTTCTCTAAGCACTTGGAGTGTGCGCTTCGTTAACGCTTTCGCGCAGGTTTGTACTGAGTGGAGCAGTATCCCCTTGATACATCGGGGCTACGCAGTTTTATATGCTTAGTTTTTCGACCCGAAACTCGCTCACGCCAGTTGTTAAAGGTTTTACGCTTTATACTTGAGCGCATAAGCTCAATTACTTGTGGTTCACTCAAACCGTATAAACGTTCAATGGCTTCAAAGGGAGTGCGGTCCTCCCATGCCATTTCGATGATGCGCGACTTATCGGTCTCTGACAATGCGGTTTTGTTTATCATGCGTTCTCTTTTTTAGCTTTATGGAGTAAATACGCACAAACACAAAATCAGATTAGTCTAGGATGACCAAGCCTACATGAGCCCCTAAGCGCTATGGTGAAACTTTTTAGCGCTGAATAAGCGCTGTTACCAAGTCTAAAATTCGACAATGACACCCACGCGAGCTTCAGCATCATCTTGAACAAAGCCAACGGCATCTTGATATTCTTTAGACAAGGCATTTTCAAGATTAAAGGTCATGCGAATTTGCTTACTTAATGCATAGTTTGCGCTGACCCCAACGGTTGCATAGCCACCTAAATCGACATAGCCGGTAGGTATAGCGCTATCTAGGTAATCATCTCTAAAATCAACAAATACGGTGGTGCTCAAGGCTTTGTAATCAATGTCGAGTTGCACATTTCCGCTCACATTAGGGCGTTTGCGTAAGGTGACATCTTCATCCGCATCAATATCAAGGTAACGGATGTTGGCGCTTAAACGCATAAAGCGATTAATGCTTGTTTGTAGGTCAAACTCCAAGCCGGAGGTATTCACTTTATTGCGATTAACGTTAGTAAATAGCTCAGCATCAAAATCAATCAAATCTTCGAATTGGTTAGCGAAATACACAATAGAATATTGTAAGTCTTGGCTTATGCTGCTGTTAAATCCGACCTCAAAATTATCGCTGCGCTCTGGTTGTAACTCGCTATTGCCCACTAAGGGGTGTGCAAGGGCAAAGAAACTTGGCAACTTATAGCCTTGGTTAAATACAGCAAATACTTCAGTGTCCGCGGTTACGGTATACGAAGTACCCAAGCGAAATGAGGTTTCGCTATCAAAGTCATCGGGTGAGTCGTAGCGTACGCTTGTTTCAAAGGTGATATCTCGCAGTGAATGCTGTGCTTCTAAAAAGGCCGACTGGGTATCTTGTGAAAAGTCATAATCAACCGGTAGTGGAAACCCAAAGTCCAAAAAGCCGCGGTTTTTACCATCTTGTTGCCTAACGTTTGCTCCTGCTACAAGCAAGGTCTGCTCTTGTACTTGCCAGTCGAGGTAAGCATCGAGTTCAGTACGCTCATATTCTGAGGTGATGTCACTTGCCGGAATACCTGAAAATTCACCCTCTGCAATGCCCGGGTTTTGAATGCGTTCTTCGCGTTTGAGCCAAGAGGCGTTGGCATGCAGCTCAAAGGTTTCACTCAGTGTCCAATTGCCAGTAACGCTACTTAACCATTGGTCGCTGTCGCGTGTTTCAGCCGCAAAAGGATTGGCAAAAAGCTCACCACCAGAATCTTCGGTAAAACCGCTCACATCTGTATTGTTGTAGGTAAGCAAAGCCTGATAGTTTGCGCTATTTTGGTTTAAAGAAAGCTTAGCAAGACCTTGATGACTATTAAGCTGTTCAATCGCCGATACGCGTTTGTTTTGTGTCGACACTGAGCCTAAAAAGGCCAGATCGCTGTCGAAGCGAGTAGATCCGGTAAAGCTGGCGTTGATTTGCTCGTCAGTACCAAGTTCAACTGTGAGTGTAGGGCTGGCTTCTTCACGGGTGATGATGTTAATTACCCCACTGATAGCTTCGCCGCCATAAATTGTATTAATACCCCCGCGATACACCTCTATGCGCTCAATAGCGCTAGGGTTAACTTGGTTAAAGTCAAAACCACCGCCGCGGCTATTGGTGGAGTCATTTACCGCGATGCCATCAATCAGTACGAGGGTGAAGTTGAACTCGCCACCGCGCACCGACACATAAGAAAAGCCACCGGCGCTACCATTTTCGGCAATGTCTAAATGCGGTATGCGGCGCAGTAAATCCACAGTAGAGGCAGGGTTAATTTGTTCGATTTCGCTGCGGTTAATTACCGACAATGCACCAATGGGTTCGCCCGACAAGCGAGAGCCCGTCACCTTGATGTTTTCGATACCATCATCATTGGGATTAGTTGTTTGCGCTAGGGCATAAAAAGAGGATGCTATTAAAGAAGAGGCGACAAGTGTCGCAATAGCTGAAAATTTTAAAGTCATCAAAAGTCCTTGGTCAATAAAAGCCCTCAGGCTTGTTAAAGCAATGCTCTACTTTGTATATTAACCGGAACTTAACAATCCTGTTTACGCTAATCACTTACGATTTTTAATTTTTCTGAAAACGTTTTTCGTTAATCAGTTTTAATAATTCACTCGCGGCAACCGCATCAGACATTGCCCGGTGATGACGTTGCATGCCGATGTCGAAATGCCTAGTCAGGTTTGCCAAAGAATATGAGGGCAAGCCTTTGTAGTAACGCCGCATTTGCTGCACGGTACAAAGCTTAGGGCGGCGCCAAAAGCGGTCTAAACGGGCAAATTCTTCTTTAATAAAGCCATAATCAAAGTTCACATTGTGCGCAACAAATATGCAATCTTCGGTAAAGGCGTTCACTTGCTCGGCCACTTCGGCAAAAAGCGGGGCGTTACGCACCATGTCATCACTAATACCGGTAAGTGCGGTAATGTTTGCTGGAATGCGTCGCTGAGGATTGAGTAAGCTTTGCCAACTATCTACAATTTCACCGGCGACCATTTTAACCATGCCTATTTCGGTGATTTTATGATTGCCAGCGCGCCCACCTGTTGTTTCGATATCGACCACTACGTACGGCTGGTTTGGGTCGATAATAAAATCAACAGTAGTAATGCGCACATCAAAACCATCGTCGCGCAGGGCTTTGATGCAGGTGAGTTGATTACGGCGCAGCACATCGCCCTCACCTTTGATTTCTTCAAAGCGAAGTTGGTCATCCTCTAACACCATAATATCCGGAAAGCCGTCGTGGCAGCCTTGCCAGTCTTGGCTCATACGTAAGAGCTGTGATTTAATGCCTGACAGCGGTGAATGCTCAATAAATACTTTCAAAAGCTCCAGTAAATCGCTGCGCCAGTTAAAAATCCCTTGGCCTTTAGGGTAATGCTGGGCGGCATTTTTATTTACTAGCAAGTTTAATTGCGCATTGTTTTTGATGGCATCAAGCTTGTCGGTAATGGCATGCTGCGCTGCCTGATAAAAGTTATTTTGTTTTAAACAGGTGGGCATATAATCAAATTGTGTTGCTAGCCCAAGCCCAGGTATTTCAAATAACTCCTGCCAAAATACTAAGCCAAAGAGACTACGCCACAGAACATTCTCGGTTTTATAAGCGCGCTGCCCCTGTTGCTTGTAATACGCAATTACGCCACGTTCCACTCCGCCTTTATGCACTTCATCTAAAGATAAATGCTGATTGCCCTCACGCAGCATATCGGTCAATACACTGGTGCGTTTTTGCTGGTATTTGCGGGCCAAAAAGTCTTCGGCAAAAGCAAGTAGGCGGTCGTTTAGAGGCGCATCTATAATATTTTCAAGGCGCGTTTGAACGGCTTCGACTTGCCCAGCCTTAAAAGCTTCGCGGCACCATTTTTCTTGGGCTTGCTCTGAGTCAATGTCTTTAAGCAATGCTAAGGCTTTTTCAGCGTTGAACTTAAGCATCGCTTTGGCTAATTCAAATAGGCATAGCTTATGTTTTTCTTCAGCGGCAAAGCCCTTACCAAGCGGTATATCACTCAGTAGTGCTTCGATATCTTCGCTTGAATCGAGAGGGTGATGATGCACTTTTGATAAGTATTTCGATAATAAAAAACTACTCATTGCCGCTTGTTTACAATCAAAACGTGATTGCATCTGCGCTTGCCCCTCGCGGGTATTCATAACGCCTAAATCGCGTAATGAGAACTGATTTAAGCGCGATTTTGTGGTGCCAAAATACAGAAACAAAAAATAATCGATGTAAGGGTCAACCCTACGCACAACGTAGTCTTGCAGAGCATCATGGCGCATAAATGCTTGTTCGGGCAAAGCCAAACATGCCGATAGCAGCTCTGCTTTAGCCGCACTTTTTTTAATTGCTGCTTTGTCGCTTACGCCTTGTTCAGGCCTGCACTGTAGATAAGCATCGAATAATTCTTCTTTGGTTAGGCAGCTTAGCCAATCGTGAATATCGCCCATCGCCGGATACGCCAGCCAGCCCATATCAATTAAGCGTGTAATAAGTTGGTGAATATTAGGTAGCTCAGCAAAGCGCAAAGAGCTGACTTTTACTGCCACCGACTTACGATTAATGCACCTAACTAAGGCACATTGCTCATCTTTAGTGGCGCCATGAAAAGCCTCCAAAAACCTAAGATGCTCAGGATGCAATAAATCGGCACACGGGCCTTCTACAAATTGCAAGAATTCGTGAAAGTGCGTGAGGTAATAATATGTTGGAAGTTGGCGCATCTTTTCGTAGCTAATACCCTGTGTTTATTTGTACATAAAAGTACAAAAAAGAGTGTAGAAGAATACTGGCTATAAATACAGTGGAAAATGGTTTTTATTGCTACGGCCGATCGGATAATGAAATCAATGTGGTAACCGTACCTTGCTATTTAACTTAAGTGTATACTTAAGAAATGCTTGGGTTGAGATATGTAGGACACATTATGAAAAGGCTTAACAAGGATGTATTTTTGAAAATTCCTGGCGTGTTGGTCAAAGGTCATGGAGTTGCATCAGGGCGCGCAATAGACAGTCCCTTTCCAGCTGGTACTATTGAGATGCAAGCTCCGTTTTTCACTAGTATGGGGATAAACTTTGAGCATATTTTTTACGGAACACTAAATGTTTCTATTGCTCCGTGTAGTTTTACCATCAAAAAGCCTGAATATACCTTTAAAGATATAAAATGGTCTGCAAAGCATGCTGCAGAGACTTTTTCCCTATCTCCTTGTGTGCTCATCGTTAATGACAAAAGCTACCCATGCTTTGTATATTACCCTCATCCGGAAACCAAGATTGGGCATTTTAAGGATAATACAGTGTTAGAGATATTATCTGAGTTTATTCCTAATTTGCCCTATGATAGCAAGCTCACTTTATGCTTGAGAAAGGACGAAATTAGCGTTAAAAAATAGCTGTATACGAATCGATTTCACTTACTCGATTAAGCGTTCTAACTCTTCGACACTGAGTAATTTAGGATGATAAAAGCTGTTATTGTCGGTGCCTAAATCCAAAATTGTCAACATTTTTTGGAGCACTTCATGTTGACTCGGAAAGTCGTCAAAGCGTTGACCATTCCAAGTGCCAGCCTCGTTAACGAACAAATCAAAAAGTCGCATTTGGGTATCGTAGGGTTTTATATGTTCCTCTTTTATCTTTATGGTAGTAGAAGCGTATTGTTCATCACCCGTCCAGCATATGTTGCAACTCATGTTGTCTAAGTCAACATTAATATGACCAGAGTCATATTCAATGAGCATCTGACGTTTTTTCTGGCCAGTAAACTTGCCGGCCCTAATATCAATTTTACACTCGCCTGTGGTACTTTTTAGATGTATAAAGTTTGCGCCTAAGGCTTGTTTTTGCTCGTTAAAAAACTCAAGCGCTCCTTCTGTGGTATACCAATCTAGCTCCATGGAGGAAATTGATAAGTCCTTCCCTAAAACATGATAAAGCAGCGTAATGGGGTGAATAAAGGTTTCATAGTAAAAGCCGCCCGTTTCTTTCAACAGTGCCCACTGACGACTATCTTGATCTTCAAAAAATGAGATTCTGACATGCTTGGGTTTACCGAGACGTTGGCGAATATAGGCCAGTGTATTTTGTGATATAAAGCTCGTTGAATCGTCACCAGCCTGTACATCCAGAAAGTCTCGATAATTGGCATTAAGCGTTAAAAAATAATTCAGCGGCAAGGCTTTTTCTAGCCAGTAGTAGCTCAGCAAAAAACCTCTAGACATAATTTCTTTACCGTAGGCTTGTATAGCTTGTAGTTCAGCAATATTACCTACAATTGGCTTTTCGATGGCAAAGGTTATTTCCTTTTTGGCAAGCGCCGTCATATACGGAAAATGTTCTTCTGTGGGAGTGGCAATGATGGCATACGAGGAACGTTTAGCCACAAAGTTGCTAATATCTTGTCTGATTTTGTTGCGCTGCGAAAAACTGAGCTCTTTTTTGTCATGTGGGGATCGAGCTTCAAAATAGCTAATTTTATGTCGTTTTAGATAGGCTTTAAAATCAGCGCTAATGCGATCGCTTGCCACACTAACCTGACTCGTTTTATAAAAATTGTTTTTTATAAGTGCGGGTAAGATTCTGTTCTCGACTACGTCTCCGGCACCAATAATTGTGATATTAGGTCTGCGACGAACTGGTAATGCTGGGATTAAATTAATGATATTGGCAATTATCAAAACCGTATAGACGTACCCGAGCATACCTATGGCTACATGCGCAGCACCGCTAAGTTGTGTTTGTGAATAAGACAGATTAAAAAGTGCCGTAGTTACATCACTCAAATCAGCATTTAGGGCATCACTTAACAACACAATTTGAGTAAATAGGACAACGGGTAATACAATAAAGTATTCAGCTTCATTAAATATACTTAAGCGCTTTTCGATCAAAATACGCAGCAGCATGTAGTATAAAGTCCACAAAATAGACTCAACTAGTAACCAGCCCATTATAAAGGTCTTAATAAAAATAAAGAGCTCTAGTTTGTCGGCATGAAAAATTAAAAAGTAAGCGCTTAGCCCATCATTTAAAAAATAAGCACACAGTGCGAAAGATAATATATACAGTAGATAAAGCTCTGAGTGTAAAGCATGAAAATCTGTTCGCTCTTTTCCATCTCGGGCGGCTTTAGCAACATTTGATTTCCGCCAAATTGTTTTATACCACTGTAATGGCGACAAAAAACGGGCAAAGTAAACAGATTGATAAAATATTAATGCTAGTAAACTTTGCTCGCCACCCCATGTGTAAGATTCGTAATGGGGTTTCGTACTAAGTTGCTCTACAAATTTTGATATAGAGCGGAGAAGATTTTTCATGGTTAACGTTAGCCTTTTGAGCCGAAAATGTTTGCCAACGTAGTTGTTAAAATTGGCCATAAGCGTTTGCTTCAATGGCTTGATTATAAACAAGCTTTCGTTTCGATTTCTAGTTATTCTTGCCTCACAGGCCTTTTGCAATTTTGTTCGTACTTAAGTAATGAATAGTAATACGACTATAGGTTGTCTTGAACAATCTAAAGTCAGCAACAACACTAGGTTCAAAATGATTTTTACAAAAAGTTAATCAAGAGATTAAATCAAATGATTTAATCTCTTGATTTAATTCTGTACAATGCATGTCCAATTCATACTGGTCATGAGTGTTTTTATGTTTCATTTTTCTTTTTCTTCCTTTGCTCCCTGTTTTATTCTCGGTGCCTGCTTGCTTGTGGCAGCTTGTAGCGAGCAACAAGCCTATACACCTATTACCAAAACCGTTATGGCGGTGAACCCATCTGCGGCCAATGAGCTTGAAAAGCGCACCTTGTCGGGTGTTCTTCGGCCGGTGGATGAGAGTGTTTTGAGTTTTGAAATTCCAGGTGTGGTGCAAACGGTGAATGTGAATTTGGGAGATCGCTTTAAAAAGGGCGATGTGCTCGCCAGTATCGACAGTAAATTATTTGAGTTGGCGGTGCGTCAACGTCAAGGCCAGCTTTCAGAGGCAAAGTCACGCTTAACCGAAGCGAAAGTCGATTATGAGCGCAAAAGTAAATTATCAGAGTCAGGCGCCATATCGCAAGCCGATGTAGATGTCGCAAAAGCCCGCTATCAATCTTTGCTCGACCAAGTAGAAATCGCTGAAACTCAAGTCGCTATTGCCCTTGAAGATTTGGCCGACACCCAGTTAATTGCACCCTACGAGGGCAGTATTGCCATTCGTCACGTAGAACCATCTCAACAAATATCACCCTCATCGGCTATCTTTACCATTCAAGGCTCCGATGCACTAGAAGTCTCCGTATTAGTGCCCGAGTCGATGATTGCGCAAATCAAAACAGGCGATGAAGTACAGGTAGATGTGATCATCAATCGCCAGCGTCAATCAGTTGCAGGTTATGTGTTTGAGCGTGGCAATCAGGCTCAGGAGGCCAATGCTTTCCCGGTTACGGTGGCGTTAAAAGAAGCAGATAGTATTGATGCAAAAAGAACAGGGGCATTGCAATCGGGTATGTCGGCAGAGGCCACGTTTACTAGCATGGCAGGCAATGTGCCTAACGGAAGCTTACGCGCGCCATTGTCGAGCGTGGCGGCCGACAACAATAACGAACATTTTGTGATGGCGCTAAACCCAAGTAGCACGCCCTCGCCTTTAGGTAGTCAGTATGAGATTCAAAAAGTGGCGGTGACCGTGCATGAGTTTCATTCTGAATATGTGATTTTTACCCCGCAAAGCCCTATTCAAAAATTAGTTAAAAGTGGTGTTGATTTTGTGCGCGACGGTCAAGTGGTGAGTGTTGCCGGCGAATATCCGCGAACCATTAATCAATAAGGGGGGAGAGCTAATGAATATTTCAGCCCTTAGTTTGTCGTATAACCGCTTGTTAATGGCGGTTGTTGTATCGTTAATGCTCTATGGTTTTTATAGTTACTTTAACTTGCCAGCGCAAGAAGATCCAAAAGTGACGGTGCGTGAGGCGGTAGTAACCACAAGTTTAGAAGGCTTTCCGGCGCAGCGGGTGGAGCTGTTAATCACTAAAACCATTGAAGAGGCAATTCAAAACTTACCTGAGGTAAAAGAAATCCGCTCTATCTCGTTAGTGGGGCAGTCTATTATCCATGTGCAAATAGAGGATCATTATACCGAGCTTGATCAAATTTGGGATGACATGCGCCAAGAGATTGATTTGGTGGTCAATGAGCTTCCAGAGGGCACAAGTACTCCGCGGGTAAATGACAACTTTGGCGATGTGGCGGTGATCACCGTTGCCATGCTGGTAGAAGATGGCATATCGTGGGGCGACCGCTTTGATATGGCCCAGCATATCCGCGATTTCATGTTTACTGTACCGGGTACTAAACGAGTTGATTTACTCGGTATTCAGCCTGAGCAAGTTGTTATTGAAATGGCTAACTCGAAATTAGCGCAATTAGGCGTGGCGCCCAATTTGATCATACAAGCGCTGCAGCAACAAAACATCATTCGCCCTGGCGGCACAATCGACGCCAATGGTACTAATTTAACGCTACAACCTACAGGTAACTACGAGTCGATAGATGACATTGCTAATACCTTAATTTCGGTGCCGGGCTTGAATCAGTCTATTCAGCTTAAAGATATTGCACAAGTCTCAAGGCGCGCCATCGACCCACCTGTGCGTACCGCTTATTTTAAAGGTCAACCTGCGGTTATTTTTGCGATTGCTAAAGACGAACAAAGCGATGTACTTAGCTTTACGCCAAAAATGGAAGCCTTAATCAGCGATATTCAGCAATCCATTCCAGCAGGGTATCAGCTCACCACAGTGACTCGCCAAGCGGATGTTGTGGAGCGAGCGGTTGAAGGTGTGAGCATGAATGTAGTGCAAACCCTGAGTATTGTGTCGGCGGTGGTCATCCTATTTTTGGGTTTAAGAACAGGGTTGGTAGTTGGCTCCATTGTACCTACGGTGATTTTGATTACGATTTCGATTATGTCATTCTCAGGAATGGCCCTTGAGCGCATGTCGCTGGCCACACTCATTATTGCCTTAGGGGTGCTGGTCGATAACGGCATTGTGGTCGCCGAGGACTTTAAGCGGCGCTTAGAAGAGGGAGAGTCTAGACTCGATGCGGTAAAGCAATGCGGAAAAACTTTAGCAATTCCTTTGTTAACTTCTTCCCTTACGACCATATTAGTATTTTTGCCGCTCATGTTAGCTCAGAGTGCCTCGGGTGAATATACCCGTTCGGTGTCGTTGGTGATTTTGATTTCATTGATGATGTCGTGGTTTTTATCGTTATCGGTCACGCCGCTGCTTTGCTATCACTTTGTGAAAATTAAAAAACATGAGGAGCAAGGCAAGGTGCGCAAACGCATCACCGCTTTGTTTGATCATCTCAACCCGACTTACGAGGGGGCGCTGAGGTTTGTACTCAAACATCGTATTGTTTTTTTAGTGAGCATGGTGGCGATGTTTATCTTGGGTGGCTTTGGCATGAGCCAAGTACCGGTTAAGTTTTTTCCAAGCTCCGACCGCTCTCAAGTGCTCGTTTATATGGATTTACCGGCGGGCAGCTCCATGCGTGAAACCGAAGAGGTGATGCAAGAAGTCATGCACGACTTTGACGATAAAGCACGCTTCCCTCATATTCAACAGCACGTGGCCTACGGCGGTTTTGGGGGCCCGCGATTTGTGTTGTCGCTCACCCCTATTGATACCGAACCCCATAAAGCTTTTTTCATGATTGATGTGGGTGACAGGGCAAATACCGACCCAACCATAGATGCGATCCGACACCTGTTTGCCGATCATTACCCGAATGTGGCTGCGCGGGTGACGAAGATGTTTTTGGGGCCTTCAGATTCGAGCAAAATCGATGTACAAATTAAAGGACCCGATGCGACCTTTATATTTGCTAAAGCCCAAGAGATTGAAGCGATATTGCGGGGTATTAACGGTACTTACGATATTCGCAATGACTGGGAAAATCGCGTAACCGAAATAAAAATCAATGTGAACCAGCAGCAAGCAAGGCGCGCAGGAGTTAGCTCACAAGATATTGCACAGTCTTTGCAGAGTTATTTTAGTGGCTTAGTGGTTACAGAGTTTCGTGAAGGCGATGACATTTTGCCGGTGCTCATACGCGCGCCCGAATCAGAGCGTTTTGATTTGAATCGTTTAGAGAGCGTTACCGTCTTTTCATCAGGCTTATCTAGAAACATCCCCTTAATGCAGGTTGCTACTTTGGAGTACAACACAGGCTTTGCTCGTATCGCGCGCGAGAACATGTTCAGAACGGTGACCGTAGAAGCTAAAAACGCGCTAATGAATGCCGAAGATATGGTGCCTTTATTAGAGAAGCCGCTTAGGAAGCTAAGAGCCTCACTACCATTTGGTTACACCATTGAGTACGATGGGGTAATTGAAGACTCTAAAAACTCTCAAGCCTCTTTAAATAAAAACTTACCCTTGTGTATTGCGGTCATTTTGTTGTTATTGATTGCGCAGTTTAAGTCATTTAGACGCACCGCCATTATCATTACGACCATCCCGTTAATCATTATTGGTGCGGCGATTGGCCTGTTGTTGTTACAAGGCGACTTTGGTTTTATGGTAATTTTGGGGCTTTACGCGTTAGCGGGTATTATCATTAATAATGCGATTGTGCTGATTGACCGTATTGATATTGAAATAAACGAGCTGGATGATGGCAGCGGCGAAAATAACCAAGCAAAGTACGAGGCGATGGTCAGCGCTTGCGTACGCCGCCTGCGACCGATTATTATGTCCACAAGCACGACCATTTTGGGTTTAATGCCCTTAATTGTGGGTCAGGACCCTTTGTTTTACGCAATGGCTGGCGCAATTGCTTTTGGCCTTGCGGTAGGTACGGTGCTGACGTTGGGCGTGGTGCCTGTGCTTTATGCACTCTTTTTTGGAATAAAGAATAATAATAATGAAAATACATCAACATCTGAAAATTTGCGTCAGCAAGCACAAAAGCCACAGCAGGCAACATCATGATTGCCTCTAGAGAAATCAGCGATGACATTCGTAATAGCCCTACAGCTGTCGCACTTATTGAGGCCGGTATTGAGCAGTTTGGTTTGTATGGCCAAAAAGCCACGACCCGCAATGTTGCTGAACATGCAAACGCTAATATTGCCGCTATTCCTTATTATTTTCGCAGTAAAAATGGGTTGTATAGTGCTTGTATGCACTACGTTGTAGACGAAATATGGCTCGAGTTGGGGAAACAAATTAGCGACCCTGGTTTAATTCATGAAGATCTGAGCCCTGAGCAAGCTAAGCAAATTTACCTAGAAATGATGGATGCTTTTTGTCTATTCTTTTTACAAGATGCCAAAACCTTGCGTTGGTCACAATTTGTGATGCGAGAGCATGCAAGCCCTTCAGAGGCCTATGAAATCTTTTACAAGCGCTATTATTGCCATGCTCAACAAATAAAGGGCAAGGTGCTGGCGATCAGTTTGGGCGCGAACGCGCAAGATGAACACATTAAAATATTGGATCATGCATTGTTTGGTCAGGTATTGGGTTTCTTAATCGCCAGAGAGTCTTTGCTTCGAGGTTTGGGTGTTAAAGATCTTACGCCAGATTCTATTGCGCTCATACGCAAAGTCGTGCGGCATAATTTGATTGCGGTTTTAGGGCAAGGCATTGACTACTAAAGTGCCGAAGCCTGAGGCCGATGGTGTGATTACTCGCATGGGTAACAAGCTTGCCGAGTTTTTATCAAAACCATTACCTGGATATCACCGCTTTAGCCCACTCTCAGAGGCTCAATTGCAAGCTCATTTGCAGCCTGCAGATTTGATTTTAGTTGAAGGCAATAGCCGAGTTAGTACTGCTATTAAGTATTTAACACAATCGACGTGGTCGCATGTGTGCCTATATATTGGTGATCAGTATGGCTCGCAACAAAGTGATAAAGTCTTACAACCCATATTGGAAGCAGACTTAGTGGAAGGCGTGATTACCGCTCCGCTAAATAAATACGATGGGTTTAACTTACGTATTTGCCGGCCAATTAACTTAAGTGAGCAAGATCGCAGAGCGTTAATTGAATTTGCTATTGCCCGTATTGGTCATCAGTATGATAAAAAAAACATCTTTGATTTAATGCGTTATTTGCTGCCGACGCCTCCAGTGCCTCAGCGTTTTCGTAGAAACTTATTAGAGTTTGGCAGTGGCGACCCTACCAAAGCCATTTGCTCTACACTGGTCGCTCAAGCTTTTCATGCCATTTCTTACCCAATTTTACCCCTTGAGATTGAAGATAATGAAAGTAAGCGCGATGCACATAAACCTAGAGGAAAACGACTGACTAAACGCCACTTTAGTCACTTTACACCCAGAGACTTTGACTTATCCCCATATTTCGAAATTATAAAACCTACGGTCCAAAGCGGCTTTAATTACAAAAGTATTAACTGGAGTGAACCACAGAAAGACTAACCCGAGGCTATTGATTACCAGATTGTTAATTTACATTTAACACAGTGTGTTCCTTTAAATTTCTATTTGGATATGTCAAACATTGCTCTTTTTGTGTTTCTATTCCAGCCAATGGATCAGTTATCTTGTATCAATTGGAATGGTCTTATAGAGGCGTTATCAACACATAAGGAGAAATGATAATGAATACAAAAAATTCTTTACAAGAAATGGAAATTAATAGTTTAGAAACGGTAACTGGTGGGCATGTATATTTTGGAAGGATTGCAGTTATGGCAGCAGAGTCACTATAAATACTCGCAAGACCGTTTTGCGCTATTCTAAAAAAGGCTAA
>CAZUON010000036.1:0-16923 GCA_964621345.1 uncultured Glaciecola sp. | reverse complement strand
CAGAGTCACTATAAATACTCGCAAGACCGTTTTGCGCTATTCTAAAAAAGGCTAAAAGCCATGCTCACAGACCTAAGCAGAAATCTATTGCAACAGCCCAACAGCAGTATAAACAAGGGGGTCAGTGTTAGTTTAACAAGACCTCAGTTGACACTTATGCAGCAGCAGGAGAGATATCGAAGATGGCAAAGCAAATTAAATCAAAAGTAACACTGACCCCCTTTTTTGTGGGCAAGAGTGTGGTCATCACGGGGGCTGCATCGGGCATTGGTCGGGCTTTAGCAGAGGTGTTTGCTGGGCTTGGTTGTAAGCTTGCGATATGCGATATTGATGCTCAAAGTTTAGCTGAAGTATCCTCGTCCCTTAGCCAAGAGTATCCTGATTTAGTGCTATATAGCTCCACTTTAGATGTGGCAAGTAAGCAAGCGTGGGAACAATTTTTAGCGAATGCGGATGCAAAGAACGGGTATATCGATGTGCTTATTAACAATGCTGGCATTGAGGGCTCTGCTCGGCCGGTATGGGCAACATCCGACGAAATGCTGGAACGTGTTATGGATGTTAACTTTTATGGCATGGTGCATGGAAGCAAAGCAGTACTGCCATATTTAGTTAAACGACCTTGGGCAGCATTGCTTAATGTGTCGAGTATTTTCGGTCTAATTGGTGTGCCAAATACTGCCGATTATTGTGCGAGTAAGTTTGCCATTCGAGGTTATACTGAGTCTCTGCGCGCTGAGCTGGCCATGGTTCACCCGCAGGTGCAGGTGCACTTGATTCACCCTGGTGGCATTAATACCAACATTACCCGTTTGGCAGAAAGCCAAAAATTTAAGGAGCGCTTTTTAACCACCGCTCCTGAAGATATCGCATTACACATCGCCACTTCAATTATGCAAAACAAAGCCCGTATTGTATTTGGAAATCAAGCCACAAAAACGCATATCGCCTCCCGATTCCTGCCGTTAAAATGGCTTAGCCGGCTCAGTGGAAAAGAAATCGAGGGTTTAGGGATGGAAGACGATTACACGCCAAATCATTCGGGCTTCTCAAGCAATAAACCTTAGTGCGCGGTAATATAAAAGTTAGCATTTATTTACCACAAAAGCATTGAAATTAAAGTAAAGCATGCCCCCAATCCTAAGCCAAGCGCAAAAATAAGAAGGTGGGCCTTCGTTAGCTTTGTTCCTGAGTTTTCCACTTGTGATTGCTCTGGTACTTTGAATAAAGCTTGGCGCTTAACATCAAAGGTGACACACAAGGCCATAATTGTTTCAAGCGAAGCGCTTCCTTGGTTTTCAACCCGTTGAATAGTGCGCAAATTTACATCACAAAGCTCAGCTAAGTGTGCTTGAGTCCAGCCGTTTTGAGTGCGTAGCTCTTTAACAATGTCACCACGAATATCCATTTTGTACCTAGGCCTTAAACAGTTGCGCGAGGATGTAGCCGGCAAAATAACCACCTAGCATACCTGCCGCAAGCCAGGCAAAAAGTTTGGCCACTGAGCGCTTGTTCATTTTAAAAAGTGACGCTTTTTGAGATTGCAACACGCGTCTTCCCTTCATGAGACGTGCTTCGGTTGCGTAGGTAAAGGGGTTTTCTACCTCAAGCTCAATGCTCAATGGCGTATCGCCAAGCATAATGCTGTGACGACTTGTGAATCGAAACATGTTGCGTGTTTCCGATACAATGTGGTCGTCTATATATACCACTTCTTTGCCTGACCAAGTTGAGAAGTGGAGCGCGATTTTGTGGTTCTCATAATCGAAGTAGAACCACATTCCTTTTCGCATACTGATTTGTGTCATGGTGCGTAGTACCTAGCTTAAAATATAAACTTCATAATGCTATAGCCAACAATGCCACCTACAAGCACGCCGAGCAACAAGTCTCTAAAGTGAGCTGTTCGGCTTTGTTGTTTCATATAACTTTTGCTTTCTTTTCCAATTTGCTGGTCATTACAAAATAATGTGGTCTCAACGGTTCCTTTAATTAAGCTTGTTACCTTGACCTCTACTCGGTAATTATTTTGATTTTCAGTGAATTGATGCGTGCCTGAAAAACTCGTTAAATTCCGAGATGATGACACCTCTTTATTGTTAAAATAAATCGTTTCTTTACCCGACCATGCCGAACCATGCACCGATATATCGTTGCCCTCGTGGTCAAAATAAAACCAAAAGCCTTTACGTAAAGTAATTTGACTCATATTGTCGTTTCCTGTGTCGGTGGATGTTTTTGCTTGGCTTATTGAATCATTGTGCATATGTTTACTCCGTTTAATCAATGCAAATCTATTGGAAATGATTTGGGCACTTTATTAAACGACATATTAACGACAAGCTTTAATTGTTATGCGACAGTTGTGTGTCGCACTGAAGTAACTACCTATATTTACTGACTTTTTGTTTACTCACCCATTCAAAATGCGCTCGTAGCTTTTCATCGGTTTTTAGCAATTCAAGTGTTGAAAATTGCTTGGCAAGTTCCATTTCGTTGTAACTGCGATGTATGCCATCGTGGCACTTTCGGCAAATATCCACCCCCACGGCCAGTTCGGCTTTGCTAAATTGTTTTTTAAAAAAAGTGCGCCTATGCATTTTTTTCGGAATAAGATGATGAAAGGTAAGAAAGGTATGCCGTAAACACAAAGGACACTCTCCGTCGCGAGAGCGCCGAGGTTGGTTTTTGGTCATGGATATGTGTTCAGATGTCATAGCGTTATAACGTGAAATGCGCGGACTTAGATTTTTTATTTCAGCCGATATCAATCGCCATTTCTTTGAGCGCCTCATAATACTCCTGCACCTCATCCACCACCGTCCGCTGCTGTGCATTAAGTTCAGGGCTCGTTACTGGGGTGCTGCTCTGACTAAAGCCTGTGGATGCCTCTACCGAATGATACCAATGACCAGCCCATACACCGTCACTGTCACGCTGTCCGGATGGCCATTTTAGCATGTTGATTTGGAACGGAATATTTAGTTGTTCGCATAATGCTTTAAGCGCCAATTCTGGATTGGCCAAAACACTGGCTGAATCAAGTATAGGAATAGGCTGTTGAGTGAAGGTAGATAGTTCTTGATAAAGCTCGTATTGGCGCTTAATGCCAATATCTTGAGCGCTACATTGGCCGCGACTGCGGGTGTAGGAGTCCACTACTAAGGCTGGATCTCTGATTAAAAAACAATGACGCATCGTCGCAGCCCAGTTTAAATCGCAGCCCTGGGGCATGTGTTGAGTCATGTGTTTTTGGTATTGCAATGAGCTTGTCTGTTCATCATTACTCAGTAGCCTAGCAACCTCATCGTAGTGTGTGGGTTGCGATGCTAACACCTCTTCTTGCATGGGGTGAACATGCCCGGTGTTGTGCAAGTAAAAGGCATAAAAGGGCTCATCGACTACCGTGCAGTCGCTGCGGTTTTCAAAGCTTCGCATCATGGCGGTAGATATATTACGTGGCCCCGACCACATAGCTATTTTAACCGTCATGCGCTTTCACCTGAGCTATCGTTTGCCATATGCGCTTTATGATCTTGCTCTATCAGCTCAATATACATGGCTTCTAGTTTCTTAGTCAGGCTGTTGGCACCACCAAGCGTATGGGTACTATTACCCTGGTCCTCACCAAGGACTCTACCGTCAACTTGTGCAACAGGGGTTAGCCCTGCAAATGTGCCGGTAATAAAGGCTTCGTCGGCGGCATATACATCGGCAAGAGTAAAGTTTCGCTCATACACGGGGATACTGTTGGCTTTGCACACGTTAATGACGTTACGACGGGTAATACCGTCTAAACAAAAATCACCGCTGGAGGTCCATACTTCACCATTGCGAATAATAAAAAAGTGCGTGGAGTTACAAGTTGCAACAAAGCCGTGGGGATCGAGCATAAGAGCTTCATCGGCGAGGGCTTTAGCGGCTTGTATGCAAGCAAATATACAGTTTAGCTTTGAGTGCGTGTTTAATTTAGGGTCTTGTACGTCGGCATAGCCTCTGCGCACATGGGTAGTGAATAGACTCACGCCATCACCCTGGGCCATACCCAACGCTTTTTTGTGTTCGGCAATAATCACAATAGTGGCCGAACCTATGGTTACGCGAGGGTCTTGATACGGGGTGGCTTTTTCGCCGCGGGTGACCATAAGTCGGATATGCACACCATCATCCATATTATTGGCTTTGCAGGTATCATAAATACGTTCAACAAGGGCTTGTTTGCTAATACCAATATCCATATCTAGCGCTTTGGCGCCGTCGTAAAGACGTTGCATGTGCATGTCTATAAAGGCTAAATGCCCTTTATGCAAACGTATTCCCTCCCACACGCCATCGCCTAAAATAAAGCCGCTATCGAATACCGATATTTTTGCTTCACTGCGGGGGTATAGCTCGCCATTAATATTAATCAGTATGGATTGATTGCGCGGGTCGTTTTGATATTGATGGGTGCCTTTAGCCATGTGTTGCCCTTATGAATGGTTAGGTATTTTTTCTAATTGAGCGCGTATTTGCCTAGAGATTTTTACTTTTTGCATGTGTAATTGCTAAGACCTTGGTCTATTGATGCTTTATTTTACAAACATTTTACGTCCTAGAAACATTCTAGTGAACCTTTATTTCTCTCTATATATTCTTATTTAAGCTACTGATTTATATGCAATTTATTTAAATTCATAAATTAAGTTTGCGACTACTACTAAAATCGCAGGGCACATTTGGAAAAACACTCTTTCTTTTTTTGCTATTCATTCGCTTGCTAAGCCTCTCTACATTACATCGTCATTGACTCATTGAATACACAACATGACAAAGGACGACATATGAAACGCACACTTCGTAATTCCATCGCCGCCACCGCAGTAATTGCTGGATTAGGCGCGATGAACGCTCAAGCAGTAGAAGTATTCAACAGTACCGTAAATGATAAAACCACTAAGGTCGCTATTGGTGGTTATGCCAAAGTAGATGTGCGCCACGTTCAAGGT
The DNA here is from genome assembly GCA_964621345.1 of uncultured Glaciecola sp. Lineage (GTDB taxonomy): Bacteria > Pseudomonadota > Gammaproteobacteria > Enterobacterales > Alteromonadaceae > Glaciecola. The sequence continues at coordinate 11,935 of CAZUON010000036.1, read as the reverse complement.
GATATTGCTTATCAAGATTATTGGGTCGCTAATTTCCCAGGTGGAGAGGCGATAGAGACCTCTCACACAGGTTTTAATGTAAGAGAGTCGCGGATAAATTTAAAAGTAACTCATGGCGATGTTACCGGCTTTGTTGAGTTGGATATGTATGGTGGTGGCGGTAACGAGGTTATTAGTAACTCTTCTAATCCACGTTTGCGAACATTTTATATTCAATATAAAAATTGGTTGATCGGACAAAACTGGAGTACCTTTATGCCCTTACACGCGCTACCAGAGGCGCTTGATTTCGGTGGGCCTCATGTGGGTGAAGTGTTTATACGAGAGACGCAAATTCGCTATACCTATGGCAACTGGCAATTCGCTATCGAAAACCCTGAAACAAGTGGCGACGGTGATATCGGCACACCCGCAAGCGCAGTGGGCTTAACCGGTGATGAAGCCGACCCCGACGAATCCATACCAGACTTTGTTGGACGCTATAACTTAAGCGGCGATTGGGGAGTGGCATCGGCGGGTGTATTGGTGCGCAAAGTTGACCAAGGTGGGCTTGATGAAGTGACCGTTGCAGCCAATATAGCGGCCAGAATTAAATTCTTTGAAAAAGACGATTTACGGTTTCAGGTAACCTTTGGTGATCCCGGTCGATATGTGTCTGCAGGTTTAACAAACGATATTGTAGTGAACCCAGATACAGACGAGTTTGAAGTAGAAAGTACCACCGCTTTTGCAGTGGCCTATCGACACTTTTGGACAGAAACTATGCGCTCCACTGCGTTTTATGGTAACGGTCAAACCGATATTTTGGGAAGAGATCGTGCGCACTGGGGGCTGAATTTGATTGAGAGTATAAACGATGATTTAGATGTGGGGCTTGAGGTCGGTAACTATGCCATTAACGACGAAGCAATTGATAATATTGATTCTAACTATTTCCAATTTTCTGCGAAGATGACCTTCTGATCTAAGTAATACCAGAGCAAATCCAGAGTAACACTAGGCCAGCGCAATGCTGGCTTTATTTTTTGTGATTTTGATTCACTTTGTAGCGTGTATTGTCATAAAAAATTAACATAATAAAATTCCGTTAGTAGACAAGTGCTTGTGTGTTTTTCACTCAGAGGGCTATTGCCCAAAGATTAAATTTAGTTAATATAGATGGCGTAGAAATTACACAGATGGCAACGCTGCTCTGTTTGCTAAAGGTAAAAAACTATGAAAAAAGGTCAAGAAACATCTAGAGAAATCATGGACATAGTGACAGATGTGTCTACTAAAATTGGTCAAGTGGGTATTGTTTGCTTAGTGTTATCTGTACTGGTTAGCTTTGGGTATTAATCGTCCATACTCTGTCTTAAAGCCTGTAGAGTAAGGCAAAGCTAAGGTCGCCTTCTATTCTCCTTAGTATGCTATTTGTTAGTCATTTGTTAATTTTTTATAAATACAACTTGCTAGAATCAACGTTCCTCGTAGGCATTTTTCTTTTATCGCATTTAATTAAATCAGTAAAAGTAGTCTTTTTTTCCGTCAAATGCGTCTTTTAAATGCTCAATTAAGCACTTAAGTTTTTTATCAGGTTGTTTGGTTTTAGGGTACACCGCGTATATTCCCAACTGCTTCGAGACATAATTTTCAAGTAAACTAACCAGCTTTCCGCTCACTAATTCTTCATGAACAAGCGCCCTTGGAAGATAGGCAATACCAAAGTCTGATAAGGCAGCTTGGCGTAAGGAGTCTAAATTATTGGTGTGAAACCTCCCTCTAACTTGCACATTCGCCACGCCGTTTTGGTCGGTAAATTGCCAAGTTTCTGGGCCAACGCCTTCGTATTTGTAAATCAAACATTGATGATTTTGAAGATCATTTGGGCTATTTATTGTTTCATTCGACTGCAAGTATTTCGGCGTTGCACACACTATCCATTGTGAATCAATTAAGCGCCGAGCAATCATTGTAGAGTCTTCTAAGTTTGCCGTTCTGATGGCCAAATCAAAGCCTTCTGCAATTAAATCTACAAAGCGATTACTAATTGAGAGCTCAACCTCCACTTCTGGGTATACTTTACAGAACTCAGCAATTGCGCCACTTAGCACCAATCTAGCAGACACTACAGGCACACTTATTTTAAGCTTTCCTCTGATTTCGTTACCGTAACTTGCCACATTGTTTTGCACGTCTTCAAGTAGTAGCTTAGCTTCTTTTGCACGTTCAAAAAGGGCGTTTCCTGCGTCGGTTAAGTGGAGTCTGCGAGTAGTACGATATAGGAGCTGTACGTTAAGAGCACTTTCTAAACGGCTGATGCGTTTACTCACCACTGAATTGGTTAACTCGAGTTTATCAGCGACTTTTGAGAAGGAGCCAAGTTCTACCACATTTACAAAAAGAAAGATGTCGTCAGCTTTAACCATGGGCGCTCATTATGTCAAAAAAGGAAAGAATAAAGTGATATTTGTATATATATCAGCAAAAGCTAGCACAGTACAGTGACTCCACTTCGCTGTCTCACACAAAATTTACACTTTGTATACAAGATGGCAAATATTCAAACACCATAGATATGGAAAGGGAGATTGATATGAACATCGCTGTTTTGGGATTATTAGCCTTAGTGCCTATTGTGACCTCGGGCATTTTGCTACTTGGTTTACAGTGGCCGGCTAAACGCGCTATGCCGGTGGTTTTGATTCTAACTACTGTTTTGGCATTATTTGTGTGGGATATGTCGGCAGTGAGAGTGGCTGCCTCGTTGTTGCAAGGCGTTGTGATTACAGTGTCGGTATTGTGGATTGTATTTGGAGCAATATTTTTGCTTAACACCCTGCAACATACCGGCGCAATCCAAACCATTCGCCGTGGTTTTACCAACGTCTCTCCTGACCGACGCGTACAGGCCATTATTATTGCATGGTGTTTTGGTACCTTTATTGAGGGTGCTTCAGGTTTTGGCACGCCCGCTGCCATTGCCGCACCGTTGATGGTTGCCATTGGTTTTCCTGCCTTAGCGGCGGTATTAATGGGAATGCTCATACAGAGCACACCGGTTTCTTTTGGGGCTGTGGGCACTCCCATTATTATTGGCGTTAACAAAGGGTTGGACACAACCGCGATTGGCGCACAATTGGCATCACAAGGCTGGACTTGGGATCAGTATTTACAATTAATCACCACCGAGGTTGCGATTATTCACGGTGTTATTGGTACTTTTATGCCCGTGATTATGGCAATGATGCTTACCCGCTTTTTTGGTACAAACAAATCATGGAGAGAAGGCCTGCAAATTTTGCCTTTTGCTTTGTTCGCGGGTGCGTCCTTTACCTTACCTTATGCCCTAACCGGTATGTTCTTGGGGCCAGAGTTTCCCTCTTTACTCGGTGGCTTGGTCAGCATGGCGGTCGTGGTATTTGCTGCAAAACGTGGTTTTTTAATGCCAAAAACTACTTGGGAATTTCCAGAAAAATCAACTTGGTTGCCTGGCTGGATGGGTTCACTAGAAATTAAACAAGATGATGTCACTGCCACAAACGCTGACGTAAATAAAGTGTCGCCGGTTGTAGCGTGGATGCCCTATTTATTAGTTGCAGCCTTGCTAGTGTGTTCACGAGTGTTTGCCGATTTTAAAGCCTTGTTGTCGAGTGTGGCGATATCCTTTGGTGATATTTTAGGACAAGTCGGCGTATCGGCCTCTTTTAGCCCGCTCTACCTACCCGGCGGTTTACTTATTATCAGCGCATTAGTCGCCTTGTTATTACAAGCAAAATCAGGAGACAAAACCCGCGTATTTAAACGCGCCTTTGTTGACTCGAGTAAAACCATAATAGGTGCAGGTTTTGTGCTCATTTTTACCATTCCTATGGTGCGCTTATTTATTAACTCAGGCGTGAATATGTCTGACGTTCCTAGCATGCCAATGGCTGGGGCAACCTTGTTTGCTGATATCTTTGGCGCGGCGTTTCCTTTAGTTAGCCCTTCTATTGGTGCATTAGGGGCCTTTATTGCAGGCTCTAATACCGTATCGAATATGATGTTTAGCCAATTCCAGTTTGAAGCCGCTATGGCATTAAGTTTATCACCCGCGCTAGTGGTTGCCGCTCAGGCAGTTGGAGCCGCGGCAGGGAATATGATTGCCATACACAATGTAGTGGCCGCCTCTGCTACGGTTGGCTTGTTAGGGCAAGAGGGCGCAACGTTACGTAAAACCATACTCCCGACCCTTTATTACGTGTTATTTGCAGGCGTTATTGCACTTTTGGCAGGATATGGCTTCGCCTTTGCCGATCCCTTATTGTCGTTAAGCGCATAAACACTAAATATACAGGGTATAATGGATATGAAATTAAACGCAAAATCCAATATGCCCCGCATTCAATCCAAGGAGTTAAGCGATGAGTAATGACATTGTTATTTCAGAATTTGCCTCCGCCATTGGCAAACATAACGTTGCCGTTGGGGCAAAAAAGACTGAATACTATCGAACAGGTTGGCGCTCTGGTGGCGGCACAGCTCTAGCGGTGCTCTTTCCGCAAAGTTTGTTGGAGTACTGGCAAGTCATCAAAATTTGCGTATCGCACAATTGCATTATTATTTTGCAGGCGGCAAATACCGGCTTAACCGAGGGCTCCACCCCAAGCGGCAATGACTACGACCGTGAAGTGGTGGTGATCAATACCTTGGCAATGAACGAGCTTGTTGTATTAGGGCAAGGCGAGCAGGTGCTGAGCTTCCCCGGTACGACTTTACATCACCTTGAAAAAACGCTTAAACCGCTTAAGCGCTCTCCCCATTCAGTTATTGGTTCATCGACTTTAGGGGCGACCGTTGTTGGCGGTATTGCAAACAATTCCGGTGGCGCCTTGGTAAAAAGAGGCCCGGCATATACCGAGTTGTCGGTGTATGCATGGGTAAATGAAAAGGGCGAGCTAAATTTAGTTAATCATTTGGGTATAGACTTAGGCGACACCCCAGAAGAAATCCTAAGCAATCTACAAAATCAAAACTTTAAAGTGCCTGATTTGCGCACTGAGGCCAAAGCATCCGCCTCAGACTACCCTGAAATTGTAAGGGATGTTGATGCAAACACGCCAAGCCGTTTTAATGCCGATGAATCACGTTTATATGAAGCAAGTGGCTGCGCAGGTAAAATCGCTGTGTTCGCTGTAAGGCTCGATACATTTGGGGTTGCAGATGAAGAACAAGCGTTCTACATTGGTACTAACGACCCTCAAGTATTAACTAAGCTGCGTCGTGAAATGCTCAGCAAATTTACTCATTTACCTGAAGTGGGTGAGTATATGCATCGCGATATTTTTAAGATATCTGCTGAATATGGTAAAGACACCTTTTTAAGTGTAAAGCATTTAGGCACCGACGCCATGCCCAAGCTATTCGCAATAAAAGGTAGGGTCGACGCTGTGCTCAATAAAGTGAGCTTTTTACCTAAGTATTTGTCTGACCGAGTTATGCAGTTTGCAGCAAAGTGTTTTGGTCAGCATTTACCTGAGCGTATGTTGCAGTATTATCAAGATTATGAGCATCATCTGATTTTAAAAATGAGTGATGGTGGTATTGAAGAGGCCCGCGCATTTTTAAAGACTTTTTTTGCTGACGTTAATGCTGACGCTAATACTAATGGTAAAGCGGATACCAACGCTACTGCCACAAATGAAGGTGCATATTTTGAATGCAATGCTGTTGAGGCATCTAGCGCTTTCTTAAATCGCTTTGCGGCTGCCGGTGCTGCCGTAAGATACCATACCCTGCATAGCAAAGAGGTGGGCGATATTTTAGCCCTCGACATTGCACTGCGTCGTAATGAACTCGACTGGGTCGAAGCGCTCCCGGCAAACATTAAGGAACAAATTGAGCTGTCTTTGTATTACGGGCATTTCTTTTGTCATGTGTTTCATCAAGACTACGTGCTTAAAAAAGGCGCCAACGCCCACGCGGTTAAATCTGCAATGCTAGCGTTGCTTGATACCCGAGGCGCAAAATATCCTGCAGAACACAATGTTGGGCATTTGTACGAGGCCGAATCACCTTTGCAGAATTTTTATCGAAAGCTGGACCCTACTAACACTTTTAACCCTGGAATAGGCAAAATGGAAAAGCACAAACGTAACTGCGCCTGTTGCCTGTAAACATCTGTCTTTTGAGGCGTCGAACATAAGTTAGGTAATAACAGAACCACCTTGCGTATTTTGCAGTAAACAATACACATATAAGCAAACGCAAGGAATTTGAGGCTGTTATGAGCTTAACCCGCGCCGAAACGTTCGAGTGCCCTTACTGCATGACCTACAACGATATTGAAGTTGACCAAGATAACGACATTGGCCAACAGCAAATCGTCGACTGCCAAATTTGTTGCTCACCCATTGAAGTGCTTATCCACGATAGTGGTTTTGGCCTAGAGATCATTGCAAAAAGGGATGACGAGTAAGATGAGCGAACACTTCTCAAGCGCAGATATTGCAAAGATGCCTAAATTTGAGCGCGCTAATTTTATTAATAGTCTGTCAGGCATGAAAAGCGCCAATCTAATTGGTAGCAAAAGCCTTGATGGCGTGAGTAATTTAGCGCTAGTAAGCAGTGTGTTTCACGTAGGAGCGAATCCGCCGTTAATAGGCATGCTGATGCGTCCGCATACTGTTGTGCGAGATACGCTGCAAAATATTAAAGACTTAGGCGTTTACACGATTAACCATGTGCATGAGCAAATATGTGAGCAAGCTCACCAATGCTCAGCCCGATATGCACCTGAGCACAGTGAGTTTAAAGAAACTGGCTTAAGTGAAGAGTATTCAAAGTGCTTTCAAGCTCCTTATGTTGCCCAAAGCCGTGTAAAGCTAGGTGTTGAATTACGCGAGATTCAACTATTGCAGCTAAACCTAACCGAGCTTGTTATTGGCGAAATTGTAGAGGTTATTGTTGAGCGCGATTACCACAGCGTAGACGGTTACGTAGACTTACAAGCGGCAGGCTCAATTGCAGTGAGCGGATTAGATAGTTATCATTCAACACAACGCATCGACCGCTACAGCTATGCAAAGCCAGATGCTCCCTTAAGCTCTATTTGGAAAGACAAAGCATGATCCCAAATCTAGACCAGTTATTAATTGTATGTGGTATTGCGCTGGCGGTAGTGGCCGGCATTGTTTGGTTGATAATGAAACTGCCAATGGAAGAAGACGAACAATCCGCTTTAGACCACAAGCGTGATGATAAACGCGAGAAGTGATCTGTATCAATTGCAAACTAAATCAGATTTTGTAAATCCAAATAATTAGTGTATAAGTATTAATAACATAACAAATTTTGAAAGGCTCACCCGTGCGGTGGGCCTTTGTCGTTTTTAGGCCTAGTTAAAAAAGAATAGTTATCATTTTTATTACTTGGCCTGAATGGAAACGCTTTTAGTTAAATACAACTTTTAGTTTAATACAAAAGGAAGAGCTATGAAGAAAATTGACCGTCGTGACTTTTTAAAGTTATCTGGCAGTACCTTAATTGGTATGACGCTAGGTGGTGTTGCCCTACGCGCTAACGCTCAAGAGCAGTTAGCCTTAGACGATCCTACTGCGATCGCTCTAAAGTATGTGCACAAATCAGAAGTAGAAGGCGCGTACTGCCACAACTGTATGTACATACAAGGTGAAGACGGCGCAGATTGGCGTCCATGTGGTATCTTCCCAGGTAAAGTTGTTGCAAAAGACGGCTGGTGCTCTGCTTGGATGAAAAAAGGCTAAGCATAATCGCTAAATATCATTAAAAAGCCAGCATAACGCTGGCTTTTTTGTGTCTGTTACTTTTTAGATATAATTCAGTAAGGTATTGATTTAACCGCTGTGCCTTATGGCGGTGCGGCGGCGATTAGACCACTTTTTGATTTCCGTTTGAACAAACAAATACAAACCCGTGATCCACAATACAAAGAGAATTAAACCAGCGGGCAAAAACACCCAAAGCTTCACCCACTCAGCAAAATAACTCCCATCGTGAATGGCCTCAATGACATCACTGCGGCGCTCGGCCACCTGCAATACCTTGGCGCTGTGGGTGTCTACCTGTACTTCCCAATCGCTGCTAGATACAAACTTGATAATGCCCTTACCCGGTTTGAAATCTGCACGTTCAAGGGCTTCCCAAGTGGTAAAACCTGCTTTTTCCACACTCAATGCAGCATCAAACAGGCTTTGCATTGAGGCCATGGGTACTTCGCTGTGCGCTATTCCTTTTTGACTCGGCGGCTGGATCCACTCAAATTCCTTTTTTAGCATCAACAAGCTACCGGCGCCAATCATGATCACCAAGGGTAGGGCAATAATAATAGAGCCCCAATGGTGAACTTTTCTAAACAGCGTTTGTAACTTCACTACTTATTCTCCTACTCAGAATTAAACTAAAGCGCTTAGTCTATCTCTACCGGTTCACTACCTTGCTCTTGCATACGCCCTTGGGGGATCCATGGCGCTCCGGCCGCTAATAATGCTTGTTTAAAGGCCGGAAATTGCTCATCCATCAAGCTGCTAAGTTGCCCGTTTAAGCCGTTGAGCGCATCTTCCACATACACCATTTGCTGTTTTTGCGTATCGGTCAGGCCCCAAGTATTAGCACGCGCAAATTCAATCATAAATAAGCGCTCCGATATGGTTGCAGGAGCACTGCCCATGCCGTCGCGAGCGCGCTGACCATAAAGCGCTTCTTGTGCACTGAATACCGCTTGGCGCAATTGCTCATAAGTTGCCTCTAGCTCACCACCTGCTGCATTTGAGCGGTTTAATGCCACTCTAAATGAGCGGAGCTGCGCGTCTAAATCATCTACCTGACTGCCAGCCATAGATGCTTGGCGTCTTAATGACTCTACCTTTTTGATATCAACACTGCGTTGCTCGGGCGAAACGCCACCGGGTACGCTCTCTTTAGCAAGGGGTTTGACGTTAAAGTTAACCGGCGTTGCCAACTCTCTGGTTTCACCGTTCGTAGTGGTCATTAAGGTTGCACTATATTGGCCCGGCGCGGCAAGTGGGCCAACATCACCAAAGAAACTAGGGCTGGTGCCTAATGCATTAGATGAAGGCAAACGTAAGTCCCATGTTACTCGGTGTAGGCCTGCATCGGCCTCGGCGTCAACTCTTCGTACTATCTCACCTTGGGCATTTTTCACTAACAAATATACCGCAGGCTCTGCTTCGCGAAGCTCGGTTTCAACCTTCGACCATTGTGGGTAGAGCGGGAACTTATCGTCGTCTAATAAGGCTTGTTCTGCTTTTTCACGTTTATCTTTTAGCGACATCATGCCGTCTCTTAAGTAATACGTGAAGGTCGCTCCAAAGTCTGGGTTTTGTGCCATGTATTCAAAATCGCCGTGGGTATCGCTGTGCATTGTTTCAGGTAAGTACCACAGGGCGTCTCTTAAATTAAATAGCAGTGCTTCTTGTTTTAATGCGTCTTTGTTGATGCTTCTAAGCGGGGTGTAGTCATCTAAAATGTAAATACCGCGACCAAAGGTACCGGCAACTAAATCAGTTTCGCGCCGCTGTATTTTTACATCGCGAAACGAAATCGTCGGCACGCCACCGTTTAGTTCTGTCCACTGCTCACCGCCATCTACGGTAAAAAATAAACCAAACTCAGTGCCAATAAACAATAAATCTTTATTTACATGGTCTTGTACAATGCGCCATACCAGATGTTTGTCGGGCAAGTTTGACGCAATGGATTTCCACGATTTACCGCGATTGGTACTTTTAATTAAATAAGGTTTGTAGTCACCATATTTATGGTTGTCGAGGGCGGCATATACAGTGTCTTTATCGAATAAATCGGCACGAATATCGTTAATGTAAGCGGTTTCGGGAATGCCTCGAATATCGTCAAGCTCATATGTTGTCCAGTCTTTGCCGCCGTTAGAGGTGACTTGTATCAGGCCGTCGTCGGTGCCTGCATACAAAATGTTTTCATCTATGGGCGACTCGGCAATATTCGCAATGGTATTAAAGTTCGACATCGCGAGTAAATCAAAGCCCGAATCCACCGACCATGTTCTGTCCATTACCGGCATGTGCATGCGGTTTTCATTCTTGGTTAAATCGCCTGAAATCGTTTGCCAGCTATTACCTCTATCGTCTGAGCGCCAAACGCGTTGCGATGCATGGTAAATACGCTGTGGATCATGACTCGAGACTAATATGGGCGCATCCCAGTTATATCGCTCGGCAGGTTCACCGGGTTTAGCTTGGGGTTGAATAGACACATACTCACCATTTTTACGATGAAAACGTGCAAGATTTCCTTGTTGGCGCTGACCATACACAATGTCAGGATTACCAGGCTCAGTGGCTGGCTGATGACCGTCCCAATCGAGGATTAAAAACCAATCGTTGTTTTTGATACCGTGAGCTTGAGTGGTGCGTGAGGGGCCGCCTTGTGAAGAGTTATCTTGGGTGCCGCCATACACATAATAGAAAGGTTCTGCATCATCTACCGCGATTTTGTAAAATTGGGTAATGGGCATATTTTCAATGTAGCGCCATTTGTCCATGTTATCCCAAGTTTCGTATATACCACCGTCGCTACCCACCAATAAAAAGTCTTTGTCGGTAGGGTGAAAGGCCATAGCGTGGTCGTCCACATGTTTGTGTTTCAAGTTCATTGGCGTCCATGTTTTGCCGCCATCGTCGCTGTATTTACTGTAGTTACTGGCAATGTAAATACGGTCAAAGCGATGCGGATCTGCAAAAATTTCTTGGTAGTAATGAGGGCCTGTACCGCCGCCTACTTCATCCGACATTTTAGTCCAGCTAGCGCCTTGGTCAGCAGAGCGATATAGGCCACCTTTACGCTGATTCACTTCAATGGCAGCGTATACCACATCGGGGTTGATTGCAGAAATGGCTAAGCCAATTTTACCCATGTCTGTTTTAGGTAAACCTTCGCTAAGTTTAGTCCAAGTGCTGCCGCCATCGTCGGTCGTGTAAATGGCAGAGCCCGGGCCGGTGCCGACATAAGCAGGTAATGTACGCTGGCGTTGCCAAGTAGCGGCGTAGAGTTTGTTGGGGTTGCGGGAGTCGATAACGAGTGAGGTAACGCCCGTCCATTCATCGGTTTTAAGCACGTTTTCCCAGGTTTCACCGCCGTCGGTGGTTTTAAACAGGCCACGCTCTCCGCCTTTAGACCAAAGCGGGCCTTGAGACGATACCCACACGGTATTGGAGTCGGTGGGATGGATAATAATATCGGAAATATGCTCAGAATTTGCTAATCCTTTATTTTCCCATGTTTTACCGCCATTAAGGGAGCGATACACACCATCACCAAAGCTTAAATGCCGGCCTCCATTATTTTCACCCGTTCCTACCCAAATGATGTTGGAATTGCTTGGGTCAATGGTGACATCTCCTGTGGAGTAAACCGCTTGTTCATCGAACACAGGCTCCCATGTGATACCGCTATTTTCAGTTTTCCAAATGCCACCCGACCCTACTGCGACATACCAAGTGGAAGGGTCTTTTTTATCGACTTCAATATCAGCAATACGCCCCGACATATAAGCCGGACCTATGCTTCTAAGCTCCATCCCAGAAAACAAGGACGCAGACATCGTGCCCTTTTCATCTTTGTCGGCAGCATGTATGGGGGCACTAAAGAGCGCGAATACTGCTGCGATATTCGTAAGTAAGGCGGTATATTTCATCTGATTTCCTTGTTGAACAAGTGTTGTGCGATGGATGTGCGTGAAACGCAAACAAGCTGGATACAGCAGGCTTATCTTTATTAATAAAATGTTAACGCGACATTGGTTGAGATGCTAGTTTAATTTTAGTAGGTGATAATCTCCCTAAACCGTCATTACCGCGCCCTAATCGTCATTACCACACTCTAACCGTCATTACCGCGGAGGCGGTAACCTCCTACAGACACCGCAGTTGCTTAAAAGAGG
>CAZUON010000035.1:0-36969 GCA_964621345.1 uncultured Glaciecola sp. | reverse complement strand
TCGCTTTTGTATATATAGCAGTGTTTGCTTTGTTGTGGCGTAAATACCCATCGATCTTGAGCGTGTTTGCCGCACCTGGGCGGATGGCGCTGTCTAATTATTTACTACAAACCTTTTTAGGCATCAGCATCTTTTACGGTATTGGTTTTGGATTACATTTAGAGGGTGCTCCTTTAAGTTTAGCCGCTATCGCCATTATGGTTTTTATTCTACAAATTATTGTGTCTAACCTATGGTTTAAAAAGTTTGCTTACGGGCCTGTAGAATGGATATGGCGCATGTTGACCTATGGCAAACGCTTACCCATTTCTCTGTCGAGAAAGAAACTGACAACAAGTTAAATCGCAAGAGCGAGATGATTTAGGCACAAAGGGTAAAAAGAGTATTCAACATCGACATTACCAAATTTAGAGTAAATATAATAAAATCATAAGGTTAATCCATAAAAACATGCAAATGAATAGCCTCTCAGACAGCAATAGTACAACTGCACTATTATCATCTCAGCAAAAGTAGTACAGTTGTGTTATTACTTCTCTTTATTGAAAGCAATGACAAAAGCCGAAGCCACAAAACAACAAATATTACAGGCCTGCATGCGCTACGTATGTCAGTATGGCTTTCAGAGCCTTTCGATTGGTGAAATAGCCAAGTGCATAAACATGTCGCGTACTGGCGTGATATCGCATTTTGCTAATAAAGAAGATATGCAAATTGCCATTTTAAAACACTGTGAAGCTATTTTCATTCGTCAAGTTATACAACCAGCGCTCAACCTCGATCCACTTATTAACTTACAGCAATTTATAAGCAACTGGATGAACTGGGTCATCAAGCTAGACAATAACCATTCCTTAAGTTGCCCATTTATAAAAGCCGCCGCTGACTTTCAAAATAGAGATAACTGCAAAGTGAGGCAAGTCATCAAACAGCAGCACCTACAGAGCCTAGCGTATATTGCAGGGCTAGCTCAACGCTGCGTCGACAAAGGTGTATTTAAAGCCAATGTGAATTGCGGTGAGTTTGCCAATGAAGTGTACGCTTATTATCTCAACCACAACATGAGCAAACACCTCTTACAAGATGAGAATGCTGATGCCACCTTTACCCAACAAACTCAATCGCAGATCGCGCGAGTGCTAAATGACTCAGCAGCGGCGTTATAAACCCATTAAATAAGGAGCCTAAATATATGTCAGACGACAAAACGTATAAGCTAATCATCGTTGCCTACCCTGGCATGACCATGCTCGACGCCATTGGGCCAAATGAAGTGCTGGCTAACAGTTCGCACTTTAGCGTTAAATGGGTAGCAAGCGAACGCACAGCTATCAGCAACGATCACAACAGCTTAAGTTTATGCAAGCTCGACTATTACGCCGATATCGAGCCGCAACATTGCGATATCTTGCTTGTACCTGGCGGGCCAGGAGACGCTGCATTGATGCAAAATACCGCATTTTTAGAATGGATTAGAAAAATAGACAAAACTACCTTACTCACAACTTCGGTCTGCACAGGTGCATTAGTGCTGGCAGAAGCCGGCCTTTTACACAATCAAAAAGCGTGCACACATTGGGCCTGCCTAGACGAACTGGCGCAGTTAGGTGCGATACCTACCCGTAAAAGATTTGTACATTCGGGCAAATACGTGACCGCTTCGGGGGTGTCTGCAGGCATCGACATGGCCATGTATCTATTACGCTCACTGGTTTCAAAAAAACACGCTGACGATATTCGTTTTGGTATCGAGTATTTTCCGCAGCAGTATAAATTAGTGACCAGCTACTCCTTGCCTAAATTCCTTTTAAACAAACTTAGCGTGCGCTTTAAAAAGTTTTATCAACCTCAGCGAGAGCGTTATATGGCGAAAAATAAGAACGCGGAATAGAGTGTTTTTTATGCTGTTTATGTAGTCAATGCCCTTTACCGCCACTAAATAGAATATCCAAAGTGCCGATAAAGTTTGAGTAATGTCCGCTTTCAATGAATGCGGCCTCTCATTCAAAACGAGCAGCACTTAATGAAGCCAACACAAAAGCCCGCATCATCAGTAATAGTTATTCAGCAGCTTAAATATACCGTTGTATGTTATTCGGCGTTATTAATGACGATAACTGCCCTAATATTACTACTGCCTGCCATAACATATGCGGAGCAAACGGTCTTTAAACGCAATATTGCAAACGCTGAACAAACATTTTCTTACCAATGGCGCTCCCAAGAACAAGAGTATCAGCTAGATTTTGCGATTCCCTTGAGCGAGTTTAGCGACATGCCAAGCACTCAAGCCGCATTTAGTAATGCCATTATGCAACGTCATATCGAAGTAGCTCTGCTCAAATACGCAAAAACAGTTGACCCAAGAGAAGGTAGAGTGCAAATAAAACGGAAAAGCCAAGGCTTAGAATACGGTGTGCGTAGCAGTAACGCAGATCAAAGCCAAAGTATCATGACACAGTTAAAAACTCTGAGTACTGACGCTCGTAGCGCCTATTTAGAGCAACACTTCTATACCAATTATCGCTCTCCTCTTGGCATAGAAGCGATAAAACATGATCATCAAAAATATGCACAACAAAGTAGTACAGCTTTAATAAAAGTGGTTGAAGCGATTAAAGCTCAACAACAAAACCAATACGACGCGAGAGAATTTATAAAAATAGCGCTTAGCTGGATGCAAAGTATTCCTTATGATGTACTCGAAAGCAGAGCAAGCTCAAACGGCGCTGGTTTTGTGTCACCAAAAGACTTACTGCTACAAAATCAAGGGGATTGCGATAGCAAGGCCACCCTGTTAGCCGCTCTCATGCGTGCGTATAGCGCAGGTGTACAACAAAAAATGGTATTGTTAGATAATCACGCTCTCCTAGCCGTGGCCATACCTGCTGGCCCAACTGATAAAACCATTGTTGATAACGGCATTGAATATGTATTACTTGAGGCTACAGGACCTGCTTACTTTAATATTGGTGAGGTATCCGATAGCACTTGGTTAAGTATTCGTAATCGCCATTACACCTTAGACGCCATGTAACTTCATCACTATCACAGCAAAATATTGCACCAAAGCGCTTTAGCCTTTATTGTTGCCCATGACGACAAATACACATTCTGTTAACAACAATAAGATCCTATGAAACTAAATAAACTGATCCCCTCATTATTGATGGCATCTTGCATAAGCATAGCTCAACCAGCGTTCGCTTTTGCCCAAGATGCTGCCGCCAAAACCACGACCGACGACAAAGAAGAAAAGTGGGATATTCTTAATCCGCCTTTTGACTTAAATACGGTAGAAATTAAAACCAACGAAACAACATGGTCAAGCTTAGACATAACCCCTGACGGCAAGCACTTTGTTTTCGACATGCTTGGCGATATCTTTATTGTTGATATCGATGGCGGCGAAGCGAAGGCCTTGACCCAAGATTTTGCATGGAATATTCACCCGTCTATTAGCCCAGACGGCACTAAAATCGCCTTCATATCGGATCGTGACGGCCTTTCCAACGCTTGGGTAATGGACATAAATGGTGAGAACTTAAAACAAATCACTACAGAGAAGAGCTACCTCATTCATGCCCCTAAATGGTCGCCCGATAGTGAATATTTGGTGGTAACTAAAGGTATTATGTCTTCTCGTAGTATTCCGGCCGGAGAGATATGGATGTACCATATTTCAGGCGGTAGCGGTGTTGCCATTAAAGAGCGCGAAAACGGCAAGGTAGAACAGCAAAACATTGCTGACCCAGTATTCTCCCCTGATGGACGCTATATTTATTACACGCAAGATGTATCTGCTGGCTCGGTGTTTGAATATAACCGCGACCCATTAAAAGCGATTTTTGCAATCATTCGCTACGACCGACAAACCGGTGAAGAAGAACGCTTTATTTCAGGCACAGGGGGCGCAGTGGTACCTACCCCCTCCCCCGACGGCAAACATGTAGCCTTTGTTCGTCGCGTAAAAAACAAGACGGCATTGTTTGTAAAAGAGCTCGATACCGGCTTAGAAAAACCGTTATTTATGGAGCTTGAACGCGACATGCAAGAGGGCTTTGGTACTGAGGGTTACTTTGCGTATTACGATTGGACACCTCAGAGCGACGCCATTATGTTTTGGACCGGTGGTAAGTTTCATAAACTGAGTATCGACGACCAATCATTAGAAACCTTAGACGTATCGGTATCTACAGCAGTACAATATGCAGACGCTTTGCGCTTTGAAGTAGACGTTGCCCCTGACGAGTTCGATGTAAAAGCGATTCGCTGGGCGCAAAAATCACCTGATGGCAAGTCGGTACTATTCCAAGCTTTAGGTAAGTTGTACGTGAAGAACATTCGCTCTGGCAAGGTAGAGCGCCTTACCAAGCAAAATGACCATGATGAATACTACCCACGTTACTCACAAGACGGAAAGCGTATTGTATATACCACTTGGAATGACCAAGATTTAGGGGCTATTCGTGTTGTTTCTGCCCGCGGCGGTAAAGGAAAAGTGGTCAGTACTGAGCCTGGTCACTTTATTGAACCAAGCTTTTCAACCGACGGCAAAATGATTGCTTATCGCAAAGTCACCGGCGGCTACTTACTTGCCCCCCAGTATTCAAACGACCCTGGTTTATATGTTTTAGACTTAGATGAAGAGCGCACAACCTTGGTCTCTAAACGCGGCATTGAGCCTCACTTTAGTGCTAATAACGACCGTGTTTATTTCACCGAAACCGTTCCGGCTGCCTACCGTGAAACACAGTTTGTGAGTGTCGATTTAAATGGCGAAGACAAACAAGAACACTTGTATGGGGCCGATAAGGTCAGTGAGTATCGCTTGTCTCCTGATAAAAAATACGTCGCCTTTGTACATCAGTACAATACCTATGTAATGCCCTTTACCCAAATCGGAAAGCGACTCAGCATTGGGCCAGATATGAAATCACTCCCTGTGCAGCAGCTTTCTGCCCGTGCAGGTAACTACATGACATGGCGCAACGATAGTTCAACGGTAGGTTGGTCTCATGGACCGCGTTACTTTGAACGTGATTTGTCTGATACCTTCGCCTTTTTAGATGAAGCAAAATCTGACGATTCGATGCCCGAACCATTGGCCGAAGGCATTAATTTATCGTTTAAACGTGAATTCGATAAGCCCGAGCAAGTTACCGTGCTATCGGGCGGTAAAATAATCACTATGCGCGATGCGAATAATCAGCAAGAAGTGATTGAAGATGGTGTGGTTGTGATTACCGGCAATCGAATTAGCGCAGTAGGTAAAAAAGGCGAGGTCAGTATTCCTGAAGATGCCTTAGTTATTGATACTACCGGTAAGAGCATTATCCCCGGGTTAATAGAGGCTCACGCGCACGGCCCTCAAGGTAGCAACGAAATTATTCCACAGCAAAATTGGGATCAATATTCGAATGTCTCGTTTGGCATCACTACCATTCATGACCCGTCAAACGATACCACTGAAATTATGGCCGCATCTGAACTACAACGCGCAGGTAAAATAGTCGCGCCTCGCATTTACTCAACCGGTACTATTTTATACGGTGCTGAAGCGCTAGGATTTAAAGCCATTATCAACGACTACGATGATGCTTTTTATCATGTACAGCGCTTAAAAGACTTAGGTGCGATATCGGTTAAAAGTTATAACCAACCGCGAAGAGACCAGCGTCAACAGGTCTTAGTGGCCGCCGACAAACAGCAAATGATGGTCGTGCCTGAAGGGGGCGGTAAATATCAACAAAACATCACCATGTTAGTAGACGGACACACGGGTTTAGAGCATAACATTCCCATCGCACGGGGCTACAATGACTTAACGCAGCTCTGGTCTGCCACAGAATTTGGTTATACCCCAACATTCTCAGTTGCTTATGGCGGCTTGTCGGGAGAAATGTATTTTTACGACCGTGATGAAGTGTGGAAAAACGAACGCTTACTGCGTTATGTTCCTAACTTTATTGTAGATGGACGCGCAATTCGTCGACAAACCGCTCCTGACAATCAATATAATCATATTGAAGTTGCCAAATATGCCAAAGAACTGCGCGATGAAGGTGTGCGCGTGATGATTGGCGGACACGGTCAACGTGAGGGTTTAAGCTCGCATTGGGAGCTTTGGATCATGCATCAAGGAGGTTTTACACCATTTGAAGCGCTGCGAGGCGGCACGATTGATGGAGCGGTTCACCTCGGCATGGACAAAAGCATAGGGAGTATTGAAGTCGGTAAACTGGCAGATTTAGCGGTAATTGATGGCGATGTTCTAAGCGATATTAGGCGCAGTGAATTTGTAACTTATACCGTACTCAATGGTCGCGTATTTGAAACGGCCACTATGAATGAAGTGGGTAGCAAAGATACGCGTGCCCCCTTCTTCTTTGAGACCGACAATGCCTTGTTTATGCCTGAAGAAACTCGCGCTCAAATGGAAGATAAAGCTCACAGGTACCATTGGGTGCACTAAGCAAAGAGTTCAGTGTGTTGGAGATAACCCGGCACCATAAATTGCATGCATGAAAATATGAAAAGCACGATTTTTTTTGACATGAATCGTGCTTTTTTGCGTAGTACAAACGACAAAAGTTTTTGCTAAAAAATAGAATAGGGATCATCATGAAATTACTCGCGCTTAGTTTATCACTAGCCGTGTCGGCAGCTTCAGTTGCCTCACCTCTCATTTTACAAACTGAAATTAGCCCCAATGGGGATCGTATCGCCTTTTCATATCAGGGCGATATTTGGACAGTAGACAGTAGCGGCGGTCGAGCCGATCGCCTCACTATTCACGAAGGCTATGAAAGTAACCCTGCATGGTCAGCCGATGGCAGCACCCTTGCCTTTAGTAGCGACCGCTTTGGCAATAATGATATTTTTAGTATAAACGCCAAGGGCGGCACACCACAGCGCCTGACTTACCATTCTGCCAACGACATCGTCACTAGTTTTACCAATAACGATGATATCCTATTCAATAGCCGCCGTACCTATGCACAAGTTGAGCGCGAGTGGGAAATTCTCAGCGTAGATGCAGCGGGTAACAAAAGCGAATCACGCTTTATGGATGCATTAGGCTTTAATGCTATTGTCTCCCCTGATGGGACTAAAGTCGCCTTTGTGCGTGGCACCTGCCGAATCTCAAGAGAAGCCTATCGAGGCCCTGCAAACAGAGACATTTGGATTTACGATAAAAACGATGACAGCTACACACAACTGACGACTTTTGATGGCAACGACTTTATGCCGAAGTGGGTCAATAACGACACTTTGTATTTTGTATCTTCTCGCTCTGGCAAATACAACGTCCACAAAACCGACTTAAACGGTAACATCGAACAACTCACCGACGAAACCGAGTTTGGCATCAATCACTTTAGTACCGACACCAGCGGTGCATCAATAGTGTACCAAGCGGGCGATGAGGTGCATTCTTTTGATACTCGCGCAGAAACTAAAGTGACTATCAACATCGACGTAAGTAGCGACTTTAGATTTGACCCTTTAGTGGCCAAAAGCATGACCAACAAAGTCGATGAATACGCCGTATCGCCTAATGGCAAGCTCAGTGCCTATGTACTACGCGGTGATATCTATGTTACCCGTAACGACAAAGACGACAAACGCAGTGTGGCTTTGTCGACCGGGCCTGAAAGAGACCGAGATATCGCTTGGTTGAGTGACGAAGCGCTTGTATTTGTATCTGACGTGAACGGTCAAAACGATTTGTTTTTATTAACGTCAGCCGACACCGATGAGCCTAACCTATTTGTGTCTTTGAAGCACAAAATCACGCGCTTAACCGATAGCAAAGCTGAAGAATTTGACCCAGTTGTATCACCCAACGGCAAAAAGATTGCGTATCGTCAGGATCGTGGCGTGCTAATAAGCGCCGACATTAGCTACAGCGATGATGAGGCCGCTGAAATTAGCAATGAAGTCACATTGATTGATGGTTGGGATATTCCCTCTACGGTTTCTTGGTCGCCCGACAGCACTTGGTTAGCGTATTCTTTGTCGGACCTAAACTTCAATGAAGAAGTCTACATTCATGCCGCCGACAATTCTTCAAAGCCAGTTAACGTAAGCATGCATCCAAAATACGATAGCAACCCGATTTGGAGTCCTGATGGCTCAAAACTTGGTTTTGTATCGATGCGCAACAATGGCGATGCCGACATCTGGTTTGCATGGCTAAGCGAGGAAGATTGGCAGCGCTCTAAAGAAGAGTGGCGTCGAATGGAGAATAGCGACGACAAGCCGAACAAAGATAAAGACAGCGATAAAGAAGAGAAAGGCGACGACACGGATGAAAAAGCCGCTAAAGTTGAAGCAATAACCATCGACTTTGACGGCATTTACGAGCGTCTTGAACAAGTCACTTCCTTTGCGGGCAACGAAACGCAAATGATATTTGATAAAGACGGTGAGCACATCTATTTCGCCACCGGTGGCGCAGGGCGTCAAAACTTTAAAGTTGAACGAAACCTCTACAAAATTAAGTGGGATGGCGAAGACAAGAAAACCCTCATTGGCGGTAATAAAGAGCCTTCTCAGCTCACTTTAGACAATTCAGGCAAGCACGTGTTTGCGCTCACAAAAGGCGGCGTGATCAATCGCATTGCAACGAAAAACGATAAACTTGAAGCACTTGCGGTAAATTCACGCGTGAACATTGATTACGCTCAAGAGCGCGCGCAAATTTTTGATGAGGGCTGGAGAGCGCTGAACACTGGCTTTTATGACCCTAAATTTCACGGGCAAGATTGGGACGCATTACGCGAAAAATATCGACCATTAGCACTTAAGGCGTCAACCAAAGAAGATTTCCAATACATCTTCAATCTTATGCTTGGGCAATTAAATGCTAGTCATATGGGAATGGCTCGTGGCGAAAATCAAAAAGAAACCCAACGACAAAGAACAGGCTTGTTGGGCATTGAAGGCTCGCACAGCGACAAAGGTTTTGAAGTTAAGCGTGTTTTAGCAAATAGCCCAGCGGATCGCGTGGATAGCAAGCTAATGGCCGGCGATATTATTGTGTCGGTAAATCAGCAAGGTATTGCCCAGCGTAATTTTTATAGTTTACTTGTGGATACCGTAAATACGCCTGTGCTGTTGCAGGTTAAACGAGACGGCAAAGATAAAGAAGTGGTTATTTGGCCAACCGCGTCTTTAAGCGCCGAGCTTTACGATGCTTGGGTGGATGAACGCAGGCGACTCACCGACGAGTTCTCCGGCGGCAAACTTGGTTATTTGCATATTCGCGGGATGAATTGGAGTAGCTTTGAGCGCTTTGAACGTGAACTAATGGCAGCAGGTTATGGTAAAGACGGTATTGTGATTGACGTGCGTTACAACGGCGGCGGCTGGACGACCGATTACTTAATGGCGGTATTAAATGTTAAGCAACATTCTTACACCATTCCTCGCGGCGCGACCGATGATATCGAGAAAAACCACGATAAGTTTAAAGACAGTTATCCGTTTGCTGAGCGCTTACCGCTTTCTGCTTGGACTAAGCCTTCGATTGCCATGAGCAACGAAAACAGCTATTCCAATGCGGAAATATTCTCGCATGCTTATAAAGCGCTTGGCATAGGTAAGTTAGTTGGCCGGCCCACCTTTGGTGCAGTGATCAGCACCGGTGGTTACGGTTTGGTAGACGGCTCATTTGTGCGCATGCCCTTTAGAGGCTGGTGGGTAAAAGACAGCGGCGAAAATATGGAGTTTGTACCAGCAACTCCCGATATTGAAGTGTTCAACCCTCCCGCGTACAAAGCAAAAGGGGTCGACCCTCAGCTTAAACGTGCGGTGCAAGAATTGCTTAAAGATATTTAACTAAATTACGCACCTATTAAAGCTCCTGCAGCACTTCCAATGCTGCAGGAGCTTTTTTATCTGACACTTACTTAGCTTGCCTATGATAAGCTAATAAAATAAGGATAAAGAATTTGCGAACACGCAAACAAAAGAGAAACGCAGAATGTCTCAGAGCAAAGAACAAATACTAGCATCGCTTAAGCAATTACTTGCAAAATCTCATAGCCCTTATTCAAAGGTGCAAGTTTCGGCAGCGGTCACCTATGAAATAGAGGGGCAGACCCGCGTTGCTTATGGGGTAAACGTAGAAAACGTGTCTTACGGCTTAACTATTTGTGCCGAACGCTCAGCGATTTCAGCAGCAATCGTTGACGGTATGCAAAGTATCACTTCCCTTTACGTCATGTCTAACCAAGCAGAGCCTATTTCCCCTTGTGGTGCTTGTCGCCAGGTGGTAACAGAATTTATGTCTGCTGAATCAGGCCCGGTGCTGTGTATTAACCGAAATCTAAGTAAAAAGTGGACCTCGAGTTTAGATGCCTTGTTACCCAACCGATTTGACCTTTAGTATTATCGCCAAGGATTCAAAATAGTCACGCTGCATCCGTCAAAATCTGAAGTATTTCGTGTCGTTATTCTACATTTATAACTTTGCGCAATAGCGACAATCAGTTAATCGACCTTATATACGTACAAACCTGCACTATTGCTTTTTACTAAAAGCGCAGAACACCTGTGCCGCTTAAAGATACCTCTAGTCATAGTAAGCACTACCTAAAGAAAGCTCTAAACTCGCCGTTAAACCCACAACAGCACCTAAAATGTGTGTACTTCTGAGTTAAACAAAGAGTAATCAAAATGAAATTTTCTCGCATAGCTTCCAGCCTTGGCGTTATCGCACTTTGTACAAGTACCTCTGTAATATCTGCCGATTGGCTGTCACTGCAAGGTACAGAGCCTTTAACCAATGAGCCTGGAGGAAAGCTATGGGGCTTTGTTCAGGCAGAGTACGCGCAAACTGACGGCACACCAATTGCGGCTGGGCCTTGGGCAGGACAAACTGCTGCATTTAATAGAATTGCACCCAGTAAAAGTACCGATACCTTTAATATTCGCCGAGCACGTTTAGGCTATAGAGGTAAAATTAACGACAATATCAATTACTTCTTTTTGACCGAATTTGGCAACAACGGCATAACGGTTACCGATGGCCCACAACTAACCGACGCCAGTGTTACGCTGAGTTACATTGAGGGCGCACGCATTCGTATTGGTCAATTTAAAGTCCCGCAAAGCAACGAAGCCCTAAAAGCCGCACACGCAGCAAACTGGATCAACTTTACCAACGCCACCAATCAGCTTTTACAAGAACGCTTTACTGATGAAGATGGCAGCAGACCCGACTTTGCAAACCCTCTTAATGGTCCGGTAAGCGCATTTCGTGATATCGGCATTCAAGTATTCAACACCTTCACCCAAGGGCAGCGAGAATTCACTTATGCGGTAATGGTGGGAAATGGAAATGGTATTGCCCGTGCCGATAACAATAGTGACAAAGAGTATTACGTTTATTTGGCGACTGAACAGGTATTTGGTGGAAAACGCGCAAAACGTCAAGGTTTTAAAGTCTATACGTGGTATCGAAAAGGGAAGCGTAGCCTTGATTTTGCAAATGGTATTAGCGGCGAACAAGACTTTGACCGAGAACGCTACGGTGCAGGTTTTACTTATCGCCAAAATAAATGGCGAGCGGCCGGTGAAGTTATCTTTGCAGATGGGATGATATTTGGCGGTACCGATGGCGCAGCACTTCCGGGGGCCTTGAGTAATGCCGAGGACCGAGTGGCTTCGTTCAACTATTTAACCGATAACCAAGCGTTTGGCTGGCAAATTGAAGGGGGCTACCAAGTTACCCCTACACTAGAAGTTAACGTGCGCTACGATGAATTGCACCGTGCAACAAGTGATGAGGCTCCTGCGCTTGAACGAAAGTTTACAACCTTGTCTTTTAGCGCGCAGTATCAATTTACAAAAACGGTTAAGGCGACCGTTAACTATGAGCTACGAGATGCCGAAGCGCCCAACTTAGGGCCCGAGGCCAACCCAAGTAAAATTCTAAGCGGCATGGACGATAGAATCGCACTACAAATGCTGGTGAAGTTTTAAAAACCCCAAGTAAGCTATGAAGTAAGCTATGGTAATACGCCTTAACGGCGTGTTACTCAATTCCGGCCGGATATTCTACATCGGCTAAATCGATGTAGGCATCTTTATCTTCTTGCCAGTCCTCTCGTACACTTTTACTGTAGTTAAGATAGAGCTTGTTATTGTGAATGGTAAAAGCCTCTTCATCTACCCCAACAAAGCGCCCTTTAGACATAGCATAAGCGCAATACCCGCCATACTGCGGTGCGTACTTTTCGGGCTCTGCATCAAACCGTGCTTTATGCTCCGTACTGGCAAAGTACCACGTTGCCCCGCGCCATTCGGACTGGATACCTTCATTCCCTTCAACGGCTTGGTTTTGCGTAAAGTAGGCGACCGTATCAAAGCCATAAATCGCTTTATTATTAAATGTACCGGTTTCTATGGGATCTTCACTAAAGGCTAGGCTGGGCAGAGAGAGTGTCATCCCTAACAGGCTTATCAACATTGCACGTATTAATTTCATAGCGTTTCCTTACTCATGTTTTAAAAGATTGAGCTTGCTTAATTGTTCAGTTGAGCAATCACATTAAAAATAACTCAGCAAATTAAGAGTAACAGCTCTCGTCCTCAAAGACAGTGCTGGCCTGTAAATGTGATAAAAAAGTGATAACTCAAATTTGAGTCAGCACTTGTCTTTTTTGTAATAACGCGTCATTTCCTGCTTTTTTCTTTTACCTGTCCATTGCCCGTCATACCAGCGCTAACACTAGTAATGTCTCAAAATTTCTAACACTCGCCTCATTATTGACTGATGCACTACGCATAAAATTTTAGTCTTTCATCACACAAATAGTTTACCAAAAGCACTTATATGCAAAACGATTCAACATTATACCGACAAGCCGCTTGGCAAGCTTACGCCATGCAACGACACGGCAGCCCGCTGCTACTTCCTAATACCCGCGCTTGGGTAATAAGTACCGGTTTATGTGCTTGGTTTGCCTTAATGTTATTAGCGCTTAATACCCACTCTTTTACCGAAAAATCAACGGTAGCGGGTTTTATTAGTTCTAAAGAACCCAGCATTGCAATTGTTGCAAAAGAAGGTAGCGGATTAATCACCGATGTATATGTAGAGAATGGCCAACATGTTAAAAAAGGTGAGCGCTTACTTACCATTATGCGCACCAACCAAATAATTGCAGATAAAAACAATGTTAGCGCGCAGCTTAACGCCTTAAATGAACATATTCATTTGCTAGAGCAGGTCAAAAAGAACCGTTTACAAGATAGTCTGCAACAACTTGAGTATTTAGCACAGCAGAAGCATGCAACTTTACAGCAAAAAGATGCCTTGTTGTTGCAAGCAGGTTATCTTAATCAACGCATTGAGATTGCTCAGAAGCAAGTATCTAAGTTTGCTGCCTTAGCCAAACAACAACTCATCAGCGCCGATGCTTTTGATAATGCCACTCAAACCCTGCTTAGCATGCGCCAACAAAGCGCACAGCTTAGTCAGCAATTGTCTGACAACCGCATAAAGCTCGCACAAATAAAAGCGCAAGAAGCAAGCGTAAAACAACAAAGTGCACAGCAACCGACCGACATTAAACTTAGCCAATTACCCATTCAGCGCCAACTAAAAGATCTACAAAACGAACACTCTTATACGCTTTATGCAACACGCAGTGGCGTAGTGAGTAACTTACAAGCCCAGCAAGGCGATGATATTGCGCGTTTTCCGGTTCTTTTAAAACTGGCCGTGCCTGAGCAGCTGCTCGCGTTACAACTTGCGGTACCAAGTAGCTCGGCAGGTTTTATTGAAGCTAATCAAGATATTCGAGTGCGCCTTGATGCCTTTCCTTATCAAAAATACGGCACGATTAACGCAAAGCTAGAACGTGTGGCACGCAGCATCACCTTACCTAATGAACATCAGAACCATGCTATTGCTATCCAACAAGCTGTATTTATGGTGCATGCCTCGCTAGAGCAAAATTACATAGTGGCTAAAGGTGAGCAGATTCCCCTTAAAGAAGGCATGACCGTGCAGGCCGATGTGGTGCTCTCAGAGCGCAGTCTTTTTGAATGGTTACTCTCGCCTCTATACAGCCTAAAAGGGAGCATCTAATGAGCAGTGCAGCGCTAAACAATCATACGATTTTAAACAAGCTCAATTTTGGTAGCTTCAAACGCCTGAAGTTAGTTATGCAAAACGAAGCCAACGAATGCGGCATGGCATGTTTAACCATGATTGCAAACTACTATGGCAATGGTATTAATCTTTCGCAGTTACGTTTAGATTTAAACAACGACGGACAAGGGGTAAACCTAAGCACCATTATTGAGCAAGCGGCCCGTATTGGTATGTCTTCACGGGCATTAAAAGTGCCTCTTGAAGAGCTTGCTCAACTGCAAACACCCGCCATTTTGCATTGGAACTTTTCGCACTTTGTGGTTTTAACTAAAGTCACTGCGAGGGGAATTCACATTGCAGACCCCGCGCTAGGCAAACGTTTTGTTAGCATGAAAGAAGTCGATCAAGGCTTTACCGGCGTAGCGCTTGAGTTGAGCCCTAACCAAGATTTTACACAGGTAAAAGCAAGCACGGGACTTCGTTTGCGCGATTTTGCAAAAAATGCGGTCGGGTTAAAACGACAACTATTTTTACTTTTAGCATTGTCGTTGCTGCTACAACTATTTGCCATAGTCAGCCCCTTTTACATGCAAACGGTGGTAGATGAAGTGCTGGTAAAAGCAGATGAAGCCTTACTTTCTGCTTTAGTATTTGGCTTCGCTTTAGTTCTTGTTATTGATACCGCTACGCAGTTTTTGCGCGAGAGACTCATGCTGGTGTTTTCGATGCGCTTTAGCATGTTTTTATCATCGAGCGTGTTTGCTCACTTATTGTCACTGCCTATTCCTTATTTTATTCGTCGGCATATGGGCGATATTGTAAGTCGCTTTGATTCTGTGCAACACGTTCGCGAACTGATCACTTCCGGTATTATTACTGCGCTAATCGATGGCATCATGGCACTCATCACCTTAGCAGTGATGCTGGCATATTCAGTAAAACTTACAATAGTTGTTATAGCGGTGGTTGCGTTGTATAGCGTATTACGCTGGCTATTCTTTTATCCCGTCAGGCGCCTAAATAAAGAAACTTTGTATGCCGATGCTGAGCAGCAAAGCTACTTTATGCAGTCTGTGCGCGCCATTCGTAGTTTAAAACTCAGTAATTCCAGCGCATCCTCCCATGCCAAATGGCTAAACAAGCTAACGGTTGCCATGAATAAGCGCATCGATTTAGCAAAATGGAATATCCGCTTTAGCACCTTGAACAAACTGCTATTTGGTATCGAAAACCTAGTAGTGGTGTATTTAGCCGCGCTACTTGTGCTGGAGCAAAGTATGACCGTGGGAATGTTATTCGCTTTCATCAGCTATAAAAGCCGTTTTGTAGATGCTATGGCTAGCCTCATTGAAAAGTGGATTGAGTTTAAAATGCTCAGCGTACACCTAGAGCGGGTAAGTGACATTTTACTTACTGAGCCAGAGCTTAAAGACCCATTAAATGCACGCCAACAACTTGCTATTACACACGTTGCAGAGCGTAGCTCCAAACACAAAACTGTAAGCAATAACAAAAATACAAACCCGCACGTGGTGGTTGAAGATTTAAGCTTTGCTTATGGCGATGATCTTGCCCCGGTGTTTAAGCATGTGAGCTTTAGCTTAGTATCTGGCGAGAGCATGGCGATTGTTGGTCAAAGTGGGTGTGGCAAATCTACCTTATTCAACTGCTTGTTAGGACTCCTTAACAGCAACAGCGGACGCATTCTGATCAACGGATTGCCATTAAGTCCAGATAATCGAGGCGCTCATGACATAGCTGCCGTCTTGCAAGATGATCAATTACTCAGTGGTAGCGTGCTGGAAAACATAAGTCAATTTGACGAGAACATCAATATCGAAAAAGCCGTAACTTGCGCCCAAATCGCCTGTATTCATCAAGATATTATGAACATGACGATGCAATATCAAAGCACCATAGGCGACATGGGAGATAGTCTGAGCGGTGGGCAAAAACAACGTTTATTAATTGCCAGAGCCTTATACCGAGAACCTAAGCTATTGCTCTTAGATGAGGCTAGCAGTCATTTAGATGCCGCCACTGAAAAACAGCTTAATTTTAATCTACAACAACTCAATATTACTAAAATCATGATTGCGCATCGCAGCGAAACCATCGCCAGCGCGCAACATATCATCAGGTTGACCGCCAATGGCGTTGAATACCTCAATGCCGATGGCTCAACAAAGGCAAGTCAACTAAATGACCAGCCAACCCTACGTCCATTACATGGATGAATTTAATTACATGACACATAAGGAGATCCCCATGTCATTATCACACTACAGTGAAGTACTATCAAAACGTGAAAAACAGATTGCCGAGAAGATTTTAGAGGGCTTGCCTAATAAAACGATTGGTTCTGACTTATTTATCAGCGAACGCACGGTGAAGTTTCATTGCCATAACATCTACCGCAAGCTCGATATCCGCAGTCGCTATGCCCTTGTTGCGCGGCACTACCAAGATATGGAATTGGTTTAGCATAATGTCAATAAAACAACGCATAAAACCGGATAGGTCATGATCTTAAAAAGAGTACTCCCGCTTAGTTTATTCGGTAGGCGTAGTACTCTTTTTGTTTTGGTTTTTGGGTAAGAATTCGCCGCGCGATATTTCGTAAAATAAATCGATAGTGCTCGCTACGCCGGTTTTTGCTTCAATAAATAGCTTCGGCATAATTTGATATTTCAGAATCACTTCACTGGCCTGGTCAAACACGCCTATGCCATAGGTAATTTGAATATCTTTGGCAATACGACCGGTTATTTGCACTTGAGAATCGTCTCCGGCACCCGCAGTTTGTAAATTCAAAGAGTCAAAACCTAGCGCATTTCCAATCTGCCCGACACCATTTTCACTTCGACCCACACCAAACCCAATCAATGCATTGATAAGAGCAGTGTTAGATTGACTCGAATTATCATCTTCATCTGATTTTATATCTTTACCTTGCAACAAATACGATAACTGACGCGCTTGTATCATATTGGGCTCTGAGAACAATTCCACTCGCGGCACAACGGGGTTTCCTCTGATCCTCAAACCCGCAATCACATCCCCTTCTGTATTGAGC
Source organism: uncultured Glaciecola sp. (assembly GCA_964621345.1). Lineage (GTDB taxonomy): Bacteria > Pseudomonadota > Gammaproteobacteria > Enterobacterales > Alteromonadaceae > Glaciecola. The sequence goes on along the minus strand of CAZUON010000035.1, from coordinate 19,780 downwards.
GGGTTACGAATAGCGCGAATGTGAAACTCTGGAAGACTAGGCTCGCCGTTGAATAGAATTTTACCACTATCGACAAGTAACTTTTGTGCGTAAGCCTCGTAACTACCATTTAGCACTTCGACCTGCCCAAATAGCAATGTACGCATGGGCTGAAAGCTTCCGTCCTCTTCATTTTGAATTTGCGTAACTTGTAAATTCAAGTCTCCGGTAAGAGTCGCTTCTAAATCAAAAGCGTTGATTTTTACCCGTTCTTCTTTTGGTTCGTCTATGAGAATGTCAAGGTCAATATCAAGGGCTAACGGTACAATCGGTTCGGGCTCTTTTTGACCAATAATAATAGTATCGCTGGAGGGAGTTTTCGCGTTTTCTGGGAGTTCTTCTAACTTAACTAAGGCACTGGTAATTGCCACTTGCCCTTTTAAGGTTAAGTCTCCTGGCGAGAAAAGAAAATCAAGCTCTGGTGATACCTCAGCATTGCTTTTGCCAAAGGCGAACTGCATGTTTTTGCCATTTAATTGCCCATTTACGCTAAACGGTTCGGCAAAATGAATATCAGCACTATAGTCGCCACTACCGGTACCTAAATTAAAGTCCCCCACCATGTTCGCTGTTTGCCCGTCAAACGACATCTGATGCGAGAATTTAGTTAGTGGGTAAGTGTAGGCATCTAAAATAAGCTCACCATCGGAGATACTCAAATCACCACTTAATTGGGGTTCATCAAAGGGGCCCTCTATACCCACATTGGCATTGACCATCCCCAAAATACTCTGGGTGCTGGGAATAAAGCGCTGCAGCAGATTCAAATTGAAATCATCAATGCGCAAACGGCTTTTGTGCTTCGGTTTATCGGGATGAAGGCTTATGTTCGACTGCAGCCCTAAGATCCCAGTTTCTTTTGTCCCTGCGAAAATAGCCGCTTCTACCATCTCATCTTCGAGTGTGATGTTGGCTACGATGGCATCTAATTCAAGCATATGCCGCTCAGTTTCTACCTCACCACCAATGACTGTACTATAGGCCGTTAGTTTCAGCCCTTTGGGCTCTGAAAAACTTGCGTTAACCTGACTAGTAAGGGGTAAACGAGTATCCGGCAAAATAAGGTCAGAAGAATAATGCCGAGCAATATTAGCTACATCAAAGGCCAGGTTTAGTGCCGCGCTTACCTCATTATCGGTGTATGCCAAGTCACTTAAACAAATGCTATTAGTTGTATCTTTATCTACCCAGCAATGATCGCCAAGAGTGTAATTTTGCTGGATAAAGTCAGCGACAATTTCGGCTTCATCATCGAGAATTAAGTTGGCATAGGGCAGAAGTATTTCTCCCTCTAGCCACTTCCCCTGCCAACGCTTAGTTTGAGCGTCTACATTCAAGGCGCCGATGAGTACTTGTGTTGTTTTTAAGTCCTTTCGGCTTACGCTTAACTCTAAACTATGTTTGTCTTTGTTACCGCTGCCCACAGCATTTATGCTTTCAATCAAAACGCTATTCACCTTCAGCTGACTCACATCGAGCTGAAGGTCGCCTTGGTAGTTGTCATCGGCATCTATCGCAAGCGCCAAACTCAGGTTTTCCACCGCAAGATCATCGGCGCTAAATGACTGCGCATTCGCACTTAGCTCAAGCTGAGGGGCGGCCACCGAGCCGCTGAAACGCCCTTGCATGCTGGCACTACCACTTAAGTGCATATATAGGCTATTTAAAGTATTTAATTGTGCATCAAAGCTAAGCTCGCCGGTACTTTGCAGAAATTGCTGCATGTCCATAGTGAGATAGTTAGTATGTAAAAATTGTAAGTGCCCTTGAGCGATAACCGTATTTTGTGCCTCTTGCAACTCAAAACGATGAATATTAATCAAGCCCTCTGGCGACAAACTAATATCGCACTTTGCAGACAAGGTATAATCCATTATTTCGCCACTAATGCCATTACACTTAGCGCTTCCTTGCATCCATGTTTCAGTGAAAATATGAGACAGCGATAAACGACCTGAGATATCGCTTTGTAAATCTCGGCGAAGTGCGCCAAGGTTGACGTTTTCAAGGGCTAAATCAAGCTTAGAAACAAGCGCTAAGCGATTTGAATCCAATAGCGTGAGGTCAGCTTGGCTTAAACCGGCCTTAGTTAAGCTCTCATCTTGTTGTTGCAGTGCCAGCTCACCCGACAAAGCAATATCACCTAACACACCGCGAGTGTGAAATTGTGCAATATCGGCTTTAGCGTCACTTAAGGATACCGATGCTATTAACGAAATATCTGATTCAACATCACCATCGAGTGTTAACGAGGCAAGGCTTGCCGATGCCACAAGTTCATATTGTGTCCAGTCACCTTTTATCGCAATTTTTGCTTTTGGCAGTTCAAAATCAAAAGGACTTTGCCAAAACACTTTAAGCGCGGCGAAATCCACTAAGCTAACACTAACATCAAGTGGTAAGTTTTTTTGCTGCCACCGCCCAGCGGCATTAACAGACACTATGTTTCTGCGCGCAGCTTGTTCAACAAGGTTTGCGTTTATTTGTGTTTGCGCGAGGTCACCCTTTATCTCTACAAGCAGTTTAGGCTGGTCATTCGCTTTATTTGTTTTGAGCAATTGTAAGTTCAGCTCATGGGTATAATTTTCAGCAAGTTTAACTTCAGCGTCTATCATAATGCTCGAAGCCAGAATGCCCTGAGCGGCCAGCAGTTCAGGAGCGAATATCCGCGCATCGAGTTTTACCAGCTGTTGTTGCACGCTTAGTTTTGCGTTTGGTAAAACAATACATGAGGCAGGCTTTGGACTTGTTTTTACCTGCCAACATAATTGCTCTATTTTGAGCTCGTCTAACGCGGCGTTTACCGGAATAAATATTTGCGGAACATTAATCAGCGGGGCTTGCGCAATTAATGCCTTAACGCTTTTTAGAGAAAATTCCTCGTGCCCCTTGGACGCAACTTGATTCGCCGCCGCTGAGGCATACAGCAACAGTTCTTTTGCCTTTAACGCATCGAGCGTTATATCGTTAAATCCATAAGCATTGGTAAGTTCGAGCTGGGCCACACTCAATATACGCTCAGCCTCACCTTGCTCTAGCGCCTGAAATAACCCTAATCGCTGCACACTAAGCACTTTTACTTCGATCGGAATAGGCAAAGAGATGTATTGTTGAGTTTGTTCAGACACTACACCAGGCGGTGAAGATGATGGCAGCGTAATATCAATAGATTGCAGTTTTATGTGTGATAAACAGGCCGCTAAATCCAACAAGCAGTTTAACTCTAAATCAATACTGGCGGAACGTGCATCAATACTAATAACATCTTCAATATCCACTTCAATGCGCTTAATATCGATTTGAGAATACAAACTACCGCTTGTTCCCTCGATGCTAATTCCGTCGACTTTGTTGGCAAAATAGACGGCGCTGCGAACGCCTAGGGTGCTTGAGGCAACAAAAACAAGCACAAGACTAAACACGCAAAGGGTCAAAAATGACCATGCAAGATATTTGGTGAATTTTCTCATAGATACCTGCATATTAAAGCCCCGGCCCAATCACAACGTGCGCTCTAACCGTTTTATCAAAATCACTGACACCTCGAGCAATGTAGAAACGCACCGTTCCAATAGGTGACAACCAATGTACCCCTACACCAAAACCAAAGGCTGCGTCTTTAATAGGGTTGTCACTTGCGTTTCCAGCATCAAAAAAAGCAGCGGCGCGATATCGCTCAGCCACACGGTAAGAATACTCGATACTGGCCACTGCTAAAAAGCGGCCACCGTTAAGCTCGGTTTTTGTTTCTCCGTCTTCAACAATGGTATCAAAGTCGGAAACTGCGTTTAAACCAAAGCCTCGAATGCTTTGGTCACCACCAGCAAAGAAACGTTGTGTCGAAGGTACTTGTGAAAAATCGTTAGTCGCGATTGCACCAGCATCACCCCGCCAAGCAAGACGATGTTTATCATATTGTCGTAACCACTTTGTTCGAGCTAATACTTTAAAATAGTCGATGTCTGAAAGTACAAACCGACTTCCGCCTTCAACGGTTACCTGCTGAAGATCTCCCCAATCTACAAAAATATCGCCTCTCTTTCGCGTTCTTGCAAAAGTAAAACCGGGGAGCAACAAAGAAGTACTTTGACGCTGAGCCGAGCCTTGAATAAATGATTCTTGCTCATATTTGATAAAGGCGATTTTATCCCAATCTTCAAATTCAACCGCCCCCCATTGCCGCTGAAAGGCAACATTAAAGTTGTCACTTCGGGTCTGATTGTCGTCTACGCGCGTAATTCCACCCTGAATGTTGTAAAAGTCATTTAAAGCGTTAGCCATTGGGATACGATAAGTAGTTACGATGGATTTTCTAGGCTGCGAAAAATATAGCCGAGTATTTATCGAGTGCCCGTCAAGATTTACCCATGGCCGCGACCAATCAAGTGTAAAACGAGGGCCCGTATCGGTAGAGATCCCCACCCCAAACTCAAAGGTATCCTCTGGCTTTGGCGTTAATATAACTTCAATGGGTACTCTAAAGTCTACAGCTTTATCGGCATTTGCACGCGCAATTGCACTATTAAAGTAGTCAGTACTATGCATATCAATAGAATATGAACCCACCTTACTTTGATCAAAGTACTCGCCTTCTTTAAACTCCTTTACATTGCGCGCAATGTCTTGCCCTCGCGTTTCTTGTAAAAAGGTAATTGGGCCAAATTGATAACGGGTGCCAAGGTAAAATATCCAATGAATAATTGCGGTGGTTTCCGTTCGAGTAACAGAAGTATTATCTGAAGGGCTACTATTTTCTAAGTCAACAGTCTCTTGGTCGTTAACGCTCGTGGCTGGCTGTACAATTAGCTTATGCACGGGAAACGACATGTCAAAATAGCCATAAATAAGCGCATAGGTTTTTAACTTCTGCTTAAGGTTTTCATATTGCGCATGGTCAACAGCTCTGCCTTCAAGGGCTTTAACTTGCTCTATAAGTTTGGTGATCACCTCTGGAATCGCTGCTTGGTCAATTTGCACAAGGTCATTTATCATCACAACTTTTTCTATTATCGTCTTTCGACCCAGCTCAATAGCAATGTCGAGCTCAAGGTGTTGTGTGGGGTTGTTTTCTTCGTCGTTTTTATCAAAAAAACGCAAGCGATTGAAACTTACTTTGGCATCATAATAGCCATAAGCGTTCAGCGCCTTTTGGACCTGTGCCTCTAGAGCTTGTTTATATTTATCTTCGTTAATGCGGCCAGCAGGCGTTTGAATTTCAGCTAAAAGTAGCCTAACGTTGCCTTCTACGGCGCCGTCTTCAATCCCTGTAATATTGATTTCATCTTCAGCAAAGGCTTGCTGCGAAGCGACCATAAAGATGAAAATCAAGCTGAGCCAGCTCATTCGTGCCAGAAAAATAAAAACGCCCCCTTTTTATTATAAAAAACTGTGCCGCAGTGTAGTTAACTTATGACCATTCATTGACTAAGATATTATCACTGCATTGGATGCAGACATCGCACAAGGATGTGCCAGGCGCTTAAACTACATCGCTCAATTATGAGCGATGTAGTTTAACACTGTGTGTAGTTTAGCACTACAAGGTGATTGCGCTTTGTCGCACCGGATGAAGGGCTGGTAACGTTAGATCTTATACCTGCCCATACCAAGGAAACGCACAAAAGCCTAACCAAACAAAAAATAGGGTGTAAAAACGCAGGTAACTAAATAAAGACTTGTTATAAAGGTAGCGCCAATAGGTCATTGGCAGGGCGGTGATAAAAACAATATTTAGCAAACTTAGTAACACAGTATGCATTAAACCTCGCAGCTCCACCCCTTGCTGAAAATACAGCGCATTATAAATTACCGCGAGCAAAGCACTGAAGGTAATCAGCACTATGCTGCTATTGGATATTGTTAAATTATGCTGGCTTCCTTTAGCCATGCAAATGGCGTAAACAGTGCTTATAGGCAACGCTCCCAAAAAAGCAATAACAGGGTGTGGAAGCTGAGTTATGCTTGCCAGCACAGTCGGCATCAATGCGGGAATTGAAAACGGAGTGAGCACACTGGGCGTTGACGATGCAACACTTAACATCGCTGCGCACATGACACATAAAGTGCCAATGGCTAGTAAGCCGGTTTTGGATTGAACAGAGGACAAACTAAGGGGCATAGTTAAAGCCAAATAAAAATCACACCATCAGAGTATGCTAGGATTTTCGCTCATTGTGCAGCTTTTATTCGGCTTATAGTTTACTTTTTTTTCCGTTTTTGTTGCTACTTCTCACAATCTATAGAATAAAACGACTTAAATCTTCGTTATCAACCAAGGCTTCAAGATGCGCATCTACATAGGCACTGTCGATAACAAAAGACTCGCCGCTTTTATCTGAGGCATCAAAAGAAATATCTTCCATCAAACGCTCCATGACAGTGTGCAAGCGTCTTGCACCTATATTTTCTGTACGCTCGTTTACCTGCCACGAGGCTTCTGCAATTTTACGAATACCTGATTCTGTAAATTCTACATCTACACCTTCGGTTTTCATCAAGGCTTTGTATTGCTCAGTCAGTGAGGCGTTTGGTTCGGTAAGTATGCGCACAAAGTCATCTACGGTAAGGGCTTGTAGCTCTACGCGAATAGGCAAGCGGCCTTGTAACTCGGGAATTAAGTCAGACGGTTTTGACATCTGAAAAGCCCCGGAGGCGATAAACAAGATGTGGTCGGTTTTTACCATGCCATGTTTTGTTGATACCGTAGAGCCTTCGACTAACGGAAGCAAGTCGCGCTGAACGCCCTCGCGGCTCACATCGCCACCACCGCTTACGCCCTCGCGCTTGCAGATTTTGTCAATTTCATCTACAAACACAATGCCATTTTGTTCAAGGGATTCAATAGCTTGCTCTTTTAAATCTTCTTGATTAATGAGCTTGCTCGACTCCTCTTCAATCAAAAGTTTGAACGCTTCTTTTATTTTGAGCTTTTTCTTTTTCTTCTTATCGCCCGACAAGTTCTGGAACATGCCTTGCAATTGATTTGTCATTTCTTCCATACCGGGAGGGGCCATAATCTCTACGCCCATTTGTGGCAGTGCAACGTCAATATCAATTTCTTTATCATCGAGCTGGCCTTCTCGTAGCTTTTTACGAAAGGCTTGTCGTGTGCCGCGATCTTCACTTGGCTCTTTTTCGCCAAAGGAGTTCTCAGCCGGTGGGATTAAAATATCTAAAATACGCTCTTCAGCGGCTTCTTCCGCCCTAAACTTCACCTTTTTAGCCGCATGCTCTTTAGTCATTTTAACTGATATATCGGCTAAATCTCTTATGATGGTCTCAACTTCTTTTCCAACATAACCGACTTCAGTAAATTTAGTTGCCTCAACTTTAATAAAGGGCGCATTGGCAAGCTTGGCTAAACGCCGTGCGATTTCGGTTTTACCCACACCTGTTGGACCAATCATTAAAATATTTTTTGGTGTGACTTCTTGTCGTAATTCAGCATCGAGCTGCATACGGCGCCAACGATTACGAAGGGCTATCGAGACCGCGCGTTTAGCATCAGCTTGACCAATAATATGATTATCGAGTGCGTGAACAATTTCTCTCGGTGTCATTTCCGACATATTTTTTCCTGCTTAATTTGCGTTACCCAGGCATAGTGCCTACATAACATAATTGTTAGTAATCGAGGCTTTCAATCGTTTGATGGGAGTTGGTGAATACACAAATGTCACCCGCGATTTTTAAGCTTTTTTCTGCCACCTCTTGCGCACTTAAATCGGTATTTTCTAATAATGCGGTAGCAGCGGCATTGGCAAATGCGCCCCCAGAGCCTGTTGTAACTAGGTCGTTGTCTGTTTGTACTACATCGCCGTTACCAATAATCATCAACGATGCATCTTTGTCGGCAACCACTAGCACGGCCTCTAAACGCCGGAGTGAACGGTCGGTTCGCCAGTCTTTAGCTAATTCAACGGCCGCTTTTGTTAAATGCCCTTGATGCATTTCTAACTTACTTTCGAAGCGCTCAAACAATGCAAAAGCATCGGCGGTACTGCCGGCAAAGCCTGCCAAAACTTTGTTGTGATAAAGTCGACGCACCTTACGCGCATTGCCTTTCATAACCGTATTACCTTGGGAAACCTGACCGTCGCCAGCCACTACTACTTGATTATTACGACGAACCGATACAATTGTGGTCATCTATTCGATACTCCTGAAGTATTACACGTTGTTTAGCTATATCAGATATGTGGGGAGTCGTGAGGGAATTTCAAGAACACGAGCAATAAATAAAGCATCTAGATAAGAGTCGGCATTTACTGAATGGGTATAAGCCGCCTATAGAGTAATTAAACCAGTAGATACCCCACCTGGGTTATCGACGCCTGCGCCGCCGTAGGCCGATATTGATGAAGACCCATACATCGCAAGTTATGCATTTGTGCACAACTTGCGGCTCTTGCTCATATTAGCTAATTAGTATCAGATTGGGTTAAATATATCTTGCAAGTATTGACGTTCGCACGGCGAAGTTGATGACGGTCGCGTTCAGCAGCTCGTTTACGTTCGTAAGGTCCAAGTACAACCCGATACCAGCGCCCATTTGCGCCATTGCTCTCTATAATGCGAGCCTCTAAACCTTGCATCGCTAAAATTGCTCTTAATTCTTCAGCTCGGCTGGTTGCCCTAAATGAGCCGCAAGGCATTATGTATTGCTTATCGGAATCGACTGCTTCAGGTATATCTACTTCAACTGAATACTCGGGCAACGCATCTATAAAGGCCCAATCTTCTTCACCCAGTACTGGAAGAGGATCGCGGTCAAGCGCAGGATCGCTTACCACAACATCGCTGTCGTTTGACACTACAGGGGCGCTACTCGGGCTGTTTTCGCTTTGCCCAGGACCATTTTGCTCTAAGGTGCTGTCATCCTCTGTAGAGCTCGTTTGCAGAAAATACAAACCAAACACGAACCCACAGACTAATGTGAGTGCGATAATTATTCTAAGCCATGGAGTCGGCGCTTTTTTTGGCGCCTTTTTTTTACGTTTTTGTCCACGAGCCACGTAGTCTGTTTGTGCCATATTGTTCCTACTGTTATTCCTATTATTAATAGTGCTTTTATTACTGCTATGTTGTGGAGGTACGAGTTTAATCTGAAAGCTTGCCGATTATAGGGAAGTTTGTATGTCGATGCTCATTAAATTTCTAAGTTATGAGCTTTATGCGTAAACCTTGGTTTTAGCTAAAGTCCAAAGGAGAAACATCAACACTCCACCTCAGCCTCGCACTATACGGGTGCGCCTCAATCACCGACAACGCATCACTCACTACTTTATGTAAGTATTGCCGAGAGGCCGACTGCGTTAACAACATCATCCTATATCTCCCCTGTTTTTTTTCAATCGCACACGGCATAGGACCAATGAGTTTAAGCCTAGAAAACTGACTCAAAGTTTGCTGAGCATAATTTAAGAAGGCCTCAATATGCGGCATATTCGCCGACTCTGCTCGTAACAATATTTGATACTCATAAGGGGGGAGCTGCGCCTCTTTGCGCTCGAGCAATAAGCTTCTAGCATAATCGGCAAAGCCATTTTGAACGAGATCTTGCAGCAGAGGATGCTGAGGGTGATGCGTTTGTAACCAGACTTCACCCGGCTTATTTGCCCGACCTGCCCTACCGCTTAATTGCGTAATTAATTGACCAAGTTTTTCTGGGGCTCTAAAATCTGCACTGAATAATGAACCATCTACATTTAAAATAATGGCGAGAGTCACATTAGGAAAATGATGCCCTTTGGAGAGGATTTGCGTGCCAATTAAAATTTGATGTTTTTGTTGGTTAATCTCTTCTAATAACTGACTTAACTTGCCTTTACCACGAGTAGAGTCGCTGTCGATACGCACACAAGAATAATCGGGAAATAAGCCCTGCATACCTTGCTCAATCTGCTCCGTACCCAAACCAAAGGTGTCTAGTTCAGGATGACCACACTGCGGGCATTTTTTTGGAATAGCTTTGTACTGACCACAGCGATGACATTGCAAATTTTGACTGATTTTGTGCACAGTGAATGGATTGTCGCAATCGATGCACGTTTCAACATAGCCGCATTGATGACACAAAAGCGTAGGGGAATAGCCACGGCGATGCACAAATACAAGTACCTGATTACCATTTTTAAGCTGTGTGCGCATTTTTTCAATCAGACCGCCTGCAATGCCTAGCTCAAGGGGTTGGCCTTTAATATCTAACATCAACTGGGTAGGCATACTGGCATTTGCAGCACGTTGAGTCAGCTGTAAGTGATGGTACTTCTTACTAAAGGCGTTTTGTAGAGTTTCTAGCGAGGGCGTAGCACTGCCCATAATCAAGGGAATATTGAGTTGCTTAGCACGATATACGGCAATATCGCGGGCGTGATACTTTACCCCGTCTTGTTGTTTAAAAGACTCGTCGTGCTCTTCATCAACGATTATCATACCTAGCTTCGCAAACGGCACAAAAATAGATGATCTTGTACCAATCACAATGCCAAGCTCATTTGCCTTGGCTTGTTGCCAAACTAATAAACGTTGAGTGTCGTTAAGGCCAGAGTGCAATACCCCGACAATGTCGCCAAAACGTTGTTCGAAACGCTTTACTGTTTGTGGCGTCAGTCCAATTTCAGGGACTAAAATCAACACCTGTTTGCCGGCTTGCAAAACCGCCTCTATGACCTGCAGATAAACCTCAGTTTTACCGCTGCCGGTGACCCCTTCAAGCAAAAAGCTGGCAAACTGCTGACTCTGGTTAATTGCGGAAATAGCAATACTTTGTTCAACATTGGCGTGACAGTGCTCGGCTGTTTTTAAACGCTGGCTCCACCCTTGATTTGGCAAATAGGCCTCGGTTACCAGCTTGGCATAACCTCTTTTAATCACTGCGTTGACTATTGCCACGGAAAAATCTTTTTTTACTTGAAAAAGCGGGAGTTTTTGCTCAGCAATAGCAGCGCACAGGGCAAGTTGTTTTTTTGCTTGTTTTAAAGTGGCTTGCAAAGCAGATAAATCGTCGAAGGTTTTTTGTAGATATTCAATATCGGCGCGCTCAGCTTGGTTTCCTTTGCGCAAAGCAGCAGGCAGCATTAAAGTATACACTTCACCAATGGCATGCATGTAATAGTCAGACATCCAAGCGCCAAGACTTAACATGTTTCGTTCAAGCACCGCCTGCGTGTCGAGGCGTTTAATAATCGACTTCAGTTTGCCAAGAGGCACATCACTTTGCTCGTGTATCGCGGTAACTATGCCAACTTGTTTGCGCTGACCAAATGGCACCAGCACTCTGCATCCTATCCAACTGCTGTTAAGGGCATACTCCTCGCCGACTTTATAGTCAAAGCACTTTCGAAGCGGCACCGCTATTGCAACTGATACAATCTTAAAACTCAACTTTGCGCCCAACATCCCATTTCATAAGAGCAAAAATAATAGCATAGAATATGCTGGGCAGGCTCAATGATAATGCGATACGTACCACCATCTGCTTTTAATAGTTGATCATAGCCTTGCAATCATATAAACTCCGCGCTCCAAATTTACAACATTATGTTGTTTTTAAGCGGGCTTTAAAGCCTAATTATTTTCAGCCTAATGTTATTTAACTTAATATCGCTTGGTGTGCAGCTACGGGTTGTATAGCGAGGCGGCCTTAACAATAGGTATCCCAATGAAAGAAGGTATTCATCCTCAGTACAACGAAATCAAAGCGACTTGCTCATGTGGCAACGTATTAGAAATTCGTTCAACTTTGAAAAAAGATATCAACCTAGACGTATGTTCTGCTTGTCACCCTTTCTACACTGGTAAGCAGCGTAACGTTGACACCGGTGGTCGTGTTGATAAATTCAAGAAACGTTTTGGTGCACTTAGCAAAAAATAAGTCGCTATACGGTTCTAGAAAAGGCGCACTGCTTGCAGTTGCGCCTTTTTTTATGTCTTTAATTTAACGCTTAAAAAATACACTTAGCTCACATAATACTATTCTAATCCGCGCTTAAGTAGATTTCGCATTTTTTGAGCCTGATCTTCATCGAGAGGCTTTAAAAAGCCTCTTGCAGACTCTGGTATATGCTCTGGTGTTTGTGGGTCAAATACCATTTGTTCAAATATGTCCCGCCATGCCTGTCGCTGCGCTTTTGGTAAATCTTTTATCGATAACATCGCATGTACAAGCGCGTCTTTAGGGTTCGCGGCGGCCTCGGGGGCTCTTCTCCACCAATAGTTTTGCAGTAAGTTAAATGAGGCTAAGGCTTCTACATGATGCCACCACATGCTAGGAATATAGATAGCATCTCCCGGCGCCAAAGTTGCTTCAAAACCATTATCTAATGCCGTTGAGAATTTAGGGTAACGCGTTAAATCAGGGTATCTGAAGTCAACTAAACTAATCGCCTGCCCCGCCGGATTAAATTCAATAGGGCCAACGTATAAATTCTCTGTTTGTTCAGGTGGAAACAGGGTAAATGTGCGTTGACCTGCTAATACGCATGCTACATTGTCGGTGGCATCATAATGGGCAGCAACTCGCGAGCGATTCCCCATCCATAAACTCACCAAGGGCGAATCTTTCAGCAGCGTTAAGTCGTTTTCTTGACGGTAGCTGGGCATTAGTAAATCTACCGAGGTAGAGCCTAAATATACCGTCGCAATATCGTGCTCATCATCATTAGTGATAAGCCAAGAGATAACATCATTAAACGGCAATTGTTGGCGCTCAAAGTTAAAGCCTGTCATTTGTTCATTATAAAAGAAACGCCCTTCTTCCTTTTTATCAGCAACCCACGTGGGCACCACCTTAGCAGCACTTTTAGACAACATGTACTTTGCTTTGTCGGCATTGTTGCTCAACTTCACCATAGGCCAGTCTTTTACCAGTTGTCTAAATACAATGGGCTCGCTGCCGTTTATCATGTCTGAGCTTAGTGTTTGTCCGTCGGCGATGGGTATTTCTTTGATGCTTTGCAAAATCGTGTATTGCTCCTTAATCTGTACTCGCGATAATTTCTTGCCATTTTATATAATACGCTACGCATAAAACTGCATAAATGCGCTTTGCTAATTGCGTAAATCTACTGTATCACGCTGAAAATCCAAACCAAAAAACTACAGTCTACTTGTAGACAAAAACAGTGACTTGTAAATAAAACACATCAAATTGCATGTATTCACCAATCTATTGAAATGCATTTTCATCATAAACACTGTGAATTATTATTTATTTTTTCTTTATAATCATTAGCTTAGTCAAGTTAAATGAAGAATGAGTAAGCATAAATTTGGCGTATATCTGCATTTATTTATGCTATTGTAGTTACATACGCGCTAGCAACAGCATACAATTTCTTCGCTAAAGGATTTAAATCAAATGTCCGACTTTCGTCAAAAAGCGCTGGATTACCACGCACTCCCTAATCCCGGAAAAATCAGTGTAGAAATATCTACCCCCGCTGCCAACGTTGATGATTTGGCCCTTGCATACAGCCCCGGAGTGGCCGAACCGGTTAAAGAAATTGCAGCCGATCCAAATGCCGCTTACAAATACACAGCCAAGGGCAATATGGTCGCGGTCATTTCAAATGGCACAGCTATTTTAGGCTTAGGAAACTTAGGCCCTTTGGCCTCTAAACCGGTTATGGAAGGTAAAGCGTTACTATTCAAACGCTTTGCCGGCCTAGATTCTATTGATATTGAAGTGCAACACCGTACAACCGAAGAATTTATTAACACGGTAGCCAATATCGCCGATACCTTTGGCGGGATCAACCTTGAAGATATAAAAGCACCTGAGTGTTTTGAAATTGAAAAAGAGTTAATCAAGCGCTGTAAAATTCCTATTTTTCACGATGATCAGCACGGCACTGCCATTGTAACCGCCGCTGGTATGCTTAATGCCCTTGAAATTCAAGGTAAAAAAATTGAAGACGTGCGCATAGTTTGCATGGGTGCAGGTGCTGCAGCTGTTGCTTGTATGGAGTTACTCATAAAATGCGGCGCACAACGTGAGCGTATTTATATGCTCGACCGCCAAGGTGTTATACATACTCGCCGCGAGAGTCTTACCGAACATAAAGCCTTATTTGCTAACAACACCGACAAACGAAGCTTAGAAGATGTTATGGAGGGAGCCGATGTATTTGTAGGCGTTTCAGGCCCTGATTTGCTTCCACCTGAAACACTAGCGCTTATGGCCGACAAGCCCGTGGTATTTGCGTGCTCTAATCCTGACCCCGAAATTAAGCCTGAACTGGCCCATGAAGTACGCAAAGACTTAATTATGGCCACCGGGCGCTCTGACTATCCGAACCAGGTCAACAATGTCCTGTGTTTCCCCTTCATTTTTAGAGGAGCACTCGACGTAAGAGCAAAAGTCATTAACGATGAAATGAAAGTGGCGGCGGTAGAGGCGCTGCGCAGCGTATCGAAAGAAGCTGTGCCACAAGAAGTGCTAGTTGCCAGTAATATAGACGCTTTAAGCTTTGGGCGAGATTATATTATTCCCAAACCTATGGATCCCAGACTTTGCCAGCGTATCGCAAGAGCCGTTGCACAAGCTGCAATCGATTCAGGCGTAGCACAAATTGAGGAATTGCCAGCAGACTACCTGGCGTAAAGCTGTGCTTTGTTAAAACCTAAGGTTCAACAAGCACCTCGGTTTTATTACTTAAAGACTCAGTAATAAAACGAATGGTATCGGGGTGCTGATACGAATCATGCCGAGAAGGTACTAACAGTTGCACTTTACTCTGCGGATGCAGGGCACTTGTATAATTTACCACGCCGTCGGTAATACGCATGCATTGAAATTCTGACTCACATTGCAAATCACCGTTTGAGCCAATAATTGAAAACACATCCCCTTTGACCGGCAAATCAGACAAGGTTTGCGTTAATGGGTGGTCGGGTCGCAGCACTTGTATGCTATTGGCAGTATGCGTTGCTAAAAATGGTTGAATGCGCTCGGTGAGATTATCTATTCCAACCTCTTCTACAAAACCAGAAAATAACGCAACCACATTCTGAGGCAAAGTCACCAAAGAAGAGCTTACAAAACCAATGAACGATAGGGCAGTATCGGAGCCTCGATGCGGTGTATCAATAAAAAACACTTGGTTGAAATCAAAGGTTGGCTGAAATACAAAAACCTCTTCTATTTCTTGAGATAACTGCGAATTAATGTTTTCTGGACGAAGTTTAAATGCCGCATCCCATAAAGCATAAGCGGAGTCCGACACCATCGTATTGCCAATAATACCGCCCATACTATGCCCAATCACAACAAGCGGCTCCTGATAAGTATCTACTTGGTAATATTCCACATAGTGATTCAATTCACGGCGCAGACGCATGGCGTTATAAAATGGTGGAATACCACTGGCATAAAAAGCATGCAAAATTTGATAACGTTGATTTAATTCTGGCGTAGTTAAAATCGTGTTGGTCATGTAACGCCATATGAGGGGATCGGAGTTTAGACCATGGATCATTAAAATTGGGGTTTTACTTCGGTCGATTGCTGTCACTGAAAATATCCCCATGCGCGCTTCGACTGCTTCAGGATTGATAAAGCCGGTAAAGGTCAAATCATCGAGAGTGGCGTTTTCAATCAGAAGTAAATATGCGGCATTTGGGCTAAAACGAACGCTATACTCTTGCTGCGCGTATTGCACAAGGTCCTTGTCGGTATCGATTAAACGCAAATCGACCTCAATTGCCTCATCCGCAAACTCTACTCGCTCAAGCACTAAGCTGGCTGCATGAAACAAGCCCTCCTGAGGATAATGCTTGTCGGCATTGACCATTAAGTTCGGACGATATGCGACTAAGGGGACGCCTAATTCGCCGCTGATATTTATCGCCAAACGCGGGTCTCGCGAACGCATATTTTCGACCTGATAGAATTCTTGGTAGCCAAATGGATTATTCAATAGACGTACACGCAAATCCCCGTATGCAGCCTCTTCAGCACTTAAGCTCTGGTAGGTGCTCAATGCCAAAGCAGTGAGTTGGTTTAGTGAGGCAATTGCGCTTTGCTTAGTACTTTGCTCAAGGTGTGGACGAGCGAGTAAACTCTGATAGCAAAGCAATTTAGCGGCAAACTGCGAATAAGCACTTTCAGGCATATTCGCACATAATTCGATGAGCTCAGATGTAGCTAGCCCACTAAATAAAGACGATGTTTTTATGATAACAGTTTGTTCATCGGGCCGAATATTTACCGCTGGCGCTTCCCCTACATCAATAAATTGAGTTGATGTGCATGCGCCAAGCATAAAAAAACACACCAGCACCAACATGACTCGCAAGATTGATGTGATGTGTTTCGTTTTTTGGCTAAATGCCAGCATAGGCGTTACGGTTAAACTTACGTAGTGCCAGTATAGACCATTAACTTGTGCTTAATCTTTCAAAGTTAAGACTTTTGCTATTAATGGTCCCAAGCATACACTTATGCAGCCTTTTCTTCAGTAACTTCTACAGGGTTCATTAGCAAGTAGTCAAACGCTGCTAATGCCGCTTTTGAGCCCTCACCCATCGCTACAACGATTTGCTTATATGGCACAGTGGTTACGTCACCACAAGCGAATATACCTTCCTCGCTAGTGAGGCCTTTTTCGTTAATTTCGATTTCGCCATACTTGGTTAGGTCAACAACACCCTCAACAACCTTTGAGTTAGGTACTAAGCCAATTTGTACAAAAATACCGTCGAGCTTTTGTTGTTTCACTTCATCGTTTGTACGGTCAACATACTCAATCGCACTTACTTTGCCGTTTTCTGCTAATACCTGTTTAGTCGCCGCGTTTTTCACCACAGTGATATTGTCGCGCTTTTCCATTTGGTTAATTAAGACTTGGTCGGCTTTTAGCTCCGGTAAAAACTCATATACCGTAACCGACTTCACAATACCGGCTAAATCGAGGGCTGCCTCAACCCCACTATTACCACCACCAATAACCGCAACGTCTTTGCCTTTATAAAACGGGCCATCGCAGTGCGGGCAATAAGCAACACCATTACCGATATTTTCATCTTCCCCTGGTACGTTGAGTTTTCTCCAGTTTGCGCCGGTTGCCACAATTAGGGTGCGCGTTTGTATTGTTTCGCCCGAACTTAGGTGTAAGGTCTTAATATCACCTTTTTCAATCTTCTCAACACGAATATGCTCTTTTAAAGTCACTTCGTACTCGTTAAGGTGAGTCATTAATGAGCCGGTGAGCTGAGGTCCGGTAGTAGAAGGTACGGAAATTAAGTTCTCAATTCCCATGGTATCTTTCACTTGGCCACCAAAGCGGTCTGCAATCACGGTTACATTTAAGCCTTTACGCGCTGCATAAATAGCTGCCGAAACACCTGCAGGGCCAGCGCCAATTACCGTTACATCTTGTAAAGGAAGTGCTTCGCTTGCCTCGCCCGCTTCTAAAATTTCAGGCGCCACGTTTCCAAGTTTTTCTAAAATGCCGGCAATTTCTACTTTTCCACTAGCAAAGACTTCGCCGTTTAGAAACACCGTGGGTACACCTTGAATGTTGTTTTGTTCAACAAGGTCTGGGTACACCGCGCCGTCGATCATTTCAGTGCCAATATTATCGTTTAGTAGGGCAAACTGATTCATCGCTTGTACAACGTCAGGACAAGCATGACAGCTAAGGCTAATGTAGACCTGAAAATCGAGCTTTTTGTTAACCTTTTTAACCATGTTTTGAATGCTATCGTCGAGCTTTAAAGCACTGCCGCCTGCTTGCAACAGCGCCAACACAAAAGAGTTAAATTCATGCCCCCCAGGTACACCAGAAAACTGGATACCCGTGTTTTGACCATTTGCCTCTAATGCAAAGGTTACCGGTGAACGTAATTTTCCTTGTGTATCGCGTTCTTCGAGCGACAACTTATCAGACAAATCAACAATTTGTGACAGCATATTTTTTAACTCGTCACGCTTACTGTGTTGACCTGTTTGTAGCACTAAGGTCACGGTATTGTTTAAATCTTTAAAGTAGCCTTTAAGGGCGTTTAATATATCTTGAGTTAACATAAGTACTCCTAAATACTTGGCATTGGCCGAATTTTTTACTTTAGATTTTAGATGGCATTAGCCCTGAGGGCGCTAAAAGCAATCTCATAAATCGTTGGTAATTGGGAATAAAGGATTAAAGCTTGGTGGTATATCAGTGCTTTACACAACAACTGATAAGCCCTAATCGTTTATTCCCAATAACTTGTTTGGGGTATATCGACTTGCAGCAAGCTGCAAGTCGACCATAAAATAAGACAAAGCTTAGATTTTTCCAACTAGGTCTAGGCTTGGTGTAAGCGTTGCTTCACCTTCTTCCCATGCTGCTGGGCACACTTCACCGTCGTTGTTGGCAACATATTGCGCTGCTTTAACTTTACGAAGCATATCTTTTGCGCTACGACCAATACCTAAATCGTGAACTTCAGCAACTTTAACAATCCCTTCTGGGTTTGCTAAGAAAGTACCACGAAGAGCCTGACCTGCTTCTTCAATCATCACGTCGAATCCGCGTGCTAGCTTAAATGTTGGGTCAGCAAGCATTGGGTAAGTTACTTTGCCAATTGCGTCTGACGCGTCGTGCCATGCTTTGTGAACAAAGTGTGAGTCAGTTGATACTGAGTATACTTCAGCGCCTAGGCTTAATAGCTCATCATGAATGCTCGCCATATCTTCAAGTTCTGTAGGGCATACAAAAGTGAAGTCTGCTGGGTAGAACAAAAAGATTGACCACTTCCCTTTCACGTCATCGCTAGTAATAGTTTTGAATTCACCGTTGTGAAACGCTTCTACAGAAAATTCTGGGATCATCTGGTTGATAATTGACATGTTCAATATTCCTCTTTGTTTAATTGTTTAAAATAACGTGAGTGATTACGTTGATGTATAAGATATAGATGTTTTAATCGTAATTAAAATGAAAAGAAACGATGCAGTTAATCAAATAAAACGATTAAGAACTCATTTTTTGTTCAGCTTTATGCTCAAAAAGCCATTAAGCAGCAAAAATAAGCGCTAATTTTGAGTTTTGCCCGTAGTCTTTATCTCATATATAGAGGGCATTGCAGATGAATCAAGTCCATCCTAAAAAGTTATTGCACAGTAAATGGACCGCGCTTCACGTAAAAAACAAAGAGAAGCACTTTACGGTAGTTGAGGTTGAATTTGATGACCTACAAAACCTTATTCGCTGCGTAATGTTAGCGGTTTACTCACAACGCAGCTTTGAAATAGCTTGGCGCGATTTAAAGGACTCAACGATATGGAAAACGGGTTGGGTATGATTGACCGGATTGGTGTGATTACCAAGGGATTATGTCGGTCTAATTACCGAGCGACTTTGTCGTTGTGAGATTAACAAATATACTCCAGCGCCACAATAAAATCGCGATCAAACATAGCATTTTCCTTCAAGTATTCTGCCTTCAGTTCGTCCAAAGATGCAATATCCCACTTTAAAGCAGATAGAGGGTCTGCGTGTTTGCTCTCTATGCGAAATTCGTCTTGTAGTGTGTTAACTAACTCAATCTCAGCACTATCATTTACTCGGTCATGCAAAACTTGAAAGTACAGTCCGCTATTTAGGGGTTGAAGTAGAAGATGCATAGGAAGTATCGGAAGGATTAGATATTTAAATTATGCTTCATGCCTCGATAAATTTAGTCACTTTAGCTAAATCAGCTATTATTGGTTTAACAAGGCAAATGGAAAAACAAATGAAAGTTATCACAGCTA
>CAZUON010000034.1:4436-37838 GCA_964621345.1 uncultured Glaciecola sp. | reverse complement strand
GGTAAGAAGTTAAACGCATACTCCAATTCAGTTTGCGACACATTTTGCGCGCCAAAGTTGATTAGTCCTATGCGTGTTATGAGTTTTTCCACAAGCTCTGGTGCGTTAAGCTCTGAATCCACTAAGGTCACCGACGATAGACTCCCATCAGGGGCGATGATAAGTTTTACAGTGAGCTTACCTTCAATACTCGGATCTGCTCTCAGAGCTCGGCGATACAAGGAATATACCGCACCTTTGTTGGCATCGAGCACTTGGCGTATTTGATCTAAGTCTCTATTTCCCACTACCTGTGTTTCAGTCTCAATACGTTTGGTTGCAAGAGCTACTTCGCCTTCACTGGCGGCAACAAACTCGGTATTGCGGCGACCCTCTAATTCGCCCGCGGCACCCACATCACTCGACAACTCACTGGTTTGTATACCACCACTGGTGCTGATGTTTTGCGAAGCAATAACATTGCGCGCTGTTACATCTGACTGCCCGCCGCCTTGGTTCATATTGGTATTGGCTAAGTTTTGCAAATTACTTTGATTGCGCATACTCGCAAGCTGATCGCTAAAGGCCAGTACCCCTTTACTTTTTGCGGTTTCGCGAGCTTTAGTGACCTTTTCACTTTCGCTTAGTTCTTCTGGCGGCGCTTGCTCAGGCGCAACCGTAGGCTCTGGGGCATCTGGTGCTTCGAGCACAGGGTCTGGCTCATCGATAGGCTCAGGCTCTATAAGTTCAGGCTCAGGGATGGGCTCGGGCTCAATCGGGACGGGAGGTGGCGGTGGCGTTTTTGCCTCCAGTATTTTAGCTAATTGCGGTGGTAACTTTTCTTGCTCAGCGCGAGGCACCTCAGGTAACTCCCTTAGTGCTACAAATAACGCAAACAGCACCGTGATTATTAATATCAGTACACTGACTTTTAAAAATTGGGCGTTTTCCTTTTTCCCAGAGCTCCACGGCAATTGACTATCAAAGTAGCGATATTGAGGCAATGTATGGCTAGCAAGCATTAGTACATTCCTCCTGAGGTAAGTGCACTGCCGGTATCTTCTTTATTTTCCACCGCTAAGGCAATGTTGGTATACCCTTGTGCAGCGCAAGCTTGCATCACTTGTTTAAGCACCGCATAAGGAGTGCTGGCATCGCCCATGATGGTAATAGACTGGCTTTGTTTTTCTTCGTCACTCAAATCGCTGCGGCGCGCCGAATGATAATCTAACTCATCTTTTAAAGCCGCTAATGCTTGTTCATCTTGATTGGCTAATTGCTCGGTATTTGCTAGCGCTTTGCCTTGCAATAACACTTGGTCTTTGGTCACCATCAGTAACAAGGTTTCTCGCGCAGGTGTATCGGCAGATGATTCAGGTAATAAAACGCGATCACTTGATTGCAGCACTTGCACGTCAGAGGCATTTAACATTAAAAAGAACACCAAAATGGTGAAGATATCCATTAAAGATACCAGGCTTAGCTTGGCACTTTTTTGATTGCGTTTGTGGTGTCGCGCCATTCGTTTTGCGCGCATAGATTGCTTCATTGCCCACCTCCGGTGTTACTCGGCGCTGCAATCGAAACCTGCGCAGGCGCATCGGCAAGAGACACATCAGGGAAGAGCTCGGCATCTACCACTGAAGCAGCAAGCACATCTTTATACGAACGGGTAGCATCAATTAAGCTAATAATGGTTTGATAGTCGGTGTCTTGTTGCATTAATAAGGTGATGTCTTTTTTGTCCACGCCTTCGGCTAAAAGGGTTTGTTTCACTTGCTTTAACGCCGTTTGCAGAGCACTGAAATCGTGCTGCGCAGGCATATCGTCTTGTGCTGCTAACATGGGCACTTGCGTAACTAAGTAACCTTGCGGAAAATAGATATCTAAGCCGCTAGACGTTACTTTTACCTCAAGCACTTGTTGTTCAATGCTTTGCTCTTCTGACAAACTCGCAAGCCCGGGTAAACTAAGTTCAACTACCGTGATGCGCGAAAACACCATCATCATTAATAACACCGGCACCAGCACAATCATCAAATTCATGAACGAGGTAATATCTAAATCTGCGTCGCTCTTTGGAATGCGTTTATGGCGTTTGGCTAACATAACAATTTACCTACTGGTCGCTGGCGCGAGTTTTAGGTGATAAGTGTTGTAAAGCAATCAGCGTGTTCAAACACTTCACACCAGCCATTTCCATGCTATCGATAATTTCGGTAGTTTTATTTTGTAAAAGCGCATGAAAACCCAACAACGGAATAGCTGAAATCAAGCCAAACGCGGTGGTATTCATTGCTACCGATATGGATTGTGAAAGTAAACTCGCCTTTTCAGAAGGATCAGCATTTGCGACTGCCGAGAAAGCAGCAATCAGACCAATAATCGTACCTAGCAAACCTAAAAGCGTGGCAATGTTGGCTAAGGTTCCCAAATACCCTGTGCGTTTTTCCAAGCGCGGAACGGTTTCCATTAAGCCCTCTTCCATTGCGTATTCAATATCTTCACGTCGAGGGCTCAAGCCTAAACGTGTAATGCCCGCGCCAATAACGCGGCTTATAGGCGCGCTACTCTCTTGGGTGATCAATAATATTTTTTCGAACTGTTGCTGGGCGAGTAAGGGCTCAATTTCGGTAAATGCGCGTTTGTTTGTGCGCGTGGCAAATATCAAAAACATATAGCGCTCAATGGTAATGGCGATACCGATGGCTAAGACAATGGCGATAGGTAGCATAAAGGAGCCACCGTCTTGAAAAAATCGTGCGATGGTATCAAATAAATCCATGGTTCTGCTCTCTTATAAAATCAATAAAGTTGTGTTAAAAATCGGTTGATCGTGCCCTAAGGCTTATTCTGTGTATCTGTTTTTAGTTTCTAAAGCGGCTAATTCTCAGGTTCGTTTTTTGTATTACTATTGGCAGCGGCGCCTGTATCTTTGACTGCGTTATTACCTTGAGCGTAAGCGGCAGATAAAGCCAGCATATCGTCTACCACGGCTAAATCTCTTAAAAACTGGCCACGCTCAATACTCGGTAGTGTATCAACAACCGGTTGCCATGCCTTTGTCTCGTCAATGCGTTGATGTGTAGGAAGTTGCCATGGCACGATGGTGAGCACTTGAGGTTGTTCTTTATTTGCCCGAATGGTTTCTTCAAGGCGCAGGATATCGTCGCTCGGCTGTGCAATACTCGGATTATTTGCAGGGGTGTCGACCTGCGGCTCTGTTTGCGACTGCGCCCATGCCTGAGAAATTGCCCCTAAACTCAGCATTGCAATCGATACCGCAGCATACAATCGTTTCAATATGCGTTTCATTGCCGCACTCCTCATCCTTTTGCTCGAATTTGACGTTCAAGGTCGATTTGCCAGCGCCGAACCTGTGCCAATTGCTTTTTTAAAACCGAAGGCGCTGAGAATTCTCGGCTGAGTGAATCATCTATACTTGCGAGGCCAATCACCTTTGTATCTTCGGTAGGTACAGCATCTGCTTGCATATTTGGTACAGCGGCTTTTTCTGCATAGGTTAGTTGCGCCTCTAGCAAGGCCTCGTATTGCGCATAGTCTTGTAGCGCAGCTGTTTTATTGCCCAAATATAAATCTTGAAGTACACCGCGATTGCGATAACTTAAAGCGTAGCCACCGTAGGCGTTAATTGCTTGAGAATATAGAGCAAGGGCTTTATCAAACTTACCTTGCTCGCGATACAACATTGCGCGGCGATTTGCGGCTTTGTAGTTATGCTTATTTAAAGACAAGGCAGAGTCAAAACTACTTGCAGCCAAATCAAAATCGCTTGGCGTGCTTATATCTGACTTACTTGTATTTATCTCAACAGACTTCTTGGAGGCCTGCCAAAGCGCAAGGTAAATATCTCCGATTAGCACATACGCGCTGCTATTAAGCGGCTCAGGGCGGGCTTTAGCTTGCTCAATAAAATCTAAGGCTCGCTCATATTCCTTATTTTGATACGCACTTAAAGCATCGAGTAAAAATTGTTTAGTAGAACCACTGTTCTTGTTGCGGCTTTGTGTGAAACGGTTTGGCGATAACATTAAGGCCAAGGCACTTTGTAGCTCTTTATTGACGGGCTTAACAGCCTCTTCTCCTTGGTCAAGGGTAGGTGAGTCATTCTCCGCATTTTGTATCGGCGCATCTTGCACGCTTTGTTGCTCAGGGGCTGAGGGCGCACTTGCAAAAGGATTGATATTGGCACACGCACCCAGTAAAAATACGGCACAAAGCACGATGTACCTGGCATGCTTATAAGTCATGTACGCTCACTCCTTGCTGTATTTCTTGCTTATTGTATCTCACTGGCAAGTTTTCACTCAGGACCGAAAAGCTCTGCTTAACAAAGCGATCGTATAACCCGCTTTGAGCTCTGTATGCGTTGTTTTCATGGAGCTGTAGCGCTGTTTCTTCAAATGGGAACGCTTGTTCTTCTAACAGTAATTCATACTGACTCAACTCTAAGGTGCTTAAGTCACTTGGCCGGCTTGAGCTCATCAAGTCGTCTGCTAACTGCAAATATAAATTCGCTAATTGATAGTTTGCTTCACTGGCATATTCGGCCACTGCAAAACCCATCACTTGATCATATCCGGCGATGGCTTTGCTTAAGGCTGCTTGTTTTTTCGTTAAACTTTGCGCCAATGGCAGACTTAGCTTAATTCGGCTAAAAGCTGTGTCGGCATCTTTTGCAAACACCATGGCCGACATTGCTGCTAAATAACGTGAGCGCGGAGTACCCGCTTGGGCTACGTTGCTATTGCTTTGCGCCGCCAGATTTAACTGTGTTTGTAACATTTTGTCGAGCCAATATCGCCGCTTGCCGCCTTCACCCGATTCAACATAAAACTCACTCATACGAAAACGTGCCTCGTTAGCCATTTCTAATGGCTCGGGATAGGCATGCGCGTATCGCCTAAAGCTATCGAGGGCCATATCGCGGTTTTCTGCGCGGTCGTAAAATAGAGCGGCTTGGTACAGAGCATCCTGTGCCTGAGAGGTGGCTTGGCCATTTTCATCTTTGAGTTTGGATTGCGCGAGTAAAATATCGCCAGCTGCTTGCCAGTTCTCGGTTTGTTGGTATGCGTACAACAGCTGTTGGTCAATTGCGCTGCTAAGCGGATCATCTGGATAACGCTGCGCAAAATCCTTCCAAGTCTGAATAGCTAATGACCATTCCCCTAACAGCGCGTAATAACTTGCGCTGTCAAATTGCGCGGCTTTTCTGAAACTGGAGCTGGGAGTATCGCGAATAATTGTTTGCCAAAACGCAATCGCCTCAGCAATGCCCGTGCGCATAACATCACTTAAAGGCATGTTATACACATCCTCTTGTAAGCTTAACTCTGCCGGAGTTAAATTCATGGGCGCTAGTATTTGCTCTGCTTGCATATAAAGACTAGCAGCTAGGCGGTCTATTAAAGCGTCGCGCTGAGAAAGTGCGTTTAGCGTTGTGGATTCGCTTTGCGGGGCAGTGCCTAGTAAAAGTTGCCGATAATACGATTCAGCACTTGCAAATTGCGCTGTCTCAAACTCGCTATGTGCCATTACCAAGCTCGCAGAGCGCGAGTGTTTTGACACTGAGCTATGCACTTCAGGGTCAGGGTTGAGTAGCCATAATGCCCAGCGCTGTGCTTGCTCGTATGCGCGCGCATTGAATAGAGTTTGCATTAAATTAAGGGCAATCACAGGGCTGCGGCGATCGCTTGCAAAAGTTAAAATATAACGTTGTTGGCTGAACTGTTCAGGGCTTAAATAGAGCGGGCTTGTTTGCTTTGCATCTGTGAGTGCTTCACCACTGGTTTGTGTGTTCATCAATATCGACGCATCACGCTCATCTGTGTTTACAGAAGATATTTCAGCATGCGCTAAAATTGCCGCGTAGGCTGCCTCAACGGCCATTGGATTGGGTGTGTCCTCATAAGCGTATATCTCAAAAGCTTCAATCGCTTGAGGATAGCGCTGCAAGGCCATGTAAGCCTCAGCCAAATAAAAACGGCGCTCGGCAACATTGGCATTGGCGCTATTTTCTGTTTGCTCGCTATTTTGCGCAAGGCCGCTAAAAGTACGAATATAGTTTTCGTAATACCCAATGGCGTTTTCATATGCTTGTACGCGCAGTGCACGCAAATCCTCATCTGGCACCGTTTTAAGCGCAGCAGCTTGTTGTTGGCTTAGCTCAATAGAGGCAAAGCCCTCAGCAAAGCTTGCTTGTGAATCACTTGCATTATTTTGCGCGCCGGCGCGGGCAATGAGCATGGCGTCAATGCTTTGGGCAATGCTGTGCTCGGTCTGAGCAAGCTCGCTTATATAGATCTCCAAATAAGGCAATGCAGCATCGCCGATGGGAGAATCTAGGCGTTTAAGAACCTCCCCACCTAAGGAATAAGTACTCACAAAACCCTGCTTTCCATTGAGCACCTTTTGTGGAAAACCACCGAGAATATAGGCGTCGATATGGCGCACATAAAACTCTACAGCGCGCGGATGATAAGGCTGATATTCTGCAAAAGCGAGCAGCGCATCTGCACTATCGGCAAAGCGGTCTTCATCGAGGTACTGCTGGGCGAGCTCTTCATAAATTAAATGCTGATAGGGCGAGTTGTCGCGCTCGTTATAAAAGTCGTTAAGCGCCTCACCGCTGCCTTGATAAGAGAACGTCAGCGCCATTACGCGAATACTGTCTGAGAGTAGCCGTCGCTCGCCTTTAGATAAATCTTCGATGTCGTTGAGCGTTTGATACTCAAGGCGTTTTGCTTCACCCAGAGTATGTCGAAGCATCAAATCAAAGGCATTTAAGGCAAGGATGTAATTGTCTTGTTTAAATTCACTCCAACCGAGCATATAGGCAGAAATACCATAAAAATCAGCGGTGTTCTGCAGCTGCCCACTCGTGGTTGCCGCTAGCACTTGGCCATAATACTCACCAGCGTCGGCATATTGTTGGCGGTTAAAGTAATATTCTCCTATGCGAAAATACAGCTCAATATGTTGTTCGTTTAAGCCAAATTCTGCGACCGGAAAAGTAGCTAAATAACGCTTTGCAACGTTCACGCTTTCCTCTTTTTTTGCCGCTAAATCCAAGGCGCGAGAGAGCTGATACATTGCATCCATTTGTTTGCGGTTGAGGGCTTGTTCGTCTTCGTTAAGCGGACTTGCCGCATTTGGGGCTTTTACCTCATGCGCCCCGAGCACTTCGAGGTAGCCGGCAATTGCTGGGTCAAAAGGATTTTGAGCCGCGCTACTCTGTGCGCCTACAACAGTGCTCGAACCTTGTTCTAAGTCTTGTTCTGCCAACAACATGTTGATGTCGGCAAGGCGAAAGGCAACTTGGCGGCGCTGACTCGCATCCGTAATAAGCGGCAATAAGGCTTCATATTCAGCGCGCTTTTCAGCCAAGCTTAAACTAGGAATACCCTCACTACGTGCTTGTTGCGCAGGGTCGGCGTTGAGCTCTCGGCCCTGGGGCATAAGCTGCAAGCTCGCCAAACTCGGGCGACTGCTTCTACCGCGAAGTAAGCGTGCCTGTTCTGCTTTTTCAATTTCTGATAACTCATTGCTTTGCTCTGAGCTTAGGCTCTGACCTTCGTTTTGTGAGCCTGTTGCATCGCTGCCAAATACGGAGTCAAAGCCACTGTTTATTGTTGAACACCCCATTACAAACAATACGCTAAGGCAAAGTGATACGTATCTGCGTATTCTCATCACAAGGCCTCCGGGGTGAGGTCTTGTAAGCGAATTTTCGCTAAACGGGTGTTCACCTCTTGAGTATTAAGCTGCTCAACTCGCTGCTCGATAATCGCTTGTAGGTTTTGCTGTAGTTGCGTATTCGCTTGCTGATAAATTTTGCGGGCCTGGCTTTGTTGATTCAATACCGTAATGGCTAGCGCATTAATTTGAGCCTGCTGATTAGCAAAAAGTTGCGTATCTTGCTGGCGCGCCTGCAAGCTTTGATAACGGACTTTAGCATCATTTAAAGCCCTTTGCGCTTGAGCTAAATACGCCTTGTGCTGCCAATGCTTAGCAATAAAATTATCTGCCAGTTGCCATTGCAAAACCCCTTGTAAGCGCGCTAATCGTTCTGCGTATTTTGGGTTGAGTGGTTGCTCGCCCTCAGTTTGTAAGCGCACTAATCGCCCTTGAGCATTACTTAAGCGCCTCGCTTGTTGAGCCTGCTCAGGCGATGCCATTTGCAAAGATAGACCTGCAGAATCTTGACCATCTTGTAAAAGGCTGGCAATGACATCGAGCCGTGCTTGGGCCTCGTCTAAGCGTTGTCCTGCTCGCTCAAGTGATAAGTTTTGTTGACGCTGTGCATAACGCTGCTGGCGAATACTCAACATTTGTTCAAGGGTTCGAAGTTGTTTGGCCTTTTCAGTTAAACGCACTAAAGCTTGTTGCGCCTCGCGCCTTACGCTTAATAAAAACCCAGCATCAAAATCTGCGCGACTGCTTAAAAATACACGTTTGATATCAAGCAAATTATCGGGCCATGCGGGAGAAATATCCCTTGTGTTTCCCTCAAAACTAGCCCCTTGCTCACGATACACGCTGTTTTGCGCGGACTCCAAGCCCAAGGCTCGCCCAAGCTCTGAAATAGAGCTTACTCGGCGCGTATTGCCTTGCTTGTCACTCCTGCTTTGTATGCTCTGAGTCTCCTCAGATCTATTATTATTTAAAGCATTTGCTGTATCTAGAGCGCCAGGGCTGAGCGCATCAAAAAAGTCATCTTGTTGAATGCGAGCAGAGAATTGCTCAAGTGCTACGAGAGTATTTTGAATTTGTGTGGTGGTATCGTCTAGGGCAAAAAATGCTTGGGTAAAATCGCCTTGTTGCTGGAATGCATAGGCAATGCCATAACTTGCCTGTAAACCATATAAGCCCGGTGACCGCTTTCGTAGATACTGCCACACACTCAGCGCATTTTGCCAGCGGTTTTGCTGCGCCATCGCCCAACCTAAGGTCAACAATGCTTGTTCCGATTCGCCGCCCAAAGTAGAAATTGTATTGATAACATTAAGCGCATTTTGCTCGTCTTGCTGCTGTAAAAGCGCATAGGCTAAGCCAAGGTTAATTCTGTCGTAAAGTGCGTCTATCTCTTTTTGCTCTTTGCTTTCTTGCTCTGCTTCTAGCTTAGCTTGAGCTTGAACATTTGGGTCTGACGAAAACCAATTTAAAGGATTTATCCAGGCAAAATCCAGCCACGAACTCACGCTCTCCCCTGCCTTTTTTAACCATGAATTTTGAATATTTTGATATCTCAACACAGCCTGTTTAGCGGCAATGAACGATGCCTCGGCTTGTGCGTAGTCACCAGCATTAAATTGCATGGATGCATGGTTAGCATGAATGTACGCCGGGTAAATAGTCGTTTGCTCAAGCTTCTTAAAGCCTTGCTGCCAGCTTTGCCCTTGTTGCATGCGGGTAAATACGGTGAGGTAAATCAGCTCTTGCCATTGCTCAGGGCGAATAAACTCAATCAAATTGTTTTGTTCGATGGCGTTAAAGGCTTGTTCACTTAAATAATATTGACGATTTTCAAAGCCGGCCTTGGCTAGCCAATACCAAGTATTTGCTTGCACGTACTGAGAGCTTGTTTTAGCTAGCAGTGCTAGCAGAGCCTCCTGCGCCTGACGATACAAACCTACTTTAAGTTGCGACGCACCCTGCATTAGGCGCAAGCGGTCTTGGTCTTCGTAGCTGATGTTAGCAAACTGATGCAGACTATCGCCAACCTCAATGAGCATTAAGCTACGATCGTAATTCTGTTGAAAGTACTCAAATAAGATGTGTTCGTAGGCCGCTTGCTGGGTATTATCAACTTCAATAGCTGGAGCGTCGTTTTGCTGGTTCAAGATTGGGCCAGCATTCCTTGGTTGTGTTTGTTTGGCTTGTTTTTGCTTGGCCAGCGCCTCTAAGTATTTTTGTTCAAAACGATTGGTCGTGCTAGGGCTGTCTTGTTGTGTAGTAGTCGGTTGCGTAGTAGTCGGTTGTGAAGTGGCTTGAACTTGCTCTCCCTCTTGAAAGGCTATGCTTTGGTCAAGCACTAATAGATGAGGAAGCCCCACATACAGCACAACAGATAAAAAAACACTACGCCAGCTCACCATCATCCCTAGAGCGTTTTCGCAGTAAATACAGGTTGTTGCTTCGCCGTAGAATCTACTACCGAAAGCTCAATCGCAATGGGCTCATCGCTTTTATCAAAAGCTAGGGTTACCGCTCGTTTATACTCACGTCCCTGCGGCCCAATACCAATGAAAAACGCGGTAAGCTCATGCTCACCTTGGCTCACATTGCCAACATATAAGCGCTGCACGCCTCCACGGTATAATGCATTCACCTGACGCTCGGTATACAGATATTGGGTCGCCGTTTCATCTCCAATCACCAATTTTACCGAATCTAGGGCAAAGTATTCCCCCACATCCATCGACAAATACACCGCAACTTGGGTTGAAGCGGGGAACAACAGGTCTTCTTCTAAAATAAAGAGGTCACGATTTAAGTTGATCATGGCCTGCTTTAAGCTTTCGATATCTTGAGCTAATGCGCTTTGCGTATCATTTTGTTGTGACTCACTAGGGCTTTGTGCATGTACTTGCATTTGCAGACCCAACAGCAGAAACAAGGCGGCAAAAATACGTATTACCTGTTTTTTCAAATATCTAAACAAGGGCTTAATAAGGCTATTCACGAGAGGGTTGTTTCCTAGTTTCTGCATCACACTGTCACTTTTATTAGGCGCACAATAATTAATTCAAAGACTACACTTAAGGTCATCATCAATACCAAATCGACGCATATAACTTGATCACACTGGCCGAAAAGCCGAATAAAGGCTCCTCCCCCACACCGGCTTCGGCGGTGACATCTCTAAAGTCGTCGTAATCAAAGTCCATATAGTCATACTCAAAGGTTACGCTGCTTTTTTTAATCATCGCACTTTGCGAAAACTGCCATTCGTAACTTAAACCAATGCCCAGAGTGACGCCGCTGTAGGTGCTCATTTCTTTGTCGCGGGCCATGAAGTTAAATTGGTCTTCGCGCTCAAATAAGTCTTGATAAAAATCAGCGGCCTCTTGGGTGTAATAGCGGGCAAATACATCCAGCAAAAAGCCTTTATATGGATGCAAATATCCAAGCTTGTAGTTTTGTGCTTCGATTCCCCATGAATCACTATACACACGCGCATCGGCGTAAATCGCGGCCCGATAGGGTAGGTAGTAATTGGCATTTATCGAATAGGCGTTCGATGAGCGGGTATTCGGATAGGTTTCAGTAGCAAAGCTAAAGCCTTTTTCCGCATCGGGATCTAAATAACGAATACTGCGATAGGGGTTATTTAAATACCCCTCATCCGAAATATGTTCTGCATTTAGCCCTACAATGAGGCTTTTGGTGAGTACTTGGGTAAACCCAATCCCAAATTTTTGGCGATCGGCTTCTTCGCTAAAGGCCTCATCTCCACGACGGCCTACTTCGTCCCACCCTTTTGAGTAAGACAGTGAAATGGTCGATAAATCACCGAAGAAATCTTGACTCACGCCCACATATACCGAATTTGCTTCAAAGTCATTTTCACTGCTGTTGGTGTAACTCACGCTTAACAGGGTTTTTTCGTGTAAAAAGTCGGTGCCCAAAGTGCTTTCTTTGCGGGTTTCTTCATAAGGCGAGGCGGTTGCTCGCACATCGATAGATGCACCTGAGACGGTATCAACATAATAATTGGCCGATACAGAAACCTTGTCGCCCACTTTTTTTCTAAGTAATACCGAGGGACCATCAATGGTGACACCATCACCTTCATAACGATGATACATCACATCTGAACGGTCTTGGGGAAGCACCGCCGCGTAAGCGCTGCTGACACTTAGCCCGAGCAATAAGCTAGTACTTAAAGCAAGTGCAAGTACCAATGCAGGCAAACGGCTTAACATGGTACTCACTAGTTGCATCCGCAACCGCCCCCAGCACCGCCGTCGGCTCCGCGAGCGCCTTCTCTTGATTCATTCACATGTTTGGCATACGACATCGCGATGGGGTTGCGATTCATGCTCATTATTGGGTCGGCTAAATTACTACGCTCATAGGGTTTTACCCAAGGCTCAAAACTCGCAAGCTCCCATGAATTATCTTCAAAGGTAGATGCACAGGCCCCCAAATTTAAACTCGCAAAAACCAAACAAAGACTTTTTACCTTTGAGAATCGCATATCTATTCCTCTCTCATCAAAAGCTTTATGGCTTTTTCATATTTCACTTCATCGCCACTGCGGTAACCCATATGCAACAAGCGCTGATTACCATTTCTATCGACAATAACCGTGGTTGGCATAGCACTCACATCGTATAGCTCACTAACCTTTCCATCGGTGTCGTATAGCACAGGAAAGCTCACTTCAATATCGTTTAACAATACATCGGCTTTATCGGGATGGTCATCTACATTGACCGCAAGGATCTCAAATCCTAAGTCTTTGTATTCTTTATATATTGCTTCCATTTCAGGCAATTCTTCGCGGCAGGGGCCACACCATGATGCCCAAAAGTTCACTAGCACAATATTTCCGCGCTGCTCAGAAAGGCGTACATTGCCATTGTCTTTGCTCTTTAGGGTAAAGTCTGGCGCAGGGTTGTTACTTGCGGCCATGCTAGGTGAAATAAAAAACAGACTGAAAACTGCGAGCGTTAGCACAGCTAGCACTCCAGCTTTTTGCCTCGTTCGAATGTGTTGCTTGTTAGTTAAGGGACTCTTCCATTTATTCATTTTGCGTATGCCTATGTTCATCACTCTTCCTCGTTAAAAGAAAAAGGATGTAGAAATTGTATAACTCAAATTTTGTACGTTTTTCTCTTCGCCAATAATGTCCGTTTTAAACATGTTGTCGCGTATATCTAAACGCACAGCGAAATAGTCGGTAAAAAGCACTCTGTAGCCTGCACCTACTGATAGCGTGAACCTATCATCGCCACCAAATTCGGTGCTCCCTGCGCCTAAGGTCAAATACAAATCGGTGTTAAATACAAGTGAGTCAGTCACAAACAGCTCACCATTAAAGTTGTATCCAACAGAGGCATCGTAGTAACTGTAGTCGCGTTCATCGTCGGTTAAAAACGGGGCGCCACCAGAGAGGATCTCAAAACTTGTTTCCCCGGCAGTAGCCATGCCATAAGTACCCTCTATAAATAGGTTTTCGTTGATGTGATAAGCCACGCGTGCGCCATACACAACATTTGATTCAAAGTCTTCGATGCTGATCACGCCCACAAATGCCGTCACTTCAATATTTTCAGAATCGATATCAAACTCTTTGATGTCGCGGCGCTCAACATTGGGGTCAATATCAGGAGCATCATTTTGACTTTGCTCTAAGGCAAGGCCTCGGGATTGCGCATTTACAGCTGTGCTCAGCGATAAACTAACTAAGCATGACACTATCAATATCAACAAGCCTGTAATACTTGTTTGGCGCGGCTTAACAGAAAATAAATGATGCATGTTCTTGTCCTATCCTAAAAAAATACGCTGGCGCCCAGCATCCACTGATCCAGTCGTTCTTGTTCGTCGCGATCGGTTAAGGCCAACAGCGAGCGATATTCGATCTTAACTAACACGCTATTAGCTAAGTAATAGCGAAGCCCAGCACCTATTTCATAATGGCTCGACTTTCTGACTTCATCGCCGCTTTGTACTAAATTTGCTCGTGGTTTTGTTCTGATTTCGCCAGTACCTAAAGCCAAATAAGGGCTTATCCGCCACTTTGGAAAAAACGTATGGCGCATTCGCAGCGACCAAATTTTATTTTCAGAAAAATCCCCAAACGCTTGGGTATAACTGGCATCCACACTTAAATTTGGTGTCCATACCCAAGTGCCAGTTAACGTTAGCGCCGACACACTGTCTAACACACCACCGGCAAAGGTAATTTCCCAATCCCGGTTTTGGTAATCTTCAAAACTGCCCGAAGACGCCATAATTTCACTGCCATCTTCAAGCGCGGTTGTAAGTAAGCTTTCTTCGGCAACCCAACCTTCGAGGGCTTTACCGCCAGCAATAAAGGTTCGTACCTTGTACCAATTAGTTCTGGATTTGAGGATGACAATCGACTCCCCTTTTCCCACTACATGAAACACTGGATATTCACTTGCGGGCCCAGTGTGCACGTTTATAAAAGGGCTGGTGACTTCCAGTACAAGCTTATCTGTTTGGTTTTGTGTAGCGCTAGCTTCGTCAGTCGATAGTTGTGCATGAGCAATACCAGCAAGGCACATTGTCAAAGTCGTGGTAAAGACCAAGGTCTGCAACACGCCAATGCATATTCTTATAAAACTGTTTGTTTGGCGAGTGGCACATTTCACAATATTAGTTCTCAGGCGCATCAAAAGGGTTATTGTAGTACTGACCACCTATGTCTAACCACTCTGCAATAAGTTTTCGCTCTGCGGGACTTAGGTAACCGGCATGACTAGCCCCTTCTTCAAAGGGCGCAAAGAACGCAGCACTATTTCGTGCGCCTTGCACGCGCATACTTGCTCGCACGCCCACGGTCTGAGTTACAATAATTGGGTTGCCATCGGCATCGAGAACAAGCTCGCCATTTTCATCAGTAAGCAGTACTGGGTTACCGTCTTGGTCAAGCACCGGCACAAGCCTGTCAACTAATACACCATCAATAAGCTCTTGCTCGTTATCGTTAAACATAAGCTCCACGTAGCTGGTGAAAAAATCTGCATTATTGAGTGATACAGTTGCAGTTAAATCGAGTTGCCCTTGCGGGACTTGCGCTAAACCTTGGTCGTCTGTAGGAGCATGACACGATGTACAAGTATTGTCTTGTAATACGTTGCCAAGTTCGTCGAGCAATAAGCGCTCACGCTCAAAAATAGGCGCAATGGCATCAGGGTAATTAATCACCGAGCGACAAATTGCGGTCCAATTTTGTGCACAAGCTTGAGTAATGGGTAGCGGCGTTTGTAAATCTGCATATGCGTAACTGAAGCTTTCTGCTGGGCTTTGTAACGCAGGGTCACTCCATACATCATCAAAATTAATATCTGGATTAAGGCGCTGTACACCACGAACCCGCGTAAAGGTTTGCGCCATTGTTTCGCCTAAATCAGCAAATAACTCTGGATTGGTATTAGGAAACGGTACACCTGTATTAGGCGCACCGGCATTAATTGAACTAGGCTGCGCATCAATACGACCATGGGGTGCCTGGCTATCAGCGGTATGACAGCCTATGCAATTTTTTTGTTCGCCAGGCATTAGCTGCAACCAATTTTGATGGCGCGGCGACACCCTCTGGCCTTGTGCATCGAGTACTTCAATACTAAATGGGATGTTCGCAGGAATAGCCACTTCTACCGAGCCGTCGGGCTGAATGGCGGTATAACCGACAATTTCGCGCATCAGTTGATTGCGAGAGCGACCAAAAGCGCTGTTATCAAAATCTAATACTTCGTCATCGGGAATGGAAACACTTTTGACTACTCTTAAAAAGCGCGCCGAGCGTTCATCTGGTGAAGTTAATAAGGGGTTACTGGTATCTACAATACCCGCAGGGCTATTATCAACACCATCCACATCGTACACGCTTTGAATATGCAACACACCTAAGCCTTCGTCAATCAATTGCTGGCGAGAATTATCAATGCTTGTTTCTGGGTTAGCGGGGAAAGGCCGTGATTCCATGGCCACAACTTCGCTAACCGCAATATCAGCTTGGCCAATAGTCAATGCAAGCTGTGTATCTTCGGCGGAGTTTTCGCTGGTATCTGGGTCAAACATCCACAAGCCATATGCTGGAGGGGCTTGTTCAAAGGCGGGATCAGCGATGTTTTCTTCGCTGCAAGGGGCAATTAAACGTTCAGCGTCTTCTGGAGCATCCTCAGCTAACGGTTGATACAACAAACACTGCGACCAGCTAAACAATATTCTTCCGCTGCCATCCCATAAAGGATACAGCGCATTAATATAACCACCACGAGAAATATCATCGACCAAGCTAATGCTGTCAAACAAAATCGTTTGCTGAGCGGGTCCTGTTAAGCTCTCCATACTGGTGATTGGGCGCGTATTATCCACAAAACCGTCTATGTCGATGCTCACATATTGCGTGCCAAACAAGGGGCTTGAAAACGAATTAATACCTAATAAGACCTGCCCATCTGGAGTTACGCTGGTATTGGCGTATTGCACATCTGCCAATCCCTCAACCGAATTATGGCTATGGCGACCGTACATAAGGGTCAAGTCGCTACCGTCGGCATTTAATTGATACAAGTTAATGCCCTTGTTGCCACCCACTTGATCCCAGCGGCTAAATAAAATCTTGCCATTGGGCAATACAATCGGGTCTAAATCATGGCTTTGGTTGTACGAAATTTGCGCAAGATTGCTACCATCACTGTCCATAATATGCAGTACTGAGGCCGGAGTAGACAAACTCTCTTCAAGACCAGAATATTGTGGTTTTCCCTCATCGAGTAAACGGGCTTGGTTACCGCGTTGACGAGTGGAACTAAATACAATGCGACCATCTGCCAAGTACACAGGCCCCGTATCATCACCCGCTTCGGCAAGGGTATCGGTACCTATAATACGAATGAGGGTATCAATGCTACGGTCGTACTGATAAATATTCCACGTTGGCAACGTATCCATACCATCTAGTTCAGGTGCTCTAGCCGCGAATATTAAACGGCTCCCAGTGTAGTCGTTTTCTAAATCTTTGATATCAATCTGAAAAGGTTCGCCGTTAGCATCGAGGGTGTCGGCGTCTTCACCAAGCATAAGGCTTAAGAGGCGTGGTGTTAAATCTTCAATAGGGGCAGATGCATTTGCCCGGGCTTTAATTTTAAGGCTGGCACCTGGAATAAACTCACTCGGATCACGTAAATTTCGTAAAGGCTCGCCCTCAGAAACAAGTAAATCTCGCTCAATGAAAGCAATAGGCACATCAACTACTACCGGATCGGGGCTTTGTTCATCGTTAGACAGCACAGAACCTCCGCATGCGCTTAGCATGCTAAGCAAACACAGACTCCCTCCCCATGCGAATATCCGATAAACCTGTTTCATGTGTAACCTTGCGTTAAATGCACCACTTAATATGGCATTTATCTAATGCTATCAATACAAATGATAGCGCCACTGAGCCCTTAATAGCTAGTGTCGCTATTTGCCGACGTCGCTTTGATAAGTTTCAAATCGCTCAATTAAAAAGCAGGTTGCTGCTAATTTATGCAGGCTTGCTACTTTGCCATACAAGCGCTTTTAAGCTGTAAAAGTTATTGGTCTGGATGCAAAGACTGGCATTGACCAATAAACATAACAATTAAGCCCTTTATATCTAAGCATGCAAATTTATACCTGTCACTCATCGTTCATAAAACAACCCTTTTGAACAATTGGTTATAAAAACATGCATTTACATACAGAATTAAACTATAACAAGGGGGGTTGCTGAGGTTGAGTTGAGATATGTCGGATCGATGCCGTACGACTCAAAATCATGTATGCCATTGATTTAATTAAATAATGTCATATTTTTTATTTATATGGACTGGAGACGTTTGCCGATAGTGTCGATTATTTGCGACAAAAAGTTGTATAAAAGTCGAGCAAAAGAGCAAAGAAGCATTAAAAAACCAATGAAATCAATACGATAAATTGTCGGCATAATTCTTGTAACGGTCAGTACAGAAAATGTTGGATGAGATTCAATAAAACGCTCTTAAGAGCATTCAGGACGATAGACTAAAGACCAACACACTATATGGGCACCTGATTGCAAAGAATCGTTTGGTATACAAGAGTTTATAAGTATGATGACAAGCGAGTATAATCATTGCGCCTTTCACTTTGCCCAAATACTTATCAAAAACAGTTATCATAAAATACACCCTGAATTTCCCAGCTATAACCAATTTCGCGTTATCGATGTGTATAACGGTACAAAACAGGAGTCCAGTTATGCAATCTACGTCGCCAACTAAGGTCTTTCGTCGTCGCTTGTCAGTTGGCAAACTATTGCTAAAGTATATTGGTAATATCGCAATGCTTGTGAGTGCTATAGCGTTTGCCCTAGCGGCTTTTGTGCCATATGCCAATGCTGATTCACTCACCCAAGCCAAACAAATGCACGACCGCTTAGCCGGTATTCCTGCTACGCAAAGTACCTTATTAGAAATGGCGGCTCTGATAGACCAAGGCAATAGCAAACAAGCAGCCTATATTGCCATGCAATCGCCCGACTTTTACAACGTGACCCTAAAAAACTGGGTAACACCATGGACCAACGAAGAAGCCGATATATTTGCGCCATTAAATGACTATAGCGCTACAGTCATTGGTATTGCTCGCGACGATATCGATTTTCGACAAATTTTAATAGGCGATATCATTTATAGTGCGCAAGGTGTGGGCGGGGTCCCGGCTTATAGCATGAGTAATAACGCCCATTACGAAACACTTGAAAACAGCGGCTTAGATTTAGCCGACGTATTAACACAGTCAACACAGTCAGCACTAACTGGCCTGCCTACCCAAGCAACAGCCGGAGTAATGACAACCCGCGCCGCAGCAAAGTCTTTTTTTAAAGATGGCACCAACCGGGCGATGCTGCGCTTTACGCTAATGAATCATCTGTGTACTGATTTAGAGCCTTTAAAAGACACCAGTTTACCGCCAGATAGAATACGCCAAGACCTTAGCCGCAGTCCTGGAGGAGACAGTCGAATCTTCGCAAATTCTTGCGCCGGATGTCATAACGGCATGGACCCACTTGCCCAAGCCTTTGCTTATTATGAATATGACTATAACGTTGATTCAGATCCAGAAGGTGAATCGGGGCAAATTACCTATAACAACGAAGGCGAAACAGACCCACAAACGAATTCAAGAGTGACCGCTAAACATCTCATTAACAGTAACAACTTCCCTTTTGGCTATATTATTACCGACGACCGTTGGGACAATTATTGGCGCGAAGGCATTAATCAAACATTAGGATGGTCGGAGCAATTGAGTGGTTTTGGTTATGGCGCTAAGAGTATGGGCGAAGAGCTAGCGAATAGCGAAAAGTTTGCCTCTTGCCAAGTTACCAAGGTATTTGAAAATGTTTGCCTCCGCCAGCCCCAAGATACTGCAGACCGTAACGCAATATCCAACATTACCGCCTCTTTTGTCAGTTCAGGCTATCGCATAAAAGAAGCTTTTGCTGAAACTGCCAGTTATTGTGCGGGAGAATGATGATGTACAAAAATAACACCCTCATATTACTGATATCGATTTTTCTGATAAGTGCTTGTGGTGGCGGTAGCGATGCGCAAGTACAAGAAACTCCTATTCCACCTACCGCAAACCAACCAGATGGTACTTATAACGGCCCACCCGCCGCGACTGCTGATGTGCAAAACTTCAAATTGAATGTGTGGGATAACTTAGCCACCCAAGATAAATGCGCTGCGTGCCATGTTCAAGGTCAACAAGCACCTATGTTTGCGCGTAACGATGATATTAACGAAGCGTATAGCATTGCCAATACGCTGGTAAACAAAAACAAGGTCTCAGACTCTTTATTAATCACCAAGGTAGCTGGCGGACACAATTGTTGGTTAAGCAGCACAAGCGCATGTAGCGACATTATGACCACGTGGCTTGAAGCGTGGATTGATACCGATGAAAGTGCCACCGCCATTAACTTAGAAGCGCCAGAGTCGCGCCCCGTGGGTGCAAATAAGAACTTCCCAGCATCTCCTGCATTATTTGAAAGTAATGTATACCCACTGCTTGCCCAATACTGTAGTGAGTGTCACCAGTCCAGCGCAAGTATTCCTATTTCACCTTATATCGGCTCCAGTGATGTTACTGAGGCCTACTTAGCGTCTATTTCAAAAATGAATTTAGATACGCCTGCAGATAGCCGCATGGTTGAGCGCGTGCGAGATGAGTTTCATAACTGCTGGAGCGATTGTGCAAGCGATGCAGCAGCCTTAAGCACAGCAATTACTAATATGGCCGATGCTATTGAAGTGACCGAATTAGATGCCAATTTAGTCGCATCGGATGCCCTCGGATTATTTGACGGTACTCTGGCCAGTGGTGGCGGTCGTTTTGAATCTAATCTCATTGCAAAATGGGAGTTTAAAACCGGCTTTGGCAATACCGCCTTTGACACCAGTGGCGTATCGCCCGCAATTGACCTTACCCTCTCTGGTAACTACAACTGGGTAGGCGGTTGGGGTATTCAGCTAATTGATGGTAAAGCACAGGGCGCAACGAGTACCAGTAAGAAACTGCACGACCTTATTGTGTCTACCGGCGAATTTGCCATCGAAGCATGGATAGCACCAGCAAACGTGACCCAAGAAGGTCCTGCTCGGATTATCAGCTATTCGGGTGGCGATGACAGACGCAACTTTATGTTGGGTCAAACCTTATATAATTACAACGCGCTAGTACGTAACGACAACACCGACATAAATGGTGAGCCGGCGCTTAATACCGCCGACGCCGATGAAGACTTACAAGCTGCTTTGCAGCATGTAGTGCTCAATTACGACGGCAATGGGGGCCGCACAATTTACGTAAATGGTGTGCAGACCGGCGATGAAGACGCCATAGAAGGCAGCTTACTAAACAGCTGGGACGATTCATTCGCCTTTGTAATCGGCAGCGAAGTGAGCGGACGTTCGCGTTTTGCAGGTACCGTACGCATGGTGGCAATTCACAACCGCGTACTTAGTGACGAACAGGTATTTAGTAACTTTGATGCCGGCATTGGTCAAAAATTCTACCTCATGTTTGGTGTTAGCGAGATTGTAAACGTACCCAGTACTTACGTGGTATTTGAGGTGAGTCAGTTTGACAGTTTTAGCTACTTATTTACCGAGCCATTTATGGTCAGCCTTGAGCCCAACGCCAACCTTGATGGCATTAGCTTAAGTGGCATGCGCATTGGTCTAAATGGCCGCGAAGAAAAAACCGGGCAAGTATTTGCAACCCTCAATACCAGTGTAAATGGTGCCAATAACAATGCGCTTGGTGGTAAACCGTTGTCGGCTCAAGGCACGATTGTGCCGGTACAAAAAGGCCCTCAGTTAGATGAATTCTTTTTGAGTTTTGATGTACTTGGTAGCGAACAATCGGTCAGGGTAGATGCCCCTACGCCAATACCTGCTCTACCTCAAGACATTGCTGCCCAAGCTGAAATTGGTGTGCGAAATTTTGATGAGATTAACGCCAGCATGGCAACCTTAACTGGGGTGTCCGTGAGCAATCCTGAGGTGCAAGCGAGCTTTACACAGTTGAGGCAGCAGTTACCCAGTGTGAGTAAAATTGATAGCTTTTTAACGTCAAACCAAATGGCGATAACGCAACTAGCTATTAAATACTGCGACACCTTAGTAGAAGACAACGCTCTGCGCAGCGCTTATTTCCCAGATATGGACTTTGGTGCCAATGCTAATAATGGTTTTGACAGCATAATGAAAGACGCCATTATTGCGCCTTTAAACGCACGCATGCTTGGCAGTGGTATAGATTCTCAACCGGGTAACACCGAGGTGTACAACGAAATCAGTAATTTAATTGACCGCTTAAGCGCGTGTTCAAACCAAAATAACTGCGATGCTGACACCACAAAAACTGTGGTAAAAGCAAGCTGTGCTGCCTTGTTAGGTAGCGCCGTTGTGATATTACAATAGGACTCGCGAAGATGAAAAAGACCTACAGCTTTAGTACAAAATCAAACAAAAGCGGACATGCGTCGAGACGCTCGAGCCAAAGCCCCCATAAAGCGCACGCAAAAGACGAAGCGCTTTATCATAATGACCATGCTAAACCTGTAACCCGCAGAGAGTTTTTGGCACAAGGTATGTGCGCCGGCGCGGGTTTGCTTGCAGGGGCTTCGGCCTTAAGTTTATTTGCCAACCCGCGTAAGGCGCATGCGTCGTTGTCGTCTGATTTAGAGGCTTTGAAACAAAGCTGCGGCATTGCTACACAAGGTGCGGGAAAGATCCCTTTCATTGTGTTTGATTTAGCAGGAGGCGCAAATATAGCAGGGTCTAATGTATTAGTAGGTGGCCGCGGCGGTCAGCTCGATTTTTTAAGCACCCAAGGCTACTCCAGACAAGGTTTACCTGGCGATATGGTCCCGTCAATAGCCAACCCCAATACCGGTTTGTCGGACTTTGTGAATAACGAACTAGGCTTAGCCTTTCATGCTGACTCTGCTTTTTTACGGGGCATTCAAGATAAGTTAGCGATAACTAACCGAGCAAACGTGAATGGTGCAGTTATTCCAGCGCGTTCAGAAAACGACACAGGGAATAACCCACACAACCCAATGTATGGTATTAATCGCGCCGGAGCCGATGGGTCTTTGCTCACGCTTATTGGTTCGCGCAATTCAGATTCAGGCGGTAACTCAATGGCGCCCGCTAATTTGATTGATGCAGCCAAGCGCCCAACCAAAGTTGACCGCCCCTCGGACGTAACTGGCTTAGTTGATACGGGTGATTTAGTAGGCTTGCTTAGCCAAGAAGACTCAGTGGCAGTAATGGAGTCTATTCAGCGCATTTCTGATATGAAGCTAAACAAAGTTAGCACGCAAATTAGTACAGACGACGTGATTAAAGATTTAGTGCGCTGTGGTTATGTGAAAAGCGCCGACATTACAGATCGCTTTGGCGATCCAAGCACTTTAAACCCTGAAGTCGATCCGATAATTGTGGGTGAAGGCGGTATATTTAGCGCCGAAGAATTTGCCGGCGACCGCGAATTTCAAAAAACCGCCTCGGTGATGAAGTTAGTTATGAATGGCTTCGCCGGTGCTGGCACCATTACCATGGGCGGTTACGACTACCATGTAGGTAATCGAGCCACCGGCGAGATACGCGATTTGCGCGCGGGCCGCTGCATGGGGGCATGTTTAGAATATGCCGCCCGTTTAGGCGTGCCACTGATGATGTACGTATGCTCCGACGGCTCGGTATTTAGTAACGGCATGATTGACGACTCAGTAGACGGAAGAGGCAAAGGCGTATGGACAGGCGATAATTCATCCACCGCCGCCTCTTTCTTTTTAGTTTACAACCCAAATGGTACCCCGCAGCTCCTAGGCAGTGATGCCGATGCCCAAGCCATGCACCAACAGCTTGGCTTTATGCGCAGCGACGGCAGCGTTGAAACCGCCAGCACACCCGCGGCAAATAACGTAAATCTGTTAGTAGAAACCGTGGTCCTTAACTACCTCGCCCTACATGGGGAACAAGGCCGCCTAAACGAGGTGATGCCAGGAAACGGCCTCGGCAACAGCAACCTAGTAGACTCCCTAACCGCCTTCGCCCCCATCGTAAACGGCACGATTTCTTGACAAGGAAAGGGGGTCAGCGTAACTTAATTATTAACTGGCCGTCCCGTTTTCCCCAGTTTTAATTTTTCTCCAATCTTTGCTTCGGTGGTACCTAACTGCAGAAAGGTTTTATGGGGCGTACATAGCGAAAATCTTATACCCAGAGCATTGTTATGCTAGCTTGACCACTTATACTAAGAAGGCTTTCTAGCCATATTCGCCGAACTGGGTTTAATTCAATATAACGGTAAACTTTTATTAAGTACTCTGACGGACAAACCAAAAACGCCTTAAATCCACCCTCCCAAGGCGTACCCGATAGAAGTGGTCGAGTGAGAGACAAAATTACGAACAACCCTAAACTTGCCGAGCGCGAGGTAATATGAACCAACACACCCGGCCGCATGTCAGACGCTAAAAAGAGGCCTGTTATTCAAAAGACTAGCAACAATATGAATGAGGAATATAAGCAAAATGAAATCATATAAAGCAATATTTGGCTGTGCGTTGACGTTAAGCTTAGCGTTCAGCTCAGCAACTTTTGCCAGCTCAAAAGTACAAGAAGGGCTGATCAAAAAGACCGAAAATATTCATACCAAAGTTGGTGCTAATGGAAATCCCATTGTAGGTGCGGCGGTGGGTGTAGGAATAGGCTCAGCCTTTGGCTCTGGCTCCGGTAGAGACGCGGCGAAAATAGCAGGCGGTTTGCTCGGCGCAGCCCGTAGCGCAAACAAACATGAACGAACGCTTTATGGCTGGCGCTACATTGTAGAAATTGACGGCGAGCTTGAGGTAGTCGATACATGGTGCGACACACCGGAGCGAACCTGTTCGGGGCTGAAAGAAGACACCCCAGTATATGTTATTAATGGTAAAGAAGTTTCGGCGAAGTAATTTTCTGACGCTTAGCGTTTAATAAACATTGGATACACGACACTGGCGCCACTGCGGCTCTGATAACAATAAAAACTGGAGAAACATAATGAAAGCAATATTAATTGGTACGGCACTGCTTGCACTTACTGCATGCAGTTCAATGGGTGGCTCAAACAGTTTACCCGCCACCTCATTTGATGGTTTAACACTGCAGAGCCAAAAAGGTTTTGACGCTGTATATGCAAAAACCGATGTGGATGTAAAAACTTACCAAAAGGTTATGTTAGTGCCGGGCGACGTAGCATTCAAAAAGGATTGGATGCGCGACTATAACCGCTCAACTAATTTGTCGGAGCGCATTAACCAAGATGATGTCACTGAAATTAAATCCAAGCTTAGTAAACAAGTGTATGAAGCCTTCAAAACATCTTTAGCGAATCAAACAAGCTTTGAGCTAGTATCTGAGCAGGGCGAAGATGTTATTTTATTAAAACCCTCAGTAATTAATTTAGATGTCAATGCACCCGACATTCAAACTGCTAGCAGACAACGCACATTTGTTGATAGTTTGGGTGAGGCCACTCTTTTCTTAGAAGGTTTTGACAGTGTAACAGGCGAAATTGTTGTACGTGTTATTGACCGCTCAATTGACCGCGACTCTGGCATGATGCAATGGGGCAACCGCGTAAACAATGCCGCAGAAGCGCGAAGAATGTCTAAACGTTGGGCCGAAAACTTTAACGAATTACTCGCACTAGCTGAAGCAGGCAAACACTAAAGCTACTCCCC
Source organism: uncultured Glaciecola sp. (assembly GCA_964621345.1). GTDB lineage: Bacteria > Pseudomonadota > Gammaproteobacteria > Enterobacterales > Alteromonadaceae > Glaciecola. Next base: position 12,823 of record CAZUON010000034.1, on the reverse strand, counting down.
GCTTACATTCTTGTAAGCGGTTTTTTCTATTTCAAGCTTTCCCTAAAAGCTTGCTAGTTGAGCACAATGTAAGTTATTCATAAGTTTTGCTAAGGAATAAGCATGGAGTCTGCTGACAATAGCGAGCACACACGTGCTCACTATCAACATATTGGCTTAATACTCGGCCCCTTACTATTTTGTTGTTTTATATTCTTTGACAGCGCACAAAACGTGATGGAGCCCACGGCTTGGCGCGTTTCTGCAGTAGGCCTTTGGATGGCGATTTGGTGGGCCACCGAGGCAATTCCAGTACCTGTTACCGCTTTTTTACCTATTATCACCTTCCCGTTTTTAAGTATTGCAAGCATACGCGAGACTACGCTGCATTACGCCAACCCAATAATATACTTATTTTTGGGTGCCTTTGTATTGGCATTAGCAGTTGAAAAGTGGATGCTGCACAAACGCATAGCCCTCGCAATTTTAAGTGTGACCGGTACCGACGGAAGGCGTTTAATTGGTGGCTTTATGCTGGTAGCGGCGATGCTGTCGATGTGGATGACTAATACTTCAACGACCATGATGCTAATGCCAATTGCCCTGTCTGTTGCCAAGGTGATTGCGCAAAACAATACGCATTTATCGACGCACCAAACCCGCGCCTTTGAAGTAGCGATGCTACTCGGTTTAGCGTATGCCGCTACTATTGGTGGTTTGGCCACACTGGTTGGTACGCCACCTAATGCTCTGTTAGCAGCATTTTTAACCGAAAATTACGACATTCAAATTACGTTTGCTAGTTGGATGCTTGTTGGGATACCGGTTATGCTAGTGATGCTGCCACTCGCATGGCTTTCGCTTACTCGATTCAGCTTTAAAATAGATATCCCTGCCAACCCGAAGGTACATGCCCATTTAGAAGAGCTACGCACAGCGCTAGGTCCAATGTCGCATGCTGAAAAACGTGTGGCAGGGGTATTTGGGTTAGTTGTAATATGTTGGATTTTAAGGCGCCCTATTTCAGCTTGGTTTGGCATTGATTTTTTAAGTGATACTGGCATTGTGATGTCCGCTGCGCTGCTATTGTTTTTATTGCCAAGCGGCAATAAACAACAACCACAACTGATGGTATGGGAAAATGTACAACGACTACCATGGGGTGTATTAATTTTGTTTGGTGGTGGCTTAAGCTTGGCCGCAGCGGTCTCAAGCTCGGGGTTAGCAACCTGGTTAGGGACAAGCTTGACGCCATTAGGCGCATTGGGCATTTTTGTATTGGTAGTGGGCGCCACCGGTCTGGTCATCTTTTTAACCGAGCTCACCAGCAATGTGGCAACCGCGGCTACCTTTTTACCCGTCGTTGCAGCGGTTGCGCTAGAACTAGGCGTATCACCACTTTTGTTGTGTATTCCGATTACGTTAGCAGCAAGTTGTGCTTTTATGCTGCCGGTCGCGACGCCCCCAAATGCGATAGTATTTGCCTCTGGCGTGGTAACTATTCCACAAATGGTTAGAGCCGGCGCAATATTGAATCTACTAGGAATGGTGCTACTGTCTTTCGTATCAATTTGGTTGGCACCATGGGTATTTTTATAGGGTACAGTAAACGACGGGTATCCAGATGCTTAATAAATTGCGTGCGCTTATTCTAATTTGGCTTAACCTTATAAAACGCCATAAGCCGATAATATCTGATGAATAAATTAAGTAACGCCACATTTTTCCTTAGCTTACTGGCTCTAGTATTGTTTAATCATAACAGCGCATGTGCTGAAACCTATATGTTACACCAAGCGATATTCGATGGCGTTGATGGCATAGACGGACTAGATAACCCTAGGCAGGTGAAGTTATCGCCTGATGAAAAGTATGTGTGGGTGACGAGTGCTGATGATAATTCACTATTAATACTTGAATTAAAGGAAGCTTTAACCCCGCTTCACATTTTTAAAAACGAAAAAGCTTTAGACTTAAGCGCTGAACTAAAACTTGAGGGCGCAAATGGCCTGGCACTTCTTGATGATGGGACCAGCGCGGTGGTTGCAAGCTTTTACGATAGTGCCTTATCGTCGTTTAAAAAAGACAAAGATTCCAAATTCATACATTCAGAACTATTTACTGATAACTTAGGTTATGAGCGCGTTTTCAAAAGTAATAAGTCGCTTAGTAAAGTGGATGATTTAGGACTACTAGGAGCTTGGGATATCTCTGTTTCATCTGATGAAAAGCAATTATTTATTGCGAGCTATATAAGCGATGCTATCTCAGTATTCGATGTTAATGAAGATTTTCAATTGACCTTTAATAGCAAAATTACTTCCAACGACCTTAGCTCGAGTAAGCTAGGTAAACCTGTGAGTCTTGTATTCTTACATGTAGATAATGAGTTAATCGTAGCTGGTCATGAAGGTAACGTACTTAATATCTTTTCAGTAGGCAAAAATGGCGGGTTGACGCATAAGCAAACAATCAGCAACGGCGAAAATTTACTCAGCCTTTTGGTTAATCCTCAATACATAGCGCTTTCGTCAGATAACAAATTTGTCTACGTTGCCTGTTCAGGCAGCAGCGCAATCCTAGTGTTTGAACGGACTGATAAAGAGTATGTTTTTGTACAGGCCCTTACTCCGTCTCAAAGTATGGGCTCTGGCTTAACAGGGGTAGCTGCTATGGCAATTTCCAATGATGGTTCACAGCTATATGCAGCAGGTGAATTTGACAAAGGGCTACTTCGATTCGAGCGCAGTGATGATGGGCGTTTACACTACAAAGAAACAATCCAAAGCAAAGAAAATAAGATTGAAGGCGTAACAAGTATCGCAATTTCAAAGGATGGGCAAAACATTTTGCTTAGTCTTGGTAAAAAAGATGCGCTGTATTTACTGAAGCAACATAGCATTAGCAAGTAAATATATACTGGCGAAGCGCTGCTGTCTTTTTGTGAAAACGGAAGTGCCTGAATCTTCTGCCTTCGCTATTTTTGTTTTAGGTTTAATAGGACTATCTTTTCGTAAACTTAAAAAGCAGGCTTACTAGAAACCTTTTAAGTTAAGGAGCACTGGTCAAAATGACCAGTGTTTTCTTTTTACCATATTTATACAATCTCACCCGCTTTTGTTGCCTCTGGCACTTCAACAAGTCGTCCCGTTTTGCAGTCATAAATATAACCATAAATTGGCACGTCTTTCGGTACCATAGTGTTATTGCGTATACGATTCACATCTTCTATAACACTTGTTGCGTTATCTTTAAATGTTAGCCAGTTTATAAACTTACCATCGCTAGTTCCGCCACTCTTGTCTGTATTTTGCCAGCCTTTCTCGCCTACTGTGGCTGTTTTTAAACTGTCTTCGAGCAAATCGCCCATAATAGCGCTATCAAAAAGCTCCATACCACAATCGGTATGGTGAATAACAAACCATTCTTTTGTGCCTAATAGCTTGTGCGATATAACCAATGAACGAATGGCATCATCGCTCGCTCTTCCGCCCGCATTTCGAATAACGTGGGCATCGCCTTCGGCTAATCCTGCGTATTTTGCTGGATCAAGGCGCGCGTCCATGCATGTTAAAATTGCAAAGCCTCTTGCCGGTGGTAAGCCTAGCTCTCCTTTGTCACCAAACTCCGCTACATATTGATTGTTAGCGCTTATGACTTCATTTTTAATTGCACTCATAGTTGTTCCTTCTTGTGTTGTTTACTATGACTATGTAATGCAAGATTTTTCGATCATTAATTAAGCACATCGTTTTGATATGAAATAGTCTGTATTAATATTAGGAGGCAAAAAACGATAGATAAAAGGGCTAGTATCGCTTGCTCTAAAATCGGTAGGCTAGTCTGGCTCACTGAGGCTGACCCGTGACCAGTTTTGCGCCCATCGCTCGCGTTTTTCTGAAGGATTGAGACTTTGTGGATTAACCGAAATGGGCTTGGCCATTAAGGACGAATCGTTTAAGCACTCTGCATTGATTGCGCCTCTAAGCTCACCATCTATCTCGGATACAACAGCAACCAATTGTTCGCAATTTACACAACTTAGAAACTGCGCTTGCTCAGAGCCTTGCTTTGAGTGGATTAAATTAATGGTACTGAGAATACTTAAATGACTAAGTGGATCAGATAAGTACATTACGTCGCGCTGCATACAAAAGTCACAGTCACAAGCCCTAGGCTCATATTTTTGTAGGGGCTTAGGAAGTGTTAACTGCAACTCAACTTGATTACAGTGACAACTACCTAGATACAGCGATGACACCAGAGACAACTCCAAGGGAGAAAAACGAAATCTAGCGTTGAACGGTATCATCACTAGGGGATTGGACTAAATCTGAAAAACTCTGTTTATAAGCCCTTAACACTCGTTAAAAATTTATATTCGGAAAAATGGAGTAATTTATGGTTATTGTCAGCCTTAGCCTTTGAACCTAGATTTTTTGCGTTAAATACGTGTAAACTATACCCCTATAATCCTAATGAGGAATAGTGTTTTGGTTTCACGTTTTACCCTTTCTAAGGGCCTAGGTTGTGCTTTACTCTTATTAGCAGGCTTTTCTAGCCAAGCTGCCATCAATCAAACAAAAGGCGATTTTGAAGACAAATTCCGCCAACTCGACGAGGTATTGCCCACACCTAATGTATATCGAAATGCCGCCGGCGAGCCTGGGCATATGTATTGGCAGCAAAAAGTCGACTATAAAATTGATGTACAGTTAGACGAAGAAAAACGCCGACTAAACGCTAGCCAAGACATCACCTATACTAATAATTCACCCGATACCTTAAAGTATTTGTGGATACAGCTTGATCAGAACAAATTCCGCGACGACTCCATGTCGGCCCTTACCACCACTTTTGGCGGGATTGGCAATCGTGGCCCAGCGACTCAAGGAGCATCTGGCGAAAGCCCAGCTCGATTGAGCCTTGGTGCACTGCGCCGTCAGCAATTCGTAGCAGATAATGAGCTCGGTTACGATATTCAAAAAGTCGTAGACGGTAAGGGCAAAGAACTAAAATACACGATTGTTGGCACGCTCATGCGCGTTGACCTAAGCAAAGCACTTGCGCCAAATACCAGTACCGATTTATCTATCGATTTTGCCTTTAATATTGTTGAAGAAGATGCGGTATCAGCGCGTTCAGGTTACGAGCACTTTCCTGATGATGCTCGTGAAGGCGGCAATGATATCTTTTTGCTTGCGCAGTGGTTCCCCAGACTGGCGGCTTATACCGATTATGAGGCATGGACTAATAAAGAATTTATTGGGCGCGGGGAATTTACCCTCGAATTTGGTAACTACGAAGTTAATATTACGGTACCTGCTGACCACATCGTATCTTCCACAGGTGCACTACAAAACCCTAAAGATGTCCTGACTCGTCAGCAGCGCAATCGTTTAGAACAGGCAGAAGACGCCAAACGCCCTGTATTCATTGTGACTGAAGAAGAAGCCTTAGAGAACGAGAAAGAAGGCACATCTAAAACCAAAACGTGGTCTTTTTTCGCTGAAAACGTGCGCGACTTTGCATGGGCGAGTTCACGTAAATTTATGTGGGATGCAAAAGGCTATCAACAAGGTGGCGACGAGCAAGCTTTGGTAATGGCCATGTCGTTCTACCCCAAAGAGGGCGGCGATTTGTGGAAGAAGTATTCTACCGAGTCGGTTATTCACACCATGGAAGTCTATTCGCGCTTTTCTTTTGACTATCCTTACCCCGTTGCGCAATCGGTTAATGGCCCAGTGGGCGGTATGGAATATCCCATGATCACCTTTAACGGTCCAAGGACAGAGTTACAAGAAGACGGATCGCGTACCTACTCACTGGCTGAAAAGCGCTTTTTGATTGGTGTGGTGATTCATGAAATTGGACACATTTACTTCCCAATGATTGTAAATTCAGACGAGCGCCAGTGGACTTGGATGGATGAAGGACTAAACAGCTTTTTAGATGGTGTAGCTGGGCGTGAGTGGGACCCCAGTATTCCATGGGGTGTTGAACCACGTGATATTACCTCCTACATGAAATCGAGCACACAAGTGCCTATAATGACCCAGTCTGACTCAGTGTTACGCTTAGGGCCGAATGCTTATACGAAACCCGCTGCGGCATTGAATATTTTGCGTGAGACCATCCTTGGCCGTGAATTATTTGATTTTGCTTTTAAAGAGTATGCCCAGCGCTGGATGTACAAACGCCCTACTCCGTCAGACTTTTTCCGCACAATGGAAGAAGCCTCTGGTGTCGATCTAGATTGGTTTTGGCGCGGTTGGTTTTACTCTACCGATCATGTCGATATTTCATTAGACAGTGTCTACAAACTCAGGCTCGATACAAAAGACCCCGATATCGATTTTGCTCGTCAGCGTCAAGAAGAACTGGATAAACCATTATCGTTAACCGATGAACGCAACGCAGCAGAAGGAAAGACCCTTTGGGTAGATCGCAACGATGACGTCAGTGATTTTTACGACGAAAACGACCGCTTTACCGTGACAAACAAAGAGCGTAACGCTTATCAAAAATTCTTAAATGGCTTAGACCCTTGGGAAAAAACTGCCTTTGAGCGCGCAGTAAAAGAAGATAAAAACTACTACGTATTGGAGTTTTCAAATGTAGGCGGCTTAGTGATGCCAATTATTTTGGAGCTTACATTTGAAGATGGCAGTACCGATAATATGTATATACCTGCGGAGATTTGGCGCCGGACGCCAAAAGCAGTATCTAAGCTTATTGTTACTGAAAAAGACAAAGTATTAAGTTCAGTTACGCTTGACCCGCGCTGGGAGACAGCAGATGTGAATATTGAAAATAATCATTATCCGCGTCGCATTATTCCTTCGCGTATTGAAGCATATAAGTCAAAACCACGCTCTGGCAAAGTCAATCGAGACATCATGCAAGACATCAAAACTGAGCTTAAAACCGAGCAAGACGACGACTAAATTGAAATGATATTTATGAAAGCGACCTCGTTTAAACTCATTTTAATTATGATACTTGTTAGCATAGGAGCGCAAAGCTCCTATATACAGGCCCATCAGCTCAAGCAAGCCATTACCACCGTATTGTTTAATCCGAGAACCGACAATATTGAAGTAATGCACCGTTTTGAAATCCACGATGCAGAACATGCCGTTAAAGAGATTTTTGGTGGTGATGCCGATATAATTGCGAAGCGTGAAACGCAGCAGGCCTTCGGTGATTATGTTGCACAGCGCTTTGCTATATTTAATGCTGATAAAACCGAACTTGTGCTCACGGTCGTTGGTTTTGAGATTGAAGGCAAGCACTTTTGGCTTTATCAGGAAACTGCAGCGCCGGAGAATCTGCAAGGCTTGTATATTGAGCATAACGCGCTTAGAGATATATGGTATAGCCAAACCAATACTATTAATGTAGAAGGTAAAGGCGATATCAAAACACTTACGTTTAGCGATAATATTGAGATCTTAAAAGTAGACTTCGCACACCACTAGATTGCACATCTTGTGAACAATAGCCAATATGACAAAGACGCTAAATATTGGCTATATTCACACATTCAAATTATTCTTCTTCGTTCGTAAATTTTATCCTATTGATTTTAAAAGTATATTTTTAATGGCATCAGTATTGCTATCCTTATATTACTAGGCACTACAACTTAGTCCCTAGAATCGATTAACTGCTTTAATTTTTAAGCATGTTGTCGCTTACTTTAGTAATAGTGGAGTCATAGGATGGAATTTATCTTTGGTAGTATTTTCTTTTTAATTGGCGCAGTAATTTGGTTAATTCCCTTAATTGTCATTGTGTCGTCTAGCCGTACTTCAGGTGGTGAAAAAGCAGCATGGATATTGGCCGTTATATTTATTTCGTGGTTTGCTTGGATATTTTATTTCTTACTTGCACCGCTAAACGATAATCGTGCCCGTTATTAACGATAGAGCCAAAAAGGAGCCCTGAGCTTTATGAAACTCATTAAAAAATCACTTATCAGCTTACTTGGGGGGCTTTTACTTTTAATTGGCGCGATATTTTTTATCATTCCTGGGCCCTCACTTTTGTTTATTATTCCGGGATTGCTTATTTTGAGCTTCGAGTATGCTGTTGCAGAACGTTATCTGCGCAAATGTATGAAGCTCATGAGAACAAGCGCGGGGTATATAGATAAGGCGTTTCGCGGTAAGCGCTATCATTAAGCAAACACAGATTGACTAAGTAATTTTCAGATGCAAAAAAGCCGACCCATAGGTCGGCTTTTTAATAACTCGTTTACATGCTTATGCAGCGCGACGACGACGTGCTGCGCCACCTACTGCAAATACACCTAATAACATAAGTGCCAATGCGCCAGGAGAAGATACTTCTTCAACTACGTCATCAAACAAAGAAGCATTGATGAAATCAGCGTGGATCCAAGT
>CAZUON010000034.1:0-4336 GCA_964621345.1 uncultured Glaciecola sp. | reverse complement strand
TTATCGCCTTGACGTAAACGACCCGTAGGAGCATTACCGCCTGCACCGTCTCCGCGTACACCGTAACCTGCTACATTGAACTCTTGGCCAGTAAGGTCACTTTCAGTGTAAATACCGTGCGATACTGCCCATTCAGGCGCTTCTTCTGCCATGCGAAGTACAGCCACATCGTTTTGGTCAATAACCTCACCAGTATAGTCTTCGCTTACAAAGTAATCAGTTACGTCAACTGTTACCGTGCCCGCAGGCGCTGAATCGGGACCATAAATGCTGATATCGGTAGGTAAACCACCTTCAGGTTGGAAAAAGATAGTAGTAGATAGAGGATTAGCCGTGCCTGCACCGTTAGATACACAGTGTGCAGCGGTAAGTATTGAACGACGGTCTTCCATTAAGGTACCTGAACAAACAAACGCACCAATATCAGGGCCGTAGTCCATCAGCATTCCTACTGTTCCACTGTACTCAGGAAACGTTGGGTGATAAATAGGATTACCGCTATCGGTTGGACCTGAAGTACCACCAGGTGCAGCACCGGTAAGCAAGCTACGTGCTTCCCATTGCATGTCGCCTAATGTACCAATTTGAGTGTTAAGTTGCGGCACCAACGCTGCATTTGAAGCAAACGCTGCACCTAAACTAAGTACTAACGTTGCGCTTGTAGCAACAAATAATTTATTCAATTTCATGTGTAAAACTCCTGAACTGATATGAGCGACCATTCGCCGTATCGCACTTCGATTAATTGGCTTAAGCCAACTTTTATTTTTAATATTATTAAGAAGAAACTTCCTGTTGCGAAAATATTGGATAAATATCCTCGCTGCGCGGGTAGATATGCAAAATTCAGACCCTAATTTTTTTGATATTAAAATCAATACTTTAGTGATAAAAACGATAGGGGCATTACAAATGTGTAAAAAAATCTGACAACGCATTATTCACGCTGAGGAACTCACATAGCATGACAAAGAGACATAGGCTTGGGGCGATATTCCCCGCATATTAAAGAAAGTGTTACTGCCCTAAACCTTCGGAATAGTGCATGAGTCTTTGGTTATCCATGACAATGGCTTCAAAATCAGGAAGAGCATTAATAAGGCCGATACCCTTGTCAACGCCCATTACAAACACCGCGGTGGACAGCGCATCGTTGTATACCGATTCTGGCCCGATAATCGATACCGATTGCACTTCATAGCTTGATTTACCAGTAGTAGGGGAGAGGATATGGTGGAAGCGCTGGCCGTCTTGTTCAAAATATCGTTCATAGTCGCCTGAGGTCGACATCGCTTCGTTTTCTAGAGGAATAAGCACAGCTTGTTTATCTTTGCTTCTAGGGTCTCTTATACCGACTATCCAAGGCTTCCCCAGTCTATCACCTAGTAATCGAGTATCGCCTCCGGCAGTGACTAACGCATGTTCTATGCCCATTACTTGCAGAGCTTCAATCGCATTATCAACCGCAAAGCCTTTTGCAATGCCGCCTAAATCTATTTTGAGATCGGGGTGATCAAAATACACACTTTGATCTGCTTCGTTAAGAATAAGATGATCGTAATTGACCGCCTCGATGAGCGCATCAATGGCCGCGTCATCAGGTTTTTGATTCTCTCGATAATTGTATAAAAACCCGACACTGGCAAAAGTGATATCAAAAGCACCATCGCTGAGTTTTGAAATGTGCTTTGACAGTGTTAGTAACTTAAACATCGCATCACTAACCTTTATCGGTTTTCTTGCAGCCTCTCGATTTAGCAACGAGAGCTCACTGCTTTCGATATAAGGACTCATAGATGCATTGACTTGCTCCATTTCCAGCATTACTTGTGCCAGCGCTTGTTGCCGAAGCTTAGGATCCGGATGATACACCTCCGCGCGAATATTGGTTCCCATAATGGCAGCGCTTTGCTCTTGCCATTTAGCAAAGCTGGCAAAACTTAAAGCGATTAAATTACATAACAAAAAATATTTAACGCACTGCATTACAACACCCACATGCTAAGTACCAAGGCACTAGCTAATAACGCAGCACCGGAGAAGACATAACGAGCTGGATAACGGCTTTGTTGCCAATAGAGTAGGCAATAGAAAAAGGTTAGCGGTAAAAATAACAAACAGGCAATTGCAAACACCTGCCGCTTTTTCGCAAAAGCTGATGCAATGGCTATTAAGCTACCGACAAAGAACAAAGTAATGCCGATGGCACCAAGCATGGTAACGGCAATAACAATATATATATTAGCATCGCTAAAATTCATGATACCAGCGCCAAGGCGAATAAGCTTAAGACCATGCTAACCTCCATTCTCAAGCTCACCACTGATATCGACCTTTGTAAAATGAGGATTATGGGTAAGCGCCTCTAAGTAATGCACTTGCACTAACGGAATTTTTATTGCGCCATGCACTTGCTCCAACAATATCGCCTCCTGATTATCATCGGTGCGCGTGGTATCAAGGGCAACGCCATCGTAAACTTCGCCGCTGTGAGCAATTAATCGTATCTGTAAACGATACATGCAGGCTATTTCGATATAGTCATAGGCGTTACAGGAGATCATAGTGATTTATGCGCTAAAGTATGCGCGTTTTGCTCCCAATTTTGCCCATCAAAGTCGACGATATTAATATATGGGGGTTTTGTGTCTAGGCAATTGAGGTTAACACTCACGCCATCTGGATTAGAGCGTGGTACATAAAAAGCTTTAATACCGCAAATTTTACAAAAAGTATGCTGCGCAATGCCGGAGTTAAAACGGTAAGTACTTAAGTACTCACTACCTTGTAATAAGCTAAAGTCTCGCTTTGGGATAATCAGATGCAACAGGCCACTCTTTTTACAAATAGAGCAATTACATCGCTCTACCTCAACTGAGTCTGGCAGTTGCACCTCAAATTGTATTTTAGAACAATGACAACTACCTAGGTATGTCAATTTTTCCGCCCCTAAAGAAGTGATGAACACGCAAAAAGCATAGCAAATATTTGTGCGGGACATAAGCGTTATTCATATAGGAAAAGTTAAGCACTTAAACAAAAAATAAACTGATTGCGATGATAAGCGGCACAAGTAAGGTTTGAGCAACATTGAGGCCCATGAAGGGCAAAAGTCCGGGCAGTTTATCGATTGTAAAGTTGCGGGCTTTGATAAAGATGATAAGGCCAACTGCGGCGCCTCCTAGAGCAACTGCACTTAACAATGGTAAGATTTCAAATGCAAGCAAAAGGGCAATTGCCACATAAATAAATCCGACAAAAGCAAGGTATGCCTGGGCAGCTCTAGCGTAACCATAGCAAATAACAAAGTGCTTTCGACCTACCTTGCTGTCGGCTGCTGCATCGGGGAATTGATTGAGTAATAACAAATTGTTAATTAAGCCAAACACCGGCAGTGCAATAAGTATGTTCTGCCACTCAATATGTTCAACTAATACAACATAGCTACCTAACACCATGATCAGACCAAACCCTAAGCCTGGGGCGATTAAGCACAACCATGGCGACCGATTTATCCACGGTGTGTACGCAAGCACTAAAATCATCCCCATAATTCCCCAAGCCACTAGCCAAAGGCTTATATTCAATGCCAGATATATCCCTAACAACACGCTAATAAATACCGATGTCCACGCCGCAACAATAACCGCTTTACTTGCACTAGGCAGAATCTGCAAAGCGCCACTGCCACCGCTGAAAGGTGTACGTATTGTGTTGTCGTCTAAACCAGTTTTAGCGTCATGGTACTCATTCAAAAGGTTAACACTGATATGGCTAAACACCGCTAAAAGCAAGCACACTGTTGCATTGCCCACATTAATTACAGACTGTTGATGAAATGCCATGCTTATTCCGAGCAATACGCACAATGGCCCTAAGAGTAAAAACTTAGGCCTGCTTGCTTGAAATACAGTAGCGAGGTAAATGTTCATATCAATAAGGTGGTCAAAATAACAATATATAGGTCAATTGTGAGGCGAATGAAAAAGGCTTGCAAGAGCAAGCCTTTACAATCTTTGATTTACAGCAAATTAAGCCTTTGTAAGGTTCCTAAGTACATAATGCAAGATCCCATTATTTTGGTAGTACTCCCATTCGCTATTGGTATCGATTCTTACTTTAACCTCAAATTCAACATACTCGCCATTTGGCCTCTCTGCAGTCACAGATAAGACCTTTGGACGGTCGTCTAAACTCGAAAAACTAAAGCTCTCTTCACCCGTTAACTGATAAGTACCCGCGTTTTCTCCTGGCATAAATTCTAATGGTAATACACCAAAACCAACAAGATTCGAACGGTGAATTCGCTCATAGCTGGCCGCTAGCACGACTTCAA
>CAZUON010000033.1:0-37991 GCA_964621345.1 uncultured Glaciecola sp. | reverse complement strand
CACCTTCTCTTGCGCCATCCTCTGGATGTTTCATACAGCATTCCCATTCCATCACGGCCCAACCATCGAAGTCGTTCGCCGTCATTTTTGAAAAGATTGCTTTAAAATCAATTTGACCATCGCCAAGCGAGCGGAAGCGGCCCGGTCGATTGATCCACGGCTGATAGCCACCATACACGCCCATTTTCCCAGAAGGTCTAAACTCTGCGTCTTTCACATGGAAGGCCTTGATACGCTCATGATATATATCGATAAAAGCCAAATAATCGAGTTGTTGAAGAATGAAATGACTTGGGTCGTATAAGATATTCGCTCGCGGATGGTTGTCCACTTCTTTTAGGAACATCTCAAAGGTAATACCGTCGTGCAGGTCTTCGCCTGGGTGTAGCTCATAACAAACATCACAACCTGCCTCATCGAAAGAATTGAGGATGGGCTTCCAACGTTTAGCAAGCTCTTTAAAGCCAGCCTCCACCAAACCAGCTGGACGTTGTGGCCATGGGTAAAACGTTTGCCACAACAGCGCACCAGAAAAACTCGCATGAGATTTCAAACCAAAACGCCCACTCGCTTTAGCGGCCATGTGCATTTGTTCAATTGCCCACTGAGTTCGAGCTTCAGGATTATTGCGCACTGATTCGTCAGCGAAACCATCAAACATAGTGTCGTAAGCAGGATGAGATGCAACCAACTGTCCTTGTAGGTGTGTGGACAACTCGGTAAGTTCGAGTCCATGATTTGCAAGGGTGCCGGTTACTTCTTGGCAATAATCATCACTCTGAGCGGCAAGTTCAAGGTTAAACAAACGTTTGTCCCAGGAGGGCATCTGTATCCCCTTAAAGCCAATACTAGCAGCCCATTCGCAGATGCTATCTAAGTCATTAAAAGGTGCTTCGTCTGAGGCGAACTGTGCGAGAAAAATACCGGGCCCTTTAATCTGTTTCATCTTGTGTCCTTCAAATCGCGATTATTGATAGATTGTCTTACCACCAAAATTAGGAAATTATGGATGTAAAATAATTGTTATAAACTCTATATATGTTTTTTAACAAGGGTTAATAGAAATTCGGTTGTGCATGCAACATATTCGGCGTTATGATATCTCAGGATTTAGCGGTAAATATTAGAGTGAACGCATGAATACATTGCAAGAAATGATTGATAATGAGTTTTTAGAAGAAATCGGAATACAACAAATCGTACATATGTTTGATTTGTTACCAGATACTTTATTTTGGATAAAAAACGAAAACAGTCAAATAATTTACGCCAATCAAGCATTGCTCGATACTTACGGGTTTAAATCACTCGCAAAAGTCATCGGTAAAGCGGACGACTCATTTTCCCCTCCCCACATTGCCAAACAATTTATGATGGATGACAAAAAAGTAATGGCCGGTGAGCTGGTAACGAATCGGATTGAACTAAATTTGAGGCCAAATGGAGAATTTGCTTGGTTCTCTACTACTAAACGACCACTGTTGAATCGCCAGAACGATATTGTGGGCTCATATGGATTTACGCATCACTTAGAACGCTCTTCTCATGAACTTTCTACCATTACTGCGATAAAAGCGCCTGTAGAATTTATTCGACAAAACTATCATCAAGACATCAGTATTGAGGAACTTGCTAAGCTCGCTTTTTTGTCAGTAAGTGCACTTGAACGAAGATTCAAAAAATACTTATCCAAAACACCTAAACAGTTTTTAAATGAGATAAGACTCGAAAATGCCCGGCGCTTGTTAATTGAAACACAACAGCCAATAATGGAAATAGCCTACCAATGCGGCTTTTCTGAACATAGCTATTTTAGCAAGCAATTCAAAGCCTTATTTGGCGTTTTACCATCTCAACTAAGGAAGCAAATCATTGAATCGAGTAGTCATAATGAGATAATTTAATACAGGCTAAATTTTAACCCACGCCGAAAATGTAGCATTTTCGACCGATTTCAACATAACTAAAAATGCAAAGGCGAAGTTACTCTAATGTGAATATTTTGTTATACACAACTAGGGTGATATTGTGTTTCGGTCCCAAAAGTCTACATTGTTTAGCGATACCTACCGCGGGTTTTACCTACTAAGCATCTGTGTGTTGGGTCTAGGCGCTTGTGGTGGTGGAGGCTCTCAAAGTACCGCAGCACCACCCATTGCGCCACCAACTGCTCAATTACCTCCCCCGGTCGAAACTGTTCCGACAAATCCAAATATACCAAGCGGTGGTCAATCGCTTATTAGTGCAACGCCTAATACAAGCTTTAGATTGCTTCCAGGTGAGAACAATGGCCCCGTCGGAAGTGCTCAAATGGTTGATGTAGAACACCCCGATTTTTCCTCTGCAATTCAAATAAATGTTAATAAGCCTAACGGTCAGTTTTATAACGGCCAAGTAAATCTAGCCATCGACAAAGAGCTTGAACAGGGCGATGTTGTTCTTTTACACCTGTACTTTAAAATGATTGAGTCCGCGGATGAGACCGGAACAGGTTTTGTTACTGCATTTGTTGAATCCCCTGCTCCTGAATATACCAAATACTTATTTTATCAACTCGTAAGCGCTGGCGAGTGGGAAGAGTACTATCTACCCATGACCATAGGCAGCGCGTTCGATGCCAATGAAATATCACTTAAGTTTGGCTTCGGTAATGGCAGCAAATCTCAAGTTGTACAGCTTGCCAATATCACGTTGCTTAATTACAAGCAAAGCCTGAGCATCGATGACTTACCTATTACTCGCCCGAGTTACATTGGCCGTGATCAAGATTCGGCCTGGCGTGCCCAAGCAGCTCAACGCATCGAGGAGCATCGTAAAGGTGATTTCACGATAAGCCTTAAAGGGCTAGGCGGTGAAGCCATTTCTAATGCCGACATTTCGGTAAACTTTGTAAAGCATGCGTATCATTTTGGCTCAGTTGCAGCAGCGCGTCACCTAATATCAGATGATGCCGACAGTCAAATGTATCGCAGCAAGTTGCTTGAAAATTTTAATCAAAGTGGCCTTGAAAATAATCTCAAATGGGGTGCATGGGCCGGTGACTGGGGGCAAACCTTTTCTCAGCAAAATGCAATATCAGCTTTACAGTGGCTTGAAGACCACAACATTTATGCACGAGGCCATGTAATGGTATGGCCGTCTAAGCGTAATACACCTGACTTTTTACAAGATTATTTGCCACAAGGGCGTCCACAAGATGCAGATCCTCAAGTACTAATCGAGGTTGAAAAGCATATTCAAGATCTCAGCACAAAGACCCAAGGCCTTGTCGATGAATGGGATGTGCTTAATGAGCCCTTCGATAATCATTACCTCATGGACGCTTTTGGCGATCAAGTAATGATTGACTGGTTTATGCAAGGGGCGAAACAAAACCCAGGGGTCCCGCTTTACATCAATGATTATTCAATTGTATCAGGTGGTGGAACTAACGCCGCTCATCAAGACCATTATTTCAACACGATTGACTATTTGGTCGCTAACAATGCCCCAATTGGCGGCATTGGTATTCAAAGCCATTTTAGTACAACACCAACGCCTATTACTCGCGTGTACGACATCATTCAGCGGTATCACGCAGCGTTTCCAAACCTTGCAATACGCTCAACAGAATTTGATATCGATACCTTTGATGAACAGATGCAAGCTGACTACACCCGCGATTTCTTAACTATTTTCTTTAGCCACCCGGCAACAGTTGGCGTGCAAAAGTGGGGGTTTTGGGCGGGTGCGCATTGGCGTCCAAATGCCGCTATGTATACCGAAGATTGGCAAGCAAAACCGAATCAAAAAGCTTGGCAAGAAACGGTATATCAAACTTTTTGGAATGATTTTTCTGGAAGCACCAACAATGACGGTGAGTTTAGTGAAAGAGGCTTCTATGGTGATTATGAGGTTGTGGTGATAACCCATGGCCAAGAGCAACGCTTTAATTTCACGTTATCGCCTGAATCTGACAAGCGTTTTGTCATTCAGCTAACGGAATAACAGAAGATTTAAGTAACAAGGTTCTTTAACAATTTGGTTTACGGTAACTATGTTATGGCGCTTGCTCGCCTTAAGCCGGCAAGCGCATATGCAACCGATACAATGCAAACTGACTTTAGGCTTGCTTTTTAAGCATGACCAATCTTTGTATATTCTGCAAAGACGCAATTACCGCATATGCAATTGCAAGTAATCCCGATTGATTTAAGTCGTTTAACGCCTCTCCTTTAAGTTCAGAAAGCTTTTCCGCATTAACCGTGTGGTAGCCCTCAAACTTAATGACAGTCTCTTCATCAACGGATATATCCACAGAGCATGGCTCAATTAAATCAAGCTTTTCGAGTGTATCGAACATCAAAGGCATTAGCCGAGTGCCTTCGTCTAGTTCGGCTAACGTTTGCTGAATTGTACTAAGATAAGCGCTATTTCCACCAAACTCTAAGAACAGAGCTTCACCTTCGCTCTCTCCTACTCTTTGGTCTTCTGTGTCGATGAGTACAACTGGGTTAGGTGCTTCATCATTTGCATTTCCTTGATTTTGAAAGCCAATGGAAAAAGGCCCTTTCTTAACAATGTTTGGAATGTAACTCGCACGCCAACCTTGGGGCTCACTTAAGAATAGATTTTCATTGTGATGCAAACCTAATATCGCAAGAATCTGGTAGTTCCCACTGTTTTCATCCTTCAAAAATAAAATGGGATATTCGCACTGGGCACGAATAAGCTCATTTGGAAAAATCTGGATTGCACCGACTTCATGTCCAAATTTTGATGAGCAGTACGCCAACACCTTTGTATTTTTATGATTAACGTTACTCAAGACTTCGTGCTTAGACATTACTGACACTCCTGTAGTTTGTTGATGATGAAATATTAACAACAGCACCATTTATTGCTGTGCTTGCGTCGAACGATGCCATGGAGAATAAATGTTCGAATACACATTAGCAAGCAAAGGCACAGGTGCCACACGTTTAAAAATATAAACGACAAAGCACAAACAAAATCGCTCTTCACAAAGCACCAATACCGTAAACCAAAGATGTGAAATTCAGACGACGATACGCCGCCAATTGTTATTTTTATGTAAATAGAATACTGCAGGCGCTGTTAAACAGACGAATTTTACGCCTTGATTTCGCAAAAATTACTTTGCAGTATCGATAAAGACTGGATTTTTTGTTTTTTTATTTAAAGTTCAAAACAAAGTGGCGAAAACGAAATTTAGTAAATTAAGACTACTTTTTCGTAACATTGTCGCAACATTTAAAGCGATAGTATTAAAGTCGCTACCGTGATTGGCGTTGCTTTGTTTAAAAAGGTTTGTTCCGTCTAACTTGCATGCACAAGCGCATATCGCAATTCAAGTGCAACAAAGTAGGAACAAGTACAGGCAACATCATAAATGGTACACACAACAAAAAGGGTAATATCCATGAAAGCACACAAATGTTTTAAAAAATCTGTGTTAGCTACGAGTATCTCTATGCTTCTTTGTACAGCAGCAGCGACACCTGTAGTAGCACAACAAAACAACGATGATGCTTCAGAAACTGAAGTCATTCAGGTTTCTGGCATTCGCTCGAGTTTACAAGCGTCGGCAGGTATTAAACGCGACTCTGTAGGGGTTGTAGATGCAATATCCGCAGAAGACATTGGTAAATTCCCAGATACAAACTTAGCCGAATCATTGCAACGTATTACTGGCGTCTCTATTAGCAGAGAAAACGGCGAGGGTTCAGAGATCACCGTTCGAGGCTTTGGCGGCGGTAACAACATGATTACCCTTAATGGACGCATGATGCCTGCTGGCGGCGTATATGCAGGTAGTTCTGCGCCAACACGTGCATTTGATTTTGCAAACCTGGCGTCAGAAAGCGTCAGTGCCGTAGAGGTATACAAAACAAGCAAAGCTGATATTGCTACAGGAGGTATCGGTGCGACCGTAAACATTCTTACCGCTCGTCCACTAGAAAACCCAACCATGGCGAGCACCGTTGGAGTGAAAGCGGTTCATGATACAACCAACCGCACTGGTAACGATGTAACACCCGAAGTATCAGGTATATACAACTTCGTTAATGATGACGAAACCTTCGGTGTGACAGTATCAGCAAGCTATCAAAAACGTGACTCCGGCTCAACGGGCGTAACTGTAAATGAATGGAACATTGGCGTTTGGGGCGAAAATGACCTCTACAATAATAACTTCGACCCATCCATTTTTGAAAATGCTCCTGCCGTTGGCCAGCTTTATTCAAGACCAAACGACTTCCGTTATGTGTTTTCTAATGTTGAGCGAGAACGAACCAACGGACAAGTGACTTTCCAATATCGTCCTATGGATAACCTTACCGCTACGGTTGATTATACCTACGCAAAAAATGACATTGTAGAACAAAGAGGTGAGCTAGGTAATTGGATTCAAAATGGCTCTAATTTAGAGCGCGTTGTATTTGATAATTCTGCGGTAGCAACACCTATTTCAATTTCTGAGAGATACCAAGGCGTAGTTGACCAAGGTCATGAACAACAGCTTCGTACGCAACAAAACGAGCTAAAATCTTTAGGCTTCAACTTAGATTATCAATTTAATGATGACCTATCATTCAGATTAGACGTACACGACTCATCACTCGATAGCACGCCAACAGGTAAAGGCGACAGCGACCTAGGTATTAGTGAAATTCGTACGAGTTTAGGCGCACCAACAGTTGCTGCCAAAACGCTTTTCTTTGATGGCGATATTCCTACGTTTGTCACCGAACTTGATGATAATTTTGACCGCGGCGGCTTAGGTCTTAGTGGTAACGGTAACGGTATTTTGGATGCTGGTGATGTGGGCTCCTCTATTGGTGTTATCGACCACCATCAACAAATGACGGATGTCACGCAAATTAAACTAGACGGAACATTCGAGTTCGACGACGGACAATTTGATTTTGGTATCGAAACCCGACAAATGGAAATGAGTGCACAAAGAACAGCATGGTTACCTATGAACCTTGGTGGTTGGAGTGTTGCAAATCCAGGTGAATTCCCAGAGGGCATGATTCAACCATTTGATGTCGCAGGTGAGTTTGACGACTACAATGCAGACAATCCAAATACGGGCTTTATCGGTGATGCTGCTGAGCTTATGCGTTATGCATTAAGTTTGTACCCTGATCCAAATAACAACTATGCGCCTAATCCAATTTTTGAAGCTAGGGACAATCTGCAAGAGGATTCTTTTGCAGCGTATTTCCAAGTTGCATTGATGGGTGAATTAGGGGGGATGGAAACAAACTTCCTAGCAGGTATGCGTTATGAGAAAACCGATGTAACGTCAACCTCGTTGTTTACTGCCCCTTCGTATTTAGTATGGGCTAGTGATAACGATTTCAGTAGTTTTACACCAGCAGGAACTGAGGCGACACCGCTTAGTGAAGAATCCGATTATGACTATATTCTTCCGAGCATGGACTTTGACATCATGTTCACTGAAGATTTGAAAGGTCGATTCTCTTACAGCAAAACGATTGCAAGAGCCGGCTACGGTGCACTAAGAGCATCAGCTGGTGGTTTTGGTACTAATGGTTCTACATTGCTTAGTGCCATCCCAACAGCGAATTCGTCAAACCCTGGCCTATTGCCTTTAGAGTCAGATAACTTTGACGTATCACTTGAGTACTATTATGACGACAGCTACGTTTCTGTAGGATTTTTTGAGAAGCGCGTATCTAACTTTATCGGTATCGGTACGGTTGATAGAACCTTCTCTGGCATCCTAGACCAAACGGCTGGACCAAGAGCGCAATTTGCGCAGCAAGCACTGCAAGATCTTGGTATTGCTGTTGATAACCGTTCACTATTTACCATGATGGGCATTATTCAACAAGGAGGCTCTCCTGCAGATTACACAGGCTCTGAACAGCAGGTCCAAGAAATTGAACTAGCGGTTGATATCATTCCAGAGGCTGGCGATCCAGAAATGGTATTTAGAACCACACAGCCGCTTAATAATGAGGATGCTGCTATACGCGGTGCAGAATTCGCTATTCAGCATTTCTTTGGTGAGTCTGGCTTTGGTATCCAAGCTAACTATACAATTGTTAACGGTGACGTGGCTTATGACACAGAGGCTCCACCAAGTGAATCACAATTTGCACTTGTTGGTTTAAGTGACACTGCAAACTTTGTTGGTTTTTATGAGAAAGACGGGTTTGCGGCCAGAGTGGCGTGGAACTGGCGTGATGACTATTTGGCAACCGCATCTAGAGGCGGGTTTAATAACCCAATCTTTGTAGAAGCGTATTCTCAAATTGATGTTAACGTGAGTTACGACATTAACGAGCAACTATCGGTATTCCTGGAAGGTATCAACATCACCAACGAAGACGAACGTTCTCATGTACGAAACGAACGTCAACTTTGGACCCTAAACGACCAAGGTGCGCGATATCAATTAGGTGCCCGTTACGTTTTTTAATCTAATGCTTAGAGATTAGAAATGTAAGGATTTATATCCTGTTGAAATAGCCGCTTTTATTAGCGGCTATTTTTTACTTGGATTTACGAATAAAC
The DNA here is from genome assembly GCA_964621345.1 of uncultured Glaciecola sp. GTDB lineage: Bacteria > Pseudomonadota > Gammaproteobacteria > Enterobacterales > Alteromonadaceae > Glaciecola. The sequence continues at coordinate 29,438 of CAZUON010000033.1, read as the reverse complement.
TATCTTAAGTAAGTGACCTAGTACCCAAGAAGTATATGACACTCAACATAAAAAACACGAGGCAAGTAGCCTCTATTGATTTAGCTCAAACGCAGTCGGTGCCGCCAGATGCACTAAACGGATACGCACCGGTTTTATTAAAAAGCCTTGTATCTCACTGGCCAATGACGCAAAAGAGTCAGGCATCTATTGACCAAGCGATGGATTATTTGCTCTCGTTTTATAATGGGAAACCGACCATGGCCTGTAAAGGCAGCGCTCAAGATAAAGGGCGATTTTTCTATAATGATGAGGTCAGCCAGCTCAATTATACGAGTAGAAAATTAGCGGTTGACGAAATACTCCTCGCCATCAGAGAAGGCATAGGCAATGAACTGAGCGACAATTACTACATTCCCTCAAATCCATCAGAAAGTCACTTCCCTGGATTTATGCAACAGAACAATATTAATATCCCGCTGAATAGCCCAGCTAAACATCCCGGCGTCACCATTGTTCCAAATTTATGGATCGGTGGAAAAACCATTGCATCTTGTCATTATGACGTACATAAAAATATTGCCTGTTGCACCACCGGCAAACGCAGATTTACTTTATTTCCACCAGAACAAATACGTAACTTATACCCCGGACCTTTTGAAATCACGCCGGGTGGGCCGGTGATCTCAATGGTCGATTTTAGTGAGCCCGACTTTGAAAAGCACCCACGGTTTCGTGAAGCTCTAGAACATGCTCACGTGGTAGAGCTCTCTCCGGGAGACGCTTTATATATTCCGCCATTGTGGTGGCATCATGTAGAAGGTTTAGATGACTTCAATATTCTGGTTAATTATTGGTGGGACGAGGCTCCTCGCTATCTTGGTTCACCAATGAATGCGCTGCACGATGCGATGCTGTCTATTCGGGACCGAAGTACAGAGGAAAAACAAGCTTGGAAAGACATATTTGATTATTATGTTTTTGGGCAGGTCGAGCAAAGTCACCAGCATCTACCCGAAAACGCCAAAGGTATACTGGCACCATTAGATGAAAACACCGCGAGAAAACTCAGAGCGCTGGTGATTAACCGATTAAATAAGTAGCAGGCGTGGCACCAAGGAGTAAATGATGAATACTGTTAAGCGTAAAAAAGTGGTGATTGCAGGCGGTGGCACATCTGGTTGGTTGGCAGCGGCCGCGCTATCGAAACAACTCAATAGCGTATGCGATGTAACGTTGGTTGAGTCCGATGACATTGGCACCATTGGTGTAGGCGAAGCCACCATTCCTACCGTTCGTGTTTTTCATAAGTTATTAGGAGTGAGTGAACAAGAGTTTGTGCGTGAAACTGATGCCACTTTTAAGTTAGGCATCAACTTTGAAAACTGGCGGGTGAAAGGTGAATCTTATTTTCACTCCTTTGGTAAAACAGGCAAAGACTCCTACCTCGCAGGCTTTCAACATTTTTGGTTATATGGCAAGGAGCAAGGACTTGCCGATAATTACGGCGATTATTGTTTTGAGTTTCAGTGTGCCGCACACGACAAATTTGCCACCTCAGACACCGCTAAGATTAACTATGCCTATCATTTAGATGCGGGTAAGTATGCGCAATATCTTCGCCGCCTCAGTGAACAAAATAATGCCAAGCGTATACAAGGAAAAATCAGCTGCGTTAATATCGATGACGCCACTGGCAATATTAGCTCTCTTACGCTCGACTCTGGCGAAGTCATTGAGGGTGATTTATTTATCGATTGCACCGGCTTTCGTGCCTTATTAATTGAAGAAACACTAAAAACTGGCTACGAGGATTGGTCACATTGGCTTCCCTGCAACCGAGCATGGGCAGTACAAACCACATTAGCCGATAAACTTCCCCCATTTACTCGCTCTATTGCCCATGAACACGGTTGGCAATGGCGTATCCCCTTACAAAAAAGAGCCGGCAATGGCTTGGTGTTTAGCAGCAAATTTATGGATGAGCAAAGCGCTAAGCAAAAACTCATCGATTCGGTAGACGGCGAGATGACCACTGAGCCTCGCCTGATAAAGTTTGTTACTGGAAGGCGTAAAAAGGTATGGAATAAAAACTGTGTGGCCTTAGGTTTGTCCAGTGGTTTTATTGAGCCGCTAGAGTCGACTAGCATACATTTATTCATGACCGGCATTATTCGGCTATTACGTTTGTTACCCAGCGACAATATTTCGTCTGCCAATGTGGATGAGTACAATCAACAAACCGCTGCAGAAATTGAACGAGTGCGCGATTTTATTATTTTGCATTACCATGTGAATGAACGTGACGATTCCGATTTTTGGCGTTACTTACGTGACATGGATATTCCCGATAGCCTGCAACACCGTATCGACTTATTTGCACAAAGTGCCAACGTATTTGAGTCTGAATACGATGTATTCCAAATTGATTCTTGGGTACAGGTTTTACTTGGGCAAGGGGTGCTGCCGAAGCAGTATCACCCTAGCGTAAAAGCGATGTCACCTGCAGAGCTTCAAAAATTCTTAAGCGGCTACAAACAAAGTGTAAGCGCGGCGGTAAATAAAATGCCAGTGCACCGCGACTTTGTTACCCGTTACTAAATGAAGCATGGCATGAAAATACCCACCCCCTGGCACATAGCAAAAAGCTTAGCAGGAGCGAGTAATGTTTGAGCTCAATCCTAATATGCAGATACGCTTAAAAAATATTGGTCATGAAAATACGAGCATACTGGTAGTTGATGATTTTTTTGCCGATTATACACTTGCAGTAGAAGAGGCTATAAACGCAAATTATTCAACACGAAAAGAAGACATCGGCGAGTTCTACCCGGGTATGCGTGCGCCTTTGCGCAAAGACTATGGGTTGCCCATACTGCAATTTTCAGCGCGTACTTTGCACAAGCACCTTGGTCTTGCTAATAATATGCAGGTGGCCCCCATTAACGCTAACTACTCCTTACTTACAAAAAAGCCAGAACAGATGCAATTGCAACAATGCATTCCTCACTTTGACACCAGTGAACTCCATTGTTTTGCCATTCTGCATTATATGAATCAGGGCGATTTTGGCGGCACTGGGTTTTACCGCCACAAAGCCACAGGCTATGAAAATATTACCCGTGAAAGAGAGAGGGTATATTTATCGGCTTTACAAACTGGATTCAAAAAAGATGGTATGCCTAAACAGCAGTATTTTTGCGACTCCGATGAACATTTTGAATTAATTCACAAAGAAGACTACCGCAAGAACCGGTTAGTGGCCTACCCCACTTCCATATTGCACACAGCCTATGTCGATAATCCCCAGCGAGATGTAATTGCAGATCCTCGCACAGGCAGGCTATCGAGTAATTTTTTGTTTAAGTTTCAATAAGCAAAAATAGTAACGAACAACTAACACAGTGAGCAGGCAAGTTCCTATGAAACGATTGGCAAACAACATCTTAATTTTGATGAGTATAGGTGCATTTACTGCCTGTAGCCCCGCACCTCAGACGGCAAATAAACCTAGCGATAAAACAGTAGAAAATAATGATACACAGAATTTAGAACGCCTGGATAACGCAAAGTCAATTGCCGAAATTGAACGTGCAGCAGAGCTTCGAATGAGTAATTTTAAACTGACTGATGGTTTTGAGATTTCTTTATGGGCTGACGAAACGCAAACGCAAAATCCCGCTTACTTTACCTTTGACTCTAAAGGCGACATGTTAATGGTAGAAACCGCACGTTTTACGAACGGCGTAGATGACATTCGCGGGCATGAAAACAAAACTGTTGAAGATATCTACATCACGTCGAATGAAGATCGCCTTGCTATGTATGAGAAGTATGTTGATGAACGCCCAATGTCTTATTACACCAGCGGCGATGATATTATTCGTTTGTTAAAGGATACTAACGACGATGATAGAGCTGATAGTAGCCAGGTCTTTTCAGATGGGTACAACGATGTTCTCGACGGAATTGGTGCTGGGGTAATAGAGCGCGATGGTAAAGTCTACTACACCAATATCCCGCATTTATGGATGTTAGAAGATACTGACAATGATGGCATCGCAGATGAGCGAACATCATTGCAAGACGGTTTTGGCATTCGTATTAGCTTTTACGGACATGACTTACATGGCTTAATTTGGGGGCCCGACGGCAAGCTGTATTGGAGCTTGGGCGATAGAGGGTACAACCTCACTACAAAAGAAGGGAAGCACCTGTACGGCCCTAACCTTGGCGGAGTTTTTCGTTCCGACCCTGACGGCTCAAACATTGAACTCTTCTACACGGGTTTACGCAACCCACAAGAGCTTGCTTTTGATGAGTACGGTAATTTGTTTACCGCCGATAATGACGGAGATGGTGGTGATTTAGAGCGGGTTAACTACTTAGTGGAAGGCGGTGACTCTGGCTGGCATGCTGGGCATCAAAGTATTATGAGTTTTACCGAGCGCTTAAAGCTTAGGTCGTCGTACTATACGGGGGACCCCAAAATTCCTAATGCATGGATGACGCAAGACCAATATAAACCTCGCAACAACAAACAACCTGCTTTTATGTTACCGGCAATCGGACCTCTCAATGGCGGACCTTCGGGCTTAGTGTACAACCCCGGAAGCAGCTTTGGTCCAGAATTTGAAGATACTTTTTTTGTTATCCATTACATGGGCTCTCCCGCTCAATCGAATATTACTACCTTTAGATTAGAGGATGACGGTGCAAGCTTTGACATGGTCAGCAACGAGGAATTCTTAAGCGGCTTTAATGCTGTTGACTTAGATTTTGGACCAGACGGTGCGATGTACATATCAGAGTATAACTATGGTGGTTGGCAACCTGAGTCACAAGGTGCAGTATACCGGCTAATTCAGCCTGATTATGGTACGCGTAATCAAGTAGCAATCAACGAGGCTATTTTAAAAAGCGATTTTACCAAATACAGTAATGACGAATTGGTCGAGTTGATAAAGAGTAAACATCAGCGCATTCGCCAGCGCGCACAATTTGAGCTTGCCAAAAAAGGACAAGCCGGTAGTGATATTTTTACTGCACTTGCGCTTAATGCCTCAGGTGATGAGCTTACCCGCTTGCACGGGATTTGGGGCTTAAGTCAAATGTCTTACTATGCTGCACAGCCAGAGCCGATGCTTAATACCCTTAAACAATTACTCGCTGATGAACTCGCGCAAGTGCGTATTCAAGCAACTAGGGCAATGGGCGACCATAAATACCAAGCTAGTACCGACAGCCTAGTCGCGATGTTAGATGACGATAATCCACGCGTGGTAATGTATGCAGCCATTGGATTGGGCCGTATTGGTCACCCCAAAGCTATCAGTAAGGTCATTGCTACCTTAGAGCAATACAAAGATAAAGACTTGTGGGTACGTCATGGACTTGTGATGGCCCTAAATGGTATGGATGAGTCTGTATGGTGGCCTTATCATACCCATCCATCTGAACATGTGCGCATGGCAGTGCTGCTTGCGGCAAGAAGAGCGAAAAGTCCGAAGCTCGCGGTATTTTTAAATGACGGTAACCAAAGCATTGTTACCGAAGCGATTACCGCCATCAATGATCTCGCAATCACCGAGGCTCGTCCAGAGTTAGCTCGTTACCTGACTCGCTTGATTGATTTACCCAAAACACAATATCCGCAGGATAAACTAGGACAATGGCAACAGCATCGTGTAATAAATGCAGCCTATGGTGAAGGTAGCGTGCAAGATGCAATACATTTACTTCGCTACGCGGCATCCGACGGTTTGCCTACTAGGCTTGCAAGTGAGGCTTTATCGGCTATTGAAGCGTGGAGTGAAGTGAATCCTATTGACACAACAACCGGCCTACCTACTTATGCTAATCGTGATAGAGAAAATATTCAGGCTGCCGTTTCCCAATTTTTACCCAACGTATTGGCTAATGTTCAAGGCAGTGCACTTGTGCAGACCATTCGCCTAGCAGAGGCAAATAATATTGATATTCCTAACGATGTCTTATTGGCTGCTGCAGAAAATCAGACAAACAGTGCAGAAGTAAGGAAGCAAGCACTTACCTACCTAACATCGCGAGATTATAGCAACATCGAAAAAGTACTACTTCAATTATGCCAAGACCCTAATGAAGTGGTACGGGGCGATGCACTAACTAAACTCTTTGATAAAAATCCTGAAGCAGGGCTTGAACAAGCAAAGCAATTTTTACAAAGCAGCGCGATTGCCGACCAGCAAGTCGCCTATCGGGTACTTGCAAAAGGGGAAGGTCCAGCGATTGATGAAATTGCTTTAGTGGCAATTGAGCAACTAAATAAAAGTAAACAGAGCAATGGTGCGACTTTGGAGATGCTGGACTTTGTAGCATCGCGAAACGCCGCAGTCATTCAATCATCCTTACAACAATATAAAGACTATTTAGCGCAATCCGACATTATGACGCAATATGCTAGTAGCATGTACGGTGGCGACCCTCAGCGCGGAAGCAATATTTTTTCTGGTGGTGGTGCCAGTGAATGCATGCGTTGTCATATGGTAAATTGGAGTGGAGGTGATGTTGGGCCAGATTTAAGCAACATTGGCAATCTTCACGATAATGCTTATCTCCTTCAGTCTATTGTTGATGTTGGAGCAGCCATCGCACCTGGATACGGTACTATCGTTTTAAATATGGAGGATGGGGCGAGTATTACCGGTATCTATCAAGGAGAAACTGATACCGTTGTTAAAATCGAACGAGAAGAAAATCTCATTGAGGAGTTCCCCCTTAAAAAGATTGAAAGCATGCAAAGACCGGTTTCCGGAATGCCGCCAATGCATAGATTCTTAGATGAATATCAAATTCGTGATGTAGTCGCTTACTTGGCAAGCTTAAAGCTTGAGTATGAGAAGGTTGAGGAAGTGCACTAATGGGATCTCGACAAAGGTTTTCGCAATTCCTTACTTATATTATGAGTATATGCGTATTGAGTTTTTTTGGCGCCATTGTTAACGCGAATGCAAGCGTCGATGAACAAGAACCCTACATTTCTGTTAATAGTTTTACATTACCCAAATATTCGCATTATTTAAGCGACGACACTATTGCTGGATTGCAGAAACAAGATGCTTTAATGCAAGAAGCACGAGCCCTATGTAACCCCTACACCAAACAATCATCACAAGATATTAGAGCGTGTGAAGCGCAGATGTATTCGATAATTATGCCCAAAGCATTGCAAAAATTTGCAGTCAATATTGAGGCAAAAAACATTAATGGTGTGCCAACACACATCATTACACCGAGGGATGGAATTGCACTAAAAAACCAGCACAAAGTGCTAATTAATTTGCATGGTGGAGGCTTCAAGTATGGTGGCGGTTATGGTGGTCAGTTAGAGAGCATGCCTATTGCTAGTCGAGCCGGTATTAAGGTGGTGGCAATTGACTATCGTAAAGCCCCTGATCATAAGTTTCCAGCCGCTAACATAGACGTTGAAACCGTTTATCGTGAACTATTAAAAACCTATCCTTCTCAGAATATTGGTTTTTTTGGTTGTTCTGCTGGCAGCAGAGTGACCGGCCAAGCGCTGGTATGGTTGCATGAGCAAAAACTCCCCTCACCCGGCGCGGCGGCCTTTTTGTGCTCTGCCCCCACAGCATTAAATGGCGACAGTAATTATTATGCGGCCGCTCTACAGAACAGAAAGCCATTACAAATCAATGCAGTTGAATACTGGGATGGTCTTAGCCCAGACAATATGCAAGCCTTCCCGGGGGACTTTAGCCAAACCCTTGCCGTATTTCCTCCCTCTTTGCTAATTACTTCAACCAGAGATTATTCGTTAAGTCCAATGGTAAGCATGCATGCAAAGCTTGTAGCTTTAGATATTGAAGCGCAATTACACATATTTGAAGGCTTTACCCATGCCCAGTTTATGAGCATGTATGTGCCTGAATCGGAACAAAGCACCGCCATCATGGAAGCCTTCTTTGAGCAATATTTAGGTTCAAAGAAAATGAGCGCCAGACAAAAATGACAACAAATACGGTAAGCGACTCAACGAACTACCAACCATATAAAATAGTGTCTGGGCTACTTGTCGCCCTAATCGTTTTATTAAGCGCTTGCTTATCGGGCTTCGATTTAGCTGCCTGTATTACCTTATGTGTATTAACCCTTTGTGCCGCTTGGTGGGTTACCGAAGCGATTCCAATTCCAATGACCGCTTGCATTCCTTTAGCGGTTTTTCCTATAAGTGGAGTGATAAGCCGTAGCGATTTGGGTGGCGCTTTGGGTAATCCAATTAACTTATTATTGATTGGCGGTTTTATGTTGTCGATAGCCATGGTTAAAACCCGCGCGCACTTGCGTATTGCCGGTATTTTGTTTGCTACCCTTAAACCTAAAACTGAAAAACAAGTCGTGCTCAGCTTTATGCTATGTGCCGCATTGTTAAGCATGTGGATATCCAATGCAGCGGCGGCGATGATGTTAATTCCAGCGGCCATTGCTGCACTAGACAAAGCCGGTGAACATAAGGCACTGAGCGTGTCTTTATTATTGGCAATTTGTTATGCCGCGAGCGTTGGGGGTTTAGCCACCCCCATTGGTACCCCGCCCAACTTGGTCTTTTTACAGGCCTATGAGGAAGCAAGTGGTATCAGTTTGAGTTTTCTAGACTGGATGAAATGGGGTGTGCCTTTTGTCATCTTACTGTTACCTATTGTTATGTTTAGGCTCACGCGAAAATGTACCTCAGCGCCCCTAGAAACAACCATTAAACTAACAACATGGGAAAGTGACGAAAAACGTGTATTGTGTATTTTTGTGTTGGTAATTATTGCGTGGGTAACACGCGCTGATCCTTTTGGTGGCTGGAGTACATGGCTTAATTTGCCAAATGCCCACGACGGCTACACCGCCCTGTTAGGTGCACTGCTATTGTTTTTAGTACCCAACGGAAAAAGACAAGCAATACTTAGGTGGGAAGAAGCACGCGAGTTACCCTGGGGCGTTATTTTACTAGTATCTGGCGGTATCACGATTTCTTTAGCTTTACGTAATACAGGCTTAATTTCGAGTTTCGCACAACAATTTGAAGTGCTGTCATCGTGGCCATTTTGGTTACTCTTGGGGCTTATTTGTTTGTCTATTACTTTTATCACCGAAATTATGAGTAATACCGCCTGCGCTGCATTGATGATGCCGGTGCTCGCGGCACTCGCTATCGCAATAAACGTCGAACCAATATTATTAATGTTACCTGCTGCATTGACCGCAAGCTGCGCCTTTATGATGCCAATGGCCACCGCGCCAAATGCCATTGTATTTGGTACTAATCGAATTCAGATTTGGGATATGCTGCGCATGGGGGCACCGTTAAACGTAGTAGCGGTATTTGCCATTGTCGGATTGATGTATGTACTTGCCCACTTTTACTTGCCTTAAGCAACGAGTACAAAATAAAGGAAAACTTCATGAATAAATTTTTAATCTCTTTACTCTCAATATTCGGCCTTCATGCACATGCTAGCGACTACTCAGAGTATGAGCGTCATACCTACGAAAACACCCGTATAGACGCCAGTGCATCCCTGCCCTATCGCGTGCTACTGCCCGATAATTTTGATGAAAATACAGCCTATCCCCTAGTGCTTTTTTTACACGGCGCGGGGGAGCGAGGTAATGACAACGTCGCGCAATTGACCCATGGTGCATCTATGTTCTTAAGCCCTGAGTTTAAAGAGAATTACCCTGCTGTTGTCGTATTTCCGCAGGCAGCTCAAAACGATTACTGGGTAAATGTTGATGTAAACCGCGAAAGTTCTCCCATTGAATTTCACTTCAAAAGTGGAGCAGAAAAAACGGTGTCGATGAAATTGCTATCCGCTTTGGTAGACGAATTACGTGCCAAACCCTACGTAGACAAAACTAACGTGCTGGTGATGGGGCTATCGATGGGCGGTATGGGAACCTACGATATTATCGCCAGTAAACCTGGCGTTTTTAAAGCAGCGGTGGCTATATGTGGTGGTGGTCACCCTGATTTAGCAATGACAATCACTAGCACACCAGTGTGGGCCTTTCATGGGGAAGATGACGAAGTTGTGCCCTTATCAGCATCAAAAACAATGGTAGATGCAATTAACGCAGAAGGTGGCTCAGCTAAACTGACCATTTATCCTAATACCGGTCACAATAGCTGGGACGATGCCTTTGCCGAGCCTGAGCTTTTTCCCTGGTTGTTTTCGCATCTAAAATAAACGATGCGGGTAATTAAAGACGCCTAGAACTGCTTCAATAGCTACTCTAGGTGTTTATATTTAACCCCATAGGACAATGTATGCACAGAATCTTACAGCACATTCTCCAATGTGAAATCTAACCACTTCTCGTTCCCACGTGTTGCCGCAACGCAATTTTCAATAAAGGCCATTCCACGGATAGCTTCATCGATACCTGGGGTTGTAGAAACTAAGCGAGCGCTTGCTTGTGGGTCATTGAAGGCGCGGATTTGTTTTGCAAAATCCATGTACAAATTAGCAAATGCTTCAAGGTAACCCTCAGGGTGGCCAGCGGGCGTGCGCATCGAGCCTGCTGCAGCAGGATGAAAGCTTCCAACGCCGGTTCGAATAACCTGCGAAGGTTTATCATTATATTTTATGGTCAGTGTATTGGGCTCTTGTTGATGCCATTCTATACCTGCCTTTGTGCCATAAATACGAATATTGAGGTTGTTTTCTTCACCTACACTCACCTGACTGGCGATTAGCACACCCTTGGCACCATTATTAAATCGCAATAACACATTACCATCATCATCGAGTTCTCGCCCAGGCACCACTGGGGCTAAATCGGCGCACATTCTGGTGATGTCCAAGCCACTCATGAACTCTGCAAGATTGGCAGCATGCACACCAATATCGCCCATACAGCAACTCACCCCCGCTCGTTTTGGATCTAAGCGCCAACTTGCTTGTTTGTTGTCGGGCCCCGGCGTTTCAGATAGCCATCCTTGAGAATATTCTGCAATCACTTTAGTAATATCGCCTAATTCCCCTGCCGCTATCCTGTCGCGAGCTTCTCTAACTAAAGGATAGCCCGTGTAAGTATGGGTTAAGCCATAAAGTACGTCATGATTTGCTAGAACTGCTTTTAGCGCAATCGCTTCGTCTAAGGTAAAGGTCGCGGGTTTGTCTGACATAACATGAAAGCCTGCTTCAATTGCTGCTTTTGCTACCGGGAAATGTAAATGATTAGGCGTCACGATTGAAACAAACTGCATACGTTGCTCTGGCGGCAGAGCCGCCTCTTTTGTGAACATTTCGTTAAAGTCGGCATAGCAACGTTCAGGATTAATACTCAGGGATTTACCTGTTGCTAAGCAGTTTTCATGAGAGGATGAAAATGCGCCACATACGAGTTCTATTTCACCATCTATAGCTGCCGCAGCTCGATGCACACCACCAATAAATGCGCCTTGACCACCGCCAACCATTCCCATACGGACTTTATTATTAAATTCACTCATGTCGTTACCTAATTTGTTAACAATATGTTGCTTAGTATAGTAGCGCGTTATCATAATAAGTATGAATTATTCGGACAGTGCTGCAAGCATTTCAGCGTTGGTTTTTAGGGGAAAACGGAGAACAGCGAAGATGGAAATAAAACAATCGAATATTCGGCAGTGCCATATAGCATCTTTAGTCGAAGCCTTTGAGCTTGTACCAGATATCCTGTTTTGGATAAAAGACTTAGAAGGCAAGTGGGTATATGCTAACAGCCTATTCATTGAGCATTTAGGCTGTCAATCACTGTCACAAATTTATGGTAAAACCGACTTCGACTTCTTCCCTGTGCATCTTGCTAAACAATATGTCTACGACGACCAAAAACTACTCGCCGGCGACCTGATTACCGCAAGACTTGAAATGAATATTACCCGCGATGGCGAATTAGCGTGGTTTTCAACCTCTAAACGTCCTCTAATTGATGCAGACGGACGCGTAGTTGGTAATTATGGGATAACTCGGCATTTCCAAAAGTCCTCCCAAGCATTGGCGGTGTTTGAATCTGTAAGAGCACCAGTAGAGTACATTAGGCAAAACTATCATAAACAAATTACGCTAAAGGAGCTGGCTGAACTTACCCATCTTTCAGTCAGTGCTTTAGAAAGACGTTTTAAAAAGCACCTAGCAAAAACGCCTTCGCGGTTAATCAATGAAGTCCGTTTAGAAAACGCTCGGCGCTTACTGATGGATACTAATCTGCCTATATCAGATATCGCATTTCAAACCGGATTCAGTGATCACAGTTACTTTACCAAACAGTTTAAATTGTTCTTTGGTATGCATCCTTCAAAAATGCGTAGCGACACTAAAGTAAGCAAAATGAGTGGTGTTGTAAGAGAGTTGTAAGTAACAAAGTAATTCATCCGCTATCCTTAGCTTTCACTCACTCTGCTGTAAAACTTGCACTGAGCAAATGCTTAGTGCAAGTGTCGGTTTTAGCTACTGGGCTTTATACTTTTCAAACCACGCCAAAATATTTTCAATTTTACCCACTAAACGTGATGGTCTTGTGGCAATGCCGTGAGAAGACTCAGGTACTCTTACCAGCACCGTATCGACCTTAAGCAGTTTTAGTGCTTGGTAATATTGCTCGGTTTCCGACATCGGCGTGCGTTTATCTTCTACGCCTGTCATGAGCATAGTCGGCGTCGTCACATTTCCTACTAAAGATAGAGGAGAGCGCTCCCAATAGTGCTCCATATGCTCCCATGGCATGCCTGGAAACTGGTGTGGAATTTGATAAAGACCACTGTCGGCAGTAAGCACTTTTGACACCCAGTTAATGACTGGTTTTGCTACTACGGCGGCGCGGAAACGGTCGGTGAGTCCAATCGCATAAGCTGCTGCAATACCGCCAGCTGAGCCACCGGTAATGTAAAGATGCTCCTCATCAACTAAGCCCTTTTCGATTAGCGCATCTATACCCGACATATGGTCAGCAAAATCATATTTAGATGAATATTTGTTTTGTAGAAGCAAAGCAAAGCGCTCTCCATAGCCAGTGCTGCCGCGGTGATTGTTATAAAACACTATATAACCTTCAGTCGCCATACGTTGCAGTTCAGCGGTAAAATGCGGACCATAGGCTAAATGTGGGCCACCATGGATTTCTAGAATCAACGGGTACTTTTTAGTGCTGTCGTAGTCGGGAGGAAGTATGTACCAACCATGAATTTCTTCATTGTCGATAGACGAGTTATACACAATCTCTCTAACCTCGCCCAAGGTTTTATGTGCAAATACATCTTCGTTCAGTTCGGTCAATTGAACAGGGTCACTATTTCTTTTACTAGATAGCGCGTACACATCTGCAGGTCGGTCTGTGCGGCCCTTAGTAAATGCTAGCGTGCCATTAGCATAGTCAAAAGTACCGCTGATATAAGGGCGCCCAAGCGAAAGCCCGCCCAAGCCTTTTACGACATTACGATGGCGCGCATTTGAAAGACCTACATAATCTATCTGCGTAACGCCTCTCACCATTTGTTGATAATAAATACCTTTATTATCATCCCAATGGAAATTAGATACGGCATTGTCTACATCACCCGAAAGCACCTTGTCGTTTGAGCCGTCGATATCCATTATATGTAAATAGGTATTGCGATAAGCGAGTAATTTGTCATCTCGCTTGGCGTAAGCGATATATTTACCATTGGGGGATACAACGGGATTGGATTCACGGCCAGGTTGATTGGTAATTTGGCTAATATCACCGTTTAAGTCAACTCGGTAAATGTCCGCTTCTGTGCTTTCATACTCCCAATTGTCATTGCGATTAGCAGAGAAAAAGATGCTTGAACTGTCTTTGCTCCAGCTTAATACGCCTGAGTGATTATAGTTACCAGAACTTAATTGACGAGCACTACCACCCTCACTCGGCACAACAAAGATATGAGTAAAAGCTGGCTCAAGGATACCGCGACCATCGGCCATATAACGCGCTTTAGTAATATACTCAAATGCTGGAGACCATTTTGCCCCTTTAGGTTTTGTCGGCATTTTTACCGAAAACGGTTTTTCTTTTGATTTGGTGCTCATGGTAAATGCAATCGTCTCACCATTGGGCGACCACGTGATTGAGCCTGGTGAGCTGTTTACATTGCTAACTAATGCTGTTTGACCGGTGTCCATCCAACGCACAAAAATTTGTGGCTTGCCCTGCTCATTTGATACGTAGGCGAGCCTATCGCCACTTGGCGACCAAGTAGGCGCATAGTAATTATGTTTAGACGACAATAAAGGACGATGGCTCTCGCCTTTTGCATCACTTATCCAGAGGCTTGAGCGGGTTGAGTCACTCATAATATCGTTAGAGCGCCTAACATAGACAATATGTTTACCGTCTGGTGAGACTTGTGGGTTTGAGGCCACTTCTAACTCAAATATATCTTCTGGTTCAAAGTAAGGACTTTGCAATCCACTTAAAGATTCAGTCTCTTTCGCTACAACAAATGTTGTCGCACTTACACCTAACATCATGCCCAGAGCAAGTTTACTTATCCACTTGTTTTTATTGTCCAGAATAGATCGTGCGCGGGGTCGGTGGTTTACATTCCCAAAAGGCAAAAGCCGAGTCATATTTAATCCTCTGTATTATGCAAAACCTCAAGCGTTAAAGCGCTTTAGATAAGGTATTTATGAGGTTTAAGTATTACCGAGACTTAGTACAAAATCCAGCTTGAGATTTGAAATAATAAATAGAAAGGAACTAAGTGGGCGCGACTTATGTCGGCGCCACCTAGCTTGACACACACTCAGTACATTTGTGGCGTAATACAAGCCACTATTTTATTGCTCGGGATCGGCATCTTCTGGTAAACCGTCAGGATATCCACCCTCGGGATGTTTCTTTAATAACTCACTGGCTGTCCAGAATCCGCGGTCTTTGGGTGAGCTTTCTCTCACTCGTTTAACCATATCGGCATAAACAGGCGTAGCTTGATTACCCCAAGCGTTTCTTACATACGTTAATACCGCGGCAATTTCATCATCATCTAACATGTTGCCAAATGCTGTCATAGGAACATGGCCGTCATATTTAACGCCTTTCACATAAATACGTTTCATTAGGCCATGTAAAATCACATCTGCTGTTAATTCCGGATTGCCTGTTACCCATTCTGTGCCAACCAAAGGAGGGAAACCTGCAATAGGTAAGCCATTTCCATCCGGCTGGTGACATGTCGCGCAATAACCTTCTTTGTTGTAAATCTCTTTACCCTTTTGATATTTTGCTAGGGCTGGTCCAGTTAAATGTGCAGCTTCGTTTTCTATTACCGCGAGTTGTTCAGTCCATTTACCACCAAGGTTTGCAACCGTTTGTAAAAACGCGGTTCGCACCCATGGTCCTAACGGACCCTCTTCCATTTCGCCCGCCTTGTATAATGCTTGCAGAGCAGCAGGCTCATCTATCCATGAAATCCCAACAACTCCCTCAAGACGAACACGACCGTGCTCATCAGAAGTCGCTTGCGCCATAATCGCAATAGCATCTTCAACGCTGTATTCATACAAATGCAAACGCACCGCTTTAACCGCTGCTGCTCGCACTCTAAAGTTCTCATGCCCCATTAGTTTTGCAGCGAAGGCCTTGTCTTTGTCATTATCGAAGCGGCTGATCCATAATGCTTCAGTTACATGCACATCGTACTGGGCATGATTTTTATCAAGAGAGGCGATATAACGGTCTTTCGCTTTTTGAATATCTGCGTAATCATGCTCTCTTATTTCGCGGCGTACACGATATCTAAGGCGGTAATCTGGTGAAGTTAAATAAGAAAATAAAGTATCTAAAGACTCACCAACGACTGGCACTTCTTTCACCAATGGTCGCTCTTTATGAGTTACTCGGTAAATTCTGCCGTGGGCATGGTCGCGTAATGGGTCGCGCGCATTGTGCTGCATGTGACCAATCAACTGATTGTGCCAATCAACCACATACAAAGAGCCATCGGCAGCAAATTCAAGGTCTACTGGTCTGAAATTAGGATCGCTTGATTTGTATAAATCTTGTCGCCATGTGCTCACATAACCGGTGCCATCATCATTCAAGGTATGCTGCTTCGCCCCTAAGAAACCGATAACGTTATTAAGAATAAAGTCACCCTGCATTTGTTCTGGAAAATGCTGGCTGTACACAAACTCCAATCCAGATGTTGGTCGCACTCGATGCGCAGCTTCAATTAGGGTATCTGTACCTAACGATAACTGTCCGTAGCGAGTTTTAAGTTCAACTGGCAACATCCAGTACACCGCAGGGTCAGACGTATTCATAAAGAAATTCTGACCCCATTTATCAAAAGCAATGCCCCAAGGATTAGGCGCATGGTTTTGAACTAATCGTTGTAATCGGTGTGTGCGCGGGTCAAAGCGATAAAAGCCTGCATTTACTGCCCGTACTGGTCCGTAGGCGCTTTCCACATTCGTGTGTAAAAACACCCCCTCTTCCATAATAATGCCGCCAAAGGGGTCTGCAATGAATCCACTGATAGCATGATGCGTGTCGTGGGTGTCAAAGCCCGACAAAATAATTTCATAAGTATCGGCTTTATCATCGCCGTCGGTGTCTTGCAGTAATACCAAGTTAGGCGCTTGTGATACATAAACACCGTGTTCGGTAAGCTCAAAGCCGATAGGGAGATTCAGGTTGTCTGCAAATACAATTTCCTTATCTGCCTTGCCGTCGTTGTCGGTATCTTCATAAATCAAAATCTTATCGTTAGGTTTGGCATCACCTGGCTTATAGTGCGGATAGCTCTCAAGGGTAGATATCCATAAACGACCTTGGTTATCAAAGGCCATTTGTGCAGGGTTTGCTAAATTCGGAAATTCAACTTCAGAGGCGAACATCTCGATTTGGAAGCCGTCGGCAACGGTGAAGTCTTTTAGGGCATCTTTGCCATATTTATAAGCTTGTACGTTATCTTCTGATACGTTCGACTCTATCGCATCTAGGGGTTGGGTATTTGCATCTGCTTTTGCTAAATCAAAGGACTCGCCTTTTAACAGACTCCAAATCAACTTGTCGCGATTTTCGGTCATTTGGCGTACTTTGATAATCTCTTGTGGATAGTTGTCTACACCATAAGGTTCAAAACGACGCCCATCTACATGCACACCATTTGGCATCTGATAACGCTTAAACCAGTACCAATTTTTATCGATGACGGCTTCTAATAAGCTCGCTTGCTTAGCTTCCTCAAGCTCAGCGGCATCCACAGTAAACAGTGCATCGGTCAAAACCGGTGCTAGTTTCGCATAGCCTGCTTTATTAAGGTGAGCGCCGTTAACCGTTAATTGTGCGTCGGTGCTTTCAAACATCGCTTTTGTAGGATGATATAAATCGACAAAATGTATACCGCGCTGATTCGCAAGCTCTGCCATTGCTTGGGTGTACTGCGCTAAGTTTTGATTGGTTTGCTTACCATCTGGCAAAGGGTATTTGTCTGACAAATCTTGAAAGGCAATGGGCGACACCAAGACTAACTTTGAAATATCACCATCGTTATATTTATTGGCAAGGGAATGATTGATGAAGTTTGCAAGTTCTGCGCGGTAGTTTTCCAATCCTTCGGGGCCGTCAAAAGATTCATTAAAACCAAAGAATGCGATGATCACATCAGGCTTAATATCATAGAGCCATTCATCCTCGCTTGGATGAGTGCCTTCACCGCTGTGATGAAGCTTATCTTGGTGATAACGCTCCGCTCCGGGAAAGGCCCATTGAGTATTGCGAGACGAATGCGGACGAAATCCGGGAGTAAACCCAGGTTTTGCTAAGGTGCGAATAGTAATGTCTTTGTTAGCATGGCGTGAATATACTTCCGACTCAAAAAAACCATGATAGAGCATGCGCTCCGGCAAACCATTGCCAAGTAACAATACTGTGTCACCGTCTTCGAGCGTGACTTTTGGAGATTGCCCAAGCTTTTCTAATTCTTCTACAGTTAAAATAGAGCGTGCTGAGTTACCTAATGCAAAATCACTGACTTTCATACCCCGCTTGATGAAATAGTCGGTGTCTTGAAAGCCAAAAAACGAAGGGTCAAAGGCATCAATATAGTCTACATTTGCTTGCTTCGGCACATCCATGTCTAATAAATGGTAGGCAGCGTTCACTATCAAACGACGCGCACTTTCTTCTTGCAAGTCGTATGCAGCACCGCCAGTAGTCGCAAATACATTACCGCTACTTTTACCATCTGGGCTGGGATAGGTTTTCAACCAAGCCAAGGGCATCATCGGGTTATTTTTAGGTCCATCCAAGATCTTTGAATCGGGAGATAAAGACTCGGTTACCGCACCGCGAAGTAACACCGTTGCGCTTTGTTCATCAAGGTTCTCTATTCCATAAATATCTGACCACATAAAAAAGCTATCGACATCTGTGAGTACAGGGTGTTGCGCGTGCTCATCAACCACAACGCTGCGACCGCCTTCAACCGCATGGATCCCGTGATGATATAGCCAGTTTTCACCTACCACATTGAGGCCAAAATTCTGCCAATCGTAGCCACCATACTTATCATCGTTATTAAACGGGTGCGTCGCAGTTCGTAGGGCAATTATCGGTTTTGCATCATTAAAGTAATCAAGAAAATGCTGCAGCTGGTCACCTGGAAGAATACGCCAACGCGTTGCTAACATCATTAAATCTGCGTCTTTTAAAGCGGCTAAATTTGGAATATTAGTAATATCATTTGGGTTAATTAGACCTGTTTCGCGATCAATAGCAAACAGGACCGTGGTTTTAAAACCATGACGCTGGCTTAAAATCTTTGCCAACATCGGCATAGATTCTTCAGAGCGATATTCTTCGTCGCCAGAAACCAGCACAATATGTTTCCCATTTGCTAAATCTTTTGGCGGATTAAATACGAGATGATCAATGTCATTGCTAAAACCCGATATCGAAAAAAAGAATAAAAGGGTTAAGGTAAACAAACGAGATATACAAAAAATTGGAAATTTCACGGTGATCACACTCCACGTTGGCATGGGTCGCCAGATATGCTGCTCTGAACGGCTACAACATTCATGTGTTCTCGGCAAACTGAGTCGCCTCGCACTAAGACACACATGAAGTTAAAATTTTGTTAATTATTAGCTCTCATACTACTTTCTTATGCATCACTAGAAATATAAATATTTCGCTAATAATTAAAACTATTTCGGCGTTTAATGAAAATCGTAATGAAAAAACGTCAAGCTTTGTATCGGCTTATTTTGCAAGATGCGAAGATAATCGATCGAAAAAAGCTTGGTACATTTGCTCAGCGTCGATGCTACTGATGTAGGTCACATCGCGCCCCCCATACTCTTTTGAAGTTTTCACCTTTTTAAAGCTTGCCCACTGCGGGTCGCTCATGGCGTAAATTAAAGCTAAATCCCAAATAGCTCTGTTTTGCCTTGAACCATCCATATGATTTGTCCAGCGGTCAACTAAAAAATCACCGAGTGGATGAGTACCTTTTAATCGTTTCGCGGTATCGGCATAATCAAACTGCATTGCATAGGCGACATTTACCGGGATAACTGTCATTGGAACTGTTGAATTGAGCATAAAATGCAAAGCTTGGGTGTCCATGATGCAATTAAAATCAGTTGTACCCAATGTGTTGCTCTCAAAATCGTATGAACTACCCAACCAAAACAACTGAATATTACTGGCGATACTAGGGTCAATGAATAGGGCGGAGGCGACATTCGTTAGCGCGCCTAAGGCAATCACCGTTAAACGCTCTCCCTTTTTCATTAGTTTGGCCTGTTTAATAATTTCATATGCCGCAGCCGAGTGTTGAGCTTGATCGCCCCAATCAAACATACGCGCAACGCCCCCGCGCTTTGTCGGTACTTGCATCTGTAAGTGTCCAGTCAATACCTGATTGAGCCGGTGACTATCTTCCATGGTATTTACGCTGGCCCAATGACTGGTTTGCCAATGAGCCGCATTTAGCGCGACGATATTCCATTCAGGCTCTATCAGGGCGGCGACTACTGCGTACAAATCATCGACTTCGTTGGCGGTATCAGCATCTAAAACAATCGTTTTATTAAAGTACGGAGCAGGTGTTTGCGCTAACGCTGCCAAAGGAAGTAGCGTAACCAATACCAAACAAAGCTCAACAAAAAACCTACGCATAATCTGCTCCTATAATTTTATTAATGTCGCTTGTTTTATCCAAAGCGCGTGATTGTCTTTATCTTTTGTAAACATCAGCGTTAAGTCTTGTTTGCCTACAGTTAATTCAAACTCGCCCATGCTTTGCTGCGCCCACGTTAGGTCAGGCGCTTCGTCTGTAAAGTATTGGCGAGGACCCGAAAGCTCCTCCCCTTTAAAACCTTTCAGTTCGGTTTTAACAAGTCGCGCATCGCCTATTTGTGCTGTAAGCTCACCGTTATAGTCAGCTCCATTGTCGGTAGCGTAGTCAACTACTAACTTATAGCGCCCAGCAGACACAACTTTTAGCGGCCAATATGCGCTTCCGGTTTCTTGAGTATCTGGTACCAACCAATCATGTGACCAACCCGCTCCATGAGCGTAACTTAGCTTCCCTAAAATAAGACTTTCGTGTGCAGGAAGCCGTACTTGAGAATGCCCTTCATGGCCTAACTCTATTGGCAAGGTCACGTAAGGTCCGTGTTCGCTAGTAATTTGCTCATACCATGAAGCATACTTAGCTTGGTAATCGGCCAATATTTCAGGAAATGTTTCGGAGACATCAACGCTTTGCTCGGGATCTTGCTCCAAATCGTAAAGTTTCCATATACCGTCTTCTCCCACTAATGCGGTAAATTTTTGGGTTCGTATTGCACCGGGTATCGGATGAATGGGGTCTGTTGATGAGTTCTCACTGATTTGAAATCGATGTGTATATAAGGCACGTTCATTCCACCGCTTGTTCTGGTCAAATAACAGCGGGCTAAGATCTTTGCCGTCAAAATCCTCAGGCTCATAGTCGATATCTAAAAATGAGAGTAAAGTCGGTACAATATCAATGTGCTGCGTGATGGGCATTACTCGCCGTGTGGACATCGTTTTATTTGGCCACGAAATTACTAAGGGGGAGCGCACGCCGCCTTCATCAACTAAGCCTTTATGACCGGTTAACCCTGCATTGTACCGACTTTGGCCATTTGGAAAAGCTGGGCCATTATCCGACATAAAAAGTACTATTGTATTATCCAGCACTCCCCTTTGTTTTAATGTATCTAACGTACGTTTCACATTTTTATCGATGTTTTCAACCATTGCATAAATAGAGGCATCGACATCGTTAATTTGTTTATCTTTGTACTTTTTGAATAAAGCATCAGGCGATTGAAAAGGGCCATGAGGACTATTAAAGCTAAGCATGGCAAAAAATGGGGCTTGCGACTCTTTACTAACAAATTCGATGGCTTTGTCAGTGATTGCATCTGCAACATAGCCTTTGTATTTCACACGTTCATGAGCATTAGACGCGTCACTTTGATGCAAGTAATTGTCAAAATATTCCGACAGATGACCTGCTGAAAAGCCATAGAATTCGTCAAAACCCTGACCGATAGGATCATGGGGGTACTGTAAACCGTTATGCCATTTACCAAATAACCCCGTGCGGTAGCCCTCGGGTTTTAACAGCTCAGCCAAAGTAGTGTTTTCAGGGTGCATTTTCTCGCCCCCTCGTGTTACATGAAAAACGCCCGTCGATAGATAGTGTTTACCGGTTAATATACTAGCTCGCGTGGGTGCACAGACTGGGCTGACGTAATAGCGGTCAAAACTAACACCCTGTTCAAATAATTGGTCCAAATTCGGAGTTTCGATGATTTGATTGCCATTGAAGCCTAAATCACCGTAGCCCTGATCATCTGTTAATATAAGCAACACATTAGGCTGGGCATGTGTTTGTACCTGAGATTGAGCATCAGGCGTTAAATCAGCTGGCGTACAGGAAATTATTGTGAGGCTACAGATTAATGAAAAAATAAGCTTCTTGTTCAATGTATGCACCTTGTGTAAGTCAAATGAGAGACTTTTCATGCCTCTCCTCCTGTGCTTGTGTAATGTAAACAAACTCAGGCGACAACGAATACTTAGGTTAAATAATACATTCAATAACGCCGATTACTTTTCCAATATCTTCTTTTTAACTTATTTAAATAGGTAGCTTAATCACTGTGAAGCGCATCAATAGGGTTAAGCTTTGATGCTTTAATAGCAGGGAATACACCAAAGCCAACACCTACAACCATGCAAATACTCAAAGATAAGAAAATCGCGGGAATAGACCAGCTCACTGCCCAGCCAGAATAAAAACCGATAATTTCAGACAGCACTAAACCAAAGAAAATACCAAGCAAACCTCCTAATACTGAAATAGTAAAACTCTCAGCAATGAACTGCAGACGAATATCTTCTTGGGTCGCCCCCACAGCCCTTAATAGTCCAATTTCTTTGGTTCTTTCCATAACATTTGCCAGCATGATATTCATAATACCAATACCCCCGACCAACAACGAGATACCGGCAACACATGCCATTACAATATTAAAAATCTGCTGTGTTTGTTTTTGTTGCTCAAGAAGTGCAGCAGGAATAATGAGGTAATAGTCCTTTAAACCGCCATGCCTAAGTGCCAACAGACTATCAATGGCTTTCGATGCAATAACAGGGTCGGTACTTGGTGCAATGCTTAGTTTAAAGCTATCTAACTCGCTTGCTAAAAACTCACGTGCGAATTTTTGTAAGCTGGTAGACAAGGGAATAAACATACGATAGCGATCACCGCCAATTTTAACCCCTTGAAACTCATTTTTATCACCGGCTGGCGGTGCTAAAACACCTACCACCTTTAACCAAACATGATTTACCTTTACAAATTGCCCAATGATTTCTTCGTGGCTTATTTGTTGTGGCGGAAATAGCTCGCTCGCGGCATCAGCCCCGAGAACGACATGCTGAGCGACTTGTTTTTCGTCATCGCCATTTAGAACACGACCATACTCAACGTTTAAATTCGCGTGATCAAAATAACTGCTAGTTACACCCAGTACCGAGGCGTCTGATTTTTGAAAGTCACTGTAAAGGTCGTGTACTTTTACTTCTTTACTGGCGCTATAGTCCTCAACAAAGGGCAAAGTTGCCAATGCCGCATTGACATCGCCCATACTCAAACCCAAAGACTCTTCTCGAATTTCAGCTAATTCCTCACCCAAGTCGTCTTTAGTATTGACGATGATATTATTAACCCCCATCGAATCAATTAATTTTAACGCTTGGCGCTGGGCTCCTTCACCGATGTTAAGCATTGCAATGACCGCACCCACCCCAAAGATCATCCCAAGTAGAGTTAAAAAGGTTCTTAGCTTTTGTGATAAAAGTTCGCCAATGGCGTCTTTTACCAATACTCTATATTTCACCAACATTACGAGCCTTCCTCTAATACTTGGGTAGGAACACTCAGTGCAATATTATCACCCTCTGATAAGCCTTCGGTTATTTCAACCACGTATAAGTTTTTTCGACCGGACTGGACCATCGTTTTGACATAGCTTCCCCCGTCGTTTAAATAAACATAGCTCTGGCCGTCTTGGTGGTGCAGCGCTTGTAGGGGAATGACTATTTGTTTACTAGGGAGCTTTACATCAATCTTGGCTCGCAGCTTTCGACCCGGTTGCATCATCACTTTATTTTGCTCAGTCAGGCTGACAGTAACCTCATAATAGGTAACCGGGTTTCCTCGTTCGATTGAACGTGGAAAACCACCCACATTTGATATCTCTCCTGTAAATAGCTCATCTGGAAAGGCGTCCAGGCGAATTTCAACGGCCTGCCCAGCGGCTAGATCGATAGCGTCATTGGCAAGCACAAAGACTTTTGCCTGCATATTGTCTAAATTTGGAATTTGCGCAATGGGTCTACCTGGAAAGATTGTTTGACCAATCGCCGGTTTTTCGCCACGACGGTCTTTCTCATATATGAGTAAACCTGAATAAGGTGAGAGCACCTCTAATCCCGACAACGCTTGTTGATGACGTTCAAACTTGGTTGCGTGTCCTTGACGTCTTATATCTAACACCGCAATTTCGCTTCCGCTTTGTTCGTTAATACTGCTTTCTTTCCATTCTAAAAAGCTGTCTTTAGCCACTAGGAAGTCACGGTTTTCTAAGGTGTCGATAATCTCTAGTTGAGAGTAAATACGTAAATCGTCGATAGCGAACTTATCAACAAATTCAAACTCGTGTTTAACAAATATTTGGTCTGATTCGACTTCTCGCATTTGTTGCGACTTTTGCGCTGAACTTCGAGCAATATCTTGTTCAATTTTGCGCATCTCAAATTCTTCTTCACGGCTATCTTTTATAATTTGCTGTGCATCAAAACGCGCGATAATGTCCCCTTTCTCAACGTATGTATTTTCGTCTTTGAGCCACGACAATGTCATCGGACGAATACCGGGGGAAATGATACGTTGAGCTTGTGCAGCTTCTATTTCACCAAAGCCATCTACACTTATTGAAAAGTCCAGTTCTTGCACCGGATACTCAGGAACAGTCGATACCTTATCTTCCGTACAGCCCATCAAAAATAAGCCAAAAACTGTCAAAAAAAGCGCCTTTTCGATAGCATAAACATTCGGCTTTTTCATATAGACGCACCTAGTAATTCTACACTTGCCTTCATACCTGGGCGCATAATTTCGTTATCAGTTTCATTGAGTGTAACGCGCGCATCGAAAACGACCTTTAAATTTCGCTGCGACTTATTTCTATAGGCTTTTCCGACCTCAGATATGATGCCCGTAAAAGGACGTTCTGGGAAAGCATCTAGGGTAACTTTGACCGGCGCACCAAGCGCTACTTGCGATGTAGCAGACTCATCAAACTCCACATTTACTGCAATTTTATCTAGCGCTGGCAGATTTATTAATGTCCTGCCCATAAAAACAGTATCACCGACAGCAGGTTTCTCGCCGTTCCAATCCGAAGAATATACCACCATGCCGTTTTTTGGAGCGCTGATCACCAGCTTTGCTAGGCTTTGCTCTAATTGCTTGACCCTAACTTGTTCATTTTCAATTTTAGCCTGCTGAACTTGTTCACTTATTAAGATAGCCTGTTGATGCTGAACAACCCGCTGCTTAGCCTGTCGGTGACTCTCTAGAGCAATTTTATACTCCGCTTGTTGCTTTTTACGTTCAATTTCTGAACGTGATACGTCGCTTATCTCTACTTTACGTTTAGCGATTTGCTCCTGCATTTTTGCTTCGGCCAAATCGAGCACTAATTGTTCAAGCCGAGCTTCATTTTCTAGGCGTTTTTTTTGCGCCTCTTTGATTGCTGCATCAAGATTGCTTTTACGTCCTACTAGGTCATTTTGCAGATTCTGACCGTCAAACTTTACAAGGGTATCTCCCTCTTTTACCATCGAATTTTCTCTTGCTAGATACTCAATCTTAAACTGCCACATTCTATTGACGTTTGGTGGTCCAATAGAAATATCTTGTAACGATACCAACTCAGCAGGCGCAACGAGTGCAGCAACAGATGTATTAAGCGGCTGCTCTTGTTCTTCAGAGGGCGTGCAACCTACCAACAAGGTCGCAATGACACACACATATAACTTATACATCCTGTTTCGCCTCCACAACAATACGCACGCTCATACCAGGCAGTAGGGTAATATCCGCAGGGTACTCAAACTCAATAATTGCAGGATAATAAGCACTATTACTCCATAATTTTTTTGCTTCGGTTTGCGTGGACAAGCTAGTAATTTTGCCATCAAATGTTTGATGAGGATGTGCATCTAGGCTTAATTTCACCGGCATATTTTTGCTGATGCCGACTGCATCTATCTCGTGAATCCATGTTTCAATTTGATAGGACTCAATGGCCTGAACATCTAACACTTTCCAACTGGCCTGCACATTCATGCCTGCAGCAAGTTTCTCGCCATTCCAAGGATGCATTGCGTACGTTACCGGGCCGCTATACTGAGCTGGCACATTCATCCTTTGCAGTAAGCTTTGCAAATATGCAATTTCCTCTTGGGCTTTAAGAATATCAATTTCTTTCTTTTGCAGCTCAGACGCACGTTCCTTTTCAGCCCTGGCTAAACCCTCTTCTGCTTTTACTCGCTCAAGCAATGACCGCTGAAGTGCTAGATCGTATTGCCCTTTATCGTAAGAGCTAACTTGCTCAGCGGGCACAGATGCTTCAATTTTTGTTTTATCTACCTGCATTTGAGCTAAACTGAAGCGTCCCTGAGCATCGATTACTTTTTGTTCCTGCTCAAGACGTAATTGTTTTAACTCAAGGGTAAGACGTTCTAAGGTCTCGAGGTTTTGGTCAAGTCTAGATTGCTCATTAGCACCATCAAAGACGACCACAGGTTGTCCCTGTTCAACTACTTTGCCTTCTTCCTCCATCCATTGAATTTGAATTTGCCAACGGCTTGCCTGTGGGGCATTCACTACCTGTTTGGCCGAAGAGCTAACTTGCCCAGTTAAAACAACCTCTTTTGCTTCGACAAAATATAAGCAATTTAGTAACAATGTTGCGCTCAAGATGATTTGATATCTCATGTAGATTTCACCTCATTGATTATTACGCCATCTTTCATGCGGATAATACGTTGTGCATAACTGGCAATCTCATCTTCGTGGGTGACCATAACAATGGTTTGACCCGCTTGATGTAGCTCCGTTAGTAAATCCATAATTTCACCCGAGGTCTTACTGTCTAGATTTCCGGTAGGCTCATCTGCAAGTATGACACTTGGATGATTTATTAGCGCTCGTGCGATAGCAACACGCTGGCGTTGACCACCTGACATTTCAAAAGGTTTGTGAAATTTTCGATGGGATAGGCCAACGCGTTCAATCAATGTATTGGCGCGTGTATTTGCTTCAGTGTCAGAAATGTCGCTGTATCGCAGTGGTAACTTAACGTTGCCTGTTACATCAAGTTTTGGGAGTAAATGAAAGGTTTGAAAAATAAAGCCTATATGCCGATTCCGGATTTCAGATAGTTTATCGTCGGTCAGTGCCGCGACATCTTGCCCATCAAGATGGTAGCTACCACTGTTCGGAGTATCCAGGCAGCCCAATACATTCATCAGCGTCGACTTACCAGAGCCTGAGCTACCCATTATTGCCACGAATTCATTTTTCTGAATAATGAGACTTACGTCATTAAGTGCAGTGACTATTTCTTCGCCGTTTTGAAACTGCTTTTTGATATTTTTAAGCGCGAGCATTTTTAATTGATAGCCTATTGTGCATAGGATAACCCGTATTAGTGGTAGTTAATCTTCCGGTGATTGAGCACCTAACATAGGTTTTAACGCGCTCTTTTGCAAATAAATGTCATCGTTAATTTCTGTCAGAATCTCAAGTGGTCGTTTATATGTAGTACCTGTACCTGCTAATGTCTTCATCTTGGTTTGGGGAATGCATCATTTAATAATGCAATAAATGGCTCTTTATGCCTGAATATATCTGCCAATTCTGCCAATAAATGATTGAAGCGTTCAGACCAATCTGCTTCGTTAGGAAGCTCATTATTTAACTCTTGTAACAATTCAATACAACTCTCAAAATCTTTTTGAGTACCCAGTTGCGGATATAATAAACTCAGCTGGCGGTAAAGATTAAAACTAGCTTTAGGTCGATTTTTGATACTCGCATAAGCAATATCATGGACAATGTCATTTGATAAATCGTATTGTTTACCAAGCGCGAGGGCTTTATCGTTTTCGCCAGTATAAATATAAAACTCTACTAAACTTTCAATCGCTCGCATCACGCGCCCGGTAATTTGTGTTTTCGACGTGCGTGGTAACTTCGAGAGCAGCGCTTTCTCTGCTTTATTAACTAATGATTTAGTATTACGTTTATATTGAAGATAAACCTCATCCAAGTATTTAAAATCATCAATCCTCAAGGTTGAAGCAAAAAGACTCCATGCAAGTTCTAGTATCGCGTCTTTATCATTGGTCTCCTTTGCTAGTGCTAGTGCAAGCCTATTGAGCTTAACCGCGTCCTCGTCCATCCTTATTTGGCTTTGAGCTATCTGTATGTATTCTCCCGCAATCTGAAACTCCTGCACCGTTGTTGAGAGACTAATAATGGAAAAATAATCATCCATTGAGTTTGCGATTTGAATTGAGTATAACAAAGCTGACTTGACTTGCTTATTGTCCTTGTAATGAGCAATTAGTTGTTTTGTCATTTGCTTTAGAACGAGTGATTTTGATGTCTTTATTTGCTCACCAGTCTTTACATAATCATCAACAGCGATTTTGAGTTCCTTATAAAAATTTGCCTCTAAGGTGCTATCCTCATCGTCAATAAATTTCGTTGGAATAGATGAAAATGAAAGGTGTATATAGTCCGTGTCGTAAAGGCCTACAAGATATTTAGCTTTACACTCATCACTCCAATCTAAAGCTTTCATAGCTTTCGACAACTGTTTTTCCAATAAGCTGAACACACTGAATCGATAGCCACCAGAATCATCAACTCGCTCTAAAATTTTATCGTATCGCTGCAAAGCAAACTCAGACAACTCGAAGCGCGCTTGCGGCTCAAGTGCGACCATTACATCAAATAGGCCTGACAGGGTATGAAAGGCTTTATCAAAGTACTGTCTGACTTTATCGTGACGCCATATATCTTTGAGAGGTAAGGCCTTAACAAAATAGCGCTTCAAATCTTTAGGTGTTAAACGACCCGAGTGGATGTCAGCTATAAGAACCCAATATTCAAGTGTTTCGGGAGTATGTGTGACTAATTTATACAATGCGGATTTGGTATTCTCGTCGGTCATCTGTTCGATGTGCGCTTTAACTCTGTCTGCAGGATCACCGTTGCGCATACTTTCAAACTTATCTAGTTCTGTCGCATACGCCAACACAGTTGCGACACAATGCTTACAAAAATCAAAGCCCTCAGATGCAGGGCAGGAACATCCTCCATCGAACGATTCTCCGACCTTTTGCAATGACACTTGGTACAGCTGCGTTCCTTGGACTTGGGCCTCTATATTTTGTGTATTGAACCGTAAATTTTTTACTTTCTCTGATTGATATAGTGCATACCCTTTTTCGTAGGCCGCTTGCCCCGCTAGCCTTTGTGCTAGCCCTATAAGATCACTCACCGTATAACACTACTTTTTTTAAAGCTAACAAATATTGTTTGCACATCATGTTTGTTTTTAACTTAAAGGAGTCGAAGGTTGAAAAGTACCATACTCGTTTTATAAATCAAAAGTATGGCTTAATTTGATTTGAAAATGTTTATTGTGTGAGTAAGTATAATGGTGATAGTGATGATCATAAAGCCTTCGCCTGCCGGTTCAAACCCCGTCAGACCATCGAAGGCTCCGATTATTTAAACCCCGTCCACTGGCGAAGGCTGCGGTTGT
>CAZUON010000032.1:0-38730 GCA_964621345.1 uncultured Glaciecola sp. | reverse complement strand
TATGGGGTTTGAATTCGTCCATGTGAGCAAGCACATTTTGTTCATCAAATAAATTTAGTGCTTTTGTGCTCCATTTGTTTTGATGTTTCGTTTTAACCTCTAGCAAATTTGTTCCAACCCTAATTGAATACAACAGCAGGAGTTTTATGGCCTTCCCTCAACCTCTCGCACTTAGTGCTATTTCTGCGGCAGACAAGCATCACGATTTAACGGTAATAGTTAGTCAGTCTATTTCAAGTAAAGAGTTTCCCAGCTTAACTGAGGCGCTATTAGAAGCTCAGCAGTTCGACCCAAGGATTGGTAGGCAGCCTGCTTTAATCGCATCCCAAACTGTTTTAGGCGGCCGCTGTTTGCATGTACCAATAGGTGAGTTGGACCGAGATTATGATGATGTCAGACGATTTTTTGATTTAGGAAAAAGCATCGCGACGCAGTTGATTGATATTGATGCTTTAAACCCTGTTGTTGTGCTTGAGCTTGAACATTATCCTGAGCACAAAGCGCAAAGCTATTCCCTGGCACTAGAAAATATTTATTTAGGAATATGTCAGCAATTGTGGCAACCCCTAGAAGCTCGAGAGGCGTTAAACGAAGATACCATTGAACCCGTTCAAAGCATTACCTTGCTTGGGTTAAGCCCTGCTCAAGAAAAGGTACTATTCGCGATAGAGAGCGGCAAACGGCTCGCAAGGGACTTGTGCGGAACCGAACCAGAGAGAATGGCTCCGATAGGCTTTGCAGATTATTGTGAACAAGCGTTTGTTGATAGCAATATAGGGTGTACTCTTGTAAAAGAAGAAGACCTTTTATTGCGCGAATACCCTTGCTTACATGCTGTTGCCCGCGCTTCGTTTGAGGTAGAAAGACATCACCCGCGTTTAATAACACTTACCTATGAGGGGCAGGGTGACATTGAACAGACCCTTTACCTTGCTGGTAAAGGTATCACTTATGACACTGGCGGTGTTGATTTAAAAGTAAATGGGCACATGGCAGGTATGAGTCGTGACAAAGGTGGCGCGGCAAGTGTAGCCGGTATTATGAAAACGCTGTCGATTCTGCAACCTAAGGGTATTAAAGTTGTCGCGACCATCGCCGCAGTACGCAATAGTATTGGCGCTGATGCCTACGTGCCAGATGAGATTATTCGCTCTCATGCGGGCATACGGGTTCGTGTTGGTAATACCGATGCTGAGGGGCGTATGGTCCTTACGGATGTGTTGTCTCATATGCGTGAAGATGCACTGAACGCAGCAGCGCCGCAGATTTTTTCCTTTGCCACATTAACCGGTCATGCAGCAATCGCATTTGGCCCGTATACTGCACTAATTGAAAACCAGGCGGCGATAGATGCCGGCGTTAGTCGTAATTTATCTGAATTAGGCGAATTATGGTCGGACCCTTGTGAGCAGTCAAAAGTGAAACGAGAAGATTATGATTTTATTCAACCGCGCACAAAGGCGGACGATGTATTGTCATCAAACAATGCACCCTCCGTTAACACCGTGCGTGGTCATCAATTTCCAATGGCGTATTTGAGCGTTGCCTCAGGTATCGATAAGCATGGCGCAAATAGTGATAAGCCACTTGCCTACACCCATGTTGATATCGCAGGCTCTGCGGTTGAGAACTTAGACTGGCAACATGGTAAGCCGACAGCGGCTGGCGTTGCCGCTTTTACCGCCTGTTACATATTGTCGAAGGTAAATTAAGCCATGGCTGCGCAAAAAGGTCGATATCAACATTACAAAGGGCAGTACTACGAATTGCTCGGTGTAGTGATACACAGTGAAACAGAAGAAGAGCTAGTATTGTACAAACCCCTTTATAGTAAAGATGGGCGACCAGCGCGTTTATGGGTTAGGCCCTACGACATGTTTTTTGAACAGATTGAAAAAGACGGTAAGACTGTCCCGCGTTTTAAATACGTTGGGGCTGACTAACTTAAGCACTTACATAAAACAATAATAAGTATCTAACGACAACAAACACTCAAAACTGGAGCAGTAAGATGATAAAAAAACTACTTATAAGTAGTGTGCTTGCAACAAGCGCAGGCCTCGCCTTAGCACAAGACCGCTTTGCGGACGTTGAAATTACTTCTCAGCATATTGGTGGTTCAGTGCATATGTTAGTTGGTGCCGGTGGTAACATTGGAGTATCGGCGGGCGAAGACGGCGTATTGATGATTGACGATCAGTACGCTCCTTTAGCTGAAAAAATCACGGCAGCAATTACTGAGCTCTCTTCTGAGCCTAAACGTTTTGTAATAAATACTCACTATCATGGCGATCATACCGGTTCAAATGCCTTTTTTGCAGAGAATAAAGGCGTTACTATTTTTGCTCACGAGAACGTGCGTATTAGGCTTGCAGCAGGAGAAGATGTCGACAAAGCGATGTTGCCGGTAGTTACTTACCAAGATGGGGTGAAGTTTCATTTAAACGACGAAACGATTCACGTATTCCATCTTGCAGCCGGTCATACCGACGGCGACAGTGTAGTGTGGTTCGAACAACCGGATGTGCTGCATACTGGCGATTTATTTTTCAAAGATATGTTTCCGTATATCGATTTGGGAGCAGGTGGTACAGTCAGCGGCTATATCCAGTCAGTTGAAACATTGTTAAATAAAATTAATGACGATACTAAAGTCATCCCAGGTCATGGTTCACTTGCAAATAAAGCCGATTTACAACGCTTTGTTGATATGATTAAAGAGACGCATGCCTACGTGCAATCAAAAAAAGCTGAAGGTCTTAACGAACAAGATGTTTTAGATGCAGGTTTACCTGAACAATGGGATAGCTGGGCATGGCGCTTTATTACTGAGGAAAGATGGATAAAAACACTGTATCAATAAGTAACCCGGTTGAGCTTGATGAGGGGCAGTTGACCAACATCAAGCTTGTCACGCCTCAGTCACAGCATTATCAAACACTGCTCAACTGGTTTACGCATAAAGCACAATTTGAGCAATGGGCAGGGCCTTCAATCCCATTTCCTTGTGAGTCATCCGATATTGAAAGTGCATTGCACAATAATCGTTATAAAAGTTATGCTTTGGTCAATACACGTGCAGACGGGGAGCAGACATTCTTAGGATTTGGGCAAATTCAGATATGGCCAAAAAGGGCGCATCTTGGCCGTTTGGTTATTGCTCCTGAGCACCGCCGTAAGTCTTTGTCTTATGTATTGGTGAATATGTTAATACAAGAGGCTGAAGCTTTTGACATAACTGAAACGGTGTCTTT
Organism: uncultured Glaciecola sp.; assembly: GCA_964621345.1. GTDB lineage: Bacteria > Pseudomonadota > Gammaproteobacteria > Enterobacterales > Alteromonadaceae > Glaciecola. The sequence goes on along the minus strand of CAZUON010000032.1, from coordinate 35,476 downwards.
GTTTGTATATAACAGCAATGTTTCTGCTGTAAAAAGTTATCACAATCTCGGCTTTGTAAAATCCCCCTATCCGAAAGGCGTCTCGCTTGTTCAGAACTGCAGCTTTATGACACTCACGTTGTGAATGCCATAAAGCATTTTACACTATGCCTAAAGGAACGTGGCAATATACTCGTCAATATACGCGCTCACCATTTACCCAAGTTTGTTTAACTTGGGTATCTCTTATTAGTGCGGCGTCGACTTCAAATATATCGCGATCTATCACGATGAAATCCGCTTTCTTTCCGACTTCAAGCGTGCCAATCATCTCTTCTTGGAAGCCTGAATAGGCAGCGTCGAGAGTGAAACCGCGCAGTGCCTGTTGGCGGCTGACCGACTCCTGTGCAATCCAACCATTTTCGGGCTCTTGCATTGCATTTTGGCGAGTCACAGCGGCGTGAATACCATGAAAAGGGTTAGCCAGTTCTACCGGGAAATCGCTCCCAAAGGCAATTACAGAGTCTTGCTGTAAAAAAGTTTGCCATGCATAAGCGCCTTTCAGCCTTTCTTCGCCGAGGCGATCACCTGCCATGTTCATATCACTAGTAGCATGAGTAGGTTGCATGGAGGGAATGATGCCATACTCTTTAAACAAGGGTATATCCTCTACCGCAACCACTTGTGCATGCTCTATGCGGTGGCGCTGCGCATTTTGTTCAAAGGTTTGAAAGGTCTTTGCAAATTGCTGCAGTGCTAAACGGTTAGCGCGATCACCAATCGCATGAAAGTTAAGCTGAAAGTTCGCGCCGATGACAGTATTAAACAGCATTGGTAGGCTTTCTTCTGGTGTGACTAATAAACCTGAGTTATGAGGGTCATCTGAATAGGGAGCTAGTAAGGCCGCCCCGCGACTGCCTAACGCCCCATCACCATAGGCTTTAACACTTCGGATGGATAAAAATCCTTGGTTATCGCTGAAATGACCTTCTTCCAACATACTTTCTATATTGGGGTCGGTGGCCGACAACATTGCATAAATTCTGAATTTCAAACGGTTGTTGTTAGCTTGCTCTACATAAAGCGATTTTACTTCCTGACTAATTCCGGCATCGTGCGCGCTAGTAATACCTAATGAGAGTAAATGCTCACTTGCAAGATTAAGCCTTTCTAATAAGCTTTCTTTTGTTGGAGCAGGCAATACCTTACTAACTAGATAGCTCGCATTATCAATTAATAGACCTGTAGGTTGCCCATTTTCATTTTTAACAATTTCGCCTCCAGCAGGTGAGGGGGTATTTGCATTAATACCCGCTAAGGCAAGCGCTTTTGAATTCACCCAATCGGCATGACCGTCGACTCTCGTTAGCATAACCGGCGTATCTGGAAATGCTTCATCTAAGCTAGCTTTGCTTGGAAACTGTTGATTAGGCCAAAGGACTTGGTTCCAGCCCCTGCCCATGATCCAACCATTTTTTTGTGTACCTTTGGCACTAATATGTGCTTTTATTCGGGCAACGGCTTCTTGTTCGCTACTACTGCCGCGTAGGTCAACCTGAATAAGATTATCACCGAGTCCTAGTATATGGCCATGGGCATCAATAATACCGGGCAGCATTACCGCCTGTTGCATGTCTGTGACTTTTATATCACTGGGGAGGGTAAGGACATTGCCAATTTGTTTTACCTTGTCGTCAACAATATGCAACTCACTGAATTGCACAAGCTCACCTTCGCTGTTAAGTGTGTAGCCATTAATATTATTAAAAAAATGCTGGCTAGCTTGAGCATTCGTAGCGATCAAGCTAGCGCTGAGTAACAATGCGCTGAATTTGCCGGGTAATGTTGCTTTCGACAGTGAAGTAAATAAATTGATATTCATATTAATGTGTCCTTTGCCAGTGCCAAAGTTGGGAGAGTAGAAAGTGTGTCTGTTTGCCAAATTTTATGCATGCTGGCTTGACTGATATTGCCACCAGAAATCACCACCATGACGCGTTTTTTGTGCGATTGCTTGCTCAGCCAGTTAACTACTGCCTGCATGGTCATGGCACAAGTGGGTTCAATGTGCAGTTTCAACAGATGCTGTAACCATTGCGTCCAATAAATAATGTCGTCTTCGCTAACCTCATAAAAGTCATCAACCGACTTTAAAATCTCAAAGGTATGCTCTCCGACGCTTGGAGTGGCTGCGCCGTCAGCTAATGTATTTGGTGCATGTTTAAGAGGAATGATCTTACCTGCGCGCAGTGATTGCGCTGCATCATTGGCATTTAAGGGCTCAGCGCCTATCACTTGAATATCTTTGTTCAAAGCCTTCGCACTTATCAAAGTACCACTTAACAGTCCGCCTCCGCCGCAGGGCGTGGCAATCATGTCGATATTGTCGACCTGTTCTAAAGCTTCAAGGCTAGCCGTACCTTGTCCGGCGATAATATAAGGATGATTGAATGGCGGTATCCATACCGTATCAGGGTATTCGCTTGCACTTTGCACCGCTGCATCTGCTTCCACGCGAGTAGTAAAGCGTTGAAGCTTTGCCCCATATGCAACCGTTGCCGCAGCCTTTATTGCCGATATATTCGCGGCGCTATAAATGGTAACAGGAATATTAAAGCGTGCTCCTGCATAGGCAACCGCTTGTGCATGGTTACCTGAGGAGTTCGCGACAATCTGCTTAGGTAAAGCCTTTTGCTCTTTAAGCTGACTCAGAAAGTGAGTGGCGCCCCGAAGCTTAAATGCGCCGGTAGTTTGTAAGCATTCGGCCTTAAAGAATATCTCATGCCCCAAACACTGATTGAGTAAGCTAGATTGAACAATTGGAGTATGTTTCACATACGGCGCAATCAGTTTTTGCGCAGTTTTGATATCGTTGAATGTCACCATGGGTATTGCCACTTTGCTATGCCTCGTGCCGTTATTATAAGTTTTGGGGAGAAGGGCACGTGAATCAGCGTAGATGGAGTCAAAACGCTACAAAAAATAAAGCGAATTCTTGCGATTTTTCTATTCATAGGTCTGTATTTATTGTTATGTTACCTAGGCAGATAGGCTAACATAATTGAAGATTAAATGACTAAGAAATACACCGCTACTGTACTAGGAGCAACCGGACTTGTGGGCAAGGCATTGGTTAATCAACTATGCCAAGATGATCGTTATGAACAAATTACATGTTTAGTCCGTGCGCCATTGGCGCAAGCTGACTATCATGATCCAAGCGGGAAAATACAAGCCTTAGTCATCGATTTTGATTATTTGCAAGATTATCAGGGATACTTTACCGTAAGCCACGTCTATTGTTGCTTAGGTACAACTATGAAACAGGCCGGTAGTAAGCAGGCTTTTCGTAGAGTCGATTTTGAGTTTGTGCACGTGGCTGCTCAACTAGCAAGAGCGCAAAGAGCAGGTAGCTTTGTTTGGATTTCTTCTTTAAATGCGAACGCGAAGAGCAACAACTTTTACCTGAGGGTCAAAGGTGAGCTTGAGAATGCAATATTGACGATGCCGCAACTCAATAACGCCGCGGCAGTAAGACCTCCGCTACTAGATGGCCAGCGAAAGCGACACCGCGCAGGTGAGTCATTTGCGTTAAAAGTATTGAATGTGATTGGTCCCTTAATGATTGGCTCGTTGGCAAAATATCGCCCCGTGCGACCGCAACAAGTCGCACGTGAAATGATTAATTTGCAAGTTTTTTAAACAATTGTACTTTTACGCTAAAGTAAAGCTGTGTTTTGGTGGATATATAGAGAAGTAAATAAAATACCCAACTAGGCAATATTGATGAAACAAACGCTTCCTACTTCAATTAAAACCTTATTTAGCCAGGTCAAAGTGGAGAAATTTTGGTGGGATGGTGTACAGGTCAATATTCCTTTTCACTGTGTGTATGCGGTGATACCCAACCCAGTAGCCGATCACTACACCCAAATTAACGGTCTGAACGTTCCTATTTTGAATCTTGGTGCTTACAAAGTGCCGGTATGGGACCCTATGCATAAAGAGCTTAAATCCATGCCTAAGTTTGCAGTCGTGTTAACCCATCAAGAGGGTGACAAATTTGGTTTATACGCTTATCCGGCAGACTGTATAGATGAATCTTACAGTATCTCTTATGATGAATGGTTTGCGCGTCAGAAAATCAGTTAGCACAGAACTTACGCATTCATAACATTGGGGAGCTTAAATAGTCCCGAGACCTGAGTATTGCCTATCCTAACTTTTGTTTGCTTTGCCTCTAGTAATTTGTAAATAACTGCGGATAATACGCCTCCCGTTTACTGCCCTCAGAGGAAAGATTGGACAATCACATTATTATTGCTGAAGCATTTGGTGCCATCGCGGTTGTTTTTAATTTCATTGGCTATCGCCAGCAAGACATTAACCGTTACCGTCTCATTTCAGCTATTGCCCTAGCCGCGGTAAGTACTCACTTTTTCATGCTCGAAGCGCTTGCAGCTGGTATTGGAACTGCGCTGGCTTGTGTGCGCAATTTGATTGCGATGCGATATAGGGGAAATGGCATACTTGCGGTTTTTGTGGTACTTAACGTTGCGTTTTTCTGCTACGAATGGGGCGTGCTAGACAGCCCGTGGATCATTATTATCGCGTACTCTTCGTCAATGATATTTACTGTAGGCTCAATCATATTGACCAATGCAGTACAAATAAGACGTTGGTTTATTTTTGCTGAAGCGCTAGGCTTAATTTACGCGGTGTTGGTAGGGAGCATTTTTGGAACAATTTTCAATATTAGTAATTTGTGTAGTATCTTTTATATTTTGTATCGTGATAGGGATAACGGTGGCGCATTAGAGGCAAAAGCAGAGGTTAAGACAGATAAACAAAATCACCAATCGACCAAATAAAAAAACGCCAGCATTTGCTGGCGTTTTCGTTAATATGTTGCGTGATGGTGGAACTTAATCTTTCTTAACGAGTACCGATACGTTAACAATACCTGCCATTTTTACCTGATCCATTACTTCAACGACGATACCGTGTTCAGTATTTTCGTGTGCTTGGATAGCGGCAGTTTCGGTTGCATTCTCAGCTAAATAAGTCTGTGTGTTCGCGACCACTCGGCGTATATCAACAATTCGTCCGCCCATCATAATCTGGCCAGTATCATCAATACGAATAGACAAAGCTTTACTAGGCTGGTTAGTTGGTGTGTTATCTTTTGGACGGTTCGCCATCAAACCTTTTTCTGAAGAAAAGGTGGTAGTTACGATGAAAAATATCAACATGATGAATACAATGTCGAGCATCGGCGTCATGTCGATCTGTGCATCATCGTCTGCTGAAGTATGCTTTTTTCTTTTCATTTTTTTACAGCTCTCTTATCTTTACTTATCGCTATAGTATATCTATTCATATAAAAATGAATAGGGGCTAAGGTAAATTTCATTAACATTTTTTAAAAAACATACCTGTTTTTATCGAAACCTAGCTCACAGCGTCTTATTTTTAAACGCTGTTTATGCGTATTGCCATTCTTGAGATATCTGTTGGCTCCACTGCTCAATCCGTGCGTCTGTCTCTTCAAATTGGTTCTCGTCGTCTAAACTAAGACCAACAAAGTAATCTCCATCTTCTGTTAGTCCTTTTGAAGCAACGAACTCATAACCCGCCACCGGCCAATAACCGACTATATCGCAGCCGAGTATAATTAACTCATCGTGCAGCATGCCAAGTGCATCTTGAAACCAGTCGGCATAACCCATTTGATCTCCTAAACCGAATAGGGCAACGGTTTTTCCCTCTAGTCTAAGCTTTGCAATGTCTTCCCATGTAGATTCCCAATCTTCTTGCAGCTCACCAAAATCCCAAGTAGAAATACCATAAATAATAAAGTCATATTCTTGCGATTTAGCCAGAGGGGTATCTTTGATATCGAATAAATCGACGGCCTGCTCCAGTGTTTGCTGCAGAGCTGCTTGTATTTTCTCGCCAGCCATTTCGGTGTAGCAAGTGGTAGAACCAAAAAATATACCCACACGTTTGTTTGTTGTCATAACCTTCTTATCATATTCGTTAATTTAGTGGCTGGGCTTAAAAATTACTTGTCGTCCGTCCGCACAGATCACCTTGCACGCAGTCTCTTTGCCATTTTCGTCGAGCTGCAATAAGCCAAAGCTACATGCATTGACCACATCTCGTTCACTGCCCTGCGGGTGACGCTGCTTTACTGACATATTGCGACGCTTAGTTAACCAGTTTAATGGCGAACGATGTCCATAGAACCACCGGTTAAATCGCTCAAACCATGTTAACAATTTGTCAGGGAACTCATTATGAAAACCCGAGCAAGTAAATTGTAATATTTTGGGACTATTACGCCTAAATCTTAGGCTCACATCATAAACAAAAGAATAATGCACATCCCCCGACAAGATAATAAAGTTTGGCGGCGTTTTTACATGCCTAAACATATTCAGCATGACACTTGCTGTGCCGCGGTGTGCCATCCAGTTCTCAGCATCAACCACCAGTGCACCACCAAAAAAGGTAAACACCTTTTGTATCGCTTCTATGAACTTTACACCATATACGGGGGCCGCCGAGACCATAATAACCGAATCATGCCCAATGATATTATTTTGTAGCTCGCATAAGTTTTCCCAGTCCATCAATCCAGAGGGTTTATTTTTGTTAGATTCACTTCGCCATCGTTGTGTGCGCGTATCTAAAACATGCACCGGTGGTGTAGTATCAAGGTGATAATGCCAATGGTTAAAATGCAACAAATCTTCGATAAATGTATCGTGCTGGTGAATTTCATTGCTAAATGTATTTTTTGCTTTATCGATGAGTTCCTGAATATGTGTTGCAGGATTGCCTATACCCTGACACAGAAAATACGCGCTTAAGGCATTGCCAATAATCCGCTTTGAAAAAGCATTAGAATATACTTGCTCTTCCCAGCCTCGAGTTAAATTCCAATCGTCGGTAACATCGTGATCGTCAAAAATCATATAGGTAGGAACGTGCGCAAAGACCCTCTCGACCCTTTTTAGTCCCTGACTAAAGTGTTCAATATGCTGTTTTTCATTCTCATATTTACTGCGATAGTCCTCGGCTAAATCCGTTTTGTCTAAGCTCAGTAAGGGCCACAAACTGCTAGACCAAGACAGCAGGTAGAGTGCCAACATTTCATTTAATGCAATGAGATGATTTTGGGCATTTGCTGAGGTGAATACTGGTTTGCGCTTACCTTTAAAAAACGCTTTTGTAAGAGCCTCGTTATCATCAACTTCCGGAAATAGCTTCTCGCGCTGATAAAAACTATGTTCGTGCTCAAACAATGCTTTGCTATCCTTAACTGTACTGCCTTTAAAGGATTCGCCATGCAAGCCTAAAAGCTCAATAACTTGATGAATGGCGTGTAACATTGGTCCGGCAACATCGTCGATGTAAACTTGGTCGCCGGTAAGCAACAGCATATCAGGGTATTGTGATTCGCCTTTGCCGGCACCCTCATAAATAGTTTCGGTTATAAGGGTTTCAACTTCAGGTAATGCATCTGGTCCTGCAAAGTGCGCCTTACGACAACTGCCGTGTGCAACATTGGTGAGTTCGCTGGCAAAATAAAATGGGATATATTGTGAGTCGTTTTCAAACAGATCTGGCTTTAGTATACTTAAATTACTCGCTGTACTCGAAGCTTTGGTGGGCTTGAGCTCAAGTGAGTATGCATATTGCGCGTTAGCAACAAGCGGTTTCTCAGGTACTACCCTCAGCAAGTTGATATAACAGCGCTCACCGACACAAAATTGAATACATTCAGTTTTGTTTAAGTCTATATCGATGTCCTGATTTTGACTGTCTTTCAGTTGTGCCGAAATTTGTTGTTTTGAGGATGTCACCAACCAGAGTGTGACCACCTTTGCATCAACGTGCCGCAACATCGGACCGGCAATAATATTAGGTATTTTTGAACCTGAACTTTTTGTCATTCAATTCATACAGCTATCAGTATATTATGTATAGCATATCACGCTAAGTTCTAGATAAAAGTCGAGTGCGTAAATCTATGTTGAAAAAAACTTCTGAGATTTTTACAAGCCTGAGTCGCCGTTGTACGCCATTAGTCGCTTTTGTATGTCTGTGTTTGCCTGTATCAATCGCTTTGTCTAAACAGAGTGATGTTCAGATGCATGCACCTTTAAGCTTAGAAGGCACCTGGGTAACTGAGCAAGATGGCAGCACTATGCTAGACCCACAAAGCTCAGGATTAATTGCCGATGAAAATGTGTGGTGGACAATTTCCGATGCAAGTGCTCATAGCAGTCAAATAAAGCGCTTACAACAAATCGATAAATCGAGCAAAGAAGTCGTCAAAAAATTAGGGCCGTATATTTTGTCGCAAAGAGTTGCCAATAGTTGCTTTGCAGATTATCTGATAGATGAACCTGATTTTGAAGGCATGGTATTCCATCCATTTAAATACGACGCATGGATTTTAGTCACCGAAGATGCCACTCGCGGTAAAGCAATGTCTCAAGAATGTCAGGAGCAATTTAAACATACCGGCTCCACTGACTATCCTACGTTAATTGTTGAGGTGGTGTACAGAGAAGAGCAGCTTATGGTCACTGGCGTTCGGGCTCTGCAGTTTGCAGAGGCTGATCAAGTCGGTAATTTTCCAAATGATGGTATTGAAGGATTAGCGTTAGGCAAAGACCACAAACTCTATATGGCGCTAGAAAAAGATGCGCAAGCTCAGCCTAGAATCTTTTACGTTGATTTACGCCCTGATAGCTTTAATACGACTGAGTTCATCTCTAGCAAAGATGCAAACCTAAAGGTTCCTACATTTAGTGAGGGAAACCACCCCATTAACGGTATGGATATCTATTTTCCAAATGCTGATTCTGATGGGTTTTTATTGGCTGCAGCCAGAAATGATAATGAATTATGGATAATTGATATCGCAAGGAAACGACCTACAGTTGTTGTACCTTTGACTTTTTACGCCCCCAGTTTTAATGACAGTTGTCCAGCGATGCACATGATGGATAATGCATCTTTAGAGGGAGTCGCAGTAGATGGCCAAACCTTGGTCTTAATTAACGACCCCTGGCGCCAGAATTATATGAAAAACGCGGTGTGTGAGGGAGACAAGACGCTCTATGAACGTATGTCACCCCTTATTTTTACAACACCAATAAACAAGGCTTGGTTTGGTTTAAACTAACGCTCTTAGGCCTTAAGACGTTTCGCAAAGGTTTTTTTGAACTTAGCTAGCTTAGGTGCTACCACCATATTGCAGTAGGTATTTTGAGGGTTTTTACTGAAGTAGTCTTGATGATAATCCTCTGCTTGAGCATAGTTGCTGAGGGTTTCTATTTCGGTTACTACGTCATTGGGCCAAATTTTTGCTTCTTTGATTTCTTCTACAATCGCTAGCGCGTCATCTCTCTGAGCTTCTGATACATAATAGATACCACCGCGATATTGGCTTCCTACATCATTGCCTTGACGGTCTTTTTGAGTAGGATCGTGCAAAGCAAAAAAGATCTCTAAGATTTCTCTGCGCGAAATTACCTCATCATCAAAGGTAACTTGCACCGCTTCAGTATAACCGGTTGAACCTGAACACACGCTTTCATAATTTGGGTTGTCGCTGTGCCCATTTGCATAACCTGAATATGCATGTACTACCCCTTCAACGCTATTAAACGCTGACTCTATGCACCAAAAGCAGCCACCTGCTAAGGTTATTGTTTCTTTTGCCATTGTTACGCTCCTTTTACACCTTTAAGTGTAAGTGTATACGCGCGGCTGCATTTTCAAGTCATCTTTTCGATAATTATTTTCGTATCTACATCGTGAATATAAACTTTTTTAAACACAGCGAAAACGAGACAGTATGGCTTTTACTATTTTTTATGACGGTATGTGTCCTTTATGCGAGATTGAAATGCGCCATTTACAAAAGCGTAATACCCAAGGGCAACTGGCATTTGTCGATATCACATCAGATGATTTTAGCGAGCGCTATCCTGAGCTTGATTGGGAAGCGTTAAACGCTCGAATTCATGGCATGCAAGAGGATGGCAGCATGCTAATAGGACTTGATGTGACTCACAAAGCTTGGAGTCTCGTGGGCTACAAATGGTTATATGCAGCGTTGAGATGGCCAGTAATTCGCTTTTTTGCTGACCGAGCCTATTTATTATTCGCAAAACACAGAAACAGCATTTCTTATTACTTAACGGGTAAAAAGCGCTGCGAGTCGAACTGTAATATAAAGTATTAAGCGACTCTCTAATTGAAATAAAAGGAAGATTCATGCAAAAGAAGGTGCTTATTATTGGCGCAAGTGGTGGCATTGCTAATGCGCTCATTGAACAATTCAGTCAAGACACAGAACTTGCCCTGTTGGTAACAATATCAAGGCAAGCTGTGCCAGAGCGCTCAAGTAAACACCAGCATTATCAGTTAGATTCTAATGTCGAATCACAGATTGCCGGTTTTGTGGATGAGCAAAAAAAGAGATCTTTATTTACCGATATTATTTGCTGTACCGGAATACTGCACAGTGATGCTAGTAGTAATATGGCGTTAAAACCTGAAAAGCGCTTGGAAGACATGCAACAGGCGCAATTTGCTGAATACTTTAAGGTCAATACGATATTACCAGCGATGTGGATAAAGCATGCGGTAAAGCTGGTTCACAAAGAAGGCGCAACTGTTACCGTATTTAGTGCCAGAGTCGGCAGTATTAGCGAGAATGAACTAGGCGGATGGTATGGTTACAGGGCGTCAAAAGCTGCGCTTAACATGATTGTAAAAACCGCTGCGGTTGAGTATAAAAGGCGCTCTCCCAACACAATATTAGTATGTTATCACCCTGGTACGGTGGACACTGAGCTATCAAAGCCATTTCAAGCTAATGTCAAACCCGGTAAGTTATTTACACCTGAATTTACTGCTCAGCAACTTATTAAATATACTGATGCACTCTCACCAGAACAATCACCTTACTATCTAGACTGGGATGGGAAGCATATTAATTGGTAAAAAGGCCTTGCGCTGCTTGGTTTAAGTCCTAACATTATCTTCATTCGCTTCGAGACTTTTATGTTAATGGCTGTTAACATTTGTCCAGAAGGTAGTTAACTAAAATAATAATAAAAAGGAAGAGAGATGGCAGGTTCAAGGGAGCAGTTTGGCTCTAAGCTTGGGTTTATATTAGCCGCGGCAGGTTCTGCGGTTGGTATTGGAAATTTAGTTGGTTTTCCAGTGGGAGCGGCTAAAAACGGCGGCGGTGCGTTTCTGCTAATGTATGCGGTCTTCGTGTTCTTTATTTGCTTACCGGTTATGATTGCAGAGATGACCGTAGGGCGTGCCTCGCAAAAAGACCCTCTTGGCGCCTTAACCAATTTGTCTGGACACAACCGCGCATGGCGCTTTGCTGGTTGGTTATCAATTATTACGCCATTTATGATTGCGGTGTTTTATCTGGTTATTACCGTGTGGATATTTGGATATTTGTATGAATCGGTCATCGGTAACCTTGATGTGCTGGCTCAGCCCGAAACCTTTGGCGGCTTTATTACCAGTTACAACTTGTTTGTCTATATGGCAGGGGTGATTGCTATTGTTTACCTTATTTTACAAGGTGGTGTGAAAGAGGGAATTGAAAAAGCCGCCAAAATTCTGATGCCGGCTTTGTTTTTTATGCTGCTCGCATTAGTGATTTTTGTGCTTACTCGCGACAATGCGATGGCGGGCGTAGAATATTACTTGGTACCTGATTTTGACAAAATCGATGCTGCCGTAGTCAACGGGGCCTTATCACAAGCCTTCTTCTCTTTGTCTTTAGGTATGGGCATTATGATCACCTATGGCAGTTACATCGACAAACGAGCTGATTTGCCTGGTTCAGCAAAGTTGGTAGCACTAACTGATACGGCAGTGGCCTTTACCGCTGGTTTGATGATTTTACCCGCTATTTTTTCTTTTAATCCTGAGGTTAATCCAGAAGAACTCAGCGAATCTTCGATCTCGATGATCTTCTCTTATTTACCACAAATTTTCTTAGAAATGCAAAATACTCTTGGCTACGTCGGTGCGAGTGCTATTGCGAGCTTTTTCTTTCTGTTAGTGTTTTTTGCAGCCATTACGTCACTCGTATCCATTTTTGAGGTACCGGTAGCAGCGTTAATGAGTGAAAAAGGGTTTCAGCGTAAGGGCTCCTTGATGTTGTGCGGCGTATTGTTAATCGTGTTCTCGGTGATTTGTGCACTCTCATTCGGATTTGCGTCGTTTTTTACAGAGTTTGTTTCCTACGCAGGGGCAAATAAATCCTTCTTTGATGTCGTATACGATGTATTTTATGACACAATTTTGCCATTAAACGGCTTGTTAATTTGTATATTCGTTATTTATCGTTGGAAAAAAATTAACTTTAATCAAGAGATGGACCAAGGGGCTCCCAAGTTTAAAGGCAGCATACTTGAACGTTATGTGAACTTTTCTTTGGGTACGTTTATCCCATTGATTTTGCTACTTATATTCATCAATACTGTAGCTTTAAAGTACTTCGGTATTGCTTTGGTGGGTTAATACCTAGCAATTAAGTTATAAACTTAGTGTATATGCAGGGCCTGCTAATTCAGCAGGCCTTTTTATTATGTACCATGCTATTAAAAAACCTTGCTTATAAATTAAGGCTGGCGAATCTTAGAGCATATCAAAGGGGGAGGGGTATTTGAGTGTTACGTTGAGGCTATCTAAGCTTTCTCTTGCGACAATTATCTTGCCTCGATTAGCTGTGTCATTAGACTCTTGCAAAAAATTGACCTTGCCCAATCCTAACACTTTCGATGCCCAGTTATAATATTCCTGTCTACTTGGGTGTTCATCGGAACAAGCGTGCAGAATACGGCCAGAGATACCAGTATTGATAAGTGCACTGATACATTCAATTGCATCCTGTTGATGCAATAAATTAACGCGGTGATAACCATTTTTAATGGCATCACGTTTGACTAATGATGTGACTGGATGTCTTAAGCTGCCATCAGTATTTGCTCCAATTAAGCCTGCAAGTCTTATAATGGCCGCTTTGCTTGCATAATGCTGCATTATATATGCTTCGATTTTGCTATGAGCAATGCCAGAGCCCGTTTGTGGATTAATTTTTGATTGTTCGTTTAGCAGACCAACCTCGTTCCCAAAAACGGATGTGGTACTCACAAAACTAAGATGAGCAGCACCTTCAACAAATAAATAATCAATTAGCCTACACATAGCATCAACATAGGGGGCTATTTCAATACTTCGGCGACCAGGAGCAATATTAATTAAGACCCTTGCTCGGCTAACTAATGCACTGTCTATAGCACTATTATTTGAGATTTGTGAGCTTGGTGTTTTTGTCGACCATTCATACAAATCGAATATCCGAGCATCTATTCCTTCGCGGCTCAACTTTGCACACTTTTTTTGGTCGCGGCTTGTACCAGCAACTTGGTGACCTTGTGCTTTTAAATGAAGCGCTAAGGGCTGGCCTAACCAGCCCAGCCCTATTATAAATACTTTCATATTGCCCTGTTGTTATGCACTTTTATTGGAAACATGAATAAAATCAATACTCTCTAAGCCTTTTATCTTTTGTAGCTTAGCTTCTTGTTGTTCAATATCTTTTAATGCATCACATAACTCCAATGCATCGCCCTTAAGTTGTTGAGATTGCTCTTCAACTGTCGCTTCTATGGTCTCTCCCAAATTCGTCATTTTGTCTTCAAAATTTTCCATAGAGCTATCGCCCGAGAGCATACTGCGCCCAAGGCTAACTAAGAGTTCTGCCATTGCCGTGCCCATCACTTCCTCTACGGCAGCGTCAATGTCTCTTTCAAACTCACTGTCAAGCTCAGCAGAGCCTTCAAAAAATGCACTATTAAATGTTACTGCGTCAGGTTGCTGGTATACGTGGCTCTCTAGTTTTTGCTGAAGTGCGTTCAGTTTATCCGCTAAGATGCCAGGAAGTGAGCTATCTTCTCCTAACAAACCGGTAAATACCTCGCCTAGAGCATAGTTTGTTAATTCAATTGCTTTGGCTGCCAAGGCAATTGCCTTTGGCACTGCTCTTTCAAATCCTTCCACATAGCTTGATACGGTATCTCTTTCTTGTGCATTGAGTTGAAGGGTTTTGCCGTTTACCGAAGCATCACCATTACGATTAAATAATATGACGTCATTTTGTTCAGAGGTAATCGTCATTTCGTTATTCGCTAAAACAATGTCGCCGTTTAAATTGACATCGCAGGCATCACTATTGAAGTCATGCGCATAACTAGAAAAGCTTATTGTTATAAGCGCAAATGCCGCGGTTAACATAGTTTTTGTTCTATTCATAAAAAGTCCTTTAATTGTCAAAGCAAGCGTGGAACCCAGCCCATGCAGTTATTATTGCAGAGCCTTATCTTTTAAAACTAAACAGCAACTACCACGCCAATATTTATAATCTTTAAAAATCAAAGGCTTACGATAATACGCTATGCATTTACTCTCAATTACTTTGTTTAAACGGTGTGAACAACAAATTAATAGTGAAATTGACTAAGATCATGTAAGCCCTAAAAAAGGCTCAGGCAGCATAGCGGTTTTTTTTGCTGTAGTGCATAATACGTCGCATTGAACATACATCAAAATTATATATTAATTACGAAAAGGTTTTCCATGAGCGAAATTTTAGGCATGTTACAGTTTGCAATATTGATGGTGGCACTCGTTTTAGGTTTGAGTTGCATAGTAATGGCAGTAATTACCACTAAGTCTGGAAATGAGGCACTGCAAGAACGTATCGAGTATGGCTTCATGGGCGTATCTGGTTTAGTTATCGCACTATTGATGGTTTATGCAATGAGCTAAGGCTCATAAGCGATAAAATCGCTGTAGTAAATAAACAAAGAAAAGCCAGTTGCGTGCGTTGCATATTACTGGCTTTTTTGTGTTTGGTATTTTATTCGTCTATTTGTTTATCATGTAAATGAAGGGCTTGTGTTTGCAGTTCCTGACCCTGGTAGCCCGTTGCATGATCATTACCAATGCGTTGATAAGCTCGCAGATTAAAATAGGGTAATACAGACATCAAATGATCAAAGATATCAGCTTGCACGCCTTCGTACCTCACCCAGTCTTGAATACGGCTAAAACAATACACTTCTAGAGGTAAGCCGGTCTCGCTTGGTGGTAACTGACGTACCATACATGTGAGGCCTTTATGAATATCTCGATGCTGAGCTAAATAAGCTTGTATATACGCTCGAAAAGTTCCTATATTCGTTAGTTTACGCGCATTAATAATATCTATTTGGCGTTCCGTTAAGCTTTTTGAGTCCTCTTCTAAGGCAAGTTTTTTACTTTCCAAATAGGCTTTCAAAATCTCCATTTTTTGCCATCTTTTTAAGTCCTCTTCATCTGCAAAGGCAAGGCTTCGGGTGTCGATTTTTATCGCGCGCTTTATCCGCCGGCCACCTGATTCACTCATGCCTCGCCAATTTTTTACTGCTTCAGTAATAAGGCTGTATGAGGGCAGGGTCGAAATGGTTTTATCCCAGTTTTGTACCTTCACTACGGTAAGACCAATTTCTAAAATTTCGCCGTCTACGCCATACTTTGGCATTTCTATCCAATCGCCGTTGTTAAACATACGGTTGGCAGCGATTTGTATTCCGGCTACAAAGCCTAATATTGTATCTTTAAATACGAGCAAGAGCACCGCGGCGATAGCGGTTAAGCCCGAGAGTAAATAGACTGGGCTTTTCCCTAAAATTAAGGATATCACTAAAAATATGAGCGCAAGTGTAATAAGGAGTCGGCCGACTTGAATAAAGCCAGTAATAGGCGCTTTTTTAGCAAAACGTGTGCTCTTATAGATATGATCTGTCGCCGACAGTGCCGCTTGCAAGACACCATAAACCGCGACCATTATGTATAACCTAGAAATGACACTGGCCCAGTTATAAATGCTGCTATCGGGCACTAACAGGAAGTCTTTGCCGATATACATAATGATGCCTGGGACAACTAGTGCAAAGCGCCTAAATACCCCGGCGCTTTGTAAATTATCGTCCCAGTGTGTTTTTGAAAATTTGACCAAGCGCGCGACTTTAAAGCGTAAAATAAATATTGCAATTAACCACGAGAGCAAACTTGCAAGCGCGAGTATAAACAAACCAATCCACTGATGAATTAAGTCGCCACTTTGAGATTGTAAGCCTAAAACGTTAGCAAATTCGGTGATGATTTCACTTAAATGCGCTTTGGTCTGTTCCGCTTTTGTTACCTGTGTCATATCAACTCATCCATGCTCGCATGCGGGTGTTTTTCTTCTCCCATAAAGTATTCAGCCAGCTCTGAAAGCTATGTTTAAAATCTTCATTATTAAAGTAATCGCCAATAATGGCCTGACTGACTTCTAATGTTGTTACATCAATAATAATCGTTGTCATCCGTCCACACAGCATATCCATCATAGGGTGCTTCGAATTTGGATAAGCGATAGTGGTATCAAGTATGGCACTGAAAAGTTCGCCCATCGCTGATAAGGTAAATGCGATACCGCCGGCCTTAGGCCTCATTAAATGTGAAAATGGGCTTTTACGCAAGGCATGTTTTTGCTTGGTAAAGCGCGTTCCTTCAACAAAATTAATCACAGTTGTAGGTTTGTCGATGTAGCGTTCGCAATATCGTTTGGTAGTTTCAATGTCTTTACCGCGCAGATGAGGGTATTTTTCGATAAAGGCTTGTGAGTATCTGCGCATGAAAGGCATATCGAGAGCCCATGCGGCTAAACCAACAAAGGGCAGCCAAATAAGCTGTTTTTTTAGAAAAAACTTAGGTGGTGGAATGCGCGGCGCACAGAAGTCAATTAACAGAATGATATCTAAGTAACTGACATGATTAGCGGTGATTAAATACCATTTTTGTTTTGACAAGGCTTCATCTATTTCGATACGGATTTCGATTCGATTAAATACTTTGATTAGCGCAACACTGAAAATGCCGAATGCAAAATACAATCGATGCATGATTTTCAAAAGAAATTGCTGTACGAACTTTATCGGTAACACCAGCTTTAGCAAGCCAAATAAAATGACTAAAAGACCCCAAAAGGCTAAGTTAGATAGTTGTAAAAACAGATGAATAGGAAAAATAATAAAACTGCGTAGTGACGTCATTTAGCATTATGCTCCGAAGCTAGCTTTTCTAGTTTTTGTTCTTTTTCAAGCCAGAGACGGTTGACCCAATCTTGAAATACTTTCTTTTGCTCATCGTTACTAAAGTATTCTGGACTATAGACACCAGAGTCTAACAGCTCTTTAATATCGATAGTTTCTACATCCACCACTATCGTCTTTACTTTTGAGCTAACAAAGTCCCAATAACTAGGGATGCCGTCAGGATAATAGATAGTCACATTGACTAACTTAGTTAGACGCTCTCCCATCGCGTTCAACACAAATGCAATACCGCCAGAGCGCGCAGGTAGCAAGTGCCGAAGTTCGTCGTCTTTATTTACCTTACTCGGCGCAAAACGTGTACCTTCAACAAAGTTCATAACACTGACGGGCTTAAACTCGAATTTTTCACACGCTTTTTTAGTTGTTTCTAGGTCTTTCCCTTTTAGATGAGGGTGCTTGGCAATAAATGCTTTGCTGTAGCGTTGCATAAATGGAAAATCTAATGCCCACCACGCTAAGCCTAAAAAAGGCACATAAATGAGATTTTTTTTCAAAAAGAATTTGAGAAAAGGAATTTTTCGATTGAACACTCTTTGCAACACTAAAATATCTACCCACGATTGGTGGTTGGAGATGACCAAGTACCATTGTTGTAAAGATAGTTGCATATCTCCCTGCAGGCGAAATTCGGTTCTAGAAAAAATCGATTGATTAATATTGTTTATGGAAATCCAGAGCGTCGCAATGCCATCTACTAAGCTTGATATCCACTTACGCCATGTGGCATTGGGAATGAGCTTTAGGAATGAAAATAGCACTAAGGGAATAGCCAAACAGACAGTGTTGATAAAATATAATAACGCTGAGAGTGCGCCGTTCAGAGTATAAAAAAGCAGTTTCATAGTGAACTAAGCTAGTGAAAAGTGGGCGGATTATACCCAAAAAACCATAATATCCGAAGTCTAAAATTGCAAAAGAGCTTAAAAGGATAGTTAAAAACCATAGCAACAAGCGAAGGTGTGCTGTTGGGGCGTCAATAGATTGCTAGCATGTGTTTTTGTTAGGAGTTGAAACACATGCTATTTAAAGATGAAGCGATTGTGATAGCATTTGGTTTATCTATCTTCATTTTAGCTCTCCAAGCGAAGGGAGCACATCAAAAAGGCTATAGCATGAACGACATCCCAAAGAACAAAATTCACGCTTACGTTGTACCCGGCGTGCAACAGGATGTCACCAAAAGCATTCGACCTTGTAAAATCACTCGAGATTGGATGGATGATACGCCAGCACGTTATGCATACAGATGTATACCTCTAACTGCGGCAAATAGCATGGGGTGGGAAATTCTCAACCCTGTTGATGTTGATATGAGTTGGTCAGGGAAAGAGGGCGGCGATCAACTTAGTATTAATCCGCAGAAGCAAGACCCTTTTGCACCAAGGCCTCATTTTGGATCAGGTACGGTCACTTGGTACGTTCCGTTTTTGTTCAGGACGCCGCCAGATTACGGTTTGATCGTAATGGGGCCGGCAAACCAAGATAAACAGGCTATTGTGCCATTAGACGCTTTTATTCGAAGCGATTGGTTACCCTTTCCATTTACCATGAATTGGCGATTTACCAAGCCAAACACAAAAGTTACTTTCAAAGCCGGTGAAGCAATTTGCAGAATATTACCTTACCCATTAGCCTTGCTAAATGAAATGGAACTAGAAGTGCGAAGCTTGGAAGAAGACCCAGAGTTTATGCAAAAAGTCCAAATGTGGGATCAGGAGCGCCAGGGTAATTATCAACGTCAGCGAGAGGCTGAAGCGCAGTGGGCAAAAGAAGGGCGTAAGCCTGAGTTGAAAGAGTTGTGGAATTCTAACTATGCAAAAGGAAAGGCAGATCCAACTCCGAAAGAGCCGCATCAAAACCTGTTTAAATGCAACGAACCGATTGATTTACGCTTAAAAAAATAAGAAAGGTCTCTGTTTTATTGCTTTGGGACTTATTGGGCTAGTTACTTGCATCACTGTAGCCAACAGTGATTAGCGATATTTTATCGCGGCCACTTCTTTTGCATTTGTATAACTCTTCGTCGGCAAGTTTAACAATCTCTTGCATACTTAAATTAATGTTACCCAAGACGCTACATATACCGATACTTACTGTGAAAGAGACTGATTCGTCGCTATCGGCTGGAGATAAGCTAATTTGTCTTGTTTGCTGATGAATATTCTGCATTAACTGCTCATGAGCTTGAATATTTTTACCCGCCATAAATATAATAAATTCTTCACCACCATAGCGGCCTATTATATCTGTTTCTCGTTTACAATTTCGTTGCATTAACGCTGAGAAAGCTTGTAAACACTTGTCGCCAAACAAATGCCCATGAGTATCATTTATGATTTTAAAATTATCGATATCCAACAAAGCCATGCTAAAGGGTTGCCCTAAGCGATAGCTTGTTCGAATGGCATTCATGGCCATTTCATCAAATCCGCTTCGATTAAGCAGATGGGTCATGCCATCTTCACGGGCCTGCGCCGCAAGCTGCAAATTTAATTGCTCAAGTTCTTCGGTTTTCATCGTGACTTGCTGCTTCAACCGATTCTCAAAGTTTTGCATTAAAAACTGAGAGCGCTTTAACTTATTTGCAACTTCTGAAAACTCTTGGCTATTTGAATATGCGGAGGCAGGTTCTAAGTTATCGTCACTGGCCTGCAATAAGGCTTTAAGTGGCGCCGACACCTGCTCAGATAAGCGATAAGCAAATAACAAGAAAACTGCCACTACAACCAATAAACTGAGGCCAGCAATCACAAAGTTATTTTTGATGTTTTGTGTCAATGCAGTCGCTTCAGTCAGTACATAAATATTCCAACCGTAGGGATTTTGTTGTTTGTGATAAGCGTAGTGTTTTCCTGCATGAGCAAGAACGGGCGCTTGGCTGATAATATAGTTAAAACTAGGTTTCGGTAAAAAGTTCGATAAGGCTTTGGTTTGCATTCGCTCAGAAGCGTAAATGGTATTGTTCATCGCATCGGTGATAATCACTAAGTCATTATCTAACAAGCGTTCAATTTTATTGCTAAACGTCTTTATCACATTTAGGTTAATGGTACCGAATATAATCCCTTTAAATTCATCTTCTTTCACGACCGCAGAGGCAATAGATATCATGGGCGCGACTAGTACTCCTCTGCTCAAAAGTGCATTAGATACAAAGGTTTCCCCATTGCGTTTCGGGTTTTGAAAGTAATCACGGTCGGCAACTGTCTTCATTTCCTCAGGTAGTCGTTTTATTTGTTTATTGTATCTAAGGGGTGCGAAAAATAATAACCCGCCCTCTGCATCTGCGGTGGTAAGGTTAAAAAACGCTGGGTGCTTCAATTGTGATTCAACCATTAAATTATGAACATTACTAAGCGGTGTATCGTCGTTTAATAAACTCGCATGCTTCTCAATAATAAGACGATGTTCATCAACAAAAGAAGTTGTGAGTTGTTCTATGAATGAAGTATGAGACTTCATTTTATCCACTAACAGTGTTTCATTTTCGTGAGAACTTACCGCAATAAAAATGAATGAAATGAGAAGTATTGGAACTACAAGAATTGAGGCACACACCGAAAAAATATTGGCAGATAGTTGGTTTTCCTGTTGTTGAATATACCCTTGCTTATATTTGTCTGGAATGATTGATAGCAATGATGCTGCAATAGCAGCGCATAATATGCCGTTTAGACCATGTTGTATGGCAATAAGGGCGCTGACTTCTTGAAAGTAAGTGGGGCTAAACTTAGCTAACACCCAAATAAGAGGCATGCCTACGATCACCCAAAAACCGATAGACGCCAGCATAATGAAGGTGTTTTTCCGAAGCAACATCGCAATAACGCCCACTTCTAAAGAGTAGATACCGATAAATAGTAAGGTCTGATCGGCCAAGTAAAAGCTGGAGATACTGCCAATAAAAACGATGAGTGAAAATTTAGGTGGTACCAACACTAATGCGATTAATACAAATACACAGCCAAAAAGAAGCTGTACCTCTCCAAATAAAGGAACGGCGAGGAATAAATTACAGGCAATAGTTAGAACCGAAAGCAACAGACATCGTTGTAGGTGCTCTATAAATGATGATTGTTCACTTTGGGTCATTGCCAGTCCACTTTAAATGCTTGGAACTTATTTTCATGTTAATTGGTAGGATATATCATCCCTCAACAAAGTGTACTACGCATCTTCATAATTAGCATGTACATTTTGGTAACGCTTAATTTCCGTGTAGTGGTTTTATGTCTACATAAAATAATTGCGTACATTTCACCTCATATACATGGCCTGAAGGTATGCAAAAACTATCCATCACATGTATAATCGTGCGCTGAGGAGTTGGGGTGATTGCCAATATTAACGTAGGTTTGTCATAAGGTAAGGCTCTAACATACTTTTATTGCTGTTGATGTAAGCATAAATATTCAGACGTCTGTATTCATCTAAACACGCAGCCCTACGGAACAAGTTGCACCACTTAAGAGGTTTTAGCCAAAAGTGCCCGAACACGAAACCGATATTCATTCCTCTCATCGATTCTCTGTAGCGCCCATGCTGGACTGGACGGATAAGCATTGCCGTCACTTTTTACGGCTCTTGTCTACACGCACCATGCTCTACACCGAAATGGTGACTACAGGTGCGATTATATACGGCAAGGGGGACTATTTAAGTTTTGGTCAGCAGGAACATCCGGTCGTATTGCAATTAGGCGGAAGCAGTCCCGACGATATGGCAAGGTGCGCTGTTATTGCCCAAGAACAGGGTTACGACGAGATAAATATCAATGTGGGTTGCCCATCTGACCGAGTGAAGAATGGTAGTTTTGGTGCCTGCTTGATGGCACAACCGCAAACTGTCGCAGCCTGCCTCGATGCAATGCAGCAGCAAGTAGACATTCCTATCACGGTCAAATGCCGTATTGGGATTGATGATATGGACGATGACAAAGGCCTTAGCGACTTTGTTAAGCCCTTGGTTGATGTTGGCTTGAAACATGTCATTGTGCATGCCAGAAAAGCTTGGCTTCAAGGGCTCAGCCCCAAACAGAATCGTGATATTCCACCATTGAATTACGAGCGCGTGTATAGGTTGAAGCAACAAAACCCTGCACTTTTTGTCAGCATAAATGGTGGCATTACTTCACTTGAACAAAGCAAAGAGCATCTCAAACATGTAGATGGAGTGATGATGGGAAGAGAGGTGTACAGCAATCCCTATATTTTAAATGCTGTCGACAACGCGATATTTAACGATACGCTCGGTCAAAGCCTATCTCGCCAACAAGTTGTTGAAAAAATGACAGAATATGTCCACCAACAATTTGTACTAGGTACACGTGTTTGGCACATCGCCCGTCATACCTTGGGTTTATTCCAAGGTCAGGCTGGTGGCAAAATTTGGCGTCGTTACCTTAGTGAAAATGGCACCGGTAAACAAAATGACCCTGATTTATTACTGAGAGCATACGAGAAGGTGTTGCTTGCACAAGAAAAAGCGCGTGTAAACGCACAATAATTTAGTCAAAAAGACTACTTTTTTAGTGAAACTTACAAACATTCTCAATTCTATACCGCGGACATTAGTGTCCAAAATCCCCTTAGTTATTTTAATTTAATTAAATCAGCAAGTTACTAGTATTTTCTTAAACTGGCATAGCTTTCGCTAATGCTTTCTCGAGCATCGTCTTTTCTGATTCGCCTATACCGCACTTTAGATAGGAGGATGTCAAATTGAAACATATTAAAAGAGGGAGTTTATTATGTTAGTGCAAGTAGATTTGCTAAGTTTAGTGCTATCGCCAGTTCTATTTTACTTAGGTAGTGCAGCGATTGTTCTTTTGCTTTCGCATTTTAAGTTATTAAAGGCAGAAGCTTAGAGCTTTAAACAAACGCTGCTTACTTTATATGCCCAAAATGATACTGCAAAACAAATAATTTGTTGTCAAAACAGGATACCGATAATGAAAGATGTATTAAATGATAAACGTTTTTTCCGAGATGCCAGTAGAGCTAAAATTTCCGGGGTATGTGCAGGGCTTGCAAAAAACTTAGACGTAGATCCATGGTGGGTAAGAGGTGGAGCAATTGTCGCGTTTATTTTATTGCCCGTAGCAACCGCATTAGCTTATGTTCTTGCGATACTTTTATTGCGGTATCGATAGATAGAAAGGTAAACTACACACATCCCGAGTTTGGAAAAAGGTAATGATGGTGAATACGAAAAGTATATCAGCGGCGATAGGTGTTATTGTCTTGATTATTGGGCTTGTTGGATTTTGGTGGGGCTTTGAACCTTCAACTTTTGATGTAAACGAGCGTGCCACAGCCGTAGCTGAACAAAATAACGAGCGAGTTGTTACCGGCTACACCACAACCACAGCGCTTATTTCTGCTATCGATACACTATTACACAAGCCAGGCGGTTATTTGTCTAATGACGTACTGCCGCCAGGTGTGTTAATGGATAATATTCCGAGTTGGGAGTTTGGTGCTTTGGAAATGAGCCGAGATTTAGCGCTTGCGATGCGCAAAGATTTTAGCCGCTCTCAGTCTCAGTCTTTAGAAAATGAGCAGTTAATAAAGGTACAAACTAGTATCAGTATTGATCATGAGCGCTGGGTATTACCCTCTTCAGAGGGCGAATATGAAAAGGCCTTAGAGCAACTGCGAATTTATCGCTCTGAGCTAAGTAGTTTTAGTGAATCAAACAGCCAATTTTATGCGCGTGCCGACAATTTACGTGACTATTTAAAGCAAGTTGAAAAACGTCTTGGGAGCATATCGCAAAAACTTAGTGCAAGTGTAGGTACTGAGTCTCTTAACACTGACTTGGCCGGCGATAATGCTGCAAGGCAGTCAACTCCTCAAGCGAGCAAGGTGGTCAACAAAACAAGCTGGTTTCAGTTAGACAATAACTTTTATCATGCTCGCGGTGCGAGCTGGGCTTTGTTACACTTCCTTAAGGCAATCGAAACAGATTTTGAAGATGTGCTACGTAAAAAGAACGCATCGGTAAGCCTTCAACAAATTATAAGAGAGCTAGAAGCTACTCAAGATCCAGTATACAGCCCCGTTATTTTAAATGGAGATGGTTTTGGGTTTTTAGCGAACCATTCTTTAGTGATGGCTAATTATGTATCTCGCGCAAATGCAGCATTAATTGAATTATCAGAACTACTTAATCAGGGATAACATTATGAAAAAGCTTTTAGTCGCGTGTGCGTTAAGTGCCGCGGTTGCGATGCCATCTCAAGCCGATACGTTGCTTGGTATATACGTAGGTGCGCAGGGTTGGAAGATGGGAACAGATGGTGGCTTTGCGCAAAATGATGCGCTAGCAGACTTTAATTTTGAAGACGAAACTAACGCCAGCTTTTATGCTGCATTAGAGCATCCAATTCCATTAATACCGAATGTTAAATTAATTCGTAGCACACTTGATACTTCGGGTGTTGCGCAGTTAGATAGTACATTTACCTTTGGCGGTGATGTATATCCGGCAGGTTCTACTCTACAAACGAGCAATGATCTAACAACGACCGATTACATCTTATATTATGAGCTTCTTGATAACGACGTTGTTAGTTTAGATGTCGGGATAAGCGGGAAGCAGCTTGATGGTGAGTTTAGGGTGTCGGATGTTGATACGCTACTAACGAGCACTGAAAGCTTCGATGAAATTATCCCCATGGTTTACTCAAGAGTAGCAGTAGGTCTTCCTCTGACAGGCTTAGGTGCATATATCGAAAGTAGCTTTTTAGCTATTGATGATGATAAGTTCTCAGATTATCAGGCGGCAATTACTTACAACTTTGTGGAAAGCTTAACGATTGATATGACTGTTCAAGCTGGTTATCGTGTTGTGTCGGTAGATATAGAAGACCTTGACGACGTATACGCTGATCTAGATTTTAAAGGAGCATTTGTGGGTGTAGAGTTTCATTTTTAATCTTTCAGCATAAAAGAATATAAAAAATTAGTTTTAATTCTTTCACGTTATTGAAAAAAGCCGCTAACCTTACGCCATCTTAGTAATATTAGCGGTTTTTTAATGTCGTCAACAAAAGACAACTCTCCATTATCTCTTATCAACGATGCACAGCTATCTCAAATTAGTGCAGCGGTTGCAGGATTAAATAAAGAACAACTTATTTGGGCTAGCGGCTACTTAGCTGGTATGTCTCAAGGTGCTGCGGCCGCGGTTGCCCCTGTAGGCGAAGCGCAAAGCAAAGTCATTACGGTTATGTTTGGCTCTCAAACAGGCAACGCTAAACATGCCGCTATTGCGTATGCTGAATCTGCAAAAGCAAAAGGTTATGCGACTAATGTAGTGAGCATGGCTGACTATAAACCACGGAAAATAAAAGACGAAACGCATTTGGTATTGTTTGTTAGTACTCACGGTGAAGGTGATGCGCCAGACGATGCTGTTGAGCTACATGAATTTTTGGCGAGCAAAAAAGCCCCTAAATTACCGAATTTGAAATATGCAGTTGTGGGCTTAGGTGATACAAGCTACGAATTTTTCTGCCAGACCGGGAAGGATTTCGATACGAGGCTGAGCAATTTAGGCGCATCTCCACTCGTTGAAAGACTTGATTGCGATGTCGAATATGAAGCAGAGTTAGCTGCATGGACGGAAAAACTCAACGAGATTCTAGCTGAAGCAATGCAAGCGGCGCAAACGAGTATTGCTCCCTCTGCGGTTGCAAGCTCAGTGGCAACCGCAACTTATACTAAGCAAAACCCTTTTCCTGCGGTTCTGACTCAAAGTTTAAAGATAACCGGCAGGGATTCAGTAAAAGATATTCGCCATATCGAGATTTCTCTTGAGGAATCATCTATAGAGTATCGTGTGGGTGATGCATTGGGTGTGTATTTCTTAAATAGCAATGCAGTGATAGAGCGGATGTTAAATGCAACTAGCAACGCCGCTGACGCAAAAGTAATGATTGCAGATTCCGAATATACCTTAGGCCAAGCGCTTGCTGAAAAATTAGAGCTGACCTTGAGTTATCCAGGTTTTGTAAAGGCCTATCAAGCCGCAAGCGAAGACCAAGCTTTGCTAGCGTTGTTGGATGACAAAACGGCATTGAGGGCCTTTTTAGAAGAGCGACAAATAGTCGATATCGTTGAACAATTCCCAGCTGATATCAATGCACAAAGCTTAGTCGATGCATTACGCCCCCTTACACCTCGTTTATATTCTATCGCTTCAAGTCAAGCTGAAGTCGAAGATGAAGTGCATCTTACCGTTGCTCATATTGACTACGAAGCTTTCGGTTTTCAGCATCAAGGTGGCGCCTCAGGGTATTTATGTACGCATTTAGAAGAAGGTGGTGAAGTAAAAGTCTATGTTGAAAGCAACGACAACTTTAGATTGCCAAGTGATGCGTCTACGCCAATTATTATGGTTGGACCAGGAACTGGTATCGCCCCGTTCAGAGCCTTCATGCAAGAGCGCGATGCACAAGAAGCTAATGGTAAAAACTGGTTGTTCTTCGGTAACCCCAACTTCACTCAAGACTTTTTGTATCAAACAGAATGGCAAGGGTATTTGAAATCCGGTCTGCTAAGTAAAATCAGCTTGGCGTTTTCACGAGATCAAGCTAATAAAATATATGTGCAAGACCGGATGCTAGAACAGGGCAAAGAACTATATGAATGGCTAGCAGCTGGCGCTCATTTTTACGTGTGCGGCGACGCAATGAGAATGGCGAAAGACGTGGAAGCAGCACTCTTGTCTATCATTGAGAAACACGGCAACAAATCCGCGCAAGAAGCGAAGCAGTTTTTGCTAGAAATGCGCAAAGCGAAACGTTATCAAAAGGATGTTTACTAATGAGTGATGACAAAAAATTGGTTGTTGAAGGCAAACTATCCGATAACGAACGATTAAAAAAAGAAAGTAACTTGTTGCGTGGCACGATTACGCAAGATTTAAGTGATGACGTTACAGGTGGTTTTACCGCCGACAATTTCCAGCTTATTCGTTTTCACGGAATGTATCAGCAAGATGACCGTGATATCCGTGCAGAACGTTCGAAGCAGAAGTTAGAGCCGCTCCACAACGTGATGTTACGCGCTCGTTTACCAGGCGGTATCATTGGCACTAAGCAATGGATAGAGATAGATAAGTTTGCACAAGATTATTCTATCTACGGAAGTATTCGTTTAACCACTCGTCAGACCTTTCAGTTTCACGGAGTGTTAAAGCCGCACATTAAATCGATGCATCAGACTTTACATGCCAGTGGCATTGATTCTATCGCTACAGCCGGTGATGTAAATCGAAATGTTTTATGTACCTCCAACCCGATTGAGTCAGCTGTACATAAGCAGGCGTGGGATTGGGCAACAAAAATTAGTGAGCATTTGCTACCTAAAACCCGTGCTTACGCTGAAATTTGGTTAGACGGTGAAAAAGTCGATTCTACCCAAGAAGATGAACCGATTTTGGGTAAAAACTATCTTCCTCGTAAGTTTAAAACGACGGTCGTGATCCCTCCTCATAACGATGTTGATGTGCATGCAAACGACTTGAACTTTGTAGCCATTGCTGAAGGCGACAAATTAATTGGTTTTAATGTACTAGTCGGTGGCGGTTTAGCAATGACCCATGGCGATCACAGTACCTTTCCACGAAAAGCCGATGACTTTGGTTTTATTCCGCTTGAAAAAACCCTTGATGTGGCTGCTGCGGTAGTATCTACCCAAAGAGATTGGGGGAATCGTGTAAACCGTAAAAATGCGAAGACTAAATATACGCTAGAACGAGTTGGTGTTGAAACATTTAAGCAAGAAGTAGAAAAACGTGCAGACGTAAAATTTGCTGAAAGTAAAGCCTATGAATTCACTTCACGTGGCGACCGATTTGGTTGGGTTGAAGGCATTGATGGTAAGCATCACCTTACCTTGTTTATTGAGAATGGGCGTATTTTAGATTTTCCAGATAAGCCGCTCAAAACGGGTATGTTAGAAATTGCCAAAGTGCACAAAGGGGATTTTCGTTTAACGGCGAATCAAAACCTTATTGTTGCCGGTGTACCGTCAGAGTACAAAGAGCAAATTGAAGCCTTAGCGGTGAAATATAAGCTAATGGAGGCAAGTGTAAGTAAGCAACGCCAAGATTCTATGGCTTGTGTGTCGCTACCGACTTGTCCTTTAGCAATGGCTGAGGCTGAACGCTATTTGCCGGATGCAGTTACCGAAATCGACGCAATGTTAGATAAACACGGTTTAGCTGGTGAGAGTATTATTTACCGTGTAACGGGCTGCCCTAACGGTTGTGGTCGAGCCATGTTGGCAGAAGTCGGTTTAGTCGGAAAAGGGCCTAACAAGTACAATTTGCATTTAGGCGGAAACCGCGAAGGTACTCGAATTCCAAGAATGTATAAAGAGAATATTCTTGATACTGAAATTATGTCAATACTCGATGACTTAATTGGGCGATGGGGAAAAGAAAGGAAAGATGCAGAGCCTTTTGGTGATTTTCTTATTAGAGCTGAAATCGTAAAACCTGTTATTGATTCAGCAAGAGACTTTTACGATGCGATTAGTTAAAAGCGTAAACTCTACGTCAACAGCAAATGCCATTGACCTAGATGAGGCAAACGCTTCGTTAGCTCAGTTGGATGCACTCGAGCGTGTGGAGTGGGCATTACAGAATTTGCCAGGACAGCATATTGTCTCATCAAGTTTTGGTGCGCAATCTGCAGTAATGTTACATCTTTTGAGTACTGTTTCCCCTGATATTCCTGTTGTGCTAACGGATACAGGTTATTTGTTTCCTGAGACTTATCAATTTATCGACCAGTTGTCTGAACGTTTAAAGCTTAACTTGCAAGTTTATCGAGCGCCAATATCTGCTGCTTGGCAAGAGGCTCGTTACGGTAAAATGTGGGAGCAAGGTGTTGAGGGGATTGAAAAGTACAATAAGTTGAATAAGGTTGAACCGATGAAGCGAGCCTTAGAAGACTTTGAAGCAAAAGTGTGGTTTGCAGGTTTGCGTCGTTCGCAATCAGACTCCAGACAAAATTTATCATTTTTACAAAAGCAGAGTGAGCAAATTAAAGTACATCCTATAGCGGATTACTCAAATAAACAGCTACATGAATATATGCTTAAGCACGACTTACCTTATCACCCATTATGGGAGAAGGGCTTTGTATCTATTGGAGACTGGCATACGACCCGTGCCCTTGAGGCTGGCATGAGTGAACAAGATACCCGATTTTTTGGTCTCAAAAGAGAATGCGGCCTACATGAGTTTGGCGACGGGGACGGTATTTAACCTTCGTACTAGGCCTTCCCAAACACGCATACCCAACAAGCTGCTTGGTGGTGCTCAATTTTATATAAAGGTATTTTAATATATACCTTTATATCTTCTTTTTTCTATGCGAGTTGTTGGAATCCACCCTAAATCTGCAAAGTCCTTTTACTGAACCTACTTAAAGCGGCGTGCCAGGGCGCTTCTAACAATAAATTGTGAATTGAAGTGAGTAATACTTAGAACTGTCATGTTATTTTCATCGAGCTGTAATATAACTGTCATAATTGTATGGGCTATATTGCTTCGTTAGTTGTTTCGTTGTATACTTTTATCATATTAAAAGTGAGGAGACTAATATGAAGAAGATTACAGCAACTATTTTAACGTTTGCTTGCTTCGGTGCCTTCGCTGCCCAACCAAACTCAGAATCGGGTAAAAGCTTTTCTTGCATGGACAAAACATCTTTTGAGATTAATGCGTCATGTATGAGTAAAAAAATAGAGTCGAGCGATTCGTTTTTAAATTCAGAAGCGGCTTTGTTTGAGCAAAATGCGAATAGTCACAATGCAATGGCGACAATCACCATATCACCAGATACCTTGAATATTGAAGTGGTGGCGCACAAAGATGCGTACTTAGCAAAGCTGAACCGCGAAAATAAGTAAATAAGTTTTAAACAGAAAAGCCTCTCAAATGAGAGGCTTTTTTTTGTCTGTTGCTTTTAACGAATAAAGTTCAAAGCTTCACTTCTATTTCAAAAGCGAAGCTGGTGAATGAGGTTTAGGTTAGTGCCTTTTCATCTGGAGCAGATGTATAGAATGCATAAAGGGACTGCCATTTTTCTTTTTGTAGCGCAAACGACTGCTTGAGCTCTTTAAACTCAAAATCTACCTCTAAGTTTTCGTAAGAGGCGATTAGGTGTTCTCTTTTATCAGACATCAGTTTTTTCTTTGCACTGTAATAAGCGGTCATCTTTTGTACTAGCAAGTCATATTCAACTTGTATTTTTGTCGCTAACTCATCGGCGTTTGGCAGATTAACTAGTTTCTTTTGTGCATATTTTAATTGCATCTGAAGTTTCGCTTTTTCAATACGCTCCTCAGGAGTTTTTCTTAAATTTGAAGTAAGTCCCAGCCACGAAAGTGATCTGATTAACCATTTCGTTGGGTCGTATTGCCACCAATGAATACCGTTTCGGTAGTCATATTCAAAGATATGGTGGTAGTTATGATAGCCTTCTCCAAATGTAAAGAATGCAAGTATGCCGTTATCGCGAGCCGTATTAGAGTCTGTATATGGGCGTGAACCCCAAATATGGGCCAATGAGTTAATGAAGAAAGTTACATGATGTACAAGTACTAATCGGGCTACGCCAGCAATCAAAATCATTCCTAAAATATCGCCATTTAGCCAGCCAAGGAGCGCAGTTATACCAAAGTTTGCTGCAAGCACAATTGCTAAATAGTGCTTGTGTTGCCACATAACTATTTTATCTTTTTGTAAGTCTTTACAATTTGAGTAATCGTCATAACACTCAGACTGATATTCACGAAGCATCCAGCCGATATGGGAAAACCAGAACCCTTTCTTTGCCGAGTATGGGTCTTTATCATTTACATCTACATGACGATGATGAACGCGGTGATCCGACGACCAATGTAGAATGCTGTTTTGTAATGCCATGGCACCACCTACCGCTAGAATTGCTCTCACAATCGGATGTGCTTGATAAGTTTTATGCGACCACAAACGATGGTAGCCCGCGGTAATTGACATACCGGTAAAGAAAAAGAGGAAGATAGCGACTGATATTTCTACCATGTCAATGCCGTTAAAAATTATCCACATCGGCACGCCAACCACAGTAATTAAAGTGGTTACTAAAAAGACGGCAATATTTAGGGGTATAATTGGAGGTTTTTTCACTACAAAATCACTTATGTTTCAGCGTACAACTGTGCGCTTAATTTAACTTTTCGGGTGCTTTTTAGCAAGTTTTATATTGATTAAAATCTTGCTCTTGTGTAAACATGTCCGAATGAATCGACAACTCCAGAAATTACAAACGCGTCAAAAAATTGTTGATGCTGCTTTTACTTTACTCAGTGAAAATAAGAGCTTTACGTCTATCAGTTTGCGAGAGGTTGCTCGCGAGGCTGGTATAGCGCCAACATCTTTTTATCGACACTTTGCAGATATCAACGAATTGGGTCTAACCTTGGTTGACGAATCTGGCTTAGCGTTGAGACAACTTATGCGAAAAGCGCGCCAACGTATCGAAAAGGGTGGCAGCGTTATTAACATCTCGGTACATACCTTTATGGAGTTTATTACGCAAAATGCCAATGTGTTTCGACTACTCTTGCGTGAACATACCGGAACATCTACCGAATTTAGAGCTGCGGTTATGCGAGAAATTCAATATTTTACTGAAGAATTGTCAGATTACATTGTTTTGCACTTAAGCTTGCCGCCAGATATTGCGCATTTACAAGCAGAAGCAATGGTAAGGCTAGTATTTAGTGCTGGTGCCGAAGCCTTAGATGCTGATCCAAGGGAAGTGTCGAATATTGCACAACGGGTTATTATGCAATTACGCTTTGTTCAGGTCGGCGCCTCTAGCTTTCAGCCGCCGCGTTAGTTAATACGCCTCTTTAAAATAACACCACTCTCGATATGTTCGGTAAACGGGAATTGGTCAAATAGCGCAAGCTTGGTAACCTGATGACTGTCGTTTAGGGCCTGTAAGTTGTCGGCCAACGTTTGTGGGTTGCACGAGATATAAACGATAGTATCAAAGCGACTGATTAATTTAATAGTCTCTGCATCTAGTCCAGCCCTGGGCGGATCCACTAATACCGTTGAAAAATCGTATTCTTGCAAATCAATATCTTTTAAACGAAAGAACTTTCGTGAACCATTATAGGCTTGCGTAAACTCTTCGCTACTTAAGCGAGCAATTGTTAAGTTATCGACATTGTTTTGTTCAATATTATACTGCGCTGCGTTTACTGAGCTTTTAGAAATCTCCGTAGCAAATACTTTTGTGAAAATTTGCGCTAAAGGAACGGAGAAATTGCCCGCTCCACAATACAATTCAAGTAAGTCACCGGGCTGTCCCGCGAGCTTTTCTAACGCCCACTCAAGCATACTAATGTTAATTTGTGCGTTGGGCTGGGTAAAGCTATTCTCAACTTGTTTAAAGATATATTTTTGGCCTGAGAGAGTTAATACTTCAATCGCATAGTCATGACCTAGAACTAATTTCTGCTTCTTAGAGCGTCCGATGATATTGATGTTGCCCAACGATGAGAGCTCACTTTTAAGCTCAAGCGCTAGTTTCTCCCAGGCTTCATCTAAAGGCTTATGATAAATCAATGAAACTATCAGCTCATTCGTAGTTGTCGCTAGATAATCTATTTGATAGAGCTTTTTACGCAAATGTTCACGGCTACAAATGAAGCTAATCGTTTTTGTCATCGCTGAATTTATGAGGGCGCAGGCCGCGGGCAGTTGCTCAACTTTGTACTTACTTTTTGATATTGGGTCAAACATGATGTGATAACTGTCACTTCCCTCATGCCAAACCCTGAACTCTGCTCGCATGCGATAATGTTGTGGCTCTGATTTAAATATTGCGATTTCGCCCGAATATACCGAGCGCAATAATGTAGATAAGCGTTGTTTCTTATTTTCTAGTTGTACTAAGTAGTCGCTTTGAAGGCTAGCCATGTTTCTCTTTTCATTAATCTGTATGGGCGGATTGTAACGTCCTATAAAAAATTACCAACTATTTATTAAAGAAATTCCTTAATTGCCGATAACTATGTTGAGGATAGTGAGGTATCTATAATGAATACGGTAGAAATGAAGTCAGCTTTTCCTGAGGTCTCAGGTCTAAAAGCGGCGAATGTGGTCGATTTCACGCAACAGAAAAGCGCTTTGAGCAGCGGCGTTACTGTTCACGATGACACCTATAGTGCATCAAATGCGAATGACGCCGTTGCCGCCAAAGTTATTGCGCTTTCAATTAACAGTCGTTTCGAAACAGTGTTACCCCAGCGTGCCACTGAGCAAGCTGTTAAAGTTGCCAGTATCCAACCGCAAACTTTTTTTGATATTGATGAAGTGGTCAACAATGTGTTGAATTTTGTGTCGTCATCGCTCACAGCTATGGTCGGCAATGGCGCAAATGAAGAAGATATCGTTTATTTTAAGCAGCAAGCAACTGAAGGTGTTAATTACGGTATCGAACAAGCAAAGAAAGAGCTTTCGGGTATAAACGACGAAACCCTGACTAAAAATATCAATCTTAGCCAAGAGCGCATAATTAAGGGTATTCAAGAAATGCCAGAAGATGTTGCACTCTATGCCAGCGCAAACGATGGTAGCAACGATAAATATAACGAAATAAACATTGTTCTGAACAGCGATCAGCGCGCAGCTGTCGATTTTGGCATAAAAGCATTTTCAAAAGCCGCGACACAAAATGAGAATGAAGTAGTATTTACAACTCAAGGCTCAAACACTTCTTTCAGCGTGTCTGGAAATATTAGCAGTGATCAAATAGGTAAGCTTGCGGATCTAATTAATAATACCGACGAGGTATTAAACACTTTTTACCGTAAAAATATGCAAAGCGCGCTAAACAAAGCAGAGCAATTGGGCTACACGGTTTCTGATATTAAAAATTTATCAAAACAGATGGAAATGTATGACAATGCATCTGTTGCGATGGCCTATGACCAAATTAAACACCTAGACGGAAATGCTGATAGAGAAGACCTATCTTCGCCAAAGGCACTTGCGCAGTATTTGTCTCGTATGATGAGTGTAATGGAGACAGCTAACAATGAACTCGGTTCTCAAGAAGAGTTTAAACAAGTTATAAACGGGTTAGTTAACCAAATGAAAGACGTACAAGTACCTGATTTGGTAGAAGCGATAAACAGGTTTCATGCATTTAATGCGAAATTTGAAGGAGATGCTAATAGTTAACCGCTTAAAAACACTGATGCGTTATGATTAAAAGGCGATGCGTAATACATCGCCTTTTTTGTCGCTAGGCCTTATCTTTAGCTGGACGGACTTTAATAGTTCGGTCCATAAACTCTGAGTCGTTAAGCTTTGTAATATACTCATCGGTTTTGCTGGCATCCACCTCAACAAAACCAAATCCTTTACGGCGTCCAGTTTTACGGTCCTTCATTAAACGAACCGATGTAACAGCTCCAATTTCTTCGAAAAGTGTTTTCACACTTATCTCATTAGCTTTGTATGGAAGGTTACCAACATAAAGCGTGGTAATTGAACTGTTGCTATTAGAACTAGGATTGCGCGTAGGTTTCATCGGCTTGCTATTGCTAACAGGTTTTGTGCTGGTAGAGCCATTGCTAGCAATAAGTGTAGGAATAAGGAAGAAAAAGAATGTTAATAACACAAATATGGACGGGATAAATGCGCCAATGGTTGTGCTTGCGAGTGATTGTTGGGTAAAGAAAGCGGCAATGCTGAGAACAACCGCGATAAAAATAGCCAGAGGAAGTCGAATTGATAACATGACTTGTCCTAATAATAGTTATAATAAATGTGGTATTCCGAATTACAAAAAATAAAAAGAAATACACCTAAAGTTTCTCTTGAATAAACCGATTAAATGTAACTTTTAGCTTATACAGAGTGAATTTTAACCAAAACATAGTTTTTTGCAAATATTCTTCACTTTGTACTTGACCTAAGCATCTTAGAATGTAGAATGCGCGCTCGCTGAACAAGAGCTCGACAAAATATCGCTTTGCTTTGTTTTGAACAGCTTTAATGAGTAATTAGAGTTTGAAATTTAACGATTTCATTTCAAATAACCCATAAACAGTGACTAGTTAAGGTGTAATGACAATAAATATTAAATTTAATGAAAAAACACCTTGACTCTCAGATGCGATTCTATATTATACGCATCCCGCTTGAGG
>CAZUON010000031.1:0-39465 GCA_964621345.1 uncultured Glaciecola sp. | reverse complement strand
GGGGGACCTGCGGATTAACAGTCCGTCGCTCTAACCAACTGAGCTAAGGGGGAATTATCATTATTGCAGGATTAATTGAATGCGAATGTCGCCACCAATTTATCGGTTAAAAGTTGGCTCCCCCTCCCCGACTCGAACGGGGGACCTGCGGATTAACAGTCCGTCGCTCTAACCAACTGAGCTAAGGGGGACCTGACTTTTAACGGATGCGCATATTAAAGAGCATGGTCGCTACTGTCAATACACAATTGCTGTTTTTCGAATAATATTATGCTTGAGACAGCGTCTCGCTTATTAATTAATCAAAAGTAATTAAATTAAAGTGATTACTTAGCGCTATCACAAGAAATGAACTGATATCAGTTAAATTTCTGCGGTGAAGTTATATCAGGTAAAAGCGACATAAAAAGCACTTATTAAAAAGCAGTTTGCTGCAAGTGGTATTTTAGACTTTAGGCAAAAAAATGTGGGAGATATTGTTTTTCTTACTTATAACTTATTTATAAAATATTTCATTTTAAATTAAAAAAAAGTATTAAAAATGTGTTGATTACTGTACCTTTGAACAGGTGTTCATAAAAGTGTCATACAAGTATCGCAATTAACTGGTTAGTAACAACTTACATATAAAATTCTAAATAAGTTTGTATCTAGCGCCATTATTAAGGCGCAGCCAGTTATCCACTTTTTCTGTGGATAACTATGTGTATTAAATTTGTAAATTATCGAAGCTTATTTCAAGACTTTGTCAATATTCATTTTTAAAAAATACAGGATTTATTTTTTTATTGTTTATTATCAGTTAGTTAAGGCGATTATGCCCCCGGTGCGATAAATTGTGCATAAATATTAGACTTTGTTACTTGTCCTGTGCGTTATTTTAAGCATGTTAAATGTCGTTAATGTCGCAGACAAGCCATTGACACCGGGTATGTCAAATTTATGACAAAAAGAATTTCGTTTTGCCAAGGTCTTTATTGGACAAAATAAAGTAATAAACCCAATACAATTTTTGATAAACGCAAAGGTATTAGAATAAGTGATGTATAGTAAAATAAACAATCGCCGCCGTGGTCTTTTTCCTGTGTATCGAAACTTGTGAGTACAAGCTCCAGAGATTTATTAAGCAACGATATTGGCGCTACGCTGAAATCGATGACTGTGCCGATGATTATCGGCATGATCATGCTGATGACCTTTTCATTGGTCGATACCTACTTTGTTAGTTTATTAGGCACCGACGAACTCGCTGCCATCAGCTTTACCTTTCCTGTTACCTTTACTGTTATCAGTCTAAACATAGGTTTAGGGATTGGCACATCCGCGGTAATAGGCAAATTTCTTGGTAGCGGCGACACGACTCATGCTAAGGCCATTGCCAGCGGGGCAATTATGCTTTCGGTTATATTGGTAAGCGGACTTTGTTTATTGGGTTATTTTGCCATATCACCAATATTTACGGCCATGGGCGCCTCACAGCAATTATTACCTTACATTCACGATTATATGTCGGTATGGTTCTTATCGGGCGTGTTATTGGCTATCCCTATGGTCGGTAATAGTATTTTGCGCGCATCTGGCGACACCAAAACACCGAGCATTATTATGGCTGTTGGGGGCGGTATTAATGCGGTATTTGACCCCATCTTGATTTTTGGTTTCGGGCCAATCCCCGCGTTTGGTATCAAAGGTGCTGCCATAGCGACCTGCATTGCCTGGGCGGTTTGCTCGATATGGATTCTTTACTTACTTGCATATCAGCGCAAGCTAATTGAACCTAAGTTGCTTGGGTTTGAAGACTTTAAGCAGTCGGCAAAAGGCGTGCTCGTGATTGGGCTACCGGCCGCTGGCGCAAATATGCTGACCCCAATTGCCGGTGGTGTGTTAACAGCCGTTGTAGCAAGCTACGGGGCTGAGGCCGTTGCGGCATGGGGAGTAGGGAATCGTTTGGAGTCGATGGCGAGTATATTAGTGTTGGCGCTGTCGATGTCTTTACCGCCTTTTATCAGCCAAAATTTTGGAGCGAATAAATTTGATAGGATAAGGCAAGCCTATCAATTAAGCTTAAAATTTGTCATGTTTTGGCAATTGCTCATGTTCGCGGTTTTAGCGTTGTGTGCACCTTGGATTGCAGGAGTCTTTGCAAAAGAAAAAATCGTCAGTGAATACATTCAACTCTTTTTATTGATTGTACCTATCGGTTATGGACTACAAGGTATTATTATTTTAACTAACTCTTCTTTTAACGCGATGCATCGACCTTTATCTGCACTTGTTTTAAGCATCCTAAGGCTGTTTGTGTGTTACGTACCTATCGCTTATGCTGGAAGTGCTCTATTTGGTCTTGTAGGTCTCTTTTGGGGCTGTGTTGTCGCAAACTTTGTTACCGCTGGGCTTTCCTATTTTTGGTTCCATCGAGAAGTGAACCAACAACAAGCATTGTTCGAACAAACAAATACTAAAATTGAAATGGCACAAAAGGCAGCTAATGAGTAAAGGTTTTGAACTCGCATCTAAATACACCCCAGCGGGCGATCAACCCCACGCTATTGAAGCGTTGGTCGATGGTCTTGAGAGCGGGTTAGCTACACAAACGCTATTAGGGGTAACCGGCTCAGGTAAAACGTTTACCATGGCAAATGTGATTTCAGAGGTTCAGCGCCCAACCTTGATTTTGGCGCATAACAAGACACTCGCGGCTCAGTTGTACGGAGAAATGAAAGACTTTTTCCCGAACAATGCGGTTGAGTACTTTGTGTCTTATTATGACTATTATCAACCTGAGGCCTATGTGCCTAGCACCGATACCTTCATCGAAAAAGATGCCTCGATTAACGACCACATAGAGCAAATGCGCTTATCGGCCACCAAAGCCCTTATGGAGCGAAGAGACGTCATCATCATTGCATCGGTATCGGCTATATATGGTTTGGGTGACCCTAAAAGTTATATGAAAATGCTTTTGCATTTGCGTAAGGGCGATTTGATGGACCAGCGCGATATTTTAAGGCGTTTGGCAGAGCTACAATACAAACGTAATGATATTGCCTTTGAACGCGGCACGTTCAGAGTACGTGGTGATGTGATTGATATTTTCCCTGCGGATTCTGAAAAACAAGCGGTAAGAGTGCAGTTGTTCGACGAGGAAATTGAACAAATCAGTTTGTTTGACCCCCTCACCGGTGCGGTAGATAAAAATGTTGTTCGCACGACGGTTTTTCCTAAAACCCATTATGTGACACCGCGTGAGAAAATTATTGATGCCATTGAGCACATAAAAGTTGAGCTGAAAGACCGGCAAAAGAATTTAAAAGACAACCACAAACTGCTTGAAGAACAAAGAATATCCCAGCGTACCCAGTTTGATATAGAAATGATGCTGGAGCTAGGTTATTGCTCGGGTATCGAAAACTACTCGCGCTATTTATCGGGCAGAGCCCCAGGCGAACCGCCTCCTACCTTACTGGACTACTTTCCGGCAGATGGCCTGTTGTTTATTGATGAGTCGCACGTCACTGTGTCGCAAATTGGCGCGATGTATAAAGGGGATAGGTCGCGAAAAGAAACCTTGGTGGAGTATGGATTTCGATTGCCCTCGGCCTTGGATAACCGTCCTTTAAAATTTGAAGAGTTTGAGCATATTTCGCCGCAAACGGTGTATGTTTCAGCAACACCAGGTAACTTTGAATTAGAAAAATGCCAAGGTGACGTTGTTGAGCAACTCGTGCGTCCCACTGGTTTGTTAGACCCTGAAATCGAAGTTCGTCCCGTGGCCACACAAGTAGATGATGTACTCTCAGAAATCAACAAACGAGTCGCGGTAAACGAACGTGTACTCATTACGACGCTCACCAAACGTATGTCGGAAGATTTAACTGAATATTTGAATGAACATGGAGTACGAGTACGTTATTTGCATTCCGACATTGATACGGTAGAGCGTATCGAGATTATTCGCGATTTACGGTTGGGTAAGTTTGATGTGTTGGTGGGAATTAACTTGTTGCGAGAAGGCTTAGATATGCCTGAGGTGTCGCTAGTGGCGATACTTGATGCTGACAAAGAAGGATTTTTAAGGGCAGAGAAATCCTTAATTCAAACCATTGGACGAGCTGCTCGACATCTTAACGGTCATGCAATTTTATATGGCGATAAAATTACCAACTCTATGCGTAAAGCCATTGATGAGACCAATCGTCGCCGCGACGTTCAGCGTGCGCACAATTTGAAACATGGCATAGTGCCCCAGCAATTAAATAAGGCGATTACCGATATTATGGATCTGGGTGATAGCTCTGCACATCCGGCGTCGGGTAAAATTAAACTGAAGAAAATAGGGGATAAACAGAAAGAACAAAAAGCCTTATCAGTAACCGAAATGATGGCTCAAATTAGTAAGTTAGAGAAACGTATGTTTGAGCATGCACGAGATTTGGACTTTGAAAAAGCGGCGTCATTGAGGGATGAAGTAGAGAATTTAAGGGCTGAGGTTGTTCGGCTATCTTAACGCTATGTATGTAAATTTGCCGATTTTTGCTCAATTTAATAGAAAAGTGTAAAGTTTAAGTTATACAAAACGATAACTTAATAGACGTTGTTGACGCGCACTGTCGTGAAGTGCGCGGTAACACTTTAAAACTTTCATTTTGTTATTAAGGAAAAACCATGCTTAACCGTTTGCAAGAGTCTGACATTAAATTGTTGCGCGTATTTTACGCGGTTGCATCATGTAATGGTTTTACTGCCGCTGAGCCTGTACTAAGAATGCAGCGTCCAAACATCAGTGCCGCTATCAAAAAATTAGAAGAACGCTTAGATCTCGTCTTGTGTCATCGTGGCCGAGG
The DNA here is from genome assembly GCA_964621345.1 of uncultured Glaciecola sp. Classification (GTDB taxonomy): domain Bacteria; phylum Pseudomonadota; class Gammaproteobacteria; order Enterobacterales; family Alteromonadaceae; genus Glaciecola. The sequence continues at coordinate 34,621 of CAZUON010000031.1, read as the reverse complement.
TGGGTTTCAAATGACCAAAGAAGGCGAGGTTGTATTTCAAGAGACCAAGCGCATATTTAATGCCTTCGATAATTTTGTGTTTAACCTCAAAAGCCTCCACGACGATTATTCTGGTCATATTACCATCGTACTTATGTCGGGCCTCGCGACTTCCATGCAGTTAGCCGTCGCAAAAGCGGTCAAAAGCACAATGAAAAAATTTGACGACATTCACGTCAACATTCAAACGCGTTTGTACAATGAAGTTGAACACGTCGCGTTGTCAGGTGAGTGTCATTTAGTCTTGTCGACCTACGACATGGTAAAACCAGAATCGGTGATGTTTCATCCGGTTGGTGTGCAGTGTAAAGGCAGTCTGTATTGTTCGCCGACTCATCCTCTCGCTAAATATCGTGATGTGGAGGAATTACCTGAGTCTGTCAATATCGAGGATTATCCGGCGATTGGCATTTCAGGTTTGTCGTCGTCAAATTACATCAACAACGATAAACGCTTGAGTATTCAAACCTTCTCCGACTCTTTCGATGTGTGTATGGCGGCGGTCATGACCGGTGAATACGTCGGTTTGTTACCCGATTACATTGCAAAAGAGCAGGGCGCCGCAACCGGCTTAGTGCCAATTGCAAAAGGGTCAATGTTTCCCTTCGCCCATGATCTTTTCGTGATGAATGGAAAAAACACCAGACTCAATCCTGTACTTCGTTATTGCATCAAAGAGATTGAGTACTTTGTGGCTGAGAGTCAGAAGTAGTATTGCTAGTATGCTTTGGACCTCAACTATAGCTAAGGGGGTCCTCGGCATTATTAAGGGCAAATGCTTCTAAGCGTTCCTGACAGGAACCACATTTTCCGCACGCTTTTTCTAGCCCTTTATAGCAGGTCCACGTTTCTGAATAATCAAAGCCTTGCGCTAAACCGGTGCGTAAAATATCAATTTTACTGCTGCCAATAAAAGGTGCTCTAACGTCAATCGCCTCATAGTTCGCAATTTGGCAAACAGCATTCATTGCCTCAACAAATTCAGTTCTACAGTCAGGATAAATAGCATGGTCACCAGAGTGTGCGCCAAAATAAACCGCTTCTGCCCCAATAGACACCGCATAGCCTACCGCCATCGATAGCATGATCATATTGCGATTTGGCACCACAGTTTGTTGCATTGAGGCTTCTTCGTAGTGGCCCTCAGGCACGTCAATATCGTCGGTTAATGCGGACCCTTTGATAAGCTTGTTAATACCGGATACATCGACTAACTGAAATGGATAGCCGTATTTTGCGCAGACTTTTTGTGCATAAATGAGTTCTTTGCTATGGCGCTGGCCATAGTTAAATGCCACTGGATAGACATCAAAGCCTTCAGCGCTTGCTTGGCGTAGCACCGTATATGAATCCATTCCGCCTGAATAAATAACAACGACTTTTGCTTTTTCGGAGCTGGTTTGTGCGAGGCTCATGATCACCTTATATGAATTTATGTGTATAATCGCGATCTTAAGCCATTGCTAGGCAAAATCCCAATTTTATCCGCATAAATGCCGCTGGGGTCGTGATTTGAAGTGTTTTATACCTCAGATTTGCCTTGTTGCATGGCAATTAAGCAACATAACAAAAATAACCATGAAAAAAAGAGAGCGCAATGACAAAACTCTTAGTTAACGAGGTATTTGAATCTATTCAAGGAGAGGGCGCGTTTACTGGGCTACCGTCTATTTTTGTGCGCTTACAAGGTTGTCCGGTAGGTTGTCCATGGTGTGATACTAAGCACACATGGGAAGTAAAGTCTGAATTGGAGACATCCTCCGACATTATTATGATGCAAAATGAGGAAACAGAAGATTACTTCGCGACAGATGCTGAGGGCCTATTTGCTTTGTTCAAGCGCCATAGCTATCAGGCCAAACATCTTGTAATCACTGGTGGTGAGCCATGCATGTTCGATTTAAGCGCGCTAACAGCGTCAGCAATTGCACAAGGCTTCAGTGTGCAAATAGAGACCAGCGGAACTTTTGAAATCAAATGTCACGAAGATACTTGGGTTACTTTGTCTCCTAAAATCAATATGAAAGGCGGCTTTGAAATTAGGGATGATGCATTGCTGCGCGCCAATGAGATTAAGCATGCTATTGCTATGGAAAAGCATGTGGAAGAACTAGACCAATTGTTGGCAAGGCCTGCCCTAAAATCAATCCCTCTTATTTATCTACAACCCATTAGCATGCAGAAACGTGCCACTGAACTTGCTGTTGCTACTTGTATCAAACGGAATTGGCGGCTATCGTTACAAACGCACAAGTTTATTGGAGTGGAGTAGGTGGGTGGTTTTTCATTAAAGGTAATTCTCGGTAGCGTGCTGTTATTTGTTGTCAGCAGCTTGCAAGCAGCCGTGTGGGTTATTACTTATCCACAATCACCGGTAAGCAATGATTTACGTTATGAATATCCACTTGCATTACTTGAGCTCGCGTTAACAAAAACCAGTGTCCGTTTTGAACTGAAAGCGTCAAACACTGTCATGCGACAATCGCGTTCAGTTAAACGTTTAGAAGAAAACCTCGAGATAAATGTCTTGTGGTCTATGACTGATATTAACCGTGAAGAACAACTCATGCCTATTCGTATTCCCATTGGCAAAGGTCTAATTGGTTGGCGAATGTTTTTAGCCCCTCAAAACAGTGAATTCTTAACGGCAAAAGTGAGCAATTTGAGCGATTTGCTTGCCTTTGAACCGGTGCAGGGGATCTCATGGCCAGATACTAAAATCTTGCAAGCAAATGGCTTTAATGTGGTTACGGCAAGAGATTATATCGAGGCAAAAAGTATGATTACGCAAGATCTTGCGGACTTCTTTCCTCGTTCAGTGATTGAAATCGAAAATGAAATACAAAGCCAGTCAAACAACGCTTTAGTTTTACGCAAAAATCTAGCGATTCAATATCCCACGGCGATGTATTTTTTTGTCAACAAACGCAATGTAACTTTAGCCAAGCTGATAGAAACCGGTCTTGAACGGGCGATTGAAGACGGTAGTTTTGACACGCTATTTTATGAACACTTTGGCGATACCATTTCTGCATTAGACTTAGAAAATGTGACTTACTTTAAACTCGCTAACCCCTTGTTGCCTAAGCTGACGCCCACTTCTAAAAAAGAGCTCTGGTACATACCACAAGAATAGACCTTGGCTTAGAATAAAAAAACGCAGCGTCATGCTGCGTTTTTTTATATGAAAGACTTACTATTGTCTCACTCGGCGAAGGCAACCGAGTAATGTTTATCAAGCGTCTTTAAACTCGCCTGTATGGACAGATTTCATAGAACGACCAGAAGGGTCAGCCATTTCTTTAAAAGAAGCATCCCATTCTAAAGCTTCTACCGTACTGCAAGCGATAGACTTTCCACCAGGCACACATTTAGCTGCCGTTTCTTGTGGGAAGAAATCTTCAAACACCGTACGATAAAAATAACCTTCTTTAGTATCAGGAGTATTGATTGGAAAGCGATACTCGGCGGTGGCTAGTTGCTGGTCGGTGACTTGGGTATCAACAAAATCTCGTATTGAATCAATCCAAGAATAACCAACACCATCACCAAACTGCTCTTTTTGACGCCACAATACTTGCGCAGGCAAATATGAGTCATCGTCAAAGGCCTTTCGTAGTATCCACTTTTCCATGCGACCATCAAGGCACATTTTATCTTGCGGGTTAAGTCGCATAGCGGTATCAATAAAGTTTTTATCTAAGAAGGGCACTCGTGTTTCAACGCCCCATGCTGATGTTGCTTTGTTCGCTCGTGCGCAATCGAACATGTGTAAGCGGTCTAATTTACGCACGGTTTCTTCGTGAAATTCTTTAGCATTAGGTGCTTTGTGAAAGTATAAATAGCCACCAAATATTTCATCCGCACCTTCACCAGACAATACCATTTTTATGCCCATGGCCTTGATTTTTCGGGTCATAAGATACATTGGCGTCGCGGCGCGTATAGTGGTGGTATCAAAGGTTTCGAGGTGATAAATCACATCTCGTATGGCATCTAAACCTTCTTGAATTGTGAAGTGAATTTCATGGTGAACAGTGCCAATCATATCGGCAACTTTGCGTGCAGCCATTAAATCAGGAGCGCCCTCAAGACCAACGGCGAAACTGTGCAGGCGTGGCCACCAAGCGTCGCTTTTATCTTCATCTTCAATACGTTTTGCTACATAACGTGCTGCAACTGCTGAGACTAATGAAGAGTCAAGTCCGCCTGAGAGAAGAACCGCGTAGGGGACATCAGACATTAGATGCGATTTAACCGATTTCTCAAAGGCTTGCTTGAGATCATCAAGATTGGTTTCGTTATTTTTTACGTTGTCGAACTCCATCCAGTCACGCTGGTAATACTTAACTAGCTTACCGTTTAGCATATAGTGCCCCGGTGGGAATTCTTGTACGGTTTTGCAAATGGGGACCAATGCTTTCATTTCTGAGGCAACGTAAAAATTGCCAAATTCATCAAAGCCTGTGTAAAGCGGGATAATACCCATATGGTCTCGCGCAACAAGGTAATCGCCGGTATTTTTATCGTATAAAATAAAGGCGAACATGCCCTGTAGATTATCAATAAAATCGACCCCGTGTTTTTGATAAAGGGGAAGAATAACTTCGCAGTCTGAGCGCGTTGCAAACTCGTAATTTTCGCACTCAGATTGCTGTAATTCTTTATGGTTATAGATCTCACCATTAACGGCAAGAATTTGATTGCCATTGTCGCTTATAAGTGGCTGAGCACCGGTGTCAACATCCACAATCGCAAGGCGCTCGTGGCATAAAATGGCACGTTCGTCATGCCAAATTCCAGACCAATCTGGTCCTCTGTGGCGCAAGAGTTTAGATAACTCCAAAGCCTTTGTACGTAAGTCTGTTACGTCTGATTTGATATCAAGGATACCGAAAATACCACACATAAGTAGGGTCGCCTCTGTTCAAGTAATAAAGTGATTATCGTGTTTTTCTGTCGGCAGTATTCGTTTAGGAGGCTTAATCCAATCCGATCTTGTAGTTTTCTTATTATTGTTATTCTACTTTTGCTGCCTCGAATGTGCCATGCTGAGTATGAATTGCAAGCAATAATTCAGGGAAAGGGAAAGTTTTGTATAAAAAAAGGCGGATTCGATTAATATCCACCTTTTAGCCTGTGTTTTTTTACATTATCTTAACGTTTAGCGCTGAAATTCACTGCTTGAATTCCATTGTGGCCAGATCTCGGCGTTGGCAACGTCAAAGCCTACTTCAAACAAAAGCTGCGTATCTTGGGTAATACCACCTAGATCCCATGATTCACGATATTGATCGCATACTTGATGATAACAACCCGTTATAAGCACGTTCATGCGCTTGCGATATTTTTCAGTTTCTTCGTCAATACTTTGATTTCCACCTTTCGCATATAAAGCTGGCACGCCAAGCTTCGCAAAACTAAAGTGATCAGAGCGATAATAATAACCGGCCTCTGGACGGTCTTCTTGGGTCAAAACGCGGCCTTGATTAGCAGCCGCTTCACGCAGGTAATCCTCTAGCTCAGATTTACCCATACCTACCACTGAAACATCACGCGTTTTTCCAAGTATGTTCATCGCATCCATGTTGATATTGGCGACGGTTTTGTCAAGGGCAATGACAGGGTTTTCAGCATAGTATTTAGAGCCTAATAAACCTTGCTCTTCGGCGGTTACAATGAGCATGCTGATTGAACGTTTTGGTGCAACATCAAGTGAACCAAAAGCTCGTGCCATTTCTAGAATTGCGGCAGTGCCGGTGGCGTTATCGTGCGCGCCGTTGTATATCTGATCACCTTCTTTGCTCTCATCTTTACCAAGGTGGTCCCAATGTGCAGTGTAAATGACGTGTTCATCAGGCATTTCACTGCCTTCAATAGTGGCAAATACGTTACTGCTTTTAGAGGTTTCGATATCATTGTTAACGGTTACCGACGCGCTTAAATTAAGCGTTTGGGCGTAGGGGCCTTCAAGTGCTTTTTGTTTTTCGGCGTCAAAATCTAAACCTGCTTGAGCAAATACCTTAAGCGCCGCTTCTCTTGATATCCAGCCCTCAACTTTTACGCGGCTCTGACCTTGGTCTGTACTGACTAAACCATATTGTGGTCCGCTCCAGCTATTTGCTACGACCGACCAGCCATAAGATGCTGGCGCTGTTTCATGAACAATAAATACGGCTTCAGCTCCTTGGCGGCTAGCTTCTTCATATTTATAACTCCAACGCCCATAGTAAGTCATGGTTGAACCTTGAAACTTATCGGAGTCGGGCATTGCGTAACCTGGATCGTTTACAAGCACAATGACCGTTTTACCTTTAACATCGGTTTGTGCGTAATCATTCCAGTCGTATTCTGGTGCGTTTACGCCATAGCCTAAGAACACGACTTCAGAATCTTTAAGGTTTACGCTTGGTACTTCTCGTTTTGAACCCGCGACCATGTCTTCTTTGTATGCAAATTCAAAGTCTCCCATTTGCAGGGTCATATCTTCATCTGCGGTAATTTGAATTAAATCGACTTCTTGAAAATAGCTACCATTGTTACCGGGTTTTGCGCCAGCTTTTTCAAGTTCGCTAGTTAAATAATTGAGGGTGAGCGTTTCGCCTTTGGTAGTAGGAAGGCGACCTTCAAATTCGTCTGAGGCTAGGGTAATAATATCTTGCGTAATTCGGGCCTCTGAAATGCCATTATATACTTCATGAAAGTTTTCTTGTGAAGATGCTGAAGCAGCTTCGGTGTGTTGAGTGGGCTCTGTGCATGCAGTAATTGCCGCACATGTACTCAGTAATAAAATAAGCTGAGCCAACGAAGTTGATTTATTCATAGGAGTTCCTGTTTTATTATTGTTATCATTGTTCGTGAAAATGCCTAACTTGCCCAGCCATGCTTGAAGCATGTTTTGAGCTTTTTAGACAAATAAATACCCACGTTATTTAAGTATAAGGGATTTTGTTATTCATACAAAATTATCAGCAAATTCGAACGCAAATGCATATCGACAATTTTATCATCTTATTGCCACGGCTGAGCAAAATGTTGCTACAAAAGGCGATATCGACGTTCAGGAATCTGTTTTACTGCATGCACAGCACTTGAACTTCCTTAGGGAGAAATACGCAAGTGACTTGAGCTATCGTTTCATTGACCAAAACTCACACCCTGATACTCGTTACTATGAACAAATAATATTCGATGACAAACAAATTCCGACTCGAGCGAACAGTTGGCACGACTATTTTAACGGCTTAATTTGGCTATCTTTTCCTCAAACCAAAGCCGAGCTGAATCGTTTGCATTGGCAAGACATTGCTAAATTTGGCCTGAAGCATCGAAGCCCTGTGCGCGACCGTGTTACGCACTTTGATGAATGCGGCATTGTATTATTAACAGATATTGCAGACGTTGAGGAAAAGCTCAAACAGCATAATTGGAGATCGTTATTTATCGATGACAAGGAACTCTGGTTTGCTGAAAGAAATGGCATCATACCCATTCATTTTGGTCATGCGAACTTGGAGATGTTACGCCAACCTTTTATTGGGCTAACCGCAAAAGTACTGGTTATTCAAAGCAAAGAGCTGTTGCAACTTGCACATGGTAGCTATTTATTGCAAAGCTCTGCAGAGACTCGTCAACGCGCTCAAAAAGGACTTGATGAAGGTTTAATAAAATACATTAAGAATGAGCCAGTATTTACTGAAAGAGGCTCGCTTTTACCCATGCCGATTTTGGGGGTTCCAACATGGCATAACGGTGTTCAAGATGAGGACTTTTACAATAACAAAGACTATTTTATGCCCTTATCTAAAAAGAAATAGTCTTTCAAGAAGATGACGGCACTTTTGAGTGCCGTCATTTATTGACATTTAGAGCGCGAATGCAAAGGTTGCAATCCAAATTATAGCGCTTGGTAGTGCAGCGACAATCATCGATTTCTGTAGACTGAAATTGGTCCATGAATTTAAGCAAATACCGCCTAAAACAATGGTCCAAATGCTGTCGATGCGAATTGAGCTCAGTAAACCAAACCACTTATCGCTCATTTCTGTACCGGCAATAAATGCCAATGACAGTGGCGAGAGTGCCGCCTGATTTAGGGCCGTGCCTGGGTCTTGCATTGCAATATAAATACAGGCTAGTAAGGCATTTACGAGGGTAGGCATGGCCATCCACCAAGTTGCGCCATACCAATCAGTAAAACCATGAATACTTTTCTCATCGTTACGCGTCCAAAGGGCAAAGTACCCTGCTAAAATTGCCATAACAATGGGTAAACCAATGGCAACTGAGACAAGCGTGATTATTTTCGTCGAGCCCATTTCCATAGTATTCGCAAAGGCTTCTATTTCAGCTGGGCTGCCCTCTGGGAGTTGCATAGTAGCAATCATATTTTTGTACCAATCAAAATCAACAAGATTAAAATACAAAAATGCCGGTAATGCAGACATCGCGACGACTAATAAAAAGGGGATCCATGACCAGTTGTCTTTCACTGCTATTGCATCAAAAACAGCACGTGGTTTATAAAAAATTTCGCTCGCGGCTTGAATAGGGTTTGTGACTTGTTGATTAGACTCTTGCATACTGCGCAGTTCCTTGTGTGTTATATCCTAAAGGGTCATTATGTATTGTATTCTGGATTTTCTCAATACTGTACTTTAGGCCAGATTTTAGATGTCGGTATCGCTTCAAAAAACCTAAGCTGTTATGTTTTGATACAAAATAAGTGTTCGCTGAGTATAAAAGCGGTCGAATTAATAAAAGGAATAGCTTAAGCTTGATCGGGAACACAAGGAAGAGATAATAAGATGATAAAAATTTCAGGTTTGGCAAAAAAGTTCAAAGTCGAAAATCCAAAAAAATTAAGTGAGCAAGACAAGAAAGACCCACGCTTGGAAGGGCGCTTTTTCAATTCGGTTAAAAATGTCAGCCTAAGCTGCAAACAAGGAGAAGTGCTTGCGTTATTAGGCCCAAACGGGGCCGGTAAAACCACAACATTACGCTTGTTATCTACCGCACTTCAGCCAAATGAAGGCTCGATCATGATTGGCGACACTGATGTCATTAATGACCCCGTCGCCGCCCGTAAAAAAATTGGTTTCCTATCGGGCTCTACTGGTTTATATGGACGCTTAACTGGACGCGAAAATATCGCGTATTTTGGCAGGCTAAATGGTATGACAGAGGCCGCTATAAACGAGCGAATAAATCTTTTAGGCGAGACTCTGGACATGCTTTCGTTTTTAGACCGCCGCTGCGAAACCTATTCAACCGGCATGAAACAAAAGACCTCCATTGCGCGAGCTGTCGTGCACAGCCCTGATGTGGTTGTCCTCGACGAACCAACAACAGGTCTTGATATTATGGCCGCAAAAACCGTTATCGATTTCATTCGCGACCTAAAACGCCAATCGGTGCCAGTTATATTTTCTACTCATCACCTCGAAGAGGTGACAGAACTGTGCGACAACGTGACGGTTATTGATCATGGGGAAACCACCTTTGATGGCACGCTCGATGATTTTAAAGCCTTGTCTGACGAAGGTTTACACGCTTCATTTATGGCCAGTTTAAAGCAAGGAGTTGCGTAATGTGGTTAATCTTTAAAAAGGAACTATTGGAATTAGTACGCGACCGCAAAACCTTGTTTTTTATGGTAGCGTTGCCCATTGTTGTTTTCCCGCTTTTATTTGGCGGAGTCTTGTATTTTACATCTCAAGCCATGTCAGATGCGCAAACTAAAACCCTCGATTTTGCGATTGTAGGTGGGCAATATGCACCAGAACTAGTAGCCGAGTTTGAAACGGTCGATAATCTATCGTTACAGAGCTTAGACAACTCAATAAAAAGCGAGGATGAGCTAAAAAGTGTTATCAAAGATGGCAGTTTAGATTTTATTATTGAAATACCCGATAACTTCGGCCCGAAAATTGAAACTAGCGGACAAATCGTATTTAAAATTTATTTAAACGATGCGGAATTAAATTCTGTGCAATCGCGTTTGAGTGAGATTATTGACACGGTTGAACAAGAGTTTCAGCGAGCAGCCTTTCAGCGACTGGGAATGGATGAAACGCAACAAAAAACCTTACTTGACCCAATGGTTATCGAAAAAGTAAATGTCGCTGATGAGCGTGAGAAAGTAGGCGCAATTATTGGTGGTATGATCCCCTACATTTTGTTTTTGCTATGTTTGCAAGGCGCGATGTTGCCAGCGGCGGATATTGGTGCGGGGGAGAAGGAGCGAGGTACCCTAGAAACACTGCTGCTTTCACCAGTAAGTAGAACCGATATCGTAATGGGGAAATTTTTTACTATTGCGACCGCAGGCGCGGTGTCGGCGCTGGTCACGGTGCTGAGTATGGCGGTTTGGAGCATTGTGCTAAGTCAAGGGATGGCGATCAATTTTGTGACTGACTTTATGGCATCTATCGGATTGGTGGATGTGTTTTTAGTGTTCTTAATGTTAGTGCCTATCGTATCGATGTTCGCTGCGGTGTTGCTCTCTTTATCGATATTCGCGCGCTCATATAAAGAAGCGCAAGGATACATGACTCCCTTAGTCTTTGTTGTCATTGTACCTGTCATTATTGCCGCAGTGCCCGGGATTGAATTAAAAGGTGTGTGGGCGTGGGTACCTTTAACTAATGTAGCTTTGGCAATAAAAGAACTGATTAAAGGCACAATGGATTATCTACAATTGTTTGCAATATTTGGTTCTTCGGTAATTATAGCCGGTGCACTTATTGCGTTTTGCGTGTATTGGTTCAAACAAGAAAAAGTTCTGTTTCGATAAACTTTTAATATTTGTTCAGCAGGCTGTGGTGCTAAGGTATTCGTCTTATCGCCCAGCCTGCTTAGTTTTATAGGCTAGTAGTTCATGTCTCAAATTACTGATTTTTTTGACCAAAGTGGAACGCTTGCGTCAATTATTCAGGGTTACAAAGTACGTCAAGCTCAAGTCGATTTATCCAATGCTATTGGGGATGCAATTTCATCGCAGAGCACTCTTATTGCTGAAGCCGGTACCGGCACCGGTAAAACTTTTGCTTATTTGGTGCCAGCCTTGTTATCGAAAAAAAAGGTGATTATTTCGACCGGCACTAAAAATTTGCAAGAACAGCTCTTCACCCGTGATTTACCTCTGATTAAAAATGCAATTGATAAAACCCAAGAAGTCGCATTGTTAAAAGGGCGCTCCAATTACCTTTGCCTACATCGATTAAAGTTAAATGGCGGCGACCATGTTCGTTTAGACCAAGAAACCCTGCACGAGTACAGTATCATCAAAAAATGGAGCAACAGCACGCAATCAGGGGACATAGCCGAGGTGTCGAGTTTACCTGACAATGCGAAAGTAATTCCATTGGTCAGTTCTACCGTGGACAACTGCTTGGGTAAGGATTGTTCAGACTACCAAGAGTGCTATTTATTCAAAGCGCGTAAAAAGGCGATGGAAGCTGACGTGATAGTCGTTAACCACCATTTGTTTTTTGCCGACTTATCTTTAAAAGAAGGCGGGTTTGGTGAGCTTATTCCAGAAGTTGACTTAATTGTATTTGACGAAGCACACCTTATTCCTGATATTGCCAGCGAGTACTTTGGTGAAGCGATATCGAGTCGACAACTCGACGATTTACTCTCTGATATTAGCAAGCAACAAAAGGTTGCCCTAAAAGATGCGGATCAAATTTCTCAGGTCGGCGAAAAAACTCGCCAATTAATTGCGGACTTACGTTTGCAATTTGATATTGAGCCAAAACGCGGCGATTGGGAAGAGGCAATCCAGCAAAAAAACTTACAGGGAATGTTGGAGCAAATTTATGCGCAATTAAAACAGCTTGTTGCCGTGATAGATGTGCACGCGAAGCGCGACAAAGACATTGACCAGTATGCGGAGAAACTGCTGGGAATGACTGAAAATTTTTATAAGATGATACATACCGGCAAACCCGATTTAAGTTATTGGTATGAAACAACTCGGCGTCATATTGTTCTACATATTACCCCCTTGAGTATTGCCGATAAATTTTCAAGTATTGTAAACAAAAGTGACGCAGCTTGGGTTTTTACCTCTGCAACCCTCACGGTAAATAACTCCTTTGACCATTATCAAAAACAGATGGGTTTAGCTGATGCGCGACTGCTTGAAATGGAAAGCCCCTTTGACTATCCAAATCAAGCCATGCTGTGTGTTCCAAGATACTTACCAGAGCCTCACGAACGCACGATTGTGCAACACTTAGTTGAGATTGCTTTACGCCTGATTCAGGCGAGCCAAGGTAGAGCCTTCATGCTGTTTACCAGTCACTATATGATGAGAGAAGTTGCTCGTCAGGTACGTGAGCGTCAAGATACCCCAGTATTGTTGCAAGGAGAGAGCACAAAAACTAGTTTGTTAGCGCAATTTAAAGCTGAACAAGATGTTGCCCTGTTTGCAACCGGCTCTTTCTGGGAAGGAATTGATGTTAAAGGCAACGCGCTTTTATGTGTAATGATTGATAAACTTCCGTTTGCATCCCCAGATGACCCGTTACTACAAGCTCGTATAAAAGATTGCAAGAACAAAGGTGGCAACGCTTTTGCAAGCATTCAAATACCTCAGGCGGTTATTGCACTAAAACAAGGTGCAGGACGTTTAATAAGAGACAGCGATGATAAAGGGGTACTCGTGATTTGCGACAACCGCTTACTGAGTAAGCAATATGGCCAAACCTTCATAAGTAGCTTGCCCCCTATGCGCCGTACCCGTAGCTTAGATAAGGTCTGTGACTTTTTACAAGAGATAGAATAAATCAATGAAAATACTATGTATTGATACTGCCACCGAAGCATGCAGTGCGGCACTTGTGATAGATGAACGTCGTGATGCTATTTTTGAAGTCTGCCCGCAGCAACAAAGCTCACGTATTTTACCAATGATTGACGAACTATTGACGCGCAACAATGTAAAACTCGCTGAACTAGATGCGATCGCCTATGGTAGAGGGCCTGGTAGCTTTACTGGAGTTCGCATTGCTAGTAGTACTGTGCAGGGTTTGGCCTTAGGCACTGATTTACCAGTCATTGAAATATCAACTCTTGCTACTATGGCGCAGCAAAATTATGAACAAAACGGCGAAACTAAAAGTCTAGCGCTGATTGATGCGCGGATGTCTGAGATGTATTGTGCCGCATATGAGGTAGATGCAGATGATATTGTGCAAGCGGTTACACAAGAGTCTGTGCTCGCACCTAGCGACGTTGCTCCCATATTGGCAGGCTACAACAATCAAAGTAGTTATGTGGGAACCGGCTTTCATGCCTATGCAAGTGAACTAGGCTTAGAATTGCAATCTGCGGCTTTGGCAGTAAACTATCCTAGTGCAGAATACATGCTAAGTATTGCAAAAAAGCAATATGTACTGGGGCATACCGTGGCGGCTGAGCAAATTCAACCCGTTTACGTACGCGATAAAGTGACATGGAAGAAGCTAGCGGGTAGAGAATAAAAATGACAAGCATTTCTAGCATAAAACAAAACCTTTACGTTAACAGTGATAGCAAGGCTCCTGGCCAGCAAAAGCCAATTGAAAAGCTTGCGAATCAAAGCGATGCTGGTGAGCAAGGTGATAGCAAAAAGTCTGTGCTCAAGGTTGGTTCTGAAAAAGCAATGGCAGACGCTGAAGCAATATTTTCGCAAGCGAACAGCTTTTCTCAGATATCAGTACAGGCGCAAAAAAGCCTGCAAGCATATGAAGCTCTCGACCTATCGATGAAAAGAGAAGCGGTAAGTGAATTGATGGGGGTTGATATTTACGCTTAATTAGATGTACAGATTACATGACAACACACCGTATTGCGGTATATTGTTTATGACCATGCAGTCTGAACTAAAGCCTAAATATCCGAGTCTTAATGTTGATGTAGACCAAAAAATTGAGGTGACCCAGTGAGAAAAGCAATATGTACCATCGCGTTAGCATTTTCTATCAGTGCTTGTACTGTGGTTCCAAAACAAATTCAAGTGGCTGAAGACACTCCACTCGTGCCGTTCGAGCAAGTCATTACAAACACCAATGCAACCAACTCTATTGGTGAAAAAGCCAGATGGGGCGGAAAAATTGTCAGTGTACAAAATAGAGAAGAACTGTCTGAAATAGAGGTCGTATACTTCCCTGAAAGTAGCAACGGAAAACCGCGCACAGGCGAAGAAAGCAGTGGGCGTTTCAAAGCCCTAGTACCAGGCTTTGTAGACCCTTTAGTCTTCGAGCAAAATAGACTAATCACTATCATCGGCAATATTACTGAGCCTGCTGAAGGGATTATTGGCGAGCAAAGCTATACTTACCCTACATTGAATGCGGTTGGTTACTACATGTGGCAGCAAAGCACTGAGGTTGAAGTACGCAACGTAGGTTACCAGCCCTTCTTATACGGTTACGGCTCGCCATTTTACCGAGGCGGTTATCACTCATGGTATCGCCCATGGGGTTATGGTTATGGCTTTCAGCGCTCAAGAGTAAGAGTGACTTCCCACAATGGCCACTCACAAGGCGGGCGCGTTGAGAGACCTAATTCTTCCAATAATACGACAACCAGAACAAATACCAACCGTACAACACGGCCAAGCGTAATTGCACCTAGCCCAAGAACACCAACGCCTTCTTTGCAGGAGAAGTAATTGGAGGTCAATTTAAGAGAGCTTTCTTTTTTAGGCGATAAAATTAGCGCCCTACAAAGTGGAAAGGCAAGCGCTCATACCATTCTTTTTGTTCATGGTTTTCTAGATAACGCGGCAAGTTTTACATCACTGCTGCCTTTGCTAGGGCAGTATAACTGCGTAGCGCTAGACTTACCCGGTCATGGTAAATCTGCACACAGAAGTGCTGATGCCCACTACCACCTAAGCGATTATGTGTATGACTTACACGCGTTAATTTCGAGCCAAAACTGGGGCCAAGTGAGCTTAGTGGGGCACTCTTTAGGTGGCATCATATGTAGTATATATGCGGCGTGTTTTCCTGAGAACGTTAAGCAAATGGTGTCTATTGAAAGTTTAGGACCCCTGACCGAGCCCGAATTTACGAGCGCTGAACAATTACGAGAGAGTATGATAAGTCGGGTACGCGCAAACAAGCCGGTAAAGCAACCAGAGTCCATGGCGCAATTAATTTCCTCTCGTATGAGGATCAGCGATTTATCGTACGAGCACTGCGAGCTGATTTTAAGCCGAAATACCTATCAAAAAGACAACAAATTATATTGGCGAACAGACAAGCGATTGCGCACAAAATCATCGATTCGGTTTACGCCTAATCAGGCTTCTAGTGTGTTAGAGAACATTGATTGCCCTTATTTATTCATCATGGGCGATGCCGGGTTTACAAAAATCAAACGCCTGTTTAAGCATCGCAAAAATTTAATAAAACACTTGTGCTACAAGGAGATACAGGGAGGACATCATGTTCACTTAGACTCCCCTGAGCAAGTTGCTCAGAGTATTTCAAACCATTTCAAATAGCTCACTAATTAATAACTTAACATTTTAAATTCTATGTCCTTAGAAACTCTCATTTCTTTTCTTTGCATAGTCATTTAGTATTATACACAGACGTTGCAATGGTATGACCTTTATAGCGCTTTTCTGTTCATGCAAAGTGTTAGGTCATATACCCACCCATCATGTAGGACATTTTTGTGGAAAAAATTTGGATAGAGCAGTACGACAAGTCTGTTGAAGCAGAAATAAACCCCGATAGAGTGCCATCATTAGTTGAGATATTTGAAGACGCGGTTGGCAAATATGCCAATCAAACCGCCTTTATTAATCTTGGTCATAAGATCAGTTTCGAAGATCTTGACGTGCTTTCTATGCAATTCGCGGCCTATTTACAACACTTAGGGCTAAAGAAAGGCGACACTGTCGCGTTGATGATGCCTAACTTACTGCAGTATCCCGTTGCACTATTTGGGGTTTTACGAGCTGGCTTAACCGTTGTCAACGTAAATCCTCTGTATACCCCACGAGAGTTGGAGCATCAACTCAATGATGCTGGTGTCAAAACCATCGTTATCGTGGAAAATTTTGCTAGCACGCTTGAAAAAGTAATCGCTAAAACGCCGGTTAAGAACGTTATTTTAACCAGCTTAGGCGACTTACTACCCTTGCCCAAACGTTGGCTTGTGAACTTTGCTGTTAAACACATTAAGAAAATGGTGCCTGCTCACGGGTTGCAAAATACCGTTAATTTTGGCGAAGCATTGTCAATTGGCGAGAATAATTCCTACACACGCCCTAGCATGAGCGGTAAAGACATTGCGTTTTTACAATATACAGGCGGAACCACAGGTCTTTCGAAAGGCGCGATGCTAAGTCATCGAAATATGGTAGCGAATTTAGAACAAGTAAGCGGTATCTTAGAATCGGCAGTAGTGCCAGGGAAAGATATGGTGGTTACAGCGTTACCGCTTTATCATATTTTTGCATTAACCAGTAATTGTTTAACCTTTCTTAAGTATGGATGTCCGAACTTATTGATTACCAATCCGCGAGATATGCCAGGTTTTGTTAAAGAATTAAGCCGTTATCCCTTTGCCTGTATTACCGGGGTAAATACCCTTTTTAATGGGCTATTAAATACTCCGGGTTTTGCGCAGCTTGATTTCTCTCACTTCAAGTTTGGTTTAGGCGGCGGCATGGCTGTTCAAAGACCGGTTGCAGACAAGTGGAAAGAGGTTACGGGTAAAGTCCTTATTGAAGGATATGGCTTAACCGAGTGTTCTCCAGTGGTGTCAGTTAACCCTTTCAATGCACAAGAGTACAAAGGTTCTATTGGTCTACCTGTCCCGAGCACTGAGATCAAAATTTGCGATGAGCAAGGCGAAGAAGTAGCGTTAGGAGAGTCTGGTGAGCTTTATGTTAAGGGCCCACAAGTGATGCTCGGATATTTGGGCAGAGAGGAGGCTACACAAGAAGTCTTAAACGATGGCTGGTTGGCGACAGGCGATATCGCAAAGGCTGACGAGCAAGGCTATTTGTACATTGTGGATCGTAAAAAAGATATGATTTTGGTCTCTGGCTTCAACGTTTTTCCAAATGAAATAGAAGAAGTTGCAGCAATGCACGACGGCATTTTAGAGGCTGCTGCTATTGGTATCCCACATGAAGTATCGGGAGAGGTAGTGAAACTGTTTGTAGTTAAAAGTGACGATGGAATCACTGAAACAGTAGTTATAGAACACTGTAAATCTTTGTTAACCGGATACAAAGTACCGAAAATCGTTGAGTTTAAAGATGAGTTACCGAAAACCAATGTTGGAAAAATACTGCGCCGCGAATTAAGGGACTAAGTCTTGAAGCCAGATCAAATAGCCAGTTTACGAGATGCCCAATACGAATATATTGATAATCAGGCTGCGCTCATTGATTTGTGTGACGATTTAGCACAGGCCGATGTCATCACCGTCGATACCGAATTTGTGCGCACACGCACACTCAATCCCCTGCTCGGTTTACTTCAGGTATTCGACGGTAAGCGCCTAGCACTAATTGACCCTGTTGCTATAAATGATTTAACTGCGTTTATCGCGATCCTTGAAAACACCAAAATTATAAAAGTGCTGCATTCATGCTCAGAAGACATAGACGCGCTGTATAGTAACTTAGGGGTAACGCCTCAGCCGCTTTTTGACACTCAATTTGCCGCTAGTATTTTAGGTATTGGTCCGAGTATTGGTTATGCAAACCTGGTAGAAAGCTTTTTCTCAATTACGTTGGATAAAGGTGAATCGAGAACCGACTGGATGGCTCGTCCGCTCTCGCTCAAGCAATTAGATTACGCTGCCGCTGATGTGACCTATTTGATGGCGGCTTATGATGAGCTTGCCGGTCAACTGAAAGAAAAACAGTTGATGCCCCATGTCTTTGCTGAATCTGTCACGCTCATTCACAAGAAAACCACTACGTTAGCCTCAGAGTTTGCATATTTAAGCTTATCAAATGCATGGAAGTTATCTGGTGCGCAGTTATACGCGTTGAAGTATTTGGCAAAATGGCGATTAGATTTAGCTAGGGCACAAGACATTGCGATAAATTTTGTCATCAAAGAAGCGACTATGTTGGATATCGCAATGAAGCTTCCGCAAAGCGTTTCGCAACTGCATCAGATGAATACACTTTTTGGCAAACAAGTGCGTTTGTATGCAGAGGATATTTTGCGCATAACACAAGCGGCATTAAATGTGGCTGATGACGATATTCCGACAAAGCCAAAGCGGTTGATTGATTTTTCTGCAAACAAACGCGCCAGTTCAGATATAAAAGCCATTGTTGAGAAAGTCGAAAAGCAGACCGGGATACCGGCGTCAGTACTTGCCTCCAAAAAGCAGATTGGACAAGTACTGAAATGGTGCTGGTTCGAGCAAGACGAATTTGCCATGCAAGGCCTAATGCCAGATTTACTCAGTGGTTGGCGCAGAGACTTATTTATTGATGATTTACAGGCTTTGTTTTCAACCAAAAAAGGTGAGGGGAAATATGAAACTTTGCGCAGTTTATAGGTCGCCTAAAAAAGCCGATACCTACCTTTACGTGATGCAGCAAGACGACTTTTCAATGGTACCTGCTCCTTTGATGAAGGCCTTTGGTCAACCCCACTTTGTAATGATGGTGCCCATTGGTAAACGCGATACGATTGCACAATTACCTAAAGATGCCTTTGTTGAAAAACTAGAAGGCGAGGGTTTTTACCTACAAATGCCGCCCAAAGTCCATAGCTTGCTTGAGAGCCATCGTCAGCAGCAAGGGCTCGGCGAAAAACCTTAAGAGGCTCCAGCTTGCGTACATTTTCTATCTTTATCTCATATGTATCACTACTCATATCTGTGAGCGTATTCACGCAAAGTTCAGCATACGCCGAAGAGCAGGCAAGTTTCGATGATTATGTTTACTCCCTTAAGCAGCAAGCCTTAATAAAAGGTTATAACGACGAATTCTTAGCTCCTATTTTTGCCAGTATTAAAGAGCGCAAAGCGGTTGTAAAAGCAGACCGGAATCAGCCAGAAAAAAGATTAACTCTTGATACCTATTTGGCCACACGTGTGCCAGATTGGAAAGTTAAACAAGCATACGAAAAATACCAAGAGCATCGAGATGTGCTAGAGCGTATCGCAAAAGAATATGGTGTGCAGGCGCGATTTATTGTTGCGCTGTGGGGCAACGAGAGTAATTTTGGTCGAATCCAAGGCAATCATCCTGTTTTATCTTCTCTTGCTTCTCTTGCTCATGAGGGGCGACGGAAGACCTTATTTGAATCTCAATTTTTTGCCGCCTTACAAATATTAGATGAAGGGCATATTACGCTGGAAGACTTTAAGGGAAGCTGGGCAGGTGCAATGGGACAAAGCCAGTTTATGCCTACCTCATTTTTAAATTACGCAGTAGATGCAAATGGGGACGGCAAAAAAGATATTTGGAATAGCCCTGAAGACGTATTTGCCTCTATTGCA
Source organism: uncultured Glaciecola sp. (assembly GCA_964621345.1). GTDB lineage: Bacteria > Pseudomonadota > Gammaproteobacteria > Enterobacterales > Alteromonadaceae > Glaciecola. Next base: position 15,094 of record CAZUON010000031.1, on the reverse strand, counting down.
AATTACTTAAAGCAAGAGGGCTGGTCAGAGAATGGAACATGGGGGCGTCAAGTCAAATTAAATGCTAACTTTCCTGTAGCTGAAATTCCACAGTTAGAAGGGCTCTCAAAACTGCGAAAAAAATCTTTAGCACAATGGCAGGCTTTGGGTGTCACTCGATTTGATGGCTCCGCATTGCCTAATGCTAATCTGCAAGCCTCACTCATTTTACCTGACGGACCCGATGGACGAATTTATTTAGTGTATGACAATTTTGATACCCTAATGCGCTGGAATCGCTCTTATTACTTTGGTATTTCGGTAGCCTATTTGTCGGAGCGTATCGTGAAAGAAGGGTTGTGAGTCATGAGTGACCAATTGACGTGTTATCAACATAAGAACATAAGTGGTGAATCTTTTTTACTAGACGGGCACCCCTTAAGTCCTAATAAGGTTCTATGTGTTGGGCGCAATTACATGGACCATATCGAAGAGCTTGGGAATATACCAAGTGAGCAGCCATTGTTGTTTATGAAGCCAGAGACTGCTCTAGTCGATATTCAGCAAAACGTCAAAATACCGCTTCAATACGGTCAATGCCACAACGAAGTAGAACTCGCGTTTTTGGTGGGTGAAACACTTACCAACGCAGATCAGCAAACTTGCGGGCAGGCAGTAGTTGGGGTGGCTTTGGCGCTCGATTTAACCTTAAGAGACCTACAAACGCAATTAAAAAAAGATGGACACCCTTGGGAGCGTGCAAAGGCCTTTGATGGTAGTTGCCCTATTAGTGGCTTTGTTCCTTTAAACGGATATGATGACGAGCCCTTAACGTTTTCGCTTAAGATTAATCACAAGCAGGTACAATTGGGCGATTCTAGGCTTATGTTGCATAAAGTACTGCCTTTATTATCACACATTTCAAAAATCTTTACTCTGATGCCCGGTGACGTTGTATTAACAGGCACCCCCAAAGGCGTTGGGCCTCTTTATGATGGTGATATTATTGATATTGAGCTTTGTGAGCACTTCTCACTCCAAACCTGTGTGGAGGCAATAGCTTGATGAAAGGCCTGCCTTATAACAAAGCGCTAATCGACTCAGCATTTTGGGAGACAACTGCCCTTGAGCAAATGAATTCACCTCAATGGGAAGCGATTTGCGATGGCTGCGGGCGTTGTTGTTTGCATAAATTTGTAGACAGCTCAGAGGGAGAAGACTTTGATGAGCAATCGACTGAGTCAGAAAGTTCAGTCAACGAGGCTAACACCATAGAAAATGAGGAAGTGGTATTTACCAATATTGCGTGTTATCAGTTAAATGAAAAAACTTGTGCTTGTAAGTCATACGACAATCGAAAAGAGCTTGTGCCCGAGTGCGTAAGCTTAAACAAAGAGAACTTATCTCATATAAATTTTATGCCGCCCACATGTAGCTATCGCCGTATGCATGAAGGCCGAGGGCTTGCTAGTTGGCACCCCTTGCTCAACAAAGGTAAAAAAACAAAGATGCATGAGTTAGGAATTACCGTGCGCAACAAAGTGGTACCTGAAGATAAAGTTGATTTAGCAAACTTTGAAGACTATATCGTTACTTGGCCGCTTTGCGATATTGAGTAAACGATAATAAATAAAGCGCTACAGCAATAGCCCATCCAAGTAGGTAAAGCGAAAATATGATCTCCATCCACTGAGCCATACCCATATCTAAAAATTGCCAATCGTTAGCACTACAAAATCCAGGGGCCGCAAATACGGAGGGTATCCATTCATGTAACGGCAATGCGCTCGGGAAATCGGGTACAAAGGGGCAGGGCGGAACAAAAAAACCTTCTGGAAATATCACTTCTAAATGCGCTTTGGCTTGCATCAAGCCCCAATACGCAGAGCCTCCCCATCCAACTAGAGCAATAAGTCGCGTAATAATATGGGGGTAAACACAGGCCAGTAAGCTCGCAAAAAATATTCCTATGACTGCGCTTCGTTGATAAATGCATTTTACGCAAGGCGCATGACCAAGAACGTGTTGAAAATATAAGGCAGCTAACAATAGTGCTAACGCACTCAAACATACGATTGCCCATGGGCTTCGAGTGTTACTCCAATTAACGAGCTTTGCTATCACGTTCATTTAAATTCCGAGTGTTTTTTTCAGGCGCATAATTTAACGTGTATAGGCAAAAAATCAAACAACAATCATGTGATAGATGAAATATTCAGTGTTAGGTCGCATATATCTTTTTATGTCTGCATTGTTTGATAAAACTATTGTTACAAAAAGTGTTAGCTATGGCTTTCTGTTAAAAAAATTATTACAGTCTTTAGTGACGGAACAACAATGGCAAACATGCCAAATAACAATAGGATTTACTATGCGACAATCACTTTCATTACGCAAATATGCGCTAGCTTTGTGTATTGCGTCTGCTTTTTCAGGCGCGCAGGCAAAAGAGGGGATGTTCACTCCTGAGCAACTACCTTTAATTAAGCAAGAATTAAAACAAAGTGGCTTAGCTATTTCAGCTGACAAATTGAGTGATTTAACCGGTTTTCCGATGGGGGCGGTTGTATCATTAGGCGGGTGCTCAGCATCCTTTGTATCGCCAAAAGGCTTGGTGGTTACTAATCACCACTGCGCTAGAGGTTCAGTGCAATTTAATAGCACCGCTGAAAATAACTATTTAGAAAATGGCTTTTTGGCTAGTTCATATGCACAAGAACTACCCGCTGCACCAGGCTCACGAGTATATGTCACAGAGGCTTTTAGTGACGTGACCGAAGCCGTTCTTGGCGACTTATCTGACGACTTACAGGGCAAGGCGCGCTTTGATGAAATCACCAATCGACGTAAAGCCCTAGTAGCAGAATGTGAGCAAGATGAGGGCTATCGTTGCACCGTGAGTAGCTTTTATGAAGGTAAAGAATTTAAGCTAATAAAACAGCTCGAAATAAAAGATGTGCGTATCGCCTACGCGCCTGCTGACGCTATTGGTAAATATGGCGGCGATATCGATAACTGGATGTGGCCTCGCCATACAGGCGATTTCGCTTTTTATCGTGCGTATGTGAGTGCTGACGGCAAGTCGGCAGAATACAGCGAAGATAATGTGCCATATGAGCCAAAGCACTTTTTAAAAGTCTCTGCACAAGGTTTGGACGACGGCGATTTTGTTATGGTAGCGGGTTACCCTGGTAGCACTAATCGCTACGCCTTACTCAGTAGAGTCGAATATGTGTTTGATTGGCTATATCCCACCTATATCGATTTAGTAAGTGAATGGATTGAGGTGATTGAAGACGCCGCCCCAGAAGGCAGTGATGCGCGCGTTAAATACGAGGCGTCATTGGCTGGTCTTAATAATTTTTTGAAAAACACAAAAGGGCAATTAGAAGGTGCACAACGTGTTGGTTTAATAGAGCGACGTCAAACAAGAGAAAATGCACTCAACGAGTGGCTAAAAAGCTCTTCAAAAGGCAAAGCTTATACCCAAGCAATTGAGCAACTTAATGCGCTTGCGGTAGAAACGGCACAAGCAAACAAACAAGAATTTTGGTACGACTTTGCTACGCGTCCAGCTTTGTTAGGGGTGGCAAAGCAATTGTATCGCTTGTCTCTTGAACGTGAAAAAGCCGATATTGAGCGTGAGCCGGGTTATCAAGAGCGAGATCTGGTGCGCATTGAAGAGAGCCTTAAACGTATCGACCGTCGTTTTGATGCTAATGTCGATATGGCAGTATGGGAGATGAATTTAAAACCCTATTTAGCACTCGGTGCTGATGACAGAGTAAAGGCTTTAGATAGTGCGTTAAGCTTAGATGAATCAGCTCCGCTGCAGCCACAATTAGTGAAGTTTTACGAGGGTACTCGTTTAAACGAGCTTGATGTTAGGCTTGCATTAATGGACGCGTCAAAAGACGAGCTAGAAGCCTCCAAAGACCCTTTCATGCAGTTGGCGGTTGCGTTGTTTGATCAAGGCATGCAACTTGAAAATGAGAGTAAAGAGCGAGCCGGAAAGTCAGCGGCATTGCAGCCACAATATATGCAAGCCATTATTGATTGGCAAGAGTCTCAAGGGCAGGTAGTTTATCCTGATGCCAATAGCAGCTTACGTATTACTTACGGCAATGTTATGGGAGGCTCTCCAAAAGACGGTCTGGTATACACACCCTTTACTACCCTTGAGGGGATTTCAGAAAAAGATACGGGTAAAGCCCCGTTTAATTCTCCTAACTCTCAGTTGGCTTTAATTGATGACAAACAGTATGGGCCATACAAGTTGGAATCAATAAACAGCGTGCCGGTTAACTTCCTATCTGATTTAGACGTTACGGGAGGAAACTCTGGCTCTGCTACGTTAAACGCAGAAGGTGAACTGGTTGGATTGCTTTTTGATGGTACATTTGAAAGCGTTAATTCGGATTGGGACTTTGACCCGAAAACCACAAGAAGTATTCATGTTGATAGTCGTTACATGTTATGGGTAATGCAGTATGTTGATAATGCACAAAACCTGATAGATGAAATGACTGTTGTTAAATAGATAATCACTGATGCAATAAAAAAGCCCTCACGAACTTAAGTTTGTGAGGGCTTTAGTTTTTCTGCACTTATTATACGATTGATTTTTCACAGGTTTTATTGCGTCTTAATGTAAAGTTGCGCAGGTGACCAAACATGACCAGCAGCGAGCCTGCTAATGTCAATATGACTTCGCCTTTTCCGTCTAATATGTCGTGACCAAAAACAACAGCTGCTACTAACAGTATCATACCGATTGAGCTGATGAATAAAATGTTTTTATTGCTATGATATCGGAAGCCTGAAATTACTGCGTAGAGACTGATAGGGATAACAGCAAATATCAGCCACAAGTGCAGAGCTTCAGGATCAAATGCAAGAAGCCCACTAATTGAAGGCAAAAGAATGAGAACAATAGGCAATACAGTGCAATGCAGCGCGCACAAAAATGATAATACAATTGCGGTTTTATCGCTTGCATCTATTAGTTTTAACACATTTGCCTCCAGTAAATTGAGCTTTGAAATTTGATATGCGTGTTTATTTTATTAATAGGTGAACACTTTATTGCTTGTTATACTATAACATAATAACAGCGCTTTAAATGAAATAAATCGAAGTGCTAAACCACTCAACGGAGAATACGAAATTGACTAGGCTTAGTTTTATAAAACTTGCATGCATAGTAACTGCGGTTCAAGGGCTCAGTGCTTGGGCAAATGCAGCAAACAACCACTCGTCTCAATCAGAATCGGCGCGCATGCTACAAGCAACTTATAATAGTCAGCTTGCGAGCATCCGAACACACAGCAGCGCAGGCCTAAAAGTGGCAACTTGGAACGTGGAGCATCTTGCATACCCGATAGATATAGGCTGCAAACCGCGAACACAAAAAGAACTTAGCGCCATGCGTACCTATGTTGAACAAGTCGATGCCGACATTTTTGCCTTGCAAGAAGTTGCCTCTAAACAAGCAGTACATCTATTGTTTCCTGAAGCTGAATGGCAGGTATACGTGTCACCTCGCCCCGATACTGAGGGCTACGAATGTCGTGGTTCTGGTCGGCCCTCTACACAACAAAAAATCGCCTATGCGTTACGCAAAGATATTGTGGTAAATAGCATGGAAGCTCGGACTGAGTTTGGTCTTGATAATCCGGGCCTACGCTATGGCTTAGAACTGAATGTTCAAACAGACTTTGGCAATATTAGTTTGCTCAATGTGCATATGAAAAGCGGCTGTTTTACTGATAACTTCACCCGCTCTGATCGCGAAGCATGTGAAACCTTTGCGCGTCAAGCGCCTTTACTCGACCAATGGGTTGAGCAAAAAGAGAGTGAAGATATGCCTTACATTGTGCTGGGCGATTTCAACCATCGCTTGAGCGCCCCATACAATCACCTTACTCAGCAGCTTTTTGATAATTCTAATGGCTCTCAATCAACACTCATCAATACTGGTGCGGATATGATTGGCTGTCATCCTTACTATCCAGCCCCTATTGACCACGTATTTGTGGGCGGGATGAATCCAGCAGCTCTCGACTTTTCTGCAAAAGCGCATGATTTTGAGAATATGGAAGTAGACAAAATGTTAAGCGACCATTGCGCCGTTAGCTTGAATATTAGCACTCGTCTAAATCAAATTAGCAATGCAGTTAAGTGGCAGACAACAAGCAAAGAATATGCTTTTTTGACCCAAGCGATCTATCAGCAAGCGACTCAGTCAATCAAACAAAGTGCACAAGGGATGAGTAATTGGGTAGTGGTCATGGATGTGGATGAAACGATTTTAGATAATAGCCCTTATCAAGTTGATTTAGATAGGAAGGGTCTAAGCTATACACCGCAAACGTGGGCACAATGGGTGAAACAAGAGAATGCAGAGTTAGTTCCCGGCGTTGCTGAGTTTATGCAGACTGTAATCGATATGGGAGGCAAACTTGCACTTATCACGAACCGCGATAAAGGTTTAGATGCCTACACTTGGCGAAATTTAATGAAACAAAAGCTACCAATTAGTACTAGCAATACCTGCTTGATTGGAAAATCTGAGCCAGACAGCAATAAAATAAATGGTGACGATATTATCAATGACAAAGACTTACGCAGAATTCAAATAATGACGGCGCAAGCGGATTGCTATAGCAATGGAGGAAGTCGAGATGAGGCCTTTCAACGCGCCTTAGAAATTGTCATGGAAGTAGGCGATAATATTGAAGACTTTACAAGTGTCACGCAGCAGGATGCGAAAACTGATGCGTTGGTAGAGTCTTGGCCGAGTCGTTTGGTGCTGTTGCCGAATCCAATGTATGGTTCTTGGTAGCTTTACACATAGTTTGTGTGGAGGATGGGGTGCTTAATTAACCACCAATTACTGTCTATTAATTTTACACTTTTGAAATTGTCATTTTATAACGTATTGTATTTTAAGGCTTTAAATCATGGTTCGCTTTTTGCTTAAACGTTTAAGTTGTTATTAAACAAAGCAAAAGCCCCAGCGTTACCGCTATCAGGGCTTATAATTAAGGAGTTATACGATGAAAAAATGGATTATCGCACTCGCCGCATCCACCGCTTTACTCTCAGCAAGCGCAAACGCTTCGCTGTTGACGGCTCAGGCCAGCGTTACAGTAAGTGATGCAAACATTACTCTTAGTGATACCGGGTTTGATGGCGCAATGACCGTGTCTTATAGTTTGCCAGATGTGTATCCGTACTTTACACAAACGGCTGATTGGACACTTGGTGCTCAGGGGTTTTTAAGTGTGTTTGACACCGTGAATCAGGAACAAGACCTCGATGAAAGTGGTTCCATTGGGTTTGATTTGGGTAGTTTTTCTATGGCCTCGCAAGTGAATGCGGGAAGCTATGAAGATGCATTTGGTTTATTTGCAATGGGTGTTGGTTCAAATACACCTACGCTTGAAGATGTTTTCAATGCGGCAAACGGTGTTGCCACTCAAGACTTATTGCCTCTAGTTAGCGGATTATTAGGAAATGATCCAGCGACGATGATGCTACTTGGCTCAGTTGCTTCAATCTTAACCTTTGAAATTGATATGAATGCAAGCGCTGCATTGCAACAAGCAGATAGCTTTGTAGTTAACATTGGCAACTTAGCAGATGCACAATCATTAGCAATTGCACAAGGCTTAAATGCTAACCTCGGCACGCTCGATATCAATTTTGGTGGTACGGCTTTTCTTGAGGCAACTTTTGTTAGCACGCCTGCAGTTTTGAGCATCTTTGCATTGGGCATTGCTGGGCTGTTATTACGCAGACGAGTGTAGTTTGATTGAGACGATAAGCTACTTGGCGATAACAAGTAGGTGATATTTCACAAGAAGAGGGCTTTGGTCCTCTTTTTTTATATTAATTTTAATTCTTTTCTTGTGGGATGCATCTGGTACAATCAGTTAAATTTTCGTTAACAGATTGCAGAGTGAGCATGATTTATAAGTCACAGAGTCCTGCTGGATTCGCCGAGGAATACATCGTTGAATCTATTTGGAGTGGCCGCTTCCCGCCGGGTACCATTTTACCCGCAGAGCGTGAACTGTCTGAATTAATTGGCGTGACTCGTACAACATTACGAGAAGTGCTGCAGCGGCTTGCAAGAGACGGCTGGCTTACGATACAACATGGTAAGCCGACTAAGGTAAATAACTACTGGGAAACTTGTGGTTTGAATATATTAGAAACCTTAGCTCGACTCGATCAGGAAGGGCAACCAGCGCTACTTGATAATCTGCTGTCTGCAAGAACTAACCTAAGTGCCGTATTTATTCGAGCCGCGTTTCGTCAAAACCCAGAGCAGAGTCGCGGCATTATTGAGCGATACAAGAGTGTAAGCCATGAAGGCGTTGCCTTTGCTCAAAACGATTATCAAATGCACCATGATTTAGCCTTTGCATCAAATAACCCGGTGTATGTGTTAATGATGAATGGCTTTAAAAATATATATGCACGTTTGGGAGCGCCGTTTTTCTCAGAGGAATCCGCTCGCGAAACTGCAATAAACTACTATGAACAACTACTCACAGTAATTGAAAACGAAGACTATGATCGCGTCGTATCGGTAGTTCGAAAATACGGTGTTGAAAGTGGCAAGTTGTGGAGAGAGTTCCGCAAAGATATGCCCAATAACTTGGTTGATTAATGTTGAAGGTAAAAGGCTTTTTATGAATGCAGTTGTAGACACTCCGTACCCACATGTTTTCCGCCCCTTAGACTTAGGCTTTACGTCCTTAAGAAATCGCATCATCATGGGATCGATGCACACCGGACTAGAAGAAGTTCCAAATGGACATGAGCGCATGGCTGCATTTTTTGCTGAGCGTGCAAAAGGTGGAGTAGCCCTTATCGTTACAGGGGGCATTGGTCCAAATGATGAAGGTGCCACCCATGCTAACACCGTTAGACTAGACAACGATGAAGCGGTTAAAAATCATAAGCAAATTACCGACGCGGTGCATCAGCACGGGGCAAAAATTTGTATGCAGATACTCCATACCGGACGCTACGCATATAATAAAAACCTTGTTGCTCCATCGCCTATCCAAGCGCCAATTAACCCCTTCAAGCCAAAAGAACTATCGTCTGACGAGATTGAAAAGCAAATAAATGATTTTGTATTTACCGCCGAACAAGCGCAAAAAGCAGGCTACGACGGTGTAGAGATTATGGGCTCTGAAGGCTATTTCTTAAACCAATTTATTGCTCAGCGCACCAATCAGCGTAAAGATGAGTGGGGCGGTGAATATGCTAATCGTATTAAATTACCGATAGAAGTGGTAAGGCGTGTAAGAGAGGCTGTGGGAGAGAAGTTCATTATCATCTATCGCTTGTCCATGCTTGATTTAGTTGAGGGCGGAAGTACCTATGAGGAAGTCTTAGAGCTTGGTTTAAACATAGAAAAGGCCGGTGCAACGATTATCAATACTGGTATTGGATGGCATGAAGCTCGTATTCCCACTATTGCTACTAAAGTCCCGCGCGCAGCGTTTACTTGGGTAACGGCTAAGTTTAGAAAGGCTTTGAATATTCCGGTTATCACGTCAAACCGCATCAATACACCTGAAGTAGCCGAGGAAGTACTCGCTCGCGGAGATGCCGATCTAGTATCTATGGCACGTCCATTCTTAGCCGACGCGGATTTTGTGAATAAAGCTCAGCAGAATCAAGCAAGCCATATCAATACCTGTATAGGCTGTAATCAGGCCTGCCTAGACCATGTGTTTGACGGTAAAATGACGAGTTGTTTGGTAAATCCACGAGCATGTCATGAGACTGAACTGACCATTGAGCCTGCAACAAAGATTAAAAAAATTGCCGTGGTTGGAGCGGGCCCTGCAGGGCTTGCTGCCGCCTCAACTGCCGCTTCTCGTGGTCATAAAGTCACTATTTTTGATGCTGACAAAGAAGTGGGTGGCCAATTTAACATCGCCAAACAAATTCCGGGTAAGGAAGAGTTTTACGAGACCATACGCTACTTTGAAGTGATGTTGAATTTACATGGTGTGGATATTCAATTGAATACACGTGTAGATGCCGCCATGCTCGACAGTATGGGTTTTGATGAAGTCATTATTGCCACTGGTATTGAGCCACGCACACCTGAAATTGAAGGTATTGATCACCCAATGGTGCTTAACTACATTGACGTGATTAAACATAAAAAACCAGTTGGTAAACGGGTTGCGTTAATTGGTGCAGGTGGCATTGGTTTTGATACCTCTGAGTTTTTGTCACATGGTAAAACCTCTACATCGACCAATATTCCTGCCTTTATGAAAGAGTGGGGGATTGATATGGAGTTTAATGCACGAGGTGGCGTTGAAGGCATGCAGGCGCAACCTGAGGCCTCTCCTAGAGAAATATTCTTATTACAACGCAAAAGCACTAAGGTTGGCGCTGGTTTAGGCAAAACCACAGGCTGGGCTCACCGAGCAGGATTAATGATGAAGGGTGTCAAAATGCTTGCAGGGGTGCAGTATCAAAAAATTGATGATGCTGGCTTCCACATTAGCGTTAATGACGAGGATCAGCTTTTAGAAGTGGATAACGTTATTGTGTGTGCTGGGCAGTTGCCCCTTAAAGCTATTGCTGAGGGTTTGAAAACACCATATCACTTGATTGGTGGAGCAGATGTAGCAGCCGAGTTAGATGCTAAACGCGCCATTGACCAAGGCACAAAGTTAGCTGCTCGTTTATAAACACAAAAAGAGTTTAACTGGAGAAGGGCCGATGCTAACGCGTTGGCCCTTTTTGTTTGTACATTCGCATATTGCCCGTTGCTTGATCGTAGCTTATATTGAAACGTTTAATGACATTCATACCCAGCAAGCCATCAAAATCAGATAAGTTTTCAGTCGGTAAAACCATCACGCTAACATTGCTCAAGCGTTCCTCACCAATTACTAATTCGGCAATCCTATAGATAGGGCTGGCAATATTACCACCGGCAGTTTGTACCTGAAACGTGCCGAGATAGTTGGTATCACTGCTGGTAATTCGGTTAAACACCTGTTGACTAATAGCGGTTGTAGAGGCCCCCGTATCAACTAGCAGTTGAGCATCGACACTGCTCAAACGTACATCGGTATAGTATTGGCCGTTGCGCGCAATTAAGCGAACTTGGCTTTCAATATTTGAACTAGGATTGGGTGAAAATGCCTCTTTTGGCTGCTGCTCGATGCTGGCAACTCTATCTAGATTGTATATATCATTACGCAAGCGTTGTGCTCTGGCATCATCGCTGGGTAATGCCGCTAACACGTTTTCCATTAATATGGTTTGCTCTTGCATCCCATAGGCTTTTGCTAGAGCCAAAATGTAGCGTCGATTTAATGGGTCTACCTGAATTAAAGGCTCCAAAAAGGCTGCAAGCAAATCCCAGCTGCCATCGCCACTAAATTGTTGGATGATACGGGTAGTATTTACATCGATAAGTCGATTGATTTGTGCTAACTGTTCATCGGTCAAATACGCGTCGCGCAGGCCGTAATAGTTCACTAAGGCAATATTCAAAGGTTGAGTATAAAAGTAAGCCTCAGCTTCTAGCAAAAGCGCATCGATATCTTGTGGGTTTTCGCGTAAATAAGCGGATACGTAAAAACTGAGGCTGTCGAAGGCTTTGGCTTGTTGTAATTGCTGTAGAAAAGCCAAGGTGATGCCTTCACTAGGCACTTTTAAGGCGCTGCCATCGATTGCTTCATCATGAGTTTCTCTAGTACTTTTCGAGATGCTTGGCGTTAAGCTTTTTTGTTCAGGGCCCCTGGCTCGTAATGGAGAATTAGGAGATGAAATATCTGTAGGGATTGCAATGGCATGGTCACTTTGTTGTTTCATCTGCCATAAAAGATAGGCGTTTAAAACAAGTGATATCAATAATAACAGCCTAAGAAATATGCCCATTTCACCTCTCAAGTTCTATTGTGTAACTCACCCAATTCATTCATCAATCAGATGAGCACCATATTTTTCTATAAATTCAGCAGGCATCGGTTTAGGTGCGCCGCTAGAGAGCTTCACACAGACAAAATCGGTAATACCTGAAAAAGCCGTTTTACCTGACTGCGTTGAGATAAATTGAAATTCTCGTTGTAGCCGGAAACGTTTATCGCATTGCGTTATCCAGGTTGCACATGCGAGGGTTTCATCTTCAAACGAGGGGGCGTGATAAGATAAATTGTGATGTTGAATAACCATGGCACGGTCGAGAGCTTGATAATCTTCAAATGTCAGACCTAGACTGTTCGAATGTGCCCATGCGAGCTTTTCAAGTTGTTTTATGTAGGATACATTATTTGCATGCTTGTAATGGTCAATATCTTGTTGATGCACATGCCACAAAACAATGAAGGGATTGGTGTGTTTCCAATCAAGTTCATTCCAATGATTTTGTTCATTTCCGCACAGTGTATTTTCTAACATAATTGCCTTTTTGTGTATGCCGAAGTCTCTTAATTAAGAACTTTTTCGGTTATACTTGTCCTTTACTTTTGTATGATTTGTGTTGTTACGTTTAAACAATTCATAATAAATCTGACAGATTCGCAAGCCTCAAAAACCAACGGTCATAAAATTTATATATGCAATATACCCATAATTCACGCTGTAACCCAAGTGTTTTTTCTGTTGACGATAAACAACAGCAACACGGGCAGTTGCATTTAGATGCTCAGACCTTAGTTACTCTGTTTAATCAGAATTTCAATGTTACGCGTAACGCATCTGAAAAGGCTTTGGGTAGTGTTGCAGATACCTACCCTACAAGCCTTCACGCAAATGCAAGTGAGCCGATTTATTTGCCAGCAGATGCAAAGTTAGAAGATTATTTTTATGAACCTAGCGATACTTATTACACGGCGCAGAGTGTCAATGTGCCGCAAAAGACAGGAAAAATAGAGTGGCTTGGTACTGAGAAATTACATGACTTCCCAAAAGGTAATAAGCTATTTTTTACTCGGGATTACTTTGCCAGTGCCCTGCATGAAATTGCCCATTGGTGTTTAGCAGGTGCTGAGCGCAGGCAAAAAGTTGACTATGGTTATTGGTATGCGCCAGACGGCAGAGATGCAATGCAACAAGCCGCCTTTGAAAGAGTTGAAATAAAACCTCAAGCCATTGAGTGGGCATTTTCAATTGCCTGCAAAAAGCCATTTAAGGTCAGTAATGATAATTTAAGTCTTGATAATTACGACAGCAGCGGTTTCTCAAAAAATGTATATCAGCAACTCCGTGCGTATATCGAAAATGGTTTTCCATCAAGAGCTGAGCAGTTTTTAACTGCCCTGCAGATTCATTTTGAAAGTGATGATATTCGCCAGCATCAATTTGTAGAAAGCATGCTTGTAGAGCAACCAAATGCAAAAACTCGGGCATCGACAATAGGGCACCCGTTATAATGAGTGTTAAACAAATATCAGCGGCTAAAAATCGGCGTTTTAAATTGGGCTTGATTGTTAATCCGTATGCCGGGATTGGTGGCGCGTTGGCACTTAAAGGCAGTGACGGTAAAGAAATTAGGGAGCAAGCTTTAGCGGCAGGGGCTCAGAAGCATGCGCCAATTAAAACATCCAGAGCGCTCCGTGAAATTGCTGATATGAAAGAGCAGGTTGAGATAGTTACTTGTGGTACTGAGATGGGAGAGTCCCTTGCGCAAGAGCTTGGCTTTAATACCCGTGTTGTTTATACCGCAAAGGCAGCACAAACTGAAAGCGATGATACGTTGAATGCTGCAAAAGCCCTAGTCGATGCAGGCGTTGATTTACTATTATTTGCCGGAGGCGATGGCACTGCTCGCAATGTATTTTCTGCGGTGGGGCAAAGCTTACCCGTGGTAGGTGTGCCTGCAGGCTGCAAAATTCATTCAGGCGTATATGCCATCACGCCAAGTGGCGCCGGTAAAGTGCTGAAAAAAGTCATAAAGGGCGAGTTACTCAGTTTATTTGATGCAGAGGTTAAAGACATTGATGAAAGTAAGTTCCGCGAAGGCCAAGTAATTGCAAAGTACTTTGGTGAAATGCAGGTACCAGCGGAGCTTAATTATATTCAGGCAGTAAAATCAGGCGGGAAAGAGTCTGACGAACTTGTACTTGAAGACATTGCTGCCCACGTCACCGAAATGATGGAAGATGATCCTCAGCGAATATTTGTTATGGGTTCCGGTAGCACTGTTGCCTCAATTATGGAGACCAATGCGCTTGATAACACTCTGCTGGGAGTGGATCTGGTAAAGGGCTTTGAGGTGATAGCAAAAGATGTAACAGCCCAGGAATTACTTGATTTAACTAACAATCAGACAACTAGCTTAGTAATTACCCTTATTGGTGGTCAGGGGCATATTTTTGGCCGCGGTAATCAGCAGTTATCGCCAGCGTTTATTCGTCGTATTGGCAAGCAAAACATTCATATTGTGGCAACTAAAAATAAGCTAAATGCCTTAGGCCAAAAAGGATTAATTGCTGATACCGGAGATGCCGAGCTTGATAATGAATTAAGCGGGCCAATTTCTGTGATTACAGGCTATAAAGATAAGGTGCTGTATTTTGTTCGAGGAGAGGAGGGCGTAGCAGAGGTGAAGTATGTTTAATGATGAGCAAGAAGTGTTTCTTGATCAAAAAGAAGTTTTTTTAGACAGTTATATTGATAAAGACGACGAACATCTTTTGTTTGTTTCTAGTTACATACATGGCCATTTTTCAGTAGTCGCCGCCAACCTCTCGCAAATGTTGCAAAACGATGCGCTTCAAAATGAGGTCAGGCTAATTGAAGCTAAAAATGACTTACACGCTTTTGCACACCTATTTGAGGGTTTGCTTTGCCAAGATATAGAACAGGCTATTGCTAACAATGAATTAAGTGAAAGCGACGCGAACGCGGTAAAAGCAATGTTAGCTGAGATGTTTAAGGCGTAATAAACAATCCCCCTCTCATTGTCATTAAGGCGCCACGCCCAGTCATTACAACGCCAATCCCCGTCATTACAGCGCCAATCCCCGTCATTACCGTGCCAATCCCCGTCATTACCACGCCAATTCCCGTCATTACCGCGGAGGCGGTAATCTCCCACAAACACCACTGTTGCTTG